>NZ_PEJT01000010.1:0-163317 GCF_002750935.1 Stenotrophomonas sp. LMG 10879
AGAAAGCTGGCCAAGATCGCCTGGGGCGTCTTCAAGAGCGGTCGGGACTTTGATCCATCCATGCTGAAAGTGGGTCAAGCCTGCTTCCAGCAGGCTTGACCACAAACATAGGATCTCGGCTCTACAGGTGGAACGCCGCACGCAGCCTGGTAGATCCACGCCATGCGTGGATGCCGTGCCACCGCAATGCCAACCAAGGTTGGCATCTACCGGGCGTGGGCTCAGCCCTTGGCCGCCTTGAACGCCACGCGCGCCGCTGCCAGCGTCGCTTCGATCACCGCATCATCGTGGGCGCTGGACAGGAAGCCGGCTTCGTACGCCGACGGTGCCAGGAACACGCCCTGGTCCAGCATCGCGTGGAAGAAGCGGTTGAACGCCGGGATGTCGCAGGCCGTGGCTTGGGCATAGGTCTCCACCTTTTCGCTGGTGAAGAACAGCCCGAACATCGCGCCCACCTGGGTGGTGGTCACCGCCACGCCAGCATCGGCGGCGGCCGCTTCCAGGCCCGCACACAGGCGTGCGGCGCGCGCGCTCAGATCGTCGTGGAAACCCGGCTGTTGGATCAGCTCCAGCATGGCCAGGCCGGCGGCCATCGCCACCGGATTGCCGCTGAGCGTGCCGGCCTGGTAGATCGGGCCAGCGGGGGCGATCTGCTGCATCAGCTCGCGACGGCCACCGTAGGCACCCACCGG
Organism: Stenotrophomonas sp. LMG 10879; assembly: GCF_002750935.1. Lineage (NCBI taxonomy): Bacteria > Pseudomonadati > Pseudomonadota > Gammaproteobacteria > Lysobacterales > Lysobacteraceae > Stenotrophomonas > Stenotrophomonas sp. LMG 10879. The sequence continues at coordinate 693 of NZ_PEJT01000010.1, forward strand.
CATGCCGCCACCGATGATCTTGCCGAAGGTGGTCAGGTCCGGGGTGATGCCGTAGTACGCCTGCGCACCGCCCAGGGCAACGCGGAAACCGGTCATCACTTCGTCGAAGATCAGCAGGGCGCCGTACTGCGTGCACAGCGCGCGCAGGTGCTGCAGGTAGCCCTCGCGCGGCGGAATGCAGTTGGCGTTGCCCACCACCGGTTCGATGATCAGGCCGGCGACCTCGCTGCCGCGTGCCTCGAACAGGGCGGTGGCCGCCTCGAAGTCGTTGTAGGGCAGGGTCAGGGTCAGTTCGCTCAGGCCGGCCGGCACGCCGGGCGAGGTCGGCACGCCCAGGGTCAGCATGCCGCTGCCGGCCTTGACCAGGAACGAGTCGCCGTGGCCGTGATAGCAGCCTTCGAACTTGACGATGCAGTTGCGGCCGGTGGCACCGCGCGCCAGGCGGATCGCCGACAGGGTGGCCTCGGTACCTGAGTTGACCATGCGCACCATCTCGCACGACGGCACCAGGCGGGTGATGGTCTCGGCCATGGTCACTTCCGCTGCGCACGGCGCACCGAAGGACAGGCCGTTGTCGATTGCCTTCTTCACCGCCTGGCGTACGGCGGTGTGGTTGTGGCCGACGATCATCGGGCCCCACGAACCCACGTAGTCGATGTAGCGGTTGCCGTCGACGTCGTACAGGTAGGCGCCGTCGGCGCGCTCGACGAAGAAGGGTTCGCCGCCGACCGACTTGAACGCGCGCACCGGTGAGTTGACGCCGCCAGGCAGCAATGCCTGGGCGCGGGAGAACAGGGCGTGGGACTGGTCGTGGTTCATGGGGTTTCCTGGGTATTACTGCGGCGTATCGAAACGGGCGAGGTAGGCGCGCTGGGTCGCGACCGGGTCCTGCGCGGCGTAGATGCCGCTGACCACGGCCAGCAGATCGGCGCCGGCATCGATGATGGGACCGACATTGTCCGGGCTGAGGCCGCCAATCGCCACCCGCGGCACGCCCAGTGCGGCGCTTTGCCGCAGCAGGTCGGTGTGGGCGCGGCTGCTGGTGACCTTGGTGGTGGTGGGGAAGAACGCGCCGAAGGCCACGTAGCTGGCGCCGGCAGCCACGGCGCGCTCGGCGTTGGCGAGCTGGTCGTAGCAGGAGGCACCGATGATGGCGTCGGGGCCGAGCAGGCTGCGGGCGGCTGAGATGTCGCCGTCGGTGCCGCCCAGGTGCACGCCGGCCGCGCCGATGGCCTGGGCCAGCGCCGGGTCGTCGTTGACGATCAGCGGCACGCCATGGGCGGCGCACAAGGCCTGCAGGGCCGTGGCCTGTTCCCGCCGCAGGGCATCGCTGGCGGTCTTGTTGCGGTACTGCAGCCAGGTGGCACCGGCAGCCAGCAGCGGCGCGGTGCGCGCCAGCAGGCGAGCGGTATCGGGTTCATCCGGGGTGATCAGGTAGACGCCGCGGGGCGTCGGGGAAGCAGAAGTCATCGATGGCTACCGGTGAGTGGACCGCGATGGGACAATGGCGGCCCGTGAATCCAGCCTTGATTATCCGATGAGCGAAGCCACCCCCACCACCCTGCGTACCTGGATGTGCGTGGTCTGCGGATTCCTGTACCGCGAAGCGGATGGGCTGCCGGAAGAGGGCATCGCCCCGGGCACGCGCTGGGAAGACATTCCCGAGACCTGGACGTGCCCGGATTGCGGCGTGACCAAGGACGATTTCGAGATGGTCGAGATCGATTGAGGGAGGTGCCGCCAGGCCCTCCTGTGGGTGTGGACCGTTGGTCCACACACCCGACAACCTCAATGCAGCCGCGGTGCCGGCCCGCCGAGGTCGATCAGCTTCTCGCGCAGCCATTGCGCGTCGCTGGCCTCGGGATTGCGCTTCAGGTACCGGCCCAGGTCGGTGCGGGCGCCGGCCAGGTAGTCCAGCTGCAGATAGGCCAGGCCGCGATCACGCAGCGCATCGTCCTGTTCGGGGGCGAGCTTGAGCAGGCGGTCGGCACTGCGCGCGGCACGATCCCACTCGCTGGCCTCGGCATAGACCCCATGCAGGTTGCGCAGCATGCGGATCAGGATCGCGCGGCTCGGTGCAGGATCGAGGATCTGCGCCAGCACCTGGTCGTCGGGCATCTGCCCGCCCAGGTGCGACTTGGCGCGCTCGCGCAGTTCGTCCACGTCCAGCGGGCGGCCACCGTTGAACGGGTCCATCACCAGCACGCCATCGTCGACCGGCAGGCGCACCAGGAAATGACCGGGGAATGACACGCCGTCCAGCGGAATGCCCAGCCGTCGCGCCACTTCCATCTGCACCAGCGCCAGCGAGATCGGATTGCCCAGACGGCGCTCGAACACCTGGTTGAGGTAGCTGTTGCGCGGGTCGTAATACTCCTGGTGGTCGCCGCTGTAGCCCAGCTCATCGAACAGATGCCGGTTGATGGCCGCCATCTTCAGCGGACTGTGCTCGATGCTGTCCACCTCGGCGCGCAGGTGCTCGACGTGGCTCTGCACCAGCGCATCGTAGGTCGACGGCTGCAGATCGGGATATTCATCGCGCGCGATCAGCAGCGCGGTCGGCAGCAATGGCAGCGCCTCGTCGTCGAAGGCGGCCAGTGCATCCCAGTCGGGGAGTGTGATCCGGTCCTGCATGTCCACAGACTGGCGGCAATCGTGGGCGGTTTCAAGCAGTGCTGCGTGAATTCATCACGTCATCGTCCTTCCATCCACGCATGGCGTGGATCTACCGTGTCGACCCAGGTCGACACCCACCAACAGCAGCGGGAAACTGTCAGAGGTGGGGCGGTGTGGGCTTGCAGGACCGCAGGCGCCATGGATGGCGCCTACGAGCCCCCAGGGATGGGTTTACGGCGTGTCCTGCAAGCCCACATCGCCCCGCCATCCCTCGGTCGCCCAGATGTTGCACTTGATGTCGATTCGGCGGGTGCCGGGCGCAGCCCGGCCGACCCCTACTTCTCGATGCCCGGGCCGAAGATCAGCTCGGTCCCATCCTTCAGCTTGAGCTTCTCCGCCTGGCCGGCATTGAGCTCCAGCACGAAGCGCGCCGGACCGCCGCTGGGGTAGGGCGGGCACATGTCGCCGGCCGAGCACGGCGGCACGTCGCGCTGCTGGCTCACCAGCTTGCGCTCGCTGTCGAAGTACAGGATGTCCAGCGCGATCTTGGTGTTCTTCATCCAGTACGCCTGCATTTCCTCGCGGTCATGCACGAACAGCATGCCGTGGTCCTCGGCCATCTGGTCGCGGAACATCAACCCACGCGCACGGGTTTCATCGTTGGTGGCCAGTTCAACGTCATAGCGTGCGCCGCCCAGTTCCACCCAGTGGCGGGCGGCATCGGTGGCGCAGCCGGTCAGGGCCAGAAGCGGAAGCATCAACAGGGAGCGCAGCAACGACATCGTAGGGTCCTTCGAAAGGGTCAGAGCACGATCGGCGGCTCGCCGCCGACGATCACCACATCGGCACGGCGGCGCGCGAACAGGCCGACACAGACTACGCCCGGCAGCTGGTTGAGCTCGCGCTCCAGCTTTTCCGGGTCGGTGATCTGCAGGTTGTGGATGTCCAGGATCTGGTTGCCGTTGTCGGTCACCACGCCTTCGCGCCAGGTCGGCTGGCCGCCGGTCATGTCGCGGATCTGGCGGGCGACCAGGCTGCGTGCCATCGGGATCACTTCCACCGGTAGCGGGAACCTGCCCAGCACCGGCACCTGCTTGCTCGGGTCGACGATGCAGACGAAGCGCTCGCTGGCCTCGGCGATGATCTTCTCGCGCGTGAGTGCAGCGCCGCCGCCCTTGATCAGGCACTTGTTGGCATCGCACTCGTCGGCGCCATCCACGTACAGCGACAGGGTGCCGGTATGGTTCAGTTCGATCACCTCGATGCCATGCTGCTTCAGGCGCGCGGTGCTCTGCTCGGAACTGGATACCGCACCCTTGATGCGATGCTGGATGCGGGCCAGCGCATCGATGAAATAGGCGACGGTGGAACCGGTACCGACACCGACGATCATGCCGTCTTCGACGTACTCGATGGCCTTTTCGGCGGCCAGGCGCTTGGCTTCAGACATTGCGGGGAGCTCTCAGGCAGGGAATCAGGATTTCTTTTCCAGCGACAGCAGCAGCTTCCACTGCGTGGCGGTCACCGGGAACACCGACAGGCGGTTGCCCTTGGCAACCAGCGGGAAGCCTTCGCCGAGTTCCTCGGCATGCAGCTTGATCTCGTCCAGCGCGATCACCTGCTTCAGCTTGCGGTCGAAGGCCACGTCCACCAGCATCCAGCGCGGGTTCTCGCGCGTGCTCTTGGGGTCGTGGTAGTCGGATTTCGGATCGAACTGGGTGTCATCCGGGTAGGCCGCGCTGGCCACCGTGGCCAGGCCGACGATGCCGGGCACCTTGGTATTGGAGTGGTAGAACAGGATGCCGTCGCCGACCTGCATGCCATCGCGCATGAAATTGCGCGCCTGGTAGTTGCGCACGCCGTTCCAGGGTTCAACCTTGACCTTGGCCAGGTCATCGATGGAAAAGGCGTCCGGTTCGGACTTCATCAGCCAGTAGCGCTTGCGGGCGGTCATGCGTTCACGGGGGCAGCGGAAGGGAGCAGGGTGCCGGCTTCAGTGCAGATCGCATCCACCGCCACGTCCCAGGACGCAACCGGCAAGGACTCGACCTGCTGCACCGAGAATGCCGCGCCGACCAGCCAGGGTGGCGCCGGCCGATCATGGCGGAAGGCGAAGCTGCGATCATACCAGCCGCCTCCCATTCCCAGCCGCCGGCACTGGGCGTCGAAGCCCACCAGCGGCGTCACCACCAGGGCCATCTGCGCCGGTTCCAGGGTGTCTTCGATGGCGATGTCCGGTTCGGGGATGCCGTAACGGTTGCTGGTCAACGGCTGGCCGGGGCGCCAGGGCGCGAAGCGCAGCACGTCGCCGTGCAGCACGGGCAGGCAGTAGCGCAGCGTGTCGGGCAGTTGCAGCTGCCAGCGGTGCAGGGCGATCTCGCCATCCAGCGCCCAGTAGCCGGCCACGGCGCCTTCGCGCGGGGCGAACGGCAGCGCGAGCAGCGCATCGGCCAGCGATTCGGCAGCGGCAATACGGGCGGGGGCGGAAAGGTCGCGGCGGCGTTGCCGCAGGTCGTGGCGCAGGGCCTGTCGCGGGTCGGTCATGGCAGCGTGCGGCAAGGATCAGCCGTCATTGTGCCGGAAAGAACAAGGGCGACGCCCGAAGACGCCGCCCTTGCTGGAATATTGCATTCTCCGCAATGTCGATGCATGCGAAACGACCTTGAACCCGGGGGCTCAAGTGGGAACGCTGGAGAACCATCGGGCTTCCCGCTACGAGGCGGACCTGCACTCCCGGCGCTGTCGCGCTCCCGGTGTCGTTCTTAAGGGACAAGGCGAATGTTTGCACATGCCGTCGAGTACCGCAGAGAACGCGTGGCCATTATAGCTACCGCGGGTGATCTGGATAGGCCGTTCGTCGGCAACAGTGCGTGCCAATTCAGAAAAGAGAAGGCGCAATACGCGCCTTTCTCACGTGCTGCTGTCGATTGCCCGGTCCAGACGCCGGTTCAGGTCGGCCAGGGTCTGTTGCAGGGCAACCGCCTGGCGGGCGTTCTCGTCGCGCAGCAGCTGCAGCTCGTGCGCCAGATTGAGCGCTGCCAGCACCGCGATGCGGTCGACCGCGGCCATCCGGTTGCTGCCACGGATCTCGCGCATGCGCGCATCCAGCAGGCGGGCGGCCGCCATCAGGCTGTCGCGTTCATCACCACCGACGCCGACCGTGTATTCACGGTCGAGGATACGGACGCTGACCGGTTCGGCACTCATGTGTGCTGCTCCAGGGACTTGAGCCGGGTGATCATCGCTTCCACCCGCGACCGCGCCTGTTCGTTCTTGGCCAGCAGCGTCGAGCGCTCGGCCACCAGCTGTTCCTGCTGGTGGCGCAGGCTGCGGTTCTCCTCGGCCAGCCGCTGGTTGCGGTCGAGCAACGCCTCCACACGGGCGGCGAAGGCCTGCAACTGGGCAAGGGGATCGGCGGGTTCCATGCCCGCACGATAGGCAAGCCGGGTCAGGGCGGTCAAGCACTGTCGCAGCAGGGCCTGACGGCCACGAAGCGCAGGCGGACAGATTGCTACACTACCCGGCTCACGGGCGCGCGCGTGCGCGCTCCGCAGTTTCCCTTCCGAACGAGCCGCACGATGACCGAACTTCCCTCCGTCGACGACGTTACCCGCGCCAGCCAGGAACTGGGCCTGGGCGCCACTGCTGCCGAGCTGCATGGCGGGCTGTGCGGCTGGCTGGCCGCCGGCGGTGCCCCCGGCAACGACTGGCCGGCGCGCGTGCTGGCCGACGACAATCTGCCGCAGGTGGCTGCCGACAGTGCGCTGGCGCAGTTGCTGGAGGCCACCATCAAGCAGCTGGAAGACCGTGACTTCGCCTTCGAGCTGCTGTTGACCGACAGCAGTGACGTGGCCGCGCAGGCGGACGCCATGTTCAGCTGGACCCGTTCCTTCCTGGGCGGCTTCGGCCTTGGCAGCGGCGGCCACCGGCCGACCCTGTCCGAAGAAGGCGAGGAGGCGCTGAACGACCTGGCCAGCCTGGCCCGCGCCTCGAGCGAGGACTTCGAAGCCGGCGGTGATGATGACGACGAAGCCCTGTCGGAGATCGAAGAATTCATCCGCGTGGCGGTGCTGCTGCTGCACGGTGACGTGGTGCTGGCCGCGCGCCATCGGCAGCGCCTGAACTGATGGATATCAAGCAGCGCACCGGCATCGCTGCCGGCGAGTACAAGCGTCGCCGCCGGCAACTGATGGACATGGCGGGCGAAGACGCGATCCTGGTGCTGCCGGCGGCATCGGAGAAGGTGCGCAGCCTCGATACCCATTATCCGTACCGCCAGGATTCGGATTTCCAGTACCTGACCGGCTTCCCGGAGCCGGAAGCGGTGCTGGTGCTGATTCCCGGCCGCCGCCACGGCGAAGCCATCCTGTTCTGCCGCGAGCGTGATCCCGAGCGCGAAGCCTGGGATGGGGGGCGCGCCGGCCAGGACGGCGCCGTGGCCCAGTTCGCGATGGACGATGCCTACCCGATTACCGATCTGGACGACATCCTGCCGGGCCTGCTGGAAGGGCGGTCGCGGGTGTACTACCACTTCGGCCGCGATGCGGATTTCGACCTGAAGCTGATCGGCTGGGTGAACCGCGTACGTTCGCAGGTGCGCCGCGGTGCGCAGCCGCCGCATGAGTTCCTGGAACTGGGCCATCTGCTGCACGAGCAGCGGTTGTTCAAGTCCGGTGCCGAGGTGGCGTTGATGCAGCGCGCGGCCGACATCAGCGTGCTGTCGCACCGTGCCGCCATGCAGGCCGCGAAGGCCGGCATTCACGAGTACGAACTGCAGGCCGAGCTGGAGCGGGTGTTCCGCGCCAACGACGCGGTGCCTGCGTACTGCAGCATCGTCGGTGCCGGCCGCAACGCCTGCATCCTGCATTACCGCGACAACAACGCACGCTCGCGCGACGGCGAACTGGTGTTGATCGATGCCGGTGCCGAGTATCGCGGCTATGCCAGCGACATCACCCGCACGTTCCCGGTCAACGGTCGTTTCAGCGCCGAGCAGCGCGCGCTGCATGATCTGGTGGGCGCGGCGCAGGCGGCGGCACTGGCCCAGGCCAAGCCCGGCGTGGCGTACGAAATGGGCCATCTGGCGGCGGTGCAGACTCTTACCGAGGGGTTGCTGCAACTGGGCCTGTTGAAGGGCACGCTGGAAAAGAATCTCACCGAAGGCTTGTACCAGCGTTTCTACCGGCACAAGACCGGGCACTGGATCGGGCTGGATGTGCACGACGTAGGCGACTACCGCCTGGCCGGCGATTCGCGCCTGCTGGAGCCGGGCATGGCCTTCACCATCGAGCCGGGGCTGTACATCGGCGTGGACGACACGACGGTGGAACCGCGTTGGCGCGGCATCGGCATCCGTACCGAAGATGACGTTCTGATCACCGACGACGGACATCGGGTGTTGACCGAAGGCTTGGAACGCAGCGCCGACGAGATCGAAGCGTTGATGGCGGGGTAAGAGGGTTTTCGGCAGGGCTTGCAGCCCTGCACCTGCAGAGGCAACAGCTGGAGCAACAGCAACGGCAGCATTCTGTGGGATGGCGGGGTACTGTGGGTTTGCGGGGACGCCGTGAACCCGTCCATGGGGGCTTGGTCGCGGCATCCATGCCGCTCACACCCCGCAAACCCACAGTACCCCGCCTTCGACAGTTTCCCGCGACCTGCGGCGTGGATGACGCGCTTCTGTAGAGCCGAGCCATGCTCGGCTTACGCGCGAAGCGCGGGGGTTTTCAGGCGAAAAGCAGCCGAGCATGGCTCGGCTCTACAAAGGCGCGGAAGACGCGAGCGAGCGCAGCGAACGACCCGCTTTTGCTTTTCTTTCTTTCTTCCGTGGCTGGCCGCGCACGGAAACTGTCAGAGGCGGGGCGGGTTGGGTTCGCGGGGGTGTCCGCGGCATGGATGCCGCGGCCAAGCCTCCAGGGATGGATTCACGGCGTCCCCCGCGAATCCAGCCCGTCCCGCCAAGCGCGGCTTTTGATCTAGGCGACCAACCACGAGGGGCTCAGCCGTTCGCCGCCGCAAACACCGGCCGCGTCAGATTGTCCGCCTCGCCATCAGTGCACAGCACTTCGTCTTCGATGCGGATGCCGCCGTATGGACGGAAGAAATCCACGCGCTCCCAGTTGATCGCATCGCCATGGCCGGCAGCCTTCACTTCGTTCAACAGCATGTCGATGAAGTACAGGCCCGGCTCGATCGTCACCACCATGCCCGGTTCCAGCACGCGGGTCAGGCGCAGGTACGGATGGCCGGCCGGGCGCTCGATGCGGCCGCCTTCGTCGCTGGCAGCGAAACCGGCGACGTCGTGCACCTGCAGGCCGATCAGATGACCGATGCCATGCGGGAAGAACGCGGCGCTGACGCCGGTTTCCAGCGCGGTCTGCGGCGACACCTTGATCACGCCGAAGTCCTTCAGCACGCCCATCAGCGACAGATGCGCATCAACATGCAGCTGCTTGTAGTCGAAGCCCGGGCGCACGGCCGCGCACATCTGCTGCTGCGCGGCATCGACGGCTTCGATCATCGCCGCGAACTCGTCATGGCCGGCGGCGGCGTAGGTGCGGGTAATGTCGCTGGCATAACCGTACGCACTGGCGCCGGCGTCGATCAGGAAGCTGCGCAGCGGCTGCGGTGCCCTGCGGCCCAGTTCGGTGTAATGCAGCACCGCCGCATGTTCGTTAAGGGCCACGATGTTGCCGTACGGTAGTTCAGTGGCGTCCTGTCCCACGGCCTGGCAATACGCCATGTGGATGCTGAACTCGTCGGCGCCGTTGCGGAACGCCGCTTCGGCCGCGCGATGGCCGCGCACGCCCAGCACCTGCGCCTGGCGCATCAGTGCGATTTCATACGGCGTCTTGCTGCCGCGATGCCATTCCAGGTAGTTCACCACCGGCGCCGGATTGTTGGGCACATACGCGCCCAGCGCGCTCTGCGGCTCGCCCAGGATCGCGCAGCGCGCTGGATCGGATGGCAGCAGCGCCAGCGCCTCTTCGGGCGTGCGGATGATGTGGATGTCGAAGTGGTCGACCCACCAGCCGCTCGGGGCGTCCGGTACTACATGCCAGTAATCGAACGGCTGGTGGAAGATCACCGCCGGACGCTTGCCCGGGGTGAACACGATCCAGCTGTTGGGCAGCCGGGTCAGCGGCAGCCAGGCCTTGAAATGCGGGTTGACCGCGTACGGGTAATCACGGTCGTCGAAGACCTGGTAGTGCAGGGTGCCGCTGGGCACCACCAGATGGTCGAAGCCGCCGCGCGCCAGCGCCTGCTCGGCGCGTCGGCACAGCACGGCCAGGTGGTCGGGATACAGGGCGCCGGGGTCTTGCTGGATCATTGCGGGGGCTCGACACGGAAAACGGCCCTAGATTCTGCCGGATACCGACGCAATCCGCTGTGCCGGAACCGGCACTCAGCCCGTCGAAACCGGTGTCTCGTCGCTGTCTTCGCCGATCCACCGGCGCAGCAGCTGCCGATGCTCGCGTGACAGCGTCAGGAAGCGGAAGCCTGCCCAGCTCTGGCCGGGCGCATGCGCCGGTTCGCTCCACAGCAGGTGTACGCCGACGTCGATCAGCTCGCTGCGACCCTCGGCCGAGGGCAACGGGAAGCGCAACTGATACAGCGCATCGTCGCGCAGCGGGGCGCTGGCCAGCATCAGCATGCCGGTCTCGGACACGTTGCCCAGGCGTCCAACCACGCAGTCGCGCATCTGGTCGGTCACCGGCACCAGGTCGGAGACCTGCCGGCGCGGCGCGCGGCGGGTATCAACGGGCGGTTGTGTACTCATGCGTTGGGCTCCTGCTGGCGGCGTGTGGCAAGTGCGCGCAGCGCGCTCAGGCTCGCCTGCCAGGCGCGGTCGACCAGCCGGCCCTTGTCTTCGGTAACCAGCTGCGCGCGCCCGGCACTCATCTGCCGGGCCAGCGTATCCAGCGTGGTTTCGCCGATCTTCTGTCCACGTGCGTTGACGAACAGCACATGGCCGGTCAGCAGGCTGTACCAGGACAGGCGCTGGCGGCGCAGGGCGCCTTCGCCATCATCGATATCGAACCAGCTGCCGAAGGGCAGCGCGCACAGCTGCTGGTAGCAGGTCTCCTCGGCCTCGCTGCGCGGTGCGGCATCATCTGCCAGCGCTTGCGTGCCCGCATGCTCGCCCAGACGTGCATGGGCCTTCAGGCGCGCGCTGAGTTCGGTGCGCGAGGTGCTTTCGTCTTCACCGCCCGGCGTGGACAGGCGACGGGCGACGGCGGCTGCCTCTTCTGCGTGGTAGCCGACCTGCAGCAGGGCCGATTCAACCTCGGTGGCCAGCGGAGCATCGGTCGCGCTGCTTTCGCTGGCGGCGCCGGCAGTGATCGCCGCGATGCGTTCGGTCTGCTGCAGGCGCTCCTGCCACTGCGGCGAATCTTCGCCGTGGCGCAGGCGGGTCAGCGTCAATGCGTCCGCCCAGGCCTGGCGCAGCAGTGTCTGCACGAAGCGTGGCGGTTCCTGCGTGTCGCAGCACTGGTCGATCTGTGCATTGGCCTGGCGTCGCGCAAGTTCCAGCCGCTCCTTGCCGCGCGCGGCTTCCACATGGCGGCGTTCGGCCAGTTCGGCGCGATGCGCGGCGGCACGCTGGTGCTGCTGTATCTCTTCGTTGGCGGCGGCAAAGGCCTCGGGCGTGCGCGCATCCTGGCCGAGCAGGCCTTGCACGCTCTGCGCCAGCCGTTGCAGCAGCTGCGGATCGACATCGTCATCGCCAAGCCAGCTGGCGCCGGCTTCAGCGACATGGTTGAGCAGTTCGCGTGCCGGGTGTTCGTCGCGCACGAAGAACCCGGGATCGGCCATCGCTGCGCGCGCCAAGGGTACCTGCAGGCGCGCAAGCAGGGCGGCCGGCACCGGGTCCGGTCGTTGCTGCTGCTGTACCTGCTGCAGCAGCAGGCGCAGCAGATCGAGATTGTCACGGTCGTGGCTGCCGAGGTTGGCCTGCGCACCATGTTCGCTGCGCAGCTGGGCGACAACGGCGGCCTGCAGATCGGTCATGGCGCTGGCGGCGCTGGCCTGGCCCTGCAGGCGCGCCAGTACGGCATCCACTGCCGCACTGGGCAGGGCTGGCGGATCCACCGCTGGCTGCGGGGCCTGCCGCGCCTGTTGCAGCATCTCGTGCAGGACGCTGCTGGCCGGTACCGTCAGCCCGGCCGACGCGCCGGGCGCAGCCGCATCGGCGAAGGCGTCCTGCATCAGCGTCGACCACGAGCCGGCCGGTGCCGAGCCGCCCCAACCGGTCATCGGCGTGGGCACGCGCGGTGACGGACGTCCACTGCGGCCGCTGCCGACCGACTGGGTGATGATCCGGCGGGTGCTGGAAGAACGCGCCAGGTACGGGGTGTAGACCAGCCCCGGCAGGATGCCGTGCTGTGCCAGCAGCGCATTGGCGCGGTCGAGCACATCGCCCAGCCGCTCCAGCACCTGCCGCTCGAAACTGCGGTACAGCGCCATCTGCACTTCGGCGCTGAGGGCATCCTGTTCGGCCAGCTTGCGCACCATCGCGCACAGGGCCTGCGGTGCCAGGGGCAGGGTATCGGCTTCAAAGGCCGGTGCACCGGCAATAACCCCCAGGCGCTGGCCGAGCAGGTTCAAGGCGTTGGCCGAACGCAGCGTTTCCCGGCGCACCATTTCGGTCAGCAGCAGGTCGCGGTCGACTTCGTGCTCGGCCACCAGGGTCAACCCCAGCATGCCGGGCAACGGTGGTGGGGTGGTGGTGGCCATGACCGGTGTGATCGGTTCCCGCAGCCGCGCCAGCGCATCGGCCAGCGCATCGAGCATGCGGTCGCTGAAGTGGCCGGCGAACGCATGCAGCTGGCCGCGCTGTGCCAGTAGGTCAGCCTGCTGTTGCGGGTTGCGGGCATGGTCGGCGTCATGCAGCAGGGTCTGCTCCAGCGCTTCCACGGTCAGGATCAGCGGTGCCGTCAGGGCCTGGTGGCACAGGCCGATCAACGCGCCCAGCAGCTCGCGCACGCGCGGCGGCAGGTCGGCCGCGGCCAGGCGGGCAGTGTCGGCACTGGAGAGGGAGAAGACAGCAGACATCGGCGAGGGGGTCCGGATTCCCGCGGATCGATCTTGGAATCTACCGTGTCGGCCGGTGAAGGCGCTACTTTAGCGATCGATTCATTCAGCGCGGCCTTCCCTGGCTGCGCCGCAGGCGGATCATTCTTCCAGGAACAGGCTGACCACATCGTTGGTGAAGCGCCGGCCGAGCTCGGTCGGTTGCACGTACCCGCCCGCCACCACCAGCCAGCCGCGCTGCACCGCTTCGGCCAATGCAACGTCCAGCACGCTGCGCGCCAGCCCGGTCCGCGATTCGAAGTCGCGCAGGCTGAAGCCTTCGTGCAGGCGCAGCAGGTTGAGCATGTATTCGAAGGGCAGGCGATCGGCGGCGATCACCTCGTCGCCACCGAACGATGCGGCGGTGCCTGCGGTATCCATGAACGTCTGCGGGTGCTTGTGCTTCCAGCGCCGCAGCACATGCTCCTCGGCACCGGAACTGATCTTGCCGTGTGCGCCGGCGCCGATACCGAGGTAGTCACCGAAACGCCAGTAATTCAGGTTGTGCGCGCTCTGCCGACCGGGGCGGGCGTAGGCACTTACCTCGTACTGGCCGAAACCGGCCTGCGCCAGCAGCGCCTGACAGTGTTCCTGCATGTCCCAGGCATTGTCTTCATCGGGGATGCCCTGCGGCGGCCGCGCGAAGAACACGGTGTTCGGTTCCAGAGTCAGCTGGTAGTGCGAGATGTGGGTCGGCTGCAACGCGAACGCGCGTTGCAGGTCGGCCTCGGCACCGGCCAGGGTCTGTTCCGGCAGGGCGTACATCAGGTCGATGTTGAAATTGTCGTAGCCCGCGTCCTGCGCCATCTTCACCGCGCGCTCGGCCTCGCCACTGTCGTGGATGCGGCCCAGGCGCTTGAGCATCGCATCATCGAAACTCTGGATGCCGAAGCTGAGCCGGTTCACCCCGGCCGCACGGTAGCGGTCGAAGCGACCATGCTCGGCGGTGCCCGGGTTGGTTTCCAGCGTGATCTCGGCATTGGGCGCGAAGCGAAGGCGGGCGCTGGCCTGCTGCAGGAAGCGGTCGATGGCTTCCGGCGGGAACAGGCTGGGCGTGCCACCACCGAAGAACACGCTGCTGACCACCCGGCCCCAGACCAGCGGCAGGTCCTGGTCGAGGTCGCGCACCAATGCATCGATGTAGGCATCGAAGGGCAGTTCGCCCTTGGCCTGGTGCGAGTTGAAATCGCAGTACGGGCACTTGCGCACGCACCACGGCAGATGCACGTACAGCGCCAGCGGCGGCGGCACCAGACGCGGCGGGGTGCCGTGGTCGCAGGACTCGCCGGGCAGGTGGTTGCAGTGGTCGTGGTCGTGGTCGTGCGGCATGGCAGTCATCGGTAGTGCCGGCCGCGGGCCGGCTTCCCTGTGTTGATCGGGTGGGGTATCAGAGCCAGGCCGCGAGCTGCTGCTTGAGCTGCTGCAGGGCGATGGCACGATGGCTGATGGCATTCTTCAACGCCGGTTCCATTTCCGCAGCGGTCAGGCCGTGGGCAGTATCCAGGAACACCGGGTTGTAGCCGAAGCCGTTGCTGCCGCGCAGTTCGCGGATGATCTGCCCTTCCCAGCGGCCTTCGCAGATCAGCGGCTGCGGGTCGGTGGCGTGCCGCAGCAGCACGATCACCGCATAGAAGCGGGCGCTGCGCTGGCCATCAGCGATGTCGGCCATCGCGTCCAGCAGCTTGGCGTTGTTGGCCGCTGCATTGGTCGGATGGCCCGCATAGCGCGCGCTGTACAGACCCGGCGCACCGCCGAGGGCGTCGACGATCAGCCCCGAATCATCGGCCAGCGCCGGCAGGCCGGTCGCTTCGCAGGCGGCGCGCGCCTTCAGCAGCGCGTTCTCGACGAAGGTCAGGCCGGTCTCCTCCACATCGCCCAGGCCCAGTTCGGCGGCCGAGGTGATCTGCAGCGGCAGGTCGGCGAGGATTTCCTGCATTTCCACCAGCTTGCCAGCGTTGTGGCTGGCCAGGACAAGCTTCTTCATCAGCGGGGCTCCAGCAGGTCCCAGGTGTTGCCGTACAGGTCGCGGAACACCGCGACGGTGGCGTAGGGTTCTTCGCGCGGTTCTTCCAGGAATTCGACACCGGCGGCCAGCATCGCCGCGTGGTCGCGGCGGAAGTCGTCGGTGTTGAGGAAGAAGCCGACGCGGCCGCCGGTCTGGTTGCCGATGCGGCTGCGCTGCTCGTCGTTGCTGGCGCGGGCCAGCAGCAGGGCGGCGGCGCTGCCATCGGTCGGCCCGACCACCACCCAGCGCTTGCTGCCCTGGTCGATGTCATCCAGCAGCTGGAAGCCGAGCTTGCCGGTGTACCAGGCGATGGCTTCGTCGTAATCGGCCACCACGAGGGTGGTCAGGGCAAGGCGCCGGTTCATGCCGACAGCGCCGCCTGCTGCGCGGCCAGCAGCTCGGTCACGCCCTTTTCGGCCAGGCCCAGCAGCGCATCCAGTTCGTCACGGCGGAAGGCATGGCCTTCGGCGGTGCCCTGCAGTTCGATGAAACCGCCGCCGTCGTTCATCACCACGTTCATGTCGGTGTCGCAGTCGCTGTCTTCGGCGTAATCCAGGTCCAGCACCGGGGTGCCGCGGTAGACGCCGACCGACACCGCCGCCACCGCGCCGAGGATCGGGTTGCGCTTGATGTCGCCGCGCTTCATCAGCACGTTCACCGCGTCGACCAGGGCCACATAGGCGCCGGTGATGGCAGCGGTGCGGGTGCCGCCGTCGGCCTGCAGCACGTCGCAGTCCAGGGTGATGGTGCGTTCGCCCAGTGCGTTGCGGTCCACGCAGGCGCGCAGGCTGCGGCCGATCAGGCGCTGGATCTCCAGCGTGCGGCCGCCCTGCTTGCCGCGTGCGGCTTCGCGGTCGCTGCGGGTGTGGGTGGCGCGCGGCAGCATGCCGTACTCGGCGGTCACCCAGCCTTCGCCTTTGCCACGCAGGAAGCCCGGCACCCGGTTCTCGATGCTGGCCGTGCACAGCACGCGGGTTTCACCGAAGCAGACCAGCACCGAACCTTCGGCGTGGCGGGTGAAACCGCGCTGGATGACGACCGGGCGCAGCTGATCGGGCTGACGGCCACTGGGGCGGAAATCGGACATGGGGCAGGTTCCGTAGGAAAAGGGAGTACGCCACCATCCCCGCGGCCTTCACGGGGCGGGGAAAGGGGCTCAAAAGAGACCGCTAGGGTACCATTCCCCCTTTGCAAGCACCGGAAACATCCATGATTCGAAGCATGACGGCCTATGCCGGCGGCGAGCGCTCCACTACGTGGGGAACGCTGGGCTGCGAGCTGCGCTCGGTCAACCACCGGTTCCTGGAAGTGGGTACCCGCCTGCCCGAGGAACTGCGCGCATTGGAACCGCAGCTGCGCGAGCGCATTTCCGCGCGCCTGAGCCGTGGCAAGCTGGATCTGGTGATGCGCCTGCGCGCGCCGGAATCGGCCGCCAGCCTGCAGGTCAACGAGGTGCTGCTGGGCCAGCTGGGCCAGCTGGCACACCGGCTGACCTCCGATTTCCCCAACCTGCAGGTCAGCTTCACCGACCTGCTGCAGTTGCCGGGTGTGACCCAGGGCGAGGCCACCGATGCCGCGGCCCTGCAGGTTGAAGCACTGGCGCTGCTGGACCAGGTGCTGGACGGCTTCATCGCCGCCCGCGAGCGTGAAGGCAATACGCTGGCCACCGCCATCGCCGAGCGCGTGGATTCCATCGAGCGCATCGCCGCCGAGGTCCGCACGCTGATTCCGGCCATTCGCGACGGCCAGCGCGCCAAGCTGGCCGCCCGCCTGGCCGACCTGCCGCATCCGGTCGACCCGGGCCGCGCCGAGCAGGAGCTGGTGATGTGGCTGCAGAAGCTGGACGTGGACGAGGAGCTGGACCGGCTGTCCAGCCACATCGTCGAGATCCGCCGCGTGCTGAAGCAGCGCGAGCCGGTCGGCCGCCGCCTGGACTTCCTGCTGCAGGAGTTCAACCGCGAGGCCAACACGCTGGGCTCGAAGTCGGTGGACAGCCGCACGTCCAATGCCGCCGTCGAGCTGAAGGTGCTGATCGACCAGATCCGCGAGCAGGTGCAGAACATCGAATGAGCATTTCCACGCCCCCGGCCGCGATCGCACGCGGCACGCTGTACATCGTTGCCGCGCCCTCCGGCGCCGGCAAGAGCAGCATCGTCAACGCCACCCTGGCGCGCGACCCGCAGATCGCGCTGTCGATCTCGTTCACCTCACGGGCCATGCGCCCGGGTGAAGTGAACGGCCAGCACTACCACTTCGTCAGCGCGGAGAAGTTCGAGGAGATGATCGCCGCCGGCGACTTCTTCGAACATGCCTGGGTGCATGGCGACTGGAAGGGCACCGCCCGGCAGTCGGTGGAGCCGCAGCTGAACGCCGGCCAGGACGTGCTGCTGGAGATCGACTGGCAGGGCGCGCAGCAGGTGCGCCAGCTGGTGCCGGGCACGGTGACGGTGTTCATCCTGCCGCCGTCCAAGCAGGCCCTGCAGGACCGCATGCGCAAGCGCGGCCAGGACAGCGAGGCGGTCATCGCCCAGCGCCTGGGCGCCGCCCGCGATGAAATGCTGCACTTCAACGAGTTCGACTACGTCATCGTCAATGAAGTGTTCGACACCGCCGTGGACGAACTGTGTGCGATCTTCACCGCCAGCCGCCTGCGCCGGGACGCCCAGAAGGTCCGCCATGCCGGCCTGATCCAGGCCCTGTTGACCCCGGATGCGAGTTCAACTGATTGATTCCTAAAGGGTCCGGTGGGGGTTGGCTTGATTTTGTCCAGCCCCTGCCAGTACACTCCGTCCCCTTTCCCTCATTCGACTGAGCGGCCGACCGGTCGCCGGGAGCCCGTATGGCCCGCATTACCGTAGAAGATTGCCTGGAAGTCGTTAACAACCGTTTCGAGCTGGTGATGATGGCCTCCAAGCGCGCCCGTCAGCTCGCCAATGGCGTGCAGGCCACGCTGGACAACAGCGAGACCGAGGATAAGCCGACCGTGCTGGCACTGCGCGAGATCGCTGCCCGCAAGATCGACAACGCGCTGATCGACGAAGTCGAGAAGGCAGAGCGTGAGCGCGCCGAGCGCGAAGCGCTGGAGTGGGCCGCCGCGGAAGTGGTCGCCGACGAAGACATGTCCAAGAACGACGATTGATCGCATCGATCATCGTCTTCGCTGGATACGCCGAACAGCCCGCCCCGTGCGGGCTGTTTCGCATTCAGGGTTTGCCGTAAACGTCGCGCTGGCATAGGCTTTGGCCATGAACCCAGGCCCCACTGCCAAGGTCGCCGCAGTCCCCGCTGCCGCCGTACCCGATTACGTCCTCCAGCTCGAACGCGCCGCCCACTATCTGCCGCCCGAGCAGCTGCCGCTGCTGCGCCGCGCGTGGGAAGTCGGTGCCTCCGCGCACGCTGGGCAGACGCGCAAGTCGGGCGAGCCCTACATCACCCATCCGGTGGCCGTGGCCCAGGTGCTGGCCGAGCTCGGCCTGGACGTGGAAGCGCTGATCGCCGCGATCCTGCACGACACCATCGAAGACACCCCGCTGACCCGCGAGGCGCTGTCGGCCGAGTTCGGTGAAGCCGTGGCCGAGCTGGTGGACGGTGTCACCAAGCTGGACAAGCTGAAGTTCCGCGACCGCCAGGAAGCGGCCGCCGAGAGCTTCCGCAAGATGCTGCTGGCGATGTCACGCGACCTGCGCGTGATCATGATCAAGCTGGCCGACCGCCTGCACAACATGCGCACGCTGGGCGCGCAGAGCCGCGAAGCGCGGGGCCGCATCGCCCGCGAGACGCTGGAGATCTACGCCCCGATCGCGCAGCGGCTGGGCATGAGCCTGGTCAAGAGCGAACTGCAGAACCTCGGCTTCAAGGCGCTGTACCCGTGGCGCCATGCGATCCTGGAAAAGCACATCCGCAGCCAGCCGGTGGTGCGCCGCGAGGCCTTGGCGCAGGTGGAGGTGCAGTTGTCGCAGCGCCTGGCCAAGGAGGGCATCGAGCACCGCCTGGTCAGCCGCATCAAGACCCCGTGGAGCATCTACAACAAGATGCGCGACGAGAACAAATCCTTCGACCAGGTGATGGACGTGTTCGGCTTCCGCCTGGTCGTGCGCGGCGTGCCGCAGTGCTACCACTCGCTGGGCGCAGTGCATGCCGCATTCAAACCGCTGGATGGGCGCTTCCGCGATTTCATCGCGATCCCCAAGGCCAACGGTTACCAGTCGCTGCACACGGTGCTGTTCGGCCCGTATGGTTCGCCGATCGAAGTGCAGATCCGCACCGAAGAGATGGACCTGATCGCCGAGCGCGGCGTGGCGGCGCACTGGACCTACAAGTTCGGCGGTGACTCGCCCAACAGCGCGCAGAGCCGCGCGCACGCCTGGATCGTCGAACTGATCGATTCGCAGCGTGCCGCTGGTTCGTCGCTGGAGTTCCTCGACAACGTCAAGGTCGACCTGTTCCCGGACGAGGTCTACCTGTTCACGCCGAAGGGCAAGATCCTGGCGCTGCCGCGCAATTCCACCGCGCTCGACTTCGCCTACGCCGTGCATACCGATGTCGGCAACATGGCGGTGGCCTCGCGCGTGGACAAGAAACTGGTGCCACTGCGCACCAAGCTGGTGTCGGGGCAGTCGGTGGAGATCATCACCGCACGCTCGGCCACGCCCAAGCCGCAGTGGCTGGAGTTCGTCGTCACCAGCAAGGCACGCACCGCCATCCGTCACCAGCTCAAGCAGCTGGAGCACGAAGATGCCGTGCAGCTGGGCCATCGCATGCTGGACCGCGCGCTGGAGGCCATGGACAGCTCGCTGGAGCGCCTGCCCAAGGGCCGCCTGGATGCCTTCCTGGCCGAACACCGGTTCCCACGCCTGGAGGCCCTGCTGGCCGAAGTCGCGCTGGGCAACTGGATGCCGACCCAGGCCGCGCAGGCACTGATGGCCTACGCCGAACTGCGCGGCGGCGCGCATTCGCGCCACAGCTCGCAGGAAAAGATCCTGATCAACGGCAGCGAGCGTGGCGTGGTCACCTTCGCCGGCTGCTGCCAGCCGATTCCGGGCGACGACATCATGGGCTACCACACCGCCGGCAAGGGCATCGTGGTGCACCGCATGGACTGCCCGAACCTGGCAGAGCTGCGCAAGTCGCCCGAGCGCTGGGTGCTGATCGGCTGGGATACCACCGTATCCGGCGACTACGACACCTCGCTGGTGGTCGAAGTGGAGAACGGTACCGGCGTGCTCGCGCAGCTGGCCGCGGCGATCGCGCAGAGCCATTCCAACATCGAGCGCGTGGATTACCTGGACCGCGACTTCAACGCCGCGGTGCTGGCGTTCAACATCCAGGTACGCGACCGCAACCACCTGGCTGAAGTGATGCGTCGCCTGCGCCGCCTGTCGGTCGTGCAGGCGGTTCGCCGGCAATAGCTCCACGCCATGCGTGGATGATTCCCGGTAGCGCCGGGCCATGCCCGGCGAGCGCGCAGCGCGGCATGAATCAAATGCCGCCGGGCATGGCCCGGCGCTACCGAAGCGGCGCGGTAGATCCACGCCATGCGTGGATGCACCCCCCACCCGGTACAATCACCGCTCTGTTTTCCCCCAACGCACCGGAGCGACCCATGTCCCGCCAGATCATCAACACCGAAAAGGCCCCGGCCGCCATCGGCCCGTACTCGCAGGCCGTGCGCGCCGGCAACACCGTGTATTTCTCCGGCCAGATTCCGCTCGATCCGGCCACCGGCGACATCGTCGGCGTGGGTGACGTCGAAGCACAGGCCCGTCGCGCCTTCGACAACCTCAAGGCCGTGGCCGAAGCCGCTGGCGGTTCGCTGGACAAGGTCGTGCGCCTCGGCCTGTACCTGACCGACCTGGCCGAATTCGCCAAGGTCAACGCCGTGATGCAGGACTATTTCCAGGCCCCGTTCCCGGCCCGTTCCACCATCGAAGTCTCCGGCCTGCCGAAGGGCGCCAACTTCGAGGTCGACGCGGTGATGGTCATCGACTGACCGCCACGTGGCACGCAAGGCGGCGGTCACCCCGGCACTGGCACCGTCCGGTGAAGCATCGCTTGCGATGCTTGCCGGCGTCGGTCCGGCCGTGGCCGCCAAGCTGCAGGCGCGTGGCCTGGCCACCCTGCAGGATCTGTGGCTGCACCTGCCGCTGCGCTATGAAGACCGCACCCGGCTGACCCGCATCGAAGACCTGCGCAACGGCATTCCGGCGCAGGTGGAAGTGCGGGTGGTCGCCGTCGAGCGCGGCATGCGCTACCGGCCGATGCTGAAGGTGGCGGTGGAGGACGAAGGGCAGGGCACTCTGGTGCTGCGCTTCTTCCATTTCCGCCAGCAGCAGGTCGGCCAGTTCGCGGTCGGCAACCGGCTGCGCTGCTTCGGTACGCCCAAGCCGGGGCACCTGGGGTTGGAGATCGTCCATCCCAGTTACCAGGTGCTGGGGCGCAATGACGATCCCGATCTCGGCGACCGCCTCGACCCGGTGTATCCCACCGTCGAAGGCGTCGGCCCGATGACGATGCGCAAGCTGATCGGCCAGGCACTTGATCGCCTTCCGGAAGAAAGCACGCTGGAACTGTTGCCGACAGGCTGGCTCGATGGCCTCGGCCTGCCATCACTGCGAAGTGCGCTGCTGACCGTTCATCAGCCGCCGCCGGATGCAGACCTGGCCGCGCTCGCTGCCGGCACCCATCCGGCGCAGCGCCGGCTGGCGATGGAAGAACTGCTGGCCCACCACCTCAGCCTGCGTCGCCAGCGCATTGCGCTGCAGGCGCATCACGCGCCGCCGCTGGCCGGCCCCGGCAAGCTGGCCAAGGCGCTGCTGAAGCAGCTGCCATTCGCACTGACCGGTGCGCAGGCGCGCGTGTTCAAGCAGATCCGCGAAGACCTCGCGCGCCCCAGCCCGATGCTGCGGCTGGTGCAGGGCGATGTCGGCTCGGGCAAGACCGTGGTGGCCGCGTTGGCGGCGATGCTGGCGGTGGAGCAGGGCAAGCAGGTTGCACTGGCTGCCCCCACCGAACTGCTGGCCGAGCAACATCTGAACAACCTGCGCGGCTGGCTGGAGCCGTTGGGCGTGCGCATTGCCTGGCTGGCCGGCAAGGTCACCGGCAAGGCGCGCGCGAAGGTGATGGAACAGGTCGCCAACGGCGAAGCGCAGGTGGTGGTGGGTACCCACGCGCTGATGCAGGAAGCGGTGGTGTTCCAGGATCTGGCCCTGGCCATCGTCGATGAGCAGCATCGCTTCGGCGTGCACCAGCGGCTTGCGCTGCGCGACAAGGGCAAGGGCGGCAACAACGTGCCACACCAGCTGGTGATGACCGCCACGCCGATTCCGCGCACGCTGGCGATGTCCGAGTATGCCGATCTGGATGTATCGGCCATCGACGAACTGCCGCCGGGCCGCACGCCGGTGCAGACCGTTGCACTCAACAATGATCGTCGCCCCGAACTGATCGAGCGCATCGCCCTGGCATGCCAGGAAGGGCGGCAGGTCTATTGGGTATGCACGCTCATCGAAGAAAGCGAAGAGCTGGATGCCACGCCCGCGCAGGCCACCTACGAATCGCTGCAGGCGCTGCTGCCTGGCGTGCGCGTGGGGCTGGTGCATGGCCGGCTGAAAGCGGCCGAGAAACTGGCGACGATGGTCGCGTTCAAGGCGGGTGACATTGACCTGCTGGTCGCCACCACCGTGATCGAAGTCGGCGTGGATGTACCCAACGCTTCACTGATGGTGATCGAGAATGCCGAGCGCCTGGGTCTGGCCCAGCTGCACCAGCTGCGCGGCCGCGTCGGCCGTGGTTCGGCGGTGTCGCGCTGCGTGCTGCTGTATCAAGCGCCGCTTTCGCAGATGGCGCGCGAACGCCTGCAGACCATGCGCGAGACCAACGACGGTTTCGTCATCGCCGAGAAGGATCTGGAACTGCGCGGTCCGGGCGAACTGCTGGGCACCCGCCAGACCGGTCTGGCCGGTTTCCGCATCGCCGATCTTGCGCGCGATGCGGGCCTGCTGCCGGGTGTGCATGAGTTGGCCGAACGCCTGCTGGCGCAGCAACCGGCGCTTGCAGATCGCGTGGTGCAGCGCTGGATCGGCACCGCCGTGCGTTACGCCTCGGCCTGACCGGTTGGGGGCGGATCCCCTTGCCGAGCAAAGGGCTCTGACCCCGCAAGGGCCAGGACATCCGCCGCGGACTGGTAGAGCCGAGCCCATGCTCGGCTGCTGTTCGCGCTGCGCGCGTGAGTCGAGCATGGCTCGACTCCACAACAGCCTATCCACGCATGGCGTGGATCTACTGGGCATTTGCTAGACGGCCGGCAACTGCGTACCCATGTATTCGGACAAACCACGGCAGGCCAGCAGCAGTCCTTCGCGGATGTCATCGCCTATCTGCTGCACTTCTTCGCCGTCCACGCGCACGCGCTCACTGGCGTGCAGCATCTCCAGCAGCAGGATCAGCCCGGCATTGGCGCGGTCGATGCGGGCCAGCGCCACACGTTGGCCAGGTGTATGCCAGCGGCTCGGCCACGGCTGACCATCGGCACCTTCGCCCTGGCGGATGCGCTTGAGGCAACCCAGCAGGGTGAAGCCGTTGTCCGTAGGGCCGGTCGCAGGGGCGGACAGCGTGGTTTCCAGCGCCTGCGCCAGTTCATCGGGGATGCTGGCGGCGGCATCGCCCAGCGTGGCGAACAGGAAGGGATAGCGGGATGCGGTCATGTCGTCAGTCCTTGTGCGCAAGGCAAGAGGCCACCCACGCGAAGGCGAGGGTGGCGGACGGTGAGTGGTTCCAATACCGGTGACTACCTTGCGGACGCCGGCGGGCACGAGGCCCCCACGCACCGCCCGCCATAGAACGCACGGACGGATTGCCTGCCGGACGCCACGCAGAAACACGCGCGCAACGCCGGCAGGCAAGCGTAAACAACAAGGCAGTCAAACGGGATTGGAAGCCCGTGCCATCCGTTGTCGATGGCCTCTCATGATGTCCACGACAGCCCTCGTCGCTTCAATGAGAATCATTGGAAAAGTCGAAAACGCTGCAATTGCAGCGTGGCCCTGCAAGCGCAGGCCGATTACGTCATCTTTCCCGATCCCTCCGACATCCATCCACGCATGGCGTGGATCTACTGTGTCGACCAAGGTCGACACCTACCAACAGCTGCAGGGTCGACACCCACCAAGAGCAGGACGCCGTTCCGACAGATCGCAGAAAACTGTCGAAGGCGGGGTGGGTCCGGTTGCGGGGGCGTGAGCCGCATGGATGCGGCGACCGAGCTTACAGGGACGTACTTGCAGCGTCCCCCGCCACCGGACCCACCCCGCCATCCCAAGGAATCCCAGCTTTTGCCGTTGCCGTTGCTCCGGCCTCTGCGGGTGCAGGGCGCCGCCCTGCCGAACCCGAACCCCCATACTTGCAACGGTCATCTTCCCGGTCCACACTTCGTTGCCGATCTGAAGACGGCAACGATGACCAAGAAGATCCCGCTGTTGATCGATACCGACCCCGGTGTCGACGACGCACTGGCCCTGCTGATGGCCTTCGCCGATGAACGGCATGACGTGGTCGCCCTGACCATCGCCGCCGGCAACGTAGGCCTGCAGTACACCGTCCGCAACGCCCTCAAGCTCTGCGACATCGTCGGCCGCGCCGACGTGCCGGTGTTTGCCGGCAGCCCCGATCCGCTGCTGCATCCGTCCGTTGACGCCGCCCACGTGCATGGCCGTGACGGCTATGGCGACGTGGACCTGCCGCCGCCCAGCCGCCAGGCCGACGCCGAGCACGCAGCGCTGGCGATCCTGCGTTTGTCGCACCAGCATGCCGGCGAACTGATGCTGGTGATGCTCGGCCCGCTGACCAACCTGGCGCTGGCGCTGAAGCTTGACCCGACGCTGCCCCAGCGCATCAAGCGCATCGTGGTGATGGGTGGCGCAGTCACCTGCCACGGCAACATCACCCCCGCTGCCGAATTCAACATCGCCTTCGATCCGGAAGCCGCGCATGTGGTGTTCACCGCGTTCCCGCACCTGCTGGTGTCGGACTGGGAAGCCACCGTTGCCCACGGCCTGCCGCTGGCCGAAGCCGAGCAGTGGCTGGGCGCCGATTCCGATCGCGCGCGCTTCTACGAGCTGATTTCGCGCAAGACCCGTGGCCTGTCCGAAGACAGCAAGGGCGGGCGCTGGTACACCGCCGATGCGCTGGCCATGGCCTGGGCGCTGAACCCGGAAGGGCAGCTGCAGGTCGAGTCGCGGCCGCTGAATGTGGAGCTGAACGGTACGTTCAGCCGTGGCGCCACCATCGTCGACTGGAACCGCCAGACCGGCCAGCCGGACAACTGCGATCTGCTGATGGCCTACGACCAGGGGCGTTTCGAGGCCCTGGTACGCCAGGCCCTGGGTGCGGACTGAGATCCGCCCCGCGCACTGGTTGCCCCGGGCGGCAACCAGTGCTTATAATGCCGCTCTTGACCACCAGCCCATTTACGGTGTGAGCCCATGAAGGCCGATATCCATCCGAACTACCGCGACGTCGTCTTCCATGACGTCACCTCCGATTTCAAGATCCTGACCCGCTCGACCATGGCGACGAAGGAAACCATCAAGTGGGAAGACGGCAACGACTACCCGCTGGTGAAGGTTGAAATTTCCTCGGCTTCGCATCCGTTCTACACGGGCAAGCACAAGGTCATCGACACCTCGGGCCGTATCGACAAGTTCCAGAAGCGCTACGCGCGCTGATACGTCGTACCCGGTTCGAACCGACGGCCGCGCTCTGCGCGGCCGTTTGTTTTTGTCCGGCGCCTGCCCAACGGGCGTTTGGATGGACGGAACACTGCGTCCTTGTGACAACGCGTTTGCCGATCCCGGCCGCTCGCTGGCAGGCTGTCGGCTGCCTGTCGTCTACGACTTCTGTCTAGCGCCCGGCAAATGCTGCTGTGCGATAATGACCTGATCCCCGGCACAGGCCGAGGACGTCATTCACGTGCCTGACCAATGCGCTTGGGCAGGCGCCTTCCCATGAAGGAGCGCACACAGTGTCCGATCTTGATCAGGTCACGCTCAACGCCGGCGATAAGTCGGTCGTTCTGCCCGTCATCAAACCCACCCTCGGCAACGACTGCGTCGACATCGCGAAGCTGACCAAGGAAACGGGGTATTTCACCTACGATTCCGGTTTCACCGCGACGGCCAGCTGCAAGTCCGCCATCACCTACATCGACGGCGACAAGGGCGTGCTGCTGTATCGCGGCTACCCGATCGAGCAGCTGTCGGAGAAGTCGAGCTACGTCGAAGTGGCCTACCTGCTGATCAACGGCGAGCGCCCGAGCGCCGAGCAGCTGAAGGCCTTCACCGACGAGCTGGCGGCCGAAGCCAACGTCGATGCGTCGATCAACACCCTGATCGGCAGCTTCGCCAAGGATGCCCATCCGATGGCCATCCTGACCGCCGCCATCGCGCAGCTGTCGGGCATCTACCACGCCTCGCTGGACCTGTCCGACGCCGAACAGCGCCGCCAGGCCGCCGTGCGCCTGATCGCCAAGGTGCCGACCCTGTCGGCGCTGATCTACCGCCACGGCAAGGGCCTGCCGGCCAACAAGCCGGACACCTCGCTGGACTACGTCAGCCGCTTCCTGAAGCAGACCTTCGAGTCGGCCGATGGCAAGTACGAACTGAACCAGGACGTGGTCAAGGCGCTGGACCTGCTGTTCATCCTGCACGCCGACCATGAGCAGAACGCGTCGACCTCGACCGTGCGCCTGGTCGGTTCGACCGGTGCCAACCCGTACGCGTCGGTCGCCGCTGGCGTCACCGCGCTGTGGGGTCCGGCCCACGGCGGTGCCAACGAAGCCGTGCTGAAGATGCTGGAAGAGATCGGTTCGGCCGACAACGTCGAATCGGCCGTGCTCAAGGCCAAGGACAAGACCTCCGGCTTCCGCCTGATGGGCTTCGGCCACCGCGTGTACAAGAACTTCGATCCGCGCGCGAAGGTCATCGGTGAGATGACCGGCAAGGTGCTCAAGCAGCTGGGCGTGCAGGATCCGCTGCTGGACGTGGCCGTGAAGCTGGAACAGGCCGCGCTGCAGGACGAGTACTTCGTCGCCCGCAAGCTGTACCCGAACGTCGATTTCTACAGCGGCATCATCTACAAGGCGCTGCAGATCCCGACCGAAATGTTCACCGTCATGTTCGCCCTGGGCCGTACTTCCGGCTGGGTCTCGCATTGGCTGGAACAGCAGGTCGACCCGGAAATGAAGATCGGCCGTCCGCGCCAGGTCTACACCGGTCACGACGTGCGCGACTACCAGGGCTGATCGCTCTGCGTAGTTTGTGCTGAAGACGCCCCGCGATTGCGGGGCGTTTTTTTTTGCTTCTGGTAGATGCCAACCTTGGTTGGCAAGCTTGGGACATCCGCAGAAAACCATCCACGCATGGCGTGGATCTACTGCGCCCCGGCTGTTGGCACGATGTCCGCCACGCCAAGGGCGCGTGATTCAAGGGTCTCATCAGCTTCACAAGCGCTCGCGCAGCCTCAGGACACCAACTGCACCCGCAGCACCTGATACGGAGCGTTCGACCCCATGAGTACCCGATTCGACCCACCCGAGCGCGGCCCGCTTGGTCCCGACGTTGCCACTGTCGTCACCACCCCCATCGTGCCGCCCACCAGCGAAAGCGCGGTCTCCTGGGGCGCCATTTTCGCCGGCGCCGTTGCCGCCGCTGCACTCTCCCTCATCCTGCTCATCCTGGGTGTAGGCCTTGGTCTGTCCTCGGTATCGCCGTGGTCGTTCGAGGGCGTTTCCAAGGAAACCTTCGGCTGGACCAGCGTCGCGTGGCTCACCTTCACCGCGCTGGCCGCTTCCGGTCTGGGCGGCTATCTGGCTGGCCGCCTGCGCACCAAGTGGACGCAGATCCACGGCGATGAAACCTACTTCCGCGATACCGCGCACGGCTTTGTGTCCTGGGCCGTGGCCACGCTGCTCACTGCCGGTCTGCTGACCTCGGCCATCGGTGGCGTGCTGGGCGCCGGCGCAAAGGTGGCCGGTGCCACCGCAGGCGCCGCGGTCTCCACTGCAGGCGTTGCTGCTGCCGGTGTCGGCACGGCGGCTGCCGGCGGTCAGGAAGGCGACCTCAACTACTGGGTGGATTCGCTGTTCCGCAACGCCACCCCGCCGGGCCCGGACGCCGCCGGTGCACCTCCGGCTCCGCCGGCACCGGGCGCAGCACCGGGCAATGGCCCGATGGACCCTGCCGCACCGCCGCCGCCTGCCGCCAGCGTTGGCCCACGTGACGCGCGCACGGCCCCGCCGCCGCCACGTCCGATGCCGGGCAATGGCCCGATGGGTGACCGCCGCGAAGTCCGTGCCGAAGTGAACCGCATCATCGTCAACAGTCTGCAGGGAAATGGCCTGGACCCGGCCGATACCCAGTACCTGTCGCAGCTGATCGCGCGCGAGACGGGCATGAGCCCGGCCGAAGCGCAGGCCCGTGTGACCGACGTGCAGACCCGGATGCGTGCTGCACTGGAAAAGGCCAAGACCACCGCCAAGCAGGCTGCCGACGATGCCCGCAAGGCCACGGCGTATGCCGCGCTGTGGCTGTTCATCACCCTGCTGATCGGCGCGTTCTTCGCCAGCCTCAGCGCCACCTGGGGCGGCCGTCGCCGCGACCTCTAATTCGTATCTGATGCAAGGAGACCTGCCATGAAGACGCTTCTGCTCTGGTTCCTGGGCGTACCGATTCCGTTGTTGATCCTGTACGCGATCTTCTTCTGAGAGCGTGCTGTTGAGTAAGACCCATCAGGCCGCCGCAAGGCGGCCTGATGCCATCCGGTTGCGCATAAGCATGTGTAGCGTCGAGCCATGCTCGACCCATGCGCGAAGCGCGCACGGCAGCCAGACGCAGGCCTGGTGCTACGCCTCCGCGTACCGGCTCGGCGAACATCCCAGCACACGCCGGAAGGCCGCAGAAAACGCACTGGGGCTTGCATAGCCCAGGTCCAGCGCGACACGCGTCACCGCCTGGCCCTGTCCCAGCCGCTCGATGGCCACCAGCAGGCACACCTGTTGCCGCCACTCGGCAAAACCCACCCCGGTATCGGCGCGGAACAGGCGCGTGAACGTGCGCCGGCTCATGCCCGCGTCGGCGGCAACGTCATCAAGGCGGGCTGCCAGCGAGGGTGTATCGAACAGGGCACGACAGACACGTGCAAGGCGTGCATCGGCAGGTAGCGGTGCATGCAGGGAAAGGGCCGGCATCGATGCGATTTCCGCCACCAGCAACTGCATCACTTTGCCTGCACGCCCGTCTTCGTCGTACAGCGGAGGCAGGTCCACCGCCGCCTCCAGCAGCTGCTGCAGCAGCGCAGAGACCGCGTACACCCGGCAGTGCTCCGGCAGCGCCACTGCGTCGGCCGCCTCGGCGGAGAGAAAGGCGTTGAGCATCGTTACCGGCCCCCGCATGGTCATCTCATGCGCCAGGCCTGCAGGCACCCAGCAGGCGCGCCGTGGCGGAACCAGCCAGCGCCCCTGCGGCGTGGCCACACTGATGGTGCCGCGCGCTGCAAACGCGAACTGCCCGCGCCGGTGGGCATGGCGGGGAAACGTGAACTCGGCGTCGTAGTCGTTCGAGGTGACCACGACATCGCGTGGCAGGTCTTCGTAGGGGTCAAGCAGCGAGTCGCGCATGGCCCGGATTCTATAGCGATTGACCCGTCATCGACGGTGCCAGTGAGGTGCGCTGCCTAGCATCGGGGATTCCCCCAACCGCACTGGAATCCCATGGCCAATACCTTTCATCGCGTGGGGCACGGATCACACCCTGTCCTGGTCCTGCACGGCTGGTTCGGCGACGCGCATGCGTTCGAGCCGATCGAGCCCTGGCTGTCGCGCGACGACTTCAGCTACCTCTTCATGGACTGTCGTGGCTACGGCGGCATGCGCGATGCGGCCGGCGCGTACACCATCGACGAGATTGCATCCGACGCACTGGATCTGATGACTGCCCTCGGCCACGAACGCTTCAGCGTGGCAGGTCATTCGATGGGCGGCATGGCCATTGAACGCATGGCGGTGCTTGCGCCGGAACGGGTGCGCGGCATGGTGGCCATTGCGCCGGTGCCCTGCGGCGGCATTGCCTACGACGCCGCGACGCGAGGCCTGCTTGAAGCCGCAGCCGGGGACGTAAGCATCCGTCGGACCATCATCGATCGCAGTACCGGCGGACGGCTGCCGGCGCAATGGCTTGACTGGAAGGCTGCGTACTCGGCGGCACATGCTTCACCTGCGGCATTTGCCGCCTATCTTCCAGCGTGGGCGGATACCGATTTCAGCAATGAGATCGTCGGCACTCATCGGTTGAAGGTGCTGGTAGGTGGCCACGATCCCACCTTCAACCGTGCACTGATGGAGCGCACCTGTCTGCGCCGTTACCGGCAGGCCACGATGGAGGTTCTGGAGGAGGCCGGGCACTACCCGATGAACGAGACGCCGCTGGCCCTGGTGGCGGCCATGGAATCGTTCCTGAAAGACGCGTCGGGTCCGGAATGAATGGTTTTTGACATGGGATGTCGTTTTCACATCTTTTCGGAGTTATTGCATGGGCATCACATTCGAGGCGATAGAACCTGAAGGCACTCATCCCTGCATGGAGAACACCATGAACCGACGGCTCACCCTCGCGCTCTTTGCTACCTCCTTGAGCCTGCTCAGCGCTGGGGCCTTTGCCCAGTACACCGGCCCGGGCGCCACCAGTGCCGTCACCACGGTGGCCGAAGCACGCGACCAGCGTGACGACCAGCCGGTGGTGCTGCAGGGCACGCTGGTGGCCAAGATCGGACACGAGCGCTACCGCTTCAAGGACGCCACCGGCGAAATCGATGTGGAAATCGACGACAAGGATCTGCCCAGCCACCAGGCCGTCAGCGCGACCACCGTGGTGGAGCTGCACGGTGAAGTGGACACGCACCGCTTCAAGCCCACCGACATCGACGTGGATCATGTGCGGATCGTCAGCACGCGTTGAGGCGACGGCACGGCACACAGGCGACGAGCACGGCTCGACTCGGCAAAGTGCATGCCGCGCAATGAGGGTTGTTGCAAAGGCCGGATGAGGAAATTTGCATAACCCTCAAACATTGAACGCCTTCAAGGAATCTCCTTAACGTTCAGTTATTTAGGAAAGCTTGAATGGCCGGCGCGGGGTAGGCATACCTACCATTCTCTCGTCGGCCGCATCCACCTCTGCGGACGGCGCTTCCCTCCCTTTCTCCTTGGGGAGGGGAGCTTTCATATCCCCCTGTCCGAGAGAGACACACATGCACGCCATTCTGAAGAAGGCCACGCTCGCTGCAGCGTTGGCCACCGTTTCGCTGTCCGCCCATGCCTTCGACGCCGACATCAAGGTCTGGGCCAGCGTCGACCCGACCCTGGCCATGCTGAAGGCCGACGGCACCGCGCTCGATTCGGTGGTGAACCTGGTCCACAACCCGGTCAACGGCCTGGTGCCGTGGTCGCAGCAGGTGCGTATCTACTCCAACGATATCGACCAGGACATCGAAGTGCGCGTCGGCAGCGCGCCGCAGCTGCTGCACACCTCGGGCGCTGGCGCCCCGGTGCCGCTGACCGTCAGCCTCAACGGCAAGGCATTGACCGTGGCCGCGCAGGACTTCCTTGCCTCCGACCTGTTCGATGGCGCGCTGCCGGGCGCATCGATTCCGATGCCGCTGCGTATCGCGCAGACCAACCAGGCGCCGATCACTGCCGGTGGCCAGTACGAAGGCATCGTCACCATCGCCATGCAGCAGAAGACCACCAGCCCGTAAGGCGCCCGCGCCGGCCCGCATGCCGGGCCGGCCGCTTCCGGTAACACCCCCATGAAATCTCCCGCACCCGCCGTCACCCGGCTGGCGGTCGCGCTCGCCCTGTCGTTGGCCACGCCCCTGGTCGCGGCGCGCGGCGTTCCTGCCGGTTTCGAGGATCTGGTCGAAGGCCAGACCGAACAACTTGAGGTGCGCCTGTTCGGTCGTTCGACCGGGCTGGTGCCGGTGCGCGTGACCCTGGAACACGTGCAGCTGGAGGCCCCGGCCGAGGCGCTGCAGGCATTGCAGCTGCCCGCCGAGTCACAGGCCGCGTTGTTGCCAGCACTGTCACAGCCGCTGCCGCGCAACAGTCACCTGGCCTGCCGCTACGGTGGCGCCAGCGCCGGTTGCGGGTACATCGATCCCCCCGAGGAGCCCACCGCCGTGCGCGCGCTGTATGACGAAGGCGAGGGCGCCGTGCGCCTGTTCGTCGCCCGCCAATGGATTCCCGGCGAACCGGCCGCCGAGCGTTACCACGAGGTCAGCGCCAATGCCGAAAACGCCTTTCTGCACCAGCACACGTTCAATGTCAGTGGCGGTCGTGGCTACCAGTCGCTGGCCGCACAGGGCATGGGCGCGCTGGGCGTGTTCCAGCGCGGGCACCTGTCCGCCGACTGGACCTTCAGCCAGCAGCACTACCGCGGTGGCCGTGCCCGCCGTGATTTCCAGCTGGACAACACCTACTACCGTCATGACCTGGGGCAGCAGCACTACCTGCAGGCCGGGCGCATGGACCGCCGCAACCTGAGCAGCCCGCAGGGCGGCACCTTCAGTTTCAGCATGCTGCCGATGGACCGCTTCCAGGGCCTGCGCCTGGGCACCACGCAGGCCTACGTGGATTCCGCCGCCGCCGTACAGGCCACGCCGCTCACCGTGCTGCTGGCACGCGATGCACGCGTGGATGCCTTCGACGGCGAGCGCCTGCTGCAGACCTTCTACCTGCAGGCGGGCATCAACCAGCTCGACACGCGCCGGTTCCCGCTGGGCAACTACACCATCACCCTGCGCATCTACGAAGACGGCGTGCTGGTGCGCAGCGAGGACGCGCCGTTCGACAAGGGCGGCGACTGGACCGACAGCAGCGTGCAGTGGTTCCTGCAGGGTGGCCGCCGCAACGAGCGCCGCAGCGACCGCTTCGACGGCGAGCTGGCGGCGATGGGCGGCGTGCGCGTGCCGATGTCGCGCAACGTGGCGGTGACGGCCGGCCTCGCCGACCTGGGCGGTTTCAGCTATGGCGAACTGCGGCTGGACCTGCGCCATGTGTTCGCCACCCAGGAGATCCGCGGCACGTTCAGCGGCATGCACGGCAGTGATGGCAGCCGTGGCCAGCAGCATCAGCTTTCGTATCGTCGCCGCGCCTCGTGGAATGTGTACCACCAGCGCATGCGTGGCCGCGCCTGCCAGTTCGAGGACGATGCGCGCGACCGGCTCGGTTGTGCTGATTCGCTCAGCGCCTCGATGGCGCTGCCGGTGGCCGGCGGCAATGCCTATCTGGCCTACACCCGTCGCCAGACCTGGCGCGCAGGCACCGTGCAGCCGGGGCTGGGGGATGATCCGCTGGCCGGGCTCGACCCGCTGTTGCCGCCGTGGATTCCACAGCCCACGCGCGTGCCGCAGCTCAGCCACACCTGGCAGGCCAGCTACAGCCGCAGCCAGCGCTGGGGCGAGTTCAGTGTCTCCAGCCGCATCGGCGTGTGGCACCAGACCAGTGGCGGCGGCCTGCGCGATGGTCGTGACCGCGGCATCTATTTCAACGTCAGCCTCAACCGCCTGCAGCGCGGTGATCGCGGCAGTTCGCAGCGGCGTTACGGTGTGGACGTGCGCCAGCCGCAGCACGCGCGGCCTGACGTCAACTACAGCGCCGGCCAGACCCTGCGCCAGGAATACGAAGACCAGTACCGCGAAGTGTCCGGCGAACTACGCGGCAACAACAACGAACGCTACAGCGCCACGCTGAGCGGGCAGCTGCAGAACCGCATCGGCCAGACCGGCGCTACGGTCTCGCGCTATCAGCACCAGGGTGGCAATGAGGTGGCGTACAGCGCCACGCACAGTTCCGGCCTGGCCATCGGCTCGCGCGGGCTGTACTGGGGCGCAGGCGTGGGCGCCGATGCCGGGCTGGCGGTGCAGGTGGATGGCACCGACGACCTGGACCTGACCGGCGTGGCCGCCGAACTGCAGGTAGGCGGGCTGCGCCGACAGCGCCTGAAGCTGGGCGAACGTCGCCTGCTGCCGATTTCCGCCTACCAATCGCACCGCGCCGAGGTGCAGGACGCCAGCGCACTGGACAGCATCGCGGCCGTGCGCGTGAGCGGTGTGGGCGGGGCGCGCCCGCTGTTCCTCTCGCCTGGGCGCCTGGTGCGCATGCCGGTGCCGATTGAAGTGACCTACACCTTCATCGGCAACGCCCACGACATCGCCGGAGCACCGCTGCGCGGCGCCCGCATTCTCAACGCGCCGGTGCCCGGCACCGGCAGCAATGGAGGCTTCGTGGCCGACTTTCCACGACGCGAGAAGACCCTGTACCTGCTGCAGGACGACCGGCTGCTGCACTGTCCGCTGCAGGTGCGCGAGCGACGCAGCGTGGTGATGCTGGTGGGCACCGTGCAGTGCGAGCCATTGGCCGTGGCGCAGCTGCCGGCCGACATCCGCCATCAGGCACGGGTGACGCGACTGCTGCAGGAGCAGGCATTGATTGCCGCCACGCCGCAGACCGCGGCCGCGGGAGGTGCGCAGTGAGCCGGCGCGTGTGGTGGGTGATGGCGGTGCTGTGTGCGCTGGTCGTGTTGGCGCCAAGGGCGATGGCGCAGCGACCGCCTGATCAAGATCCGATTGATATCAGTCAGGACATCAGCATGGCTTGGGACCGCTCATCGATACCAGGCGACATCGAACTGCTGCCACGGCGGACGCTCCTAGCCTACGAGAGGGCGCTGACTCTGTCATATGGGCAGCTATACATGACGTGCTCCTCAAACTCTAACTCGTCTTCAGGAAGATGCCCGGAGTCAGATACGGGGGAACTGCCGTCAGGGAAGAGTAGTGCGATTCCGCTTCGCTTCACTGAGCAGCGGAGTGGAATGGAGATTGATGTCGAAGCGCGTGGCGACCTGTTTCGCATTGCAGCAACTCCTGCATGTGAGTCGGACTACTGGGCCACGACACCCAGGCCACTATGGTCTTCAAGTGCTCCAGAGTGCAACTTCCTGATGCCCGCAGGAACTGGCGCCGAAATTCGCATACCGGCATCCGAACTGGAGAAGTTGGTTGCGGGTCGATGGACGGCACGTCTGGTACTTGCGTTAAGGAAACCTCCACATCAGCAGCTCGCGACCTACTCGTTCAAGTTCGACTTCACCATCACCGACTACAACGCAGTCTCCATCTACTTCCCGCTCTTCGATCAGGTTACTCCACACGTCGGCCTGAACCTGCAGTACGACCCGCTTGCACAGACCGTCGGCGGCCGAACCCAACTCGACATGTGCCTGTATGACGGACTGGGCTCGCAGAGCCAGTACCTGGGCGTCACCGTGCGCGACAGTGGACCACGCCCCCCAGGACCGTCGGGCTACTCGGTCTGGCACACCGATGGTGGCAGCGATGCCACGCAGCGCGTGGACTACACCGTCACCCTCGATCACAACGGCAGCGCTCTGCCCATGCGCAACGGCGTGGAGCAGCAGCTGCACGGCATCGACACCGCAAAGCTGCGCCTGGTGCTGCTGCCCGGCATGACCCAGCCGGTGTTCTGCGTGCCCACGCCACTGGTGCTGGAAACCCCTCGCGTGCCGGTCAGCAGCAAGCGCCCCGGCTACTACGACGGCGATCTCAAGGTGGAACTGCGCGTTCCCACTGCCACGCCCTGATTCCCACGGAGCCCCCGATGAAGCCTCTCATTCGCTGCCTGCTTCCCTTGTCGCTGCTGATGGCGGTGCCTGCCCACGCCAACCTCACGGTGCATCCAATGCGCACGTCGGTGGACGTGAAGAAGGGCGCACAGATCCGCATCTATTCGCAGTCCACCCAGCCGCAGTACGTGCAGGCCTCGATCAAGCGCATCGTCGACCCGGCCGGTGCAGAAGAACACGAGGTTGAGGTCGAGCCTGGCGAAGCAGCCATCGCCATCACGCCCGGCAAGTTCGCGCTGGCCGGTGGTGGCAATCGACTGATCCGGGTGATTCCGCTGCAGCCGGTCGAAAAGGAAACCGCCTACCGCGTCTACTTCGAAGGCGTGCGTGGCCCCGAAGGCGTTGAGCACGCAGGCGAGGGTGAGCGCGCACAGGCCAATGTCGGCGTCAGCCTGGTCTGGGGCGCGCTGGTCAATGTGCTGCCCGCGCAGCCGGCCATGGCGATGCAGGTGGAAGGAAACCGCCTGCGCAACACCGGCACGGTGCGTGTCGGCATCACCAGCATTGCTGATTGCGATGGCGCGCGCTGCACCGCGCACGACGTGTCGCAAAGCCTGTATCCCGGCAGTGCATTGGAACTGCCTTTCCCCGTGCAGCCCGGGCACACGCTGCAACTGCGTTACCGCCTCACCCGCGATGGTCATCGCGAACACGTACAGACCCTGGCGCCCAGCGCCGGGTGATCACCAGCCCCGCCGGGTTCTCTGGTGGGGCATCTCTTCGCACCCTCAGTTAAGGAGATTCAATGAATCGCATATATCGTCGTCTGTGGAATCGAGCCCGGCAGTGCTGGGTAGTGGCCAGCGAACTTACCTCCTCACGTTGCCGGTTGTCGCAGTCTGGGCCGCGGACAAGCGCTCTTCTGCTGATGATGTTGGCGTCGCCCGTCATGGCAGATGAAGCGACTGCTGACGGGGACGAGGCATGGTCACAGTGGCTGATGCTGAACTCGCTAGCACACACGGGCTGGTCGCCGCTCTCGAATACTGGGGTGCAGGGCGTAATCAAGGGGCAGGTGTATGGCAACACGACGGCCAGCAACTGGAGCATTGTGACCGCAGCTGAAACAATGGCACTAGGGGGCGAGGCGGGTGCAAACGGCTATGGCAGCTTGGCGGCGGGGATCAAGAGCCGCGCCAACGGAAAGCACGGCGTAACTCTGGGAAACTTCGCCGAGGGACACGGTGATAACAGTACTTCGATCGGATTCAGTGCAAGGGTGATTAACGGAGGCTACGGTACGGCTGTTGGTGCCATGACCGAAGCTAAGGGAACTGGTGCCACTGCGCTGGGAAACAATGCCAAGGCTCGCACCGAGAACTCCATTGCCGTGGGAAGTGGGTCCATGACTGACGCCGGGGCAGGCATCTCAAAGATTGCTATCGGCGGCAATGCGTACGCAGGAACCGGCGGATTCACCGGCGCGATCGCAATCGGTGGTGAATCCAACTCCGGCTACGACGGGGTGGCGCTCGGCTACGGTGCGAAGGCCGAGAAATCCGGCAGCCTTGCATTGGGATCCCATTCGTTGGCCAGTGAATCCAATACCGTCTCGGTGGGCAATGGCAGCACCAAGCGGCGTATCGTGAATGTGGCCGATGCACGCCTGTCGACAACCAGTACTGACGCGGTGACAGGCAAGCAGTTGAATGCCACGAACACGAATGTAGCCAGCGCGCAGACGGCCGCCGCCGCGGCGAAGACCGCCGCCACCGCCGCCCAGTCCACGGCCAATACGGCAAACACCAACGCCACCACAGCACTGAACAAGGCCAATGCAGTCAGCGGCCTGGTCAGCCAGGTATCGGCCAGCGGCAATGTACGCCTGGGCGGTGAGAACACCGGCACCGTGCTGGACGTGCGCAACAAGTCCAATGCCAACCGCCGGCTCACCGGGCTGGCAGATGCCGCGCTGACCACCTCCAGTACCGAGGCGGTCACGGGCAAGCAGCTCACTGCAACCAACGCCAATGTCAGCAAGGCGCAGGTAGCGGCTGATGCAGTGACTGCGCGGCTGAATGCCAGTGCCGTGGCACTGGGCGCGGGCGCTGTGGCAGAGCAGGTGAGCTATGGCATCAGCACGGCACTGGGCAACAACGCCAAGGCCTACAACGGCAAGAGCGTCGCCATGGGCGCGGACGCTCGCGCGACGGTGGATGACGCGGGCAACAAGATCAGTGGCAACGGAGGGGTGTCGATCGGTGCTGGCACCCGCAGCGGCAACGGTGCGGTGGCGCTTGGGCTGGATGCTGTCGCAACGGGTGATCGAGGTGTTGCCGTCGGTCATGAGGCGTCCGGCAAAGGCACGCACGCAACGGCTCTAGGCTTCCAGAGCAACGCGTCGGCCAACCAGGCCACGGCCGTTGGGCGCGGAGCCGTTGCCAGCAGCCTGTATGCCTCGGCCGTAGGCAATCAGGCGAGTGCCACGGCGCAGAGCGCATTGGCCCTCGGTGATCGCGCCAGTGCGACACATGCGGGCGCGGTTGCGCTCGGCAATGGCTCAGCCACGACTGCAACCGATCAGGTCTCGGTGGGCAACGGCTCGTTGAAGCGCAAAGTGGTCAACGTGGCCGATGGCGCCTTGAGTACGTCCAGCAGTGAAGCGGTGACTGGCAAGCAGCTGCATGCCACCAATACCAGCATGGCGGCGGTGAAGGTGACTGCAGACGGCGCGCAGGCGCGGGTGGCGGTACTGGATGGCCTGGTGGGGCAGGTGTCGGCAAGCGGCAACGTGCGGCTGGGCGCAGACAACACCGGCACCGTCGTCGACGTTGCCAACAAGGCCGGTACCAAGCGCAGGCTGCAGAATCTTGCCAATGGCGTGCTCAGCACGTCCAGCACGGATGCAGTGACCGGGCAGCAGCTCAATGCCACCAACAGCGAAGTGACCAGCGTGCGCACGACGGCAACTGCAGCGAAGACAGCGGCCGACGCCGCCCGTGGCGTGGCCGATGGCGCTGTGCAGAAGGCTGATGCCTTGGGCGGACTAGTGGGTCAGGTATCTGCCAGTGGCAATGTCCGCCTGGGTGCAGAAAACACTGGGACCATCGTGGATGTCGCGAACAAGAGCGGTGGCAAGCGACGCATCTACAACATCGCCAACGGCACGCTTGGCGCGGGCAGCACGGATGCGGTGACCGGGCAGCAGCTGTTTGCAACCAACGCCTTGGTGGAGACGCAGCGACAGGCCTTGGCCGGGCATGCGCAGCAGCTGACGGATCACGACGGACGTATCGCTGACAACCGGGTCGAGGTCGATGCGCTGCGTGCGGACTTCGACAACTTCGATCCGGATCTGGATGGTGTGGTGAAGTTCAGTGCTGACCGCCGGTTGGTGGACATGGAGGGCGCCCGCGTATCGGGTGTGGCCGCGGGGGATATCAGTTCTGCGACCAGTACGGATGCGGTGAATGGTGGGCAGTTGTTTGCTACGAACCAGAAGATCTCGGCACTGGAAGGGGCCGGTAGGTTCATTGCTGTAGGTGCTGGTGGCGATCAGGAGAAGGCGTCGGCGGGAAGATTCTCTGTAGCCATCGGAGATTCTGCATCGGCGTCCGTCTCTGGTGAGGGAGGAGTCGCGGTTGGGGGCTACGCCGTTGCGGGTGGTACCAACTCTGTCGCAATAGGGCGAGCTGCTTCGGTTCGTGACGGTGCGACCGGCGCCTTCGCACTCGGAGTCAGGTCATTGGTGGAGGCTGAAGGGGGGCTTGCAGTTGGTGCTGAAAGCCGCGTGCAGTATGGGGCGCTTGACAGCGTGGCTATTGGTAGCCGCTCCTTGGCGTCGGAAGAGTTTACTGTTTCATTCGGTCATGACGATCTTCAGCGTCGGCTTGTTAACGTCGGTAGAGGCATCGGCGATTCCGATGCAGTGACCATCAGCCAGCTTGCCGAATCCGTATCAGGGCTGGGTGGTGGCGCAGGTCTGGATGGGAATGGATCTTTCATCTCCCCGACCTATGGCGTACAGGGCAGTACGCAGAATAATGTCGGAGACGCCCTCGCTGCACTCGACGGTGCAGTGGTCAGGTCAGATAGTCGTGTAGAGAGCATCGAAGGCCAGTTGCGCGCGACGTTCCAGCAGTCACCCTCGATCCGGGCGGATGGAGTTGGGCAGCTGAATCTGGCAGGCGCGCAAGGCATGGTTCTGTCGAATCTGGCCGATGGGCGTATTGCCGCAGGTAGCCGTGATGCGGTGACGGGTAGTCAGCTGTACGGAGCGAAGCAGGAGATCGCGCGGAACAGGAGTGATCTCGACGCACTCCGCGACGCAGCAAACTCCGACGTTGCCGTTGCCGTTGCCGCCAGCGCTGGTGGCGTAATCGACTTCGGTGGCGCGAACCTTACAGGTGTAGCCGATGGGAGGCTGTTGCCCGAGGGCAAGGATGTTGTGAACGGGGGGCAGTTGTATGCAACCAATTCCAGAGTCGTAAGTTTGGAAGAGCGCACAGAAATGCTAGCGGTCGGATCGGAACTGCATAGGGAGCGCGCTGAGGCGGGAATCTACGGTGTTGCTCTCGGTAATGGCGCTCAGGCTTCGATGGATTCTGAAGGTGGGACTGCAGTTGGCAGCTATACAAGCGCGCTAGGGAAGAACTCTGTTGCCCTGGGGCGTGGCGCGTATGTCAGTTCTTTCGCGGAAAACGGATATGCGCTGGGCGCAGGTGCGAGAGTAGACCAGAGCGGGGGAGTTGCATTGGGAAGCTATGCAATCGTCACGGAGGATGCTTTGGAGTCCGTCGCTCTCGGCGCCTATTCATATGCTTCAGAAAGGGGAGTGATTTCCTTTGGCAATGATTCGCTCAAGCGTAGATTGACCAATGTCGCTCATGGGGTCGCTCAGCATGACGCAGCCACCATCGGCCAGCTCCGCGGCGCCCTATTCACACTCGGCGGAAACATCGACGCCAACGGCAACGTCACCACCCCCGGCTTCACCGTCCAGGGCCAGCACCAGAGCACCGTCAACGACGCACTCACCACGCTGGACTCCGCCGTAGTCACCACCGGCTCCCGCATGGACCGCGTCGAAACCCAGCTCCGCTCGGTCTTCCAGGAAGCCCCTTCCACGCGCAGCGACGGCACCCACCAGCTCACCCTGGCGGGCGCCAACGGCATGGTCATCTCCAACGTGGCCAACGGCCTGATTGCCGCCGGCAGCCGCGAGGCGGTCAACGGTGGCCAGCTGCACGCCGTGCAGCAGCAGCTCAATGGCCGCATGGATGGTCTGGAGCAGCGCGTGGATGGCCAGCCGCAGTCGCGTGCGGTGGCTACCGCTTCCGCTGCGCCGACCGAACAGGTCACGCCGACGCCGGAAGCCAGTGATTCGCCGCAGGTGGCCTCGGCAGGCGAGGGCACGTCGCCTACGCCGCAGCCGAAGTCGAAGCAGGACGACACGCCGTCGCCCGCGCCGCAGGTCGATACCGCTGAACTGGAGAAGATGCTGGCCCGCGCCAATGAGTACACCGATGGCGCCATCAGCAACTTCGAGCGTCGCCTGGACAAGATGGACAAGCGCTTCAACCGCATGGCGGCGATGAGCAGTGCGCAGACGGCCATGGCCATGAACACCGCTGGCCTGGCCACCTACAACCGCCTCGGCGCGGGCGTGGGCTACGCCGAGGGCGAGTCGGCCATGGCGGTGGGCTACCAGCGCGTACTCAACGACAAGGGCTCAGCCACCTTCAGCCTCAATGGTGCGTTCACTAACAGCGGTGAACGCACCATGGGCGTGGGTGTGGGCATCGGCTGGTAAGCCATGACGCCCCGGCGTGGTGCGCGTAACGAGCCCCGCCGCGCCGGGGCCATTGCAGAGGAAATTGCGATGTACAACTTCATGAGCCGCTTCATGACCTACCGGCGCTACTACGTCTGGCGCGCCCGCATCCGCTACGTCACCCACGACATGGATACGTGGACGCTGGCATGTCTGCTGCTGATGATCTGCATGGGGCTGATGGTGTGGGGGTTCTGGCGCGTGCTGAACGTGCCGCAGCCGCGCATCCACCCGCAGGCCGCGGCCGTGCGGGTGGAAGTGCTGACCGATGAGGCGATCCATCGCATCGTGCTGGTGCGCCACGGCGGCACGACGCCGGGTGATCCCTTCTACAGTGCCGCGGAGATCCGCGGCAGCACCCAGCGCACGTTGCGGGTGCGGCAGACACTGCAGGACCCGGTGGCGATGAAGCTGCAGGCGGACATGTACGCCGACATCGCCGACTACATCAACGCGACCGGTGCGTGCATGCCTTTTCCCTGCCGGCGGGTGAGTTTCCGCATCGAACAGCTGCAGCGGTCGGGGCGCGAGAGCGCCGTACGCAACAAGGCCCTGGCCGAGATCCTGCAGGTGCCGTGGTACCTGGTGCCGAACCTTGATGGCGAACGCATGCGTGTACGCAGTGGTTGGGCGGATGATTTCCAGGATGTGTATTCGCACGCCTGGAACCTGCATGACCTGCAGAAGATGCACGCACGCATGATGGCCGAGTATCCGCATCGTG
Organism: Stenotrophomonas sp. LMG 10879; assembly: GCF_002750935.1. Classification (NCBI taxonomy): domain Bacteria; kingdom Pseudomonadati; phylum Pseudomonadota; class Gammaproteobacteria; order Lysobacterales; family Lysobacteraceae; genus Stenotrophomonas; species Stenotrophomonas sp. LMG 10879. The sequence continues at coordinate 42,632 of NZ_PEJT01000010.1, forward strand.
CCGCAGTGCCGTGGTTGGCGCGATTGGCCACCCCGTCCGAGGAACAGCTGATCTTCCAATAGCGCCGAGCGGTGCTCGGCTGCTCTCCGCGCAGATCGCGGCAGCGCTGAGCCGAGCATGGGCTCGGCTCTGCACCGGTCACCCGCCGATGTAGGCGGTGATCTCCATCTCGGCCAGCAGCTGCCGCAGCTGCGTGGCCGACGCCCGGCGCATGGGTTTTTCATCCACCGGCGACAGCGGTGCCTGGCGCAGGGCGTCATAGGGCAGCACCGCGAGGTCGAAGGTCAGTTCTTCGGCACTGAACACCCACACCGGCACGTCCAGGTTGCGCTCGCGGTCCAGCCGCAGGCGTCGCGTACGCGATTCGGCGGGAATGCGATGCTCCTCCAGGAAGCGATGCACGGCCTCCGGGTCGTCACTGTGCAGGTGCAGCTGTACGGGGCTGTTGGCATCAGCAGTGCCATCCAGCACGGGCCCGGCCAGGCGCGGCGAGAAGCCGTGCAGGAACTCCAGCGCACGCAACGCGGACTCGCGCCGCCGCTGCAGTTCGTTGCCGTGTTGTGGGCCGGCGAACAGCCGCTGGTATTCGCGCAGCGCCTGTTCGATCTCGACGTTGCGGGGCAGCGAGGCATCGTCGTGGATGCCAAGACGGCTGGCAGCCTTGAGCTTGGCCTGGTGGAAGTCGCGGATTCCGCCTTCGGCCATCAGCCGGGCGGCTTCGTGGGCGAGGCGATGACGCCGTTCGCGGGTCTGGCTGGCAGCATGCTGGTGAGCGCGGTGCATGCGATGACTCCCTGTTGCGACCTGGCTACAGACTAGCGCAGGCATGTGACATCTGCGTGGGTATTTCACGGAGGTGCCAACGAGGGTTGGCGTTTACCCGAGCAAGAGGGTGCCGTTGATGCTGTAGAGCCGAGCCTATGCTCGGCTGCTCTACCGCGGGCTACCGGAGCCGAGCATGGGCTCGGCTCTACAAAGGGCAGTGCCAACCAAGGTTGGCACCTACCAAGCCTGGCCTCAGAAGATATCGAACGCGGCCGCGTCGGCCTGCGGGGTGCTCTGCAGGTTGAGGTCGTAGTCGGTCAGGCGGTCCATGTCTTCCACCTTCACCCACTCCACCGCACCGTTGAGGGTGGCCTGGACCATGCCGCTCGGCGGTTCGTTCTGCGCGATCGGGGTGTCCTTCAGCGCGGTGCGCATGTAGTCGATCCAGATCGGCAGGGCCGCCTTGCCACCGTATTCGCGGTAGCCCAGCGAACGGAAGTCGTCGCGGCCCACCCACACGGTGGTCACATACGGGCCACCGAAGCCGGAGAACCAGGCGTCGCGGTGGTCATTGGTGGAGCCGGTCTTGCCGCCCACGTCCTCGCGGCCGAGCACCTTGGCCTGCGCGCCGGTACCGCGCTGGACCACGTCGCGCATCATCGACACCAGCTGGTAGGCAGTACGGGCGTCGATCGCACGCGGTGCGGTACGCGCGTCCGGATTGGCCGGTGCGGCCGGCGTTTCGGTCTTGGCTTCCGCCTTGGCGGCGGCGGTGGCGTCGACCTTGGGGGCCGGGGCGCCGAAGTTGAAGCCGTCCACCACCTGGTTCACCGGCTGGTCGCTGCTGCCGGCGCAGTCGCGGCAGGCCATCGCCGGGTTTTCCTTGAACACCAGGTTGCCATCGCGGTCGTTGACCTGGTCGATCAGCCAGGTGTCCACGCGCGAGCCGCCGTTGGCGAACACGGCATAGCCGCGGGCCACCGACAGCGGGGTCAGCGAGGCGGTACCCAGCGACATCGACAGGTTCGGCGGCAGCTCGGATTCGGCAAAGCCGAACTGGCTGATGTACTTGCGCGCGTAGTCCACGCCCATGCCATCAAGCAGGCGCACCGAGACCAGGTTGCGCGACTGCACCAGCGCTTCACGCAGGCGCATCGGGCCACGGAAGCCACCACCGTCGTTCTGCGGCGCCCAGGTCTTGCCGCGGCGGTCGCGGAACACGACCGGGGCGTCGAGCACGATCGAGGCCGGGTTGTAACCCTTGTCGAAGGCGGCCGCATAGACGAACGGCTTGAAGCTCGAACCCGGCTGGCGACGGGCCTGGGTGGCACGGTTGAACTTGTTGCCGGAGAAGCTGAAGCCACCGACCAGCGCCTTCAGTGCGCCGCTGTGGGCGTCCAGCGAGACCAGCGCGGACTGGCCGCGCGGCAGCTGGTCGAGCAGCCACTCGCCTTCCTTGGCACCGGCGCGCACGCGCACGATGTCGCCGCGCTGTAACAGCTTGGCCGGGCTCTTGTTGGCCCACTTGGCGGCACCAGCCGGCAGCACGATCTCGCTGCGGTTGGCCAGCACTACGGTGGCACTGCCGTCGGCGCCGGTGCTGGCGACGATCGCCGGCAGCAGGCCGGACTGGCCGAACATGCCGCGCAGGTGCTCGGCCAGTGCAGCGGCGTCATCGCCGGCACCCAGCTGTACCTGCTTCTCCACGCCGTGCCAGCCGTGGCGATGGTCGTACAGCAGCAGGCCGTCGCGCACCGACAGGTTGGCCGCGGTCTGCAGGGTCGAATCGATCGTGGTGGTGACGTGGTAACCCTTGTTGACCACGTCGCCGCCGAAGCGGGCGATCATTTCCTGGCGTACCAGCTCGGCCACGTACGGGGCATCGACCTGCACCGGCGGCTCGTGCGCGGTGGCGTGCATCGGCACGCCCTTGGCCGCGTCGGCCTCGGCCTGGCTGACGAACTTCAGGTCGGCCATGCGCTGCAGCACATAGTTGTCACGGCGCTGACGGGCGCGCTCCGGGTTGGAGATCGGGTTGCCCGAGGACGGGAACTTGGGGATGCCGGCCAGCGAGGCCATCTCGTCCAGGTCCAGCTCGCCCAGCTTCTTGCCGTAGTAGAACTCGGCAGCAGCGGCCACGCCGTAGGCGCGGTTGCCGAAGAAACTCTTGTTCAGGTACAGCTCGAAGATCTCGTCCTTGCTCAGCTCGGACTCGATCTTGCGCGCCAGCAGGATCTCGGCCAGCTTGCGGGTATAGCTGTACTCGGAGCTGAGGAAGAACTGGCGGGCCACCTGCTGGGTGATGGTGGAGCCACCGGGCACGCGCTTGTCGTTGGTGGTGGCCAGCAGCCACACCGCGCGACCGATGCCCTTGTAGTCCACGCCGCCGTGCTCGTAGAAGCGGGCATCCTCGGTCGCCAGGAACGCCTGCTTCAGCTTCTCCGGTACGTCCTTCATGGTGATGGGGGTACGCCGGGTCTCACCGAACACCGCCATCAGCTTGCCATCGGCAGCGTAGACGTACATCGGCTCCTGCATTTCCACGTCGCGCAGGGTCTGCACGTCGGGAAGCTTGGAAGAAACGGCGTAGTACAGGCCGCCAACGGCGGCCGCTCCGACCAGCGCCAGGACCAGGACAACAAGAAAGATCCAGCGCAGCCAGCGGCGGAGACGGGTCATCGGTGTCAGATTCCGATTGCGAATTTCGTGGTCGCAGAGTATAGATTACGCAAGGTGGCGGCTGGGGCCGGCACTGGGGAGTGCAAGGGGACGCCAGGGGCTGCGTGTTCATCCTGTGAGGGATGTCACAGCAGGGCGGTTGCCATTTGCTAAGAATACGTTATTAATGCGCGGACGCAGCTCTTGCGTCCAAGTGCCCGTCGGCAGGGGAGAAACCGTGGGGCTCATCCCAAAAAGTCAGTCGCCACTCATTGGCGTCGACATCAGTTCGACTGCGGTAAAGCTGTTGCAGCTTTCCCGTAGCGGCAATCGTTTCCGTGTGGAACATTATGCCGTGGAACCGCTGCCGCCGAACGCGGTGGTGGAGAAGAACATCGTCGAAGTGGAGGCCGTGGGAGAGGCCATCCGCCGGGCGATGAACCGTTCCGGCAGCAAGGCCAAGCTGGCCGCTGCGGCCGTGGCCGGTTCGGCGGTGATCACCAAGGTGATCCCGATGCCGGCCGACCTGGACGAGAACGACATGGAAGCCCAGATCGAGCTGGAAGCGGTCAACTACATTCCGTATCCGATCGAGGAAGTGAACCTGGACTTCGAGGTGATCGGGGCGATCCCGAACAACCCGGAAATGGTCCAGGTGCTGCTGGCTGCCTCGCGTTCGGAAAATGTGGAACTGCGCCAGTCCGCACTGGAACTGGGTGGCCTGCAGGCCAAGGTGATGGACGTGGAGGCCTTCGCGGTCGAGAACGCCTTCGCCCTGGTGGCCAGCGAGCTGCCGGTTTCGGCCGAGGGCGTGGTTGCGCTGGTCGATATCGGCGCCACCATGACCACCCTCAACGTACTGCGTGGTGGCCGCAGCCTGTACAGCCGCGAACAGGTGTTCGGTGGCAAGCAGCTGACCGACGAGATCATGCGCCGCTATGGCCTGAGCTACGAGGAAGCCGGTCTGGCCAAGCGCCAGGGCGGGCTGCCGGAAAGCTACGAGATGGAAGTGCTGGAGCCGTTCAAGGAAGCCACGGTGCAGCAGATCAGCCGTCTGCTGCAGTTCTTCTACGCCGGCAGCGAATTCAACCGGGTCGATCACATCGTGCTGGCTGGCGGCTGTGCCGCCCTTGCAGGCCTGCCGGAGATGGTCGAGGAACAGCTGGGCGTGCCGACCGTGGTCGCCAACCCGCTGGCACAGATGACCCTGGGGCCGAAGGTGCAGGCGCACGCGCTGGCCCAGGACGCCCCCGCGCTGATGATCGCGACCGGTCTGGCGCTGAGGAGCTTTGACTGATGGCACGCATCAATCTATTGCCCTGGCGCGCCGAACGGCGCAAGCAACGCCAGCGCGAGTTCGGCGTCATGCTGGGCATGGCCGCGCTGGGTGGCCTGCTGCTGTCGCTGTTGATCTGGTTCTACTACGACATGCAGGTCAGCGGGCAGAACGATCGCAACGCTTACCTGCAGACCGAGATCGACAAGGTCAAGGAGCAGAACAAGGAAATCGATCGCCTCGATGAGCAGAAGAACCGATTGCTGGCCCGCAAGGCGGTGATCGAGCAGCTGCAGGCGAAGCGCTCGCAGATGGTCCACCTGTTCGATGCGCTGGTCCGCACCATTCCCGATGGCGTGGTGCTGACCGCCCTGCAGCAGGAAGGCGACGTGCTGACCCTGGAGGGCCGCACCCAGTCCAACGCCCGGGTCTCGGCCTACATGCGCAACCTCGAAGTCTCCGGCTGGATGACCAATCCGGAGCTGGCGATCATCGAGGCGCGTGAGCCGGACAAGGACAAGGACGGGCGCGCGACCGGTCCGGTAGCCGACATCAAGGCATTGCCGTACGTGTTCAAGGTCAAGGTCAAGCTGCCCGCGCAGAGCGAGGAAGCGGCGACCACGCCGGGCCTGAACCCTGATGGCAGCGTGGCCAGCACCGCACCAGCGGCACCGACGGTCGCACCGCTCAGTGCCGGGCCCGACGCCGCGGCGCCTGCCGCTGCCGCACCACAGCCGGGGACGGCTACGGCACCGGCGGCCACGCCTGCAATGGCTCCGGCACAGGCCCCGGCACCGGCGGCAACGCCTGCGCCCGCCAAGCCTGCACCGGCCGCACCGGCCACCAAGCCTGAGGGCAGCCGCCTGGCGCAGCCACCGCAGGCCTTCCACGCCCCGCTGCAGGGGGATCGCGCATGAGCAAGAAAGTCGACATCAAGAACCTCGATTTCAACGACATCGGCAACTGGCCGAGGAACGCGAAGATCGTGTTCTGCTCGCTGATCGCCCTGGTGATCATGTTCGTGCTGTGGATGCTGCTGATCAGCGGCAAGCGCGAAGAACTGGCTGGACTGGAATCGCGGGAAACCGAGCTGCGTGCCGAGTTCACCAAGGAACAGGAACGCGCAGTCAACCTGGAACCGTTGAAGCAGCAGCTGGCACAGATGGAGCAGGTCCTGCAGCAGATGCTGCGGCAGCTGCCCAGCAAGACCGAGATGCCGGACCTGATCATCGACATCTCGCAGACCGCGCTGTCCAGCGGCCTGGCCAACGAGCTGTTCGAGCCTGAGCAGGAGCAGATTAAGGAGTTCTACGCCGAGAAGCCGATCAAGCTGCGGATGGTGGGTAGTTACCACCAGTTCGGTGCCTTCGTCAGCGGCGTGGCCTCGTTGCCGCGGGTGGTGATCCTGACCATGCACGACATCAACCTCAAGCCGAAGGACAAGACCGGCGGCAACATCCGGGCCGGTGCTTTGGAACTGTCCGGTACGGTCAAGACCTACCGTTACCTGGATGAGGCCGAGGTCGAGGAACAGCAGAAGGCTGAAGCGGGCAAGGAGGCGAAGAAGTGATCCGTTCCTTCATTGCACGTGGTGGCATGGCGTTGACGGTGCTGCTGCTGGCCGCCTGTGGCCGCGGCGTGACCAGCACGCCGGGTGATGCACCCAACCTGGAAAAGTGGGTCGAAAGCGAGCGTGCGCGACCGGCGCAGCCGCTGGAGCCGCTACCGGTGATGCAGCAGTTCGAGACCTTCGAGTATTCCGCGCAGGGCATGCGCGATCCGTTCACCGATGCCTGGACCAATCCGCAGCAGGGGAATGGGGGGCTGCGGCCAGACCCGAACCGGCGCAAGGAGCCGATGGAAGGCTTCCCGCTGGACGCGCTGGACATGGTCGGCACCATCGGAACAGGCGCCGGCACCGTGGCGCTGGTGATGGGGCCGGACAAGGTGACCTATCGGGTGCGTCCCGGCGGTTACCTGGGGCAGAGCGACGGGCGGGTCACCGCGGTCTTCGAAGACCGCGTGGAGCTGATCGAACTGGTGCCGGATGGCGCGGGTGGCTGGCTGGAACGTCCAGCAACGCTCGCGCTGGAAGATCAATGATCGTTTACTGGGGATAGCACGATGACCTTTCACCAAGCCAAGGGGCTGCGTCCCATCCGGCGCACTACCTTGAACCGCATCAGCGCGCTGGGAGTCGCGTTGATGCTGGCCTGCGCTCCGGCGCTGGCCGCCGCACCGTCGGAAAAGCCGACCGGCACGGCGCTGGCGGCCACGCCGGCCGCTGCACCGGCAGGCCTGTCGGTCGCACGCATCGATTTCAAGCGTGGCGATGACGGCGCGGGCCGCCTGATCCTGCAGTTCGACGGCCAGGGCGCCATGCCCGACCTGCGCAGCCAGGGCAACAGCGTGGTGGTCGATGTCGGCAACGCGCGCCTGCCGGCCAACCTGCAGAAGCCGATGAACGTCACCGACTTCGCCACCCCGGTGCAGCGCATCGACGCCAAGCCGTCCGGCGCCGGCACCCAGCTGGTGCTGAGCACGGGCGGTCCGGTCGAGTCGCTGGCCTACCAGAGTGGCAACGAGTATGTGGTGGAGATCAGTCCGCGGCAGGCGCAGGCCGCCGTTGGCGCAGTCACTGCCGGCAGCGTGACCCAGGCCGCCAAGGGCGTGCCGCAGCGCGGCTATGCCGGCAAGCCGGTGACCTTCAACTTCCAGGACGTGCCCGTGCGCACCGTGCTGCAGTTGATCGCCGAAGAGTCGAATCTGAACGTGGTGGCCTCCGACTCGGTACAGGGCAATGTGACCCTGCGCCTGGTCAACGTGCCGTGGGACCAGGCACTGGATATCGTGCTGCGTGCCAAGGGCCTGGACAAGCGTCGTGACGGCAGCGTGGTGTGGGTTGCGCCGCAGTCCGAGCTGGCCAAGTTCGAGCAGGAGAAGGAAGACGCGCGCATCGCCATCGAAAACCGCGAAGACCTGGTGACCGACTACGTCCAGATCAACTACCACAGCGCCACGCAGATCTTCAAAGCACTGACCGAGGCCAAGGGCATCGGTGGCGGTGGTGGTGGTGGCGGCGGTGGTGGTGGTGGTGGTGGTGGCGGCAGTTCGCAGGAAGAAAGTGGCTTCCTGTCGGGCCGCGGCCGCATCGTCGCCGACGAGCGCACCAACACACTGATGATCAGCGACATTCCGAAGAAGATCGCGCGCATGCGCGAGTTGATCAGTGTCATCGACCGCCCGGTCGACCAGGTACTGATCGAAGCGCGCATCGTCATCGCCACCGACACGTTCGCTCGCGAGCTGGGCGCCAAGTTTGGTATCAGCGGCAGCCGTGACAACGTGTACTTCAGCGGTGACCTCGATGCCAACGCCAAGACCCGCCAGTCGCAGGTGGACGCAACCAGCGCGAACGCGAAGGCCGAGCGCGACTGGATCGCCGGTGGCCGCGTGGGTCCGCCGCCGGTTTCGGTCGGTTCGGCCATCACCCGCGGCCTGAACTGGAACCTGCCGGTTGCAACGGCCAGTAATCCAGGTTCGCTGGCGCTGTCGATCCTCAATGCCGGCTATCTGCTTGACGTGGAATTGTCCGCCATGCAGGAAGAATCGCGTGGTGAAGTGATTTCCAATCCGCGGGTGGTGACCACCAATCAGCGCGAGGCGCTGATCAAGCAGGGCAAGGAAATCGGCTATGTCACCATCAGTGGCGGCGGCGCCGGTGGCGTGGCCACCCCGAACGTCCAGTTCAAGGAAGTGGTTCTGGAACTGAAGGTCACCCCGACCATCACCAACGACAACCGCGTGTTCCTCAACATGGCGGTGAAGAAGGATGAGGTCGACCAGCTGATCCAGCTGCAGGGCTACGGCACGGTGCCGTCCATCAACCGCCGCGAGGTCAATACCGCCGTGCTGGTGGAAGATGGCCAGACCGTGGTGATCGGTGGCGTCTACGAGTTCACCGACCGCAACAGTGTCAGCAAGGTACCGTTCCTGGGCGATGTGCCGTTCCTCGGCAACCTGTTCAAGAAGCGTGGCCGCAACAAGGACAAAGCCGAACTGCTGGTGTTCGTGACCCCGAAGGTCCTGCGCGTGGCCCGCCAGAACTGAGGCGTTTCACCTGCTGCATCCGACCGGGGCCGCCATGTGCGGCCCCGCGTCGTTTGCCCAGGTAGATCCACGCCATGCGTGGATGGGCGCAATGGATCCACGCCACGTCCTCAAGTAGATCCACGCCATGCGTGGATGGGCGAGTAGATCCACGCCACGTCCCTCCAGTAGATCCACGCCATGCGTGGATGGGCGAGTAGATCCACGCCACGTCCCTCCAGTAGATCCACGCCATGCGTGGAGGCTGTTCAGCCGTTCTTGATGCCAGCAGCCGGACGGCCTGCGATGATGTGGGGAACCCGAGCCATCCTGCGCCGGTCAAAGGCCCCCATGAACCTGCCTCCGCCGATGCCCGAATCCGTTTCTCCGCCGCCTGCCCCCATCACCTCGCGCCTGCATGCGGCCTTCAGCGACCTGCGCGATGCACTGTCAGCCGAGATCGTCGGTCAGGCGGCGTTGGTCGAACGCCTGCTGATCGCCTTGCTGGCCGATGGCCACCTGCTGGTGGAAGGCGCTCCGGGCCTGGCCAAGACCACGGCCATCCGCGCCTTGGCGGCACGGTTGGAAGCAGACTTCGCGCGGGTGCAGTTCACCCCGGATCTGTTGCCTTCCGACCTGACCGGTACCGAGATCTGGCGCCCGCAGGAAGGGCGCTTCGAGTTCGTGCCGGGGCCGATCTTCCACCCGATCCTGCTGGCCGACGAAATCAACCGCGCGCCCGCCAAAGTGCAGTCCGCGCTGCTGGAAGCGATGGGCGAACGCCAGGTGACCGTCGGCCGTCACACCTACGCGCTGCCCTCTTTGTTCCTGGTGATGGCCACGCAGAACCCGATCGAGCAGGAAGGCACCTTCCCGCTGCCGGAAGCACAGCTGGATCGTTTCCTGATGCACGTACGCATCGGTTATCCGGACCAGACGGCCGAGTCGGAAATCCTGCGGCTGGCCCGCGAGCGTGCCCGAGGTGCGCTTGGTGAAACCGCAGTGGCGCCGGAAAAGCTGCCGATGCAGGATGTCTTCGATGCGCGCCGCGAGGTGCTGGAACTGCACATGGCCCCCGCGCTGGAGCGCTACCTGATCGAACTGGTGCTGGCCTCGCGCGACCCTTCGCGCTACGACGCCTCGCTGGGGCGCCGCATCGCGTGGGGCGCCAGCCCCCGTGGCTCCATCGCACTGGAGCGGTGCGCGCGGGCGCGGGCGTGGTTGGCAGGGCGTGATTTCGTCACCCCTGACGACGTGCGCGCCGTGGCGGCCGATGTGCTGCGCCATCGGGTCCTGCCCAGCTATGAAGCCATCGCCGAAGGTTGGGATGGCGAACGCCTGGTACAGGAACTGCTGGCCCGGGTACCGGCACCCTGAGTGCGCGCATGACCGGCACGCCCAACGGACCTGCTCCGAGCACCAGTGATGGCGATGGTCTGCGCCCACAGCTGGCCGAGCTGGTGGCATTGCGCCGCCTGGCGCAGCGCCCGCCGCCGCCTCGTCGAGGGCGCGCGGGCAGCGCAGGCCAGGCGCCGTCGCCGCTGCGCGGACGAGGCATGGAATATGCCGAATCACGCGAGTACGTGGCGGGCGACGACGCGCGCCACATCGACTGGCGCGTCACTGCGCGCACCGGTCGCACGCACACCAAACTGTTCCAGGCAGAACGCGAGCGGGTCACCCTGATCGTTGCCGATACGTCGCCTGCGCTGTATTTCGGCACCCGCGTTCGCTTCAAGTCGGTGCAGGCGGCGCGTGCCGGCGCCATCGCGGCATGGTCTGCGCAGCGTCGCGGCGACCGCATCGGTGCATTGCGCGGCAGTGATCGTGAGGCACCGATCGCACCGGCCGGCGGTGCCCGTGGGGTACTGCGTGTACTTGATGCACTCACGCGCTGGTACGCGCAGCCACCGGCCGATGACCTCGGCCTGGAGCGCGCGCTGGACCATGCTGGGCGCGTGCTGCGCCCCGGCGCGCGGATGCTGGTGCTGGCCGGCCCGCTGCAGGCGATCCGCATTCCGCCAGCGCGCTGGAGCGCACTGGCCCAGCACCATGACCTGAGTCTGCTGCTGCTGGTCGATCCGCTCGAGCTGCAGCCGCCGGCGGCCCCCTTGCAGTTTCTCGCCGCACAGCAGCGCATCGGCCTGGACCTGCGCCGCAGCGATGTACAGGCGCACTGGCAGGCGCATTTCGTCGAACCCCTGCAGCAGCTGCGCAGCCAGCTCGCCGCGCGTCGCGTCGATGTGCAGGTGCTTTCCACCGATGCGGCCAGCGATGCCTGGCTGGCACCGGCAGCGACGGAGGTGCCGGCATGAGTGCCTCCCTGCCACTGCGTGATGTGCAGTTGCCGGCTTCGCCCTCGTGGTGGCCGCCGGCTCCCGGATGGCTGATGCTGATCGCCCTGATCCTGCTGGTGCTGGTGATCGTTGCTGCGGTGGCCTGGCGTCGCCGTCGCCGCCGGCAACAGTGGCTGCGTCTGTTCGATCAGGAGATCGCTGCTGTGACCGGCGAACCGTCGGAACTGGCCGCCATCGCCAGCCTGCTGCGGCGTGCGGCGCGTCAGGCACGCCCCGGCAGCGAAGCGCTGCGCGATGATGCGTGGTGGCAGTATGTCGATCCCAACGACACCCTTCCGGCTGCGCAGCGCAACCTGCTGGCCGAGGGGGCCTATCGTCCCCATGTGGATGCCGCCGCCGTGGCCGATGTGCGCGCGTGGGCGCGGGCGCGCTACCTGGCGTTGCTGCAGGAGCGCCGTCGATGAGCGCGCTGTCAGCTTACTGGCCCTGGCCGGATCTGCAGCTGGCGTGGCCGCTGGCGCTGCTGGCACTGCCGTTGCCGATCCTGATGTACGCGTGGAAACGGCGTGCCGATCCTGGCGCTGCGCTGCGCGTGCCTTACGCCGCTGCCGAACTGGAAGCACTGGCGGGCGGCGGCCGCGTCGGGGTTTCCTGGTTGCGCAGCGGCTTGCTTTGGTTGGGCTGGCTGGCGCTGTGCGTGGCGATGGCGCGACCGCAGCAACTGGGTGAGGCGATCACCCCGCCACAGGAAGGCCGGCAGATGATGCTGGCGATGGATGTATCCGGCAGCATGAGCGAGCCGGACATGGTGCTTGGCGCACAGCCGGTCGAGCGTCTGACGGCTGCCAAGGCGGTGCTGGCTGATTTCCTCGATCGTCGTGCCGGCGATCGCGTCGGCCTGCTGGTGTTCGGCGATCGTGCCTACACACTCACGCCGTTGACCGCGGATCTGTCCAGCGTCCGCGATCAACTGCGCGACAGCGTGGTCGGCCTGGCCGGGCGTGAGACGGCCATTGGTGATGCCATCGCGCTGGCGGTCAAACGCCTGCGCAGTCAGCCCGAAGGGCAGCGTGTACTGATCCTGCTGACCGACGGCGTCAGCAACGCCGGTGTGCTGGAACCGCTGCGCGCGGCCGAGCTGGCACGTGCCGAAGGCGTGCGCGTGCACACCGTGGCCTTTGGCAGCGACGGTAGTGCGCGGTTCTTCGGTATTCCCGTGGCCGCCGACCGCGACCCGGTGGACGAGGCAACGCTGCGCAGGATCGCCGAGATGACCGGTGGTCGCTTCTTCCGTGCGCGTGACACCGACCAGCTGGCCGGCATCTATGCCGAACTGGACAGGCTGGAGCCGATCGCCGCGAAGGGGCCGACACTGCGTCCGCGCAACGAGCGCTATGCGTGGCCGTTGGCTGTCGCGTTGCTGCTGGGCGCGTTGGCGTGGGTATGGCCGGAGCGTCGCCGATGAGCGCCACCTTGCTGAAAATGCCCGACTGGAGCGCGTTCGATTGGAGCGCGCTGCATTTCCTGCGTCCGGACTGGTTGTGGATGCTGGCGGCATTGCCGCTGATCGTGGCGGTGGCCGTGTACCGGCAACGGCGCAGCGATGCCTGGCGGCAGGCGGTCGATGCCCATCTGTTGTCGCATTTGCTGGCTGGAGAGGGGAAGCGACGCGCGCGCCTGCCCTGGGCGTTGCTGCTGGGCTGGACCCTGGCTGCACTGGCGATGGCTGGACCCAGCTGGCGGCAGCAGGCGCAGCCGGTCTATCAGGCCAGCGCGCCGCTGGTGGTGGTGCTGGATCTGTCCAGCCGCATCACCGCGACCGACCTTCCTCCCTCGCGCCTGCTGCAGGCGCGGGCGAAGATCGGTGCGTTGCTGCGCGCCCGTCAAGGCGGGCAGGTAGGCCTGGTGGTCTATGCCGAAGACGCCTATACCGTGGCGCCGTTGACCGACGACGCGGCCAACGTGGCGCTGTACCTGGACGCGCTGGCGCCGGAGGTGATGCCGCGTGATGGCCAGCGCGCCGACCGTGGCATCGACTGGGCGGTGCGGTTGCTGCGCCAGACCGGTGCCCTGCGCGGCCAGATTCTCCTGGTCAGCGACCAGGCCGACAGCGAAGCGGTGCTTGCGGCAACGCAGGCGCGTGGTCTCGGCCTGCAGGTGTCGGTGCTGGGTCTGGGCACGCCGTCCGGCGCCGCCTACCGCGATGGTCAAGGCCAGATCGCACAGGCCGCGCTGGATGAAACCAGCCTGCGTGCCGTCGCCACCGCAGGCGGCGGGCGTTACCAGCGCATCGCCAGCGATGATCGCGATCTGCAGGCATTGGATGTGCTGGATGCCAGCGATGGCGGCGCATTGCAGCGGCCGGGGCAGGCCCGGCAATGGCAGGACGAAGGCTATTGGTTGTTGCCGCCGGTGATGCTGCTGGCACTGCTGGCATTCCGTCGTCGCGCGGTACTGGCAGCGGTCCTGGCCGTGGGTCTTCTGCCCTTGAGCGGGCAGCTGCAGGCGCAGCCGCGAGCGCCGACAGCTGCACAGACACCTGCACCGGCAGCGGGCACGTTGTGGGAACGTGCCGACCAGCGTGAGCACGCGCGCCTGGCCGCGGGCGTGCAGGCCTACCGTCAAGGTGATTTCGCTACTGCCCGCAAGCAGTTCGAAGGCATCGACAGCGATGCCGGCTGGTACAACCTCGGCAACGTGCTTGCCCGCCAGGGTGACTACGACGGCGCCATCGCCGCCTACGACAAGGCCCTGACGCGCCACCCGCAGATGGCCGACGCCGTCGCCAACCGCGCCGTGGTCGACGCTGCGCGCAAGCGCAAGCCGCCGTCGAACAACAGCCAGGGGCAGGGCAAGGGGCAGCAGAAGCCGCAGCAGAAGCCGCAGCAGGGCCAGCAGCAGAATCAACCGGGCCAGCAAGGCCAACAAGGTCAGCAGAATCAGCCGCAACAGGGCCAGCAGAATCCGCAACAAGGCCAACAAGGCCAGCGGCAACCGCAGGGCCAACAAGGCCAGCAGAATCCGACGTCTGCAGGCTCCGGCCAGCAGGGTGCGAAGCCGCCACCGCCGCAGGCGTCCGACGCGCAGGCCCAGGCGCAGGCCGATGCCCAGCAGCGTCAGCGCATGCAGCAGGCCCTGCAGCAGGCGCGTGCTGGCGACGCCGGCAAGACGGCAGTGCGCGGCGATGGCGGCACGCCGCAACAGCGCGAGGAGCAGCAGGCCGTGGAGGCCTGGATGCGGCGCGTACCGGATGATCCGGGGGCACTGCTGCGGGCCAAGTTCCAGTTGGAAAACGAACGTAGAAAGAGGGAAGGGCGATGACAGGCATGGCGAGCAGGCAATTCCGGTGGCCTCTGCCTGTGCTGGCGATGCTGCTGCTGTGGCTGCCGATGGTGGCCATGGCGCAGACGCGCGCCTGGCTGGAACAGGACAGCATCGCCGCCGGTGATGCGGTCACCCTGCACATCGAGACCGACGAAGGTGCACCGGACTATGCACCGTTGAATGCCGATTTCGTGCTCAGTGCGCAGAGCAGCAATCGCCAGGTGCAATGGAGCAACGGCGGCGTCCAGCAGCGCAACCTCTATACGGTTGCGCTGACGCCGCGCCGCACCGGTACGCTGCAGGTGCCTTCGTTGCAGGTCGGCAGTGCACGCACGGTGCCCTTGGTGCTGCAGGTCAGTGATGCCGTGGTGGCTACCCCACAGAGCAATGCCACCGCCTTCATCGAAACCGAGGTGGATGACCCGACGCCCTACGTGCAGCAGAGCGTGGGCGTGGTGGTCAGGCTGTACTTCGCCTCGCAGCTGGCGTCGGGCGAACTGGTGCTCGACACCCCCAGTGGCGCGTCGCTGCAGCGGGTGGGCGAGGACCGCAGCGACGTGCGCCAGGTCAACGGCCGTCGCTACAACGTAGTCGAACGTCGCTTCCTGCTGATCCCCGAGCGCAGCGGTGCGTTGCGTCTGCCTGGCGCGCGCTTCACCGGCCGCAGTGCAGGTGGCTTCTTCGATGACTTCTTCGGCAGCGGTGGCGATGGCCGCATGAATGCTGTCGGTGCCGAACGCACGCTGCAGGTGCAGGCGCAACCGGCGCAGGCCGCGCAGCCATGGTTGCCCCTGCACAGCCTGCAGCTGCGCTACACCGCCGCACCCAGCACTGCGCGCACGGGCGAAGCGGCCACCGTGATGGTCGAAGCGATCGCCAACGGCGCTACCCGGGCCCAGTTCACCGATCTGCCCGTGCCCGACCTCGGCGATGCCGCACAGGTGTTTGCCGAACCGGCCCAGTACGAGGAGACCTTCAATGGCAGCACGCCACGCCTGAAGATCACCCGGCGCTATTCGATCGTGCCGCGGCAGGTGGGACCGCTGCGCGTGCCCGGGCCGCGCGTGGCGTGGTGGAACGTGGACAGCGGCAGTGCCCAGCAGGCCAGCCTGCCGGATCTGCAGCTGGCCGTGGCGGCGGGCCGCGCCGGCGCACCCGTGGCACAACCGATCGATACCGATGCCGCGCTGCCGGAAGACACCGCCCCTTCGGTTGCATCCTCTCTTGTACCGACCGCAGCCGGCACCCGGCCGTGGCCGTGGATGGCCGCCGCGGCAGCTCTGGCCGTGCTGTGGCTGTTGACCCTGGCATGGGGATGGCGACGTGGGCGCCATGCAGTCGGCCATGCCCGTACGGCTCCCCGCCCCGGGGCCATTGCACCTGCGCCGTCGTCGCGTGCCAGCGTGGCCGAGCTGCGCCGCGCCATCGATGGCGAGGGCTTCGACCAGGTGGAGGCGCTGCTGTGTTCGATGGCGGGCGTGGAGCGTCTGGAACAGGTGATCGAGCGGCTGGCCGATCCGGCCCAGCGGCAGACCCTGCAGGCGTTGCAGCAGGCGCGCTGGGGCGGGGTGGGGGAGGTCAGCGCGCTGCGGGCACGCCTGCGCGAAAGCTTCCGTGACGGACCGCACTGGTCGGCCGCCAGCGGCGCCGTCGACACTGGGCTGCCGCCGCTGTATCCGCCGCGGCAACCCTGAACCGGCGCGGCTTGCGCGCTTTGTTAGAGTAGATTCATTTTTCGAGGAATCCCGCGCATGACAGCAGCTGCTGCCGACAAGAAGAAGTTGCCCCTGCATTGGAAGATGGGCATCGGCTTTGCGATCGGCCTGGTCCTGGGACTGATCGTGCATGCCTTGGGCGGCAGCGTCGAAGGCCTGCAGACCGGTGCCAAGTGGGTAATGGACTACGTCACCACCCCGGCTTCGGGCCTGTTCCTCAACCTGATCTTCATGCTGATCGTGCCGCTGATCTTCTCGGCGCTGATCATGGGCGTGTCGGAGATGGGCGACATCCGCGCCCTTGGCCGCATCGGCTGGAAGACGTTGGCCTACACCGTGCTGCTGTCCGGCATCGCCGTGGGTATCGGCCTGGTGCTGGTCAACCTGCTCAAGCCCGGTGCCGGCGTCGACCCGCAGGTGGCCGCGCTGATGCTGTCGGAGAACGCCGAGCGCAGCAAGGAAATCGTGGCTGGCATCCATGGCACGCCGAAGGGCATGGACATGCTGCTGTCGATCGTGCCGAGCAACGTGCTGCAGGCCGCTTCGGACAATGGCGCGATCCTGTCGCTGATGTTCTTCGCGCTGATGTTCGGTATCGGCATGGTGCTGACCGACGAGGCCAAGGTGGCCCCGCTGCGCCGCGCCATCGAAGGCGTGTTCGAAATCTCGATGACCCTGATCAACCTGGTCATCCGCCTGGCGCCGTATGCCGTGGCCTGCTTCATGTTCAACCTGGCCGCGCTGTTCGGCTTCGACCTGATCATCCGCCTGGGTGCCTACGTGGGCGTGGTGGTGCTGGCACTGGGCCTGCACATGGTGGTGACCTACGGCACCGCGGTATGGCTGTCGGGGCGTTCGCCGCTGGCGTTCTTCCGGCAGACCCAGGAGGCCACGGTGATGGCCTTCTCCACCGCCTCCAGCAACGCAACCCTGCCGACCGCGCTGCGCGTGGCCGACCAGATGGGCCTGCCGCAGCGCGTGTCGCGCTTCGTGCTGACCGTGGGCGCCACCGCCAACCAGAACGGCACCGCGCTGTTCGAGGGCGTGACGGTGATCTTCCTGGCCCAGTTCTTCGGTGTCGACCTGAGCATCGGCCAGCAGGTCATGGTGATGGCGGTCTGCATCCTTGGTGGTATCGGTACGGCCGGTGTGCCGTCCGGCTCGCTGCCGGTGGTGGCGATGATCTGTGCGATGGTCGGCGTCAATCCGCTGGGCATCGGCCTGATCCTGGGCGTGAACCACTTCCTGGACATGTGCCGCACCGCGCTGAACGTGACCGGCGACCTGGCCCTGACCACCCTGGTGGCCAAGGGGGAAGCGCCGGACACTCCGGCCGAGGCCGCTGCCGCCGCGGCCCGTCTGGACAACTGACCCAGGCAATACCTGATCGGGGTCGGATCCCTTTCCGCAGGAAAGGGCTCCGACCCCTTTTCATATGCGGAATCCAGCGGAAATCAAGACGTTGCTGGCCAGCGGCCGGCACGACCGCCCTTGTTGGCCTGCCCCCACCCGGCGTCTGTGGGACAATAGGCCGCCCGCAGTTCCGCGGCCGCCTCCCGATTCCGACAGAACCATGACGCAGCCTACCCGTCGCCAGTTGGCCAACGCCATCCGCTTCCTTGCCGCCGATGCGGTTGAAACCGCAAAGTCCGGCCACCCCGGCATGCCCATGGGCATGGCCGACATCGCCGAAGTCCTCTGGAACGACTACCACCGTCACAACCCGAACAACCCGCAGTGGTTCAACCGCGACCGCTTCGTGCTGTCCAACGGCCACGGCTCGATGCTGCAGTACGCGCTGCTGCACCTGAGCGGCTATGACCTGCCGATCGAGCAGCTGAAGGCCTTCCGCCAGCTGGGCAGCCACACTGCTGGCCATCCGGAGCGTCATGAGACCCCGGGCGTGGAGACCACCACCGGTCCGCTGGGCCAGGGTTTCGCCAATGCCGTCGGTTTTGCCTTGGCCGAGAAGCTGCTGGCACAGCGCTTCAACCGCCCGGAGCTGGAAATCGTCGACCACCGTACCTGGGTGTTCATGGGTGACGGCTGCCTGATGGAAGGCATTTCCCACGAAGCCGCCTCGCTGGCCGGCACCTGGGGCCTGCACAAGCTCGTCTGCTTCTGGGATGACAACCACATCTCCATCGACGGCAACACCGAAGGCTGGTTCACCGACAACACCCCGGAGCGGTTCGAGGCCTATGGCTGGAACGTGATCCGCGGCGTCGATGGCCACGATCCGGAGAGCATCAAGGCCGGTATCGAAGCGGCCCTGTCGCAGGACGGCAAGCCGACCCTGATCTGCTGCCGCACCACGATTGGGTTTGGTTCGCCGAACAAGGCCGGCAAGGAATCCAGCCACGGCGCACCGCTGGGCAAGGACGAACTGGAAGCCACCCGCAAGGCGCTGGACTGGAACTACGGCCCGTTCGAGATTCCGGAAGAGATCTACGCCGGCTGGCGTGCCGGCGGTACCGGCACCCTGCGCCAGGCCGAGTGGGAGCAGCAGTTCGACAAGTACGCTGCGCAGTACCCGGCCGAAGCCGCTGAACTGACCCGTCGCTCGCATGGCGATCTGCCGGCCGACTTCGTTGCCAAGGCCGACGCCTACATCGCCCAGGTTGCCGCCGAAGGCCAGACCATTGCCTCGCGCAAGGCGTCGCAGCTGGCCATCGAGGCGTTCGCGCCGCTGCTGCCGGAAATCGTGGGCGGTTCGGCTGACCTGGCACACTCGAACCTGACCCTGTGGAAGGGCAGCAAATCCGTCGCCACCGACGATGCCAATGCCAACTACGTGTACTACGGTGTGCGCGAGTTCGGCATGACCGCGATCGCCAACGGCCTGGCCCTGCACGGTGGTTTCATTCCGTTCGACGCCACCTTCCTGGTGTTCAGCGATTACGCTCGCAACGCCGTGCGCATGAGCGCGCTGATCCCGGCCCACGCCATCCACGTCTACACCCACGACTCGATCGGCCTGGGCGAAGACGGCCCGACCCACCAGCCGGTGGAGCACCTGGCCTCGCTGCGCTACATCCCGAACAACGACGTGTGGCGCCCGTGCGATGCGGTCGAGTCGGCCGTGAGCTGGAAGGCTGCGATCACCCGCCAGGACGGCCCGAGCTGCCTGGTGTTCAGCCGCCAGAACCTGCCGCACCAGCCGCGCGACGCCGAGCAGATCGCACAGATCGAGCGCGGTGGCTACGTGCTGGCCGATGCTGCCGGTACCCCGGACGTGATCCTGATCGCGACCGGTTCGGAAGTCTCGCTGGCGACCGAGGCGAAGGCGCAGCTGGACGCGGCCGGCCTGAAGACCCGCGTGGTCTCGATGCCGTCCACCGATGTGTTCCTGCGCCAGGATGCGGCCTACCGCGAATCGGTGCTGCCGAACGCCGTGCGCAAGCGCGTGGCGATCGAAGCCGGCATCACCGGCTTCTGGCGCCAGTTCGTCGGCCTGGACGGCGCAGTGATCGGTATCGACACCTTCGGTGCGTCGGCCCCGGCCGACAAGCTGTACCAGCACTTCGGCATCACCACCGCGCACGTTGTGGAAGCGGCCAAGGCGCTGTAAGCCGCGCTGCATGGAATACGGGGAGGCCGGCGCAAGCCGGCCTTTCTCGTTTGCGGAGCGAAACGAATCGCCCGCGCGTCAGTAGATCCACGCCATGCGTGGATAGGCGTTACATCGCGTCCCGCACGTCCATCAGCGCAAACCCCAATAGATTCAATCCGCGCCACTGCGCCGGGTTGTGCGCGTCGGCGTGATCCTTGGCCAGGCCGATTCCCCAGACAACATCCACCGGACTGGCTTCCACCAGGACCTGATCTTCCGTGGCGCGCAGGAAATCGCCCAGCGCCGCATTCTGCGAGAACTTGGCCCGATTGCCTTCGACCACCAGGGCGTAGCGCGCCTGCGCCCAGAGCGCCTCGTCGAAGCCCTCGATCTTCCGGCCCAGCGCTTTCACCTTGTCAGGCGTGCGGCTGGCGAGAACCTGTTCGAGGATGTCGGTGGCACCAAACAGTCGCGCTTTGCCGGCCATCATGAAGTGCTCGGCGGTGGGGTAGTGCACGCCGTCGATGTTGAAACCTGCGTCGTACCACTGGCTGAAACACGACGCCGCCACGCCCGTGCGCGGCGGCTGGTGGCCCCAGAAGCAGAGATAGCGCAGGTGCTCGCCATCGGCGTGGCGGCGTTGCAGGTCATGCAGGAAACGGGAATCGTTGTTCATCCGCACAGGATAGCGTGCCGCGCCACTGCGGTAGGTGCCAACCCTGGTTGGCACTGATCGTTATCCGCCGGGCATGGCCCGGCGCTACCATCCGCGCGATTACGCGGTGCGCGCCAGGGCCAGCCTCAACAACCGTGCATTGAGTCGTTCGCCGAAGTCCTTGGGCGACTGCAGTTCCATCCGCTGCAGGTACACCGCGTCGCCATCACCTGCAGGCTGCCACAGCGCGTCCCACACGGTGCGCAGCTTGCTGCCGCGCGTCTGCGTGTTGGCCTTCAGCCAGCCCAGTGCCTTCACCAGCACCTGTTCGATCTCGGTGAAGTCGCTGCCCAACGGATAATCGGGCAGGGTGCCATCGTTGCGGAACGGCGCCAGTGCCGCCGCCAGTGCCTGTGGTGTGTTGCGCTGCTGCCGCTGCGCATCGGGTTGTGCCGTTGCTGCCAGCTTGCGCGCCGCGAAGGCCTGCTGCAGCAGTGCGCCCTGGAACGGCGCTTCGGTGATCGCCACCATCGCGTGTACGCAGTCGTCATCGGTAAGGCCGCGCACATCGGCGATGCCGTACTCGTTGAGATAGATGTCACGCAGGTGGCGCGGAATGGTCGTGTGCCCATAATTCCAGCGCACATTGGATTCGCGCTGGCCGCGATCATCACGGGCGGCGCGGAACATCAACACACTGCGCGCTTCCGGCAGCGCATGCGCCATCGCTACGAAGTTGTACTGGCCGCCCACACCGGAGACCACACGGCCGTCTTCCAGTGCATCGGACACCGCTGCGCCCAGTGCGGTGGCCATCATGCAGGAATTGAAGAAGCGCGCGTGCCGGCGCTGCAGGCGTTCCAGTGTTTCGTTGCCTCCGTACAACTGGTTGATCTCGCTGATGCGGCGCATGCCGATCGCCCGGCATTCGTCCTCGGGCAGGGTGCGCAGCCATTCGTAGAATTCGGATGAGCCCAGGTAGAACGCGCCGTGCAGGTATTCGCCCTCCGCCTCCAGCGTGGCGTGGTCGATGGACAGCGTGCTGCCGTTCTCGATGCGCTGCATCAGCGCCAGATCATCATGCACCTTGCGCTTGATCACGCCGGTCTGCACCAGCCGGCGGAAGCCCTCGTTGAGCATTTCGCTGCAGCCGTACAGGCCGATCTCGAACGGATCCAGTCCGCCGATCTCCTGTACCAGCGGATGGCTGGCCAGTTGCGGGTCCAGCGCATCCAGCACGCGCCGGTAGCGCGCGTTGTCGGTGTGGCGCAGTACCAGTGCATGGCTGAGTGCATCGGCCAAGGTGCCGATGCCGATCTGCAATGTTCCGCCGTCGCGCACCAGGGTGCTGGCATACAGGCCGATGGCGTAGTCGGCGTCGGCCACCGGTTGCCGCGGCAGCCCGAACAACGCCGGATACGGCGGCGGCGGGGTGATGACCAGATCGAAGAAGGACACGTCGACCGTGGCCGTGCCGCCCAGATACGGCAGCTGCGGATCGATCTCGGCGACCAGCAGCGGGCGCGGCAGGCCGCGCGCGGTCATCGCGTCCAGCGTGTCCTGGGTGATGTCGTTGTTGCAGGACAGCGACAGGCGCCGGTCGTCCGGGCGCATCGCTACTTTCTGCACGATCACCTGCGGCGCGCGCTGGGCCACGGCGTCGGCAGCATGGGTGTAGTTGAGGCTGGTGTAGCTGGACTGTGCCTGTCGCGAACCGAGCAGGGCGCCGGACTGCATGTAGAACTCTTCCACCTGCACATGCGCTGGCAATGCGTCACGCGCGATTGCATCGGCATAGGCCAGGCGCGGGAAGTCTTCACCGAAATGGCGCGCCGCGAACGGCGCCATGAAGCGCGCTTCCAGGCCGTCTCCCTTCGCCCGCGGCGGGTTCAACGACAGCGCGGTATACAGCTGCAGCGGCCGTGACGGGTCCTGTTCCACACGCGCATACAGGGCGTTGAGCAGGCGGTGGGGTTTGCCCAGCGCCAGCGGCGCACCGATCCGCAGCGGCCCATCCACGCGCGCGAACAGCCAGTCAACGGCGGCGTCGAGGTCGGTGAGGTGTTCGGTCATCCGGGGCGGTCCTGCTGGGGGGAGTGCTGGCATTACAGCATGTCGGGCTTGAACCGCCGTCGACGCGAGACTTCGGCGCCGGACACCATGAACCGGCCATCGCCGCGGTAATGCACCGTGCGCGGCAGCTTGGGGCGCGGCGCAACGTGCGCGCGCACGATTTCCCAGATGAAGAGATTGCTCGATTCGACCTGGCTGTCGTCATGCAGGCGGCACTCGAAACTGGAATGGCATTGGCCCACCAAGGGTGCCCCCACGTCCCGCGCCGGCACCGCATCCAGGCCGAACCGTTCGAACTTGTTGACGTCGCGGCCGCTGCAGTTGCCGATGTCAACCACGGTGTCCAGCAGTTCGACCCCGGGCACGTTGATCACGCACTCGCCGCTGCCACGGGCCAGGCCGAAGCTGTGGTTCTCGTTCCACAGGTAGGTGGCGACCAGCGAGGGCGAGAAGCCCATCACCATGTGCCAGCCCATCGTCATCAGGTTGCGCTGGCCACGCCAGGCGGTGCTGACCAGCACGATGGGGCCGGGCTCGAGAAAGCGCCGGGCCTGCTCGACCGGGAAATCACGCTTGCGCAAAGGCTTCATGCCGGTACCTGCGGTGGAGGCCCCCCATGCTGGCGCAGGCGCGATGAAGTACGGATCGAGGGGTTGACAGTCGGTTCGATTACGCGCGTAATCGAATTGTCGATTACGGATGTAAACCATGACCCCGATCAGCGAAGCCGAGGCCGTAGTGATGGAGGTGCTGTGGCAGCAGGCACCGCGTACCGCCGATGAGGTCGTGGCCGCTCTGGCCCACCGCGACTGGGCCGAGCCGACCATCAAGACCCTGCTCAACCGCCTGCTGACCAAGGGCGCCATCGCCGCCGAGCGCGACGGCCGGCGCTATCTGTACCGGCCGCTGCTGCAGCGCCAGGCATGGGTCGAGACGCAGAGCCGGGACTTCATCGGGCGTGTGTTTGAAGGCCGTGTGGCGCCGCTGGTGGCGCATTTCAGCGAGCGCGGCCAGCTCAGCGCACAGGACATTATCGAACTGAAGAAGCTGATCCAGGAGCTGGACCATGAATGAGCTGCTCGACGGACTGTGGCGGGCCAGCCTGTGGCTGGCGCTGGGCGTGGTCCTGCTGGCGACGGTGCGGCCGCTGCTGGTGCGGCTGGGCGGCGCTGGACTGGTGTATCGCAGCTGGTGGCTGCTGCCGCTGCTGCTAGCGGCGCTGTTGCTTCCCCTGCCGCAGGTCGCGCTGTTGCAGCATGTGCCGACCTTGCCGCTGAAGGTCGTGCCCGAAGCAGTGGAAGGCCTGCCAACAGCGTCGCTGCAATGGCCCTGGGTGCTGTTGCTGGTGTGGACACTGGGCGCGGGCCTCTGCCTGCTGCGCGACCTGCGCGCACAGCGTCGCTTCGAACGTGGCATGGGCGGCCTGCGGGCGCGTGCCGATGGCAGCTGGCAGGCCAGTGGCGATCCTGGGCTACCGGCGCTGGTGGGCCTGTGGCGGCCACGCATCGTGGTCGGCCCCGATTTCGACCAGCAGTTCACCGCGCAGGAGCAGCGCCTGATCCTGCAGCACGAGCGCAGCCATCGTCGCAACGGCGATCACTGGGCCAACGGCGTGCTGCTGCTGATGCGCGCGATGTTCTGGTTCCACCCGCTGCTGCCATGGGCCGCACGTCGTTTCCTGCGTGACCAGGAACTGGCCTGCGATGCCCGCACCATTGCCCCGCAGCCCGCGCTGCGCGGCCTGTACGCCAGCACGCTGCTGAAGGCGCAGCTGGTCCACCCGGTTGCGCCGGCGGTCTGCCATTGGCGCAGCCAACCCGTGTTGAAGGAGCGTATCGCCATGTTGCAGCAGTCCAAGCGGAAGGCATTGCCGTGGGTGTCGGGTCAGGTGCTGGTGGTCGGGTTGTGCCTGGGAATGGGGGCAGTGGCGTGGGCCAGCCAGAGTGGCGCAATGGCGGTCGGCCCAGCGGTGGCCGTCATGGATCGGGAGATCCAGGTCGACAAGATGCCGCCGCCGAGCTACCCGAAGAGCGCGTTCGAGCAGAGCCAGGCAGGCGTCGTGGTGCTTCGCGTCGACGTGGATGCGCACGGTGCTGTCAGCGAAGTGCGTGTGGTGAGCGCCACCAATCCGGGCGTATTCGAAGCGGTATCGATTGCAGCAGCGCGAAGCTGGACCTATCGCCCGGCGCTGAAGAATGGCAAGCCGGTGGCGGGTGCCGTGCGTATTCCGATCACCTTCGCCATGGATGACAGCGACGACGTGACGGAGACCGCCAGGTGATGCGCATCGCGCTGCTGTTGGCAGCGGGGATGCTGGCAGGCTGCGCTACCCGGGAACGGCTGACCACCGTCGATACCCGCAATGAAAGCGTCGGCCATCAACGCCTGCATGCGGAAGGGAAAGGTGGCAGCAGCCAGGTGCAGGCGTACACGCTGGGAGCAACCGAAGGCTATCGGATGCCGCAGCTGTATGCAGCGCCGGATCCGCAGATCGGTCACCGTGACCCGCGCACCGAGCTGGCGCCAACCACGATCTGCCTGCAGGTGGTGATCGATGCCGAAGGGGCTGTCGAGCGAAGCCTGGCGCTGGTCGACCGCAGCGAATGCGCTGCAGGCGCGGCAAGCGAGAATGCGCCTCTGCTGCAGGCGGCGCAGGAGGCGGTGGCGATGTGGAAGTATTCTCCCGCCGCCGTCTGCCACTTCGCACCCGGCAAGGTGCCGAGCGACCGTGGCGACTGCGAGGGCGCCGAGCGCGTTGAGCCAGTGCCGGTGAGCCTGCTGTATGCCTTCACCTTCGAGATCGTGAAGGGCCAGCATGTGGTGCGCACGCAGGGCAAATGACGCCGCGTCATTGCCGGAGCGATGAGGCGGCTATGCAGCCCTCACGCCCCGCCCTGGATGTTGGCCTTCACCGCCGGCTGCATCAGCTGTGGCTCTGCCAGCGTCGCATCACGCGCCTGACGCACGCTGACGAACTCGGCTTCGGCCACGCCGTCATGCACGTGGATGTTGTGCGCGCGCTGTTCACCGATGGTGGTTTCGTTGGCGAAATCGCGGCCGCCCGGGCCGTAGTCGTGGCAGACGAACACGCGGGTGGCATCGGGCAGGGCAAGCAGGCGCTGGATCGAGCGGTACAGCTGCGCGGCGTCGCCGCCGGGGAAGTCGCAGCGCGCGGTGCCGCCATCGGGCATGAACAGCGAATCGCCGGTGAAGACAGCATCGTCGATCAGATAAGCGATGCTGTCGCTGGTGTGGCCGGGCACGGCGATGATGCGCCCCTGCAACTCACCCAGTGCAAAGGTCTCGCCATCGGCGAACAGGTGATCGAAGACCGCATCTTCCTCGGGTAGCTGCAGACCATAGCGCGGTGCGAACGTGGCCTGCACCGCGCGGATGCCTTCGCCGATGGCCAACGTCGCCTGCGGGAACCGCTGCTTGAGCCGCCGCCCCGCCGACACGTGGTCGGCGTGGGCGTGGGTTTCCAGCAGCCAGCGCACGTGCAGCTGCTGCTGCGCGATGGCATCGAGCATCGCGCGCACCGGCGATTCGCTGCTGGCGTCGGTGTCCGGGTCGTAATCCAGTACCGGGTCGATCAGCGCGGCCTCCCTGCTGGCCGGGTCGCTGACCAGGTAGCTGAAGGTATTGCTGTCACGGTGGAAGAACGATTGCACCTGGACCGACATCGGATACTCCTCAGCGTGTGGCGAGCACGCGGTTCAGCAACTGCGCCAGGTTTTCGCCGGCCAGTCGCAGCTGCGCTTCGGCCACAGGCCGATAGCGCGTGGTGTAGTCGTCGCCGATCTTACGCGAGGCAGGGTAAACGCCAGGTTGCACGGAAATGCGGCAGCTGGCTTCAGCCCAGCTGACCGGATCACGCTGCGGGTTGGACTGGCGTGCCAGCTTCGGCGCCGGCAGCGCGCGCAGCACCGGCAGGTAACCGGCATCGTCGACCTTGCGGGTATTGAGCATGCCGCTGTCCCACAGCGAGTGCAGGTTGGTGCCGCGGTTGCCGAACTGCAGCTGGAAATCGTTGCCGCCCTTGTCATGGCCGTAGCCGGCGTGCATCGGCTGATGGATGTCGCCGACCAGGTGCACGACGAACTTCAGCGCCTGCAGGCGCTCGCCATCGGTCAGGCTGCGGTCGCCGAGGATCGCGCTTTGCGCCTTCAGCGCTTCGACGATGCAGTTGCCGCTCTTGCAGTGCTTCGGCGCCTCGTAATGGCAGCCATCTTCGGCGATGTTGACGTAGTGCCAGCCGGCCGAGCGACGGCCCAGGCCGGGGTCCTTGGCGCGCAGCTGGTCGGCCCAGGGCGCGATGCTGGCCAGGGTAGCGCCGGGTTCGGTGGCCAGCAGGCGGTCGACTTCGGCGCGCGCGGTAGGGTTGAGGCGGCTGTCGGCCACTTCGGCGACCAGGCGGTGGCCTTGCGCGCCCCAGGCATGGGCGGGTGCGGACAGGGTCAGCAGGGCCGGCGCGAGGGCGGCGGCGAGGAACAGGGAGTGCAGTGCTTTCATCCGCTCATTCTAGCCAGCGGGGGAGATGGGTGGTTGATGGAAAGCGGCGCGTTCATTGTCGTCGGGGCGTGTGCGGCCGGGGCAGGCAGTGCGGGACACGCCGTAAACCCATCCATGGGGGCTCGATGGCGCCATCCATGGCGCCAACGGTCCCGCTCTGCCTGCCCCGGCCGCACACCTCCAACATGGCCGCGTTGGCGGATGCAAACGTCAAAAACAGAATCAGAGTCAAATGCAGGATCACATCCTGCGGCCTGCAATCGCGTCCAGCCAATGGCAACTGTGCAATGCGGTTGCCGGCTTCTGCTTGCGCTTGCGCGCGCGCGGAAATGAGAGAGGCGGGGCAGGTGAATTGCTCAGGACCGTTCGCCGCATGGATGCGGCGATCGAGCCTACAGGGACGTATTTACGGCGTGTCCTGAACAATTCACCTGCCCCGCCCAAACGCAGCTCCACGCTCTGCAACAAAAAAGCCCCGGCACACACATACCGGGGCAACATGCTGCGAGGGTTTTGCCTGTAGCGGGGGAGCGGGGGCGAAGCCCCCGCCAAACAACCCCTTAGAACTTGAAGACGTACGACGCGCCGTAGACCAGCGGATCGATGTTGACCGTGCCGATCTTCTCGCCGTCCAGCTTCACCTTGCTGTCGATGTCGATCCAGCGCATGTCCACGCGCAGGGCGCCCTTCTCGCCAATCGCGAAGTCGATGCCCGCATGCGCGGCCAGGCCCCACGAATCCTGCAGCTTCAACTTGCTGCCTGCCAGCGCACCGGTGGTGTCCTCGCTGAAGAAGGTGGTGTAGTTCAGGCCGGCGCCGACGAACGGCGACACCTTGCCCTTGCTGTTGAAGTGGTACTGCAGGGTGACCACCGGCGGCAGCTGCTTGGTGCTGCCCACGCGGCCCAGGCCGTTGATGTTGATGTCGTGCTTGAACGGCAGCGCCGCCAGTACTTCGATGCCCAGATTGTCGGCGATGAAATACTCACCGGTGATGGTCGGCTTGACGTCGTTGTCGACGTCGACCTTCAGGGTGCCGCCGGCCAGCCAGCCGTTGTTCGACTTCGGGGCGACCTGGTGCACGCCGGCGGAAATGGTCCAGTCACCCTTGGACTGGGCCATGGCCGGGGCAGCGGCCAGCGACAGGGCGGCGGCCAGGCTGGCCACGATCAGGGGGGAGGTCTTGCGCATGGGGGTGATCTCGTTGCTGGGTGGATGTGGCCAGTCTCGGCCTCACGCCGCGCTAACGCTTTGATCCGGATCAAATCCTGTCCGGCCCCCGTCCGGGCGCCGGCCTTGGCCGGCGGTGGTCAAGGCCGGCCTGCTAGACTTGTGGGCCCTATCCACCCCGCCGCACCTGTCGCGGCTGCAGGAGCTTGAGAACATGGCAATCAAGGTTGGTATCAACGGTTTCGGTCGCATCGGGCGTAACGTCCTGCGCTCGGCGGTGCTGAACTTCGGCGACGACATCGAAATCGTGGCCATCAACGATCTGCTGGAGCCGGATTACCTGGCCTACATGCTCAAGTACGACTCCGTGCACGGCCGTTTCAAGGCCGACGTAGCCGTCGATGGCAAGGATCTGCTGGTCAACGGCAAGAAGATCCGCCTGACCCAGGAACGCGATCCGTCCAACCTGAAGTGGGACGAAGTCGGCGTTGACGTCGTGCTCGAAGCCACCGGCCTGTTCCTGGACAAGGTCAGCGCGCAGAAGCACATCGATGCCGGCGCCAAGAAGGTCATCCTGTCGGCACCGTCGAAGGACGACACGCCGATGTTCGTGTTCGGCGTGAACGACAAGACCTACGCCGGCCAGGCGATCATCTCCAACGCCTCGTGCACCACCAACTGCCTGGCGCCGCTGGCCAAGGTCATCAATGACAAGTGGGGCATCAAGCGCGGCCTGATGACCACCGTGCATGCGGCTACCGCCACCCAGAAGACCGTCGATGGCCCGTCCAACAAGGACTGGCGCGGCGGCCGCGGCATCCTGGAAAACATCATTCCGTCCTCCACCGGTGCGGCCAAGGCCGTCGGCGTGGTCATCCCGGAACTGAACAAGAAGCTGACCGGCATGAGCTTCCGCGTTCCGACCTCGGACGTGTCCGTGGTCGACCTGACCGTCGAGCTGGAGAAGGAAGCCACCTACGCCGAGATCTGCGCCGAAGTGAAGGCACAAAGCGAAGGCGCGCTGAAGGGCATCCTGGGCTACACCGAAGACAAGGTGGTTGCCACCGATTTCCGCGGTGAAACCCACACCTCGGTGTTCGACGCCGATGCTGGCATCGCCCTGGACGGCACCTTCGTCAAGCTCGTGTCGTGGTACGACAACGAGTGGGGCTATTCCAACAAGTGCCTGGAAATGGCCAAGGTCGTCGCAGCCAAGTAAGGCCTGCGAAGATCGTCGCACGAACCCCGGCCTGGCCGGGGTTCGTCGTTTAAGGGGCCCGGCCTGACGTAGCATGGGCCCGTCGACCGCCGCCATCGTGGCGCGCGGGATCGCATTGGAAGGCGAGGAATGGAAGCACTCTTGGTCCTGGCAGTACTGGTCCTGCTGGCGATACCGCTGCTGCTGGTGGTGGCGCTGGTGATGATTGCCGGCCTGCGCCGGCGGGTCGCCGCGCTGGAGGCCGCACAGACCGTGCAGGTCGCGCCCACTTCGGCAGGGACGGTAGGCCGTGCGCCCTCGGCAGTAGCCGAGCCGCCGCGCGCCCCTGCGGCAACACGCGAGCCCAGCAGCGAGCCCTCGTTCCTGCGGCCCACGGCAACCCCGGCATCAGCGCCGGTCGCCGCTCGCGAAGAGTTGCCGCTGCCGGCCCCGCCCGCGCGTCCGCTGCCGCCACCGCCGTTGCCACCGGAGCCGACATTGCCGCCGCTGCCGGCAGAACCGGCCCTGCCGAACCTGGTGGAGCGCGCGATTGGCGCGGTCAAACACTGGTTCACCCAGGGCAATGTGCCGGTGAAGATCGGCATGCTGGTGCTGCTGGCCGGTGTTGCCGCGCTGCTCAAGTACGTCAGCGACCAGGGCTGGCTGGTGGTACCGGTCGAACTGCGGTTGGCGGGCATCACCGTCGGTGCGCTGGGCCTGTTGGCCTTCGGCTGGCACCAGCGCGAGCGCCGGCGGATGTTCGCGCTGGCCTTGCAGGGTGGCGCCATCGGCGTGCTGCTGCTGACCATCTTCGCTGCCTTCAAGCGTTTCGATCTGCTCGCGCCCGGTTTCGCCTTTGCCAGCTCGATCGCCCTGGTGGCGGGGCTCTGTGTGCTGGCGGTGGTGCAGAACTCGCGCACATTGGCAGTGCTGGGCATCCTGGCGGGCTTCATGGCACCGCTGTGGCTGTCCACCGGCAGTGGCAACCACGTCGGGCTGTTCAGCTACTACGCCGTGCTCAACGCGGGCATTTTCGCCATCGCCTGGTATCGCCCGTGGCGTGTGCTGAACCTGCTCGGTTTCGCGTTCACCTTCGGCATCGGCACGTTCTGGGGCGTGCTGCAGTACGACGCGGCCAAGTTCGCCAGCACCGAACCGTTCCTGCTGCTGTTCTTCGCCTTCTACCTGTTGATTCCGCTGTTGTATGCGCGCCGGCAGCCGGCCGGGCGTCGCGATCTGGTTGACGGCAGCCTGGTGTTCGGCACGCCGCTGATCGCCTTCTCGCTGCAGGCTGGCATGCTGCACGAACAGCCGATGACGCTGGCCCTGTGTGCGCTGGGCCTGGCCGCGATCTATGCGCTGCTGGCACGGGCGCTGATTGCGCGCGCGTCGTACACGGTGCTGGCGCAGTCGCATGCGGTACTGGCGGTGGGCTTTGCGACGCTGGCGGTGCCGTTGGCATTCTCGGCGCGGGCCACCGGCGCGGTATTCGCGCTGGAAGGCGCCGGCCTGGCCTGGCTGGGGTTGCGCCAGAAGCGCTGGTTGCCGCAGGTGACCGGTGCGCTGCTGCAACTCGCCGCCGCATTCGCGTTCGTGGTGGGTGCCGACCATTGGCACCAGGACCAGCGCTTCCTGCTCAACCCGACCGCGATCGGCGCGCTGCTGCTGGCCGTGGCAGGTTTCGCGGCGGCGTGGAGCTATCAGCGCAGGCAGCGCCATGACATTGCCCTGGCGTACTACCTGTGGGGCCTGCTGTGGTGGTTGGGCGGTCTGGTGCATGAAATCGGCCGCTTCTTCCCGCATTCGGTGCAGGCCGATGCCGTGCTGGTGCTGGCCGCCGTCACCGCCTGGCTGGCGTCGGAAGTACAGCGCCGCATGCCGGCGCGTGCGCTGGGCGTGACCGCGCTGGCGATGCTGGCAGCGGGCTTCCCGTTGGCGCTGCTGCAGAGCGACGCGCACCAGCAGCCGTTTGCCGGCTACGGCGCATTGGCGTGGGCAGTGTTCGCTGTGCTCGGCGTGCGCAGCCTGCTGTGCCTGCGTCAGGGCAGTGGCGGCGTGGCCCGTATCGCGCAGTTCCTGTGGTGGCTGCTGTGGCCGTCGCTGCTTTCGCTGATGGCCCTGTGGGGCGGCGGCGACGCGCGCCTGGCGCAGGGCTGGACCGCGCTGCTGGTGACCCTGCCGTGGTTGCTGCTGGCGGCACTGTCGCTGTGGCGCTGGAACGTGCTGCGCTGGCCGCTGGGTGCTGCGTTTGATCCGGTGCGCCTGCCGCTGCAGAGCGTGATTTTCGCGGTGCTGGCGTTGGCCTGGTTGTTCGGCCTGACCCTGGCGGGTGACGCCACGCCGTTGCCGTGGCTGCCGCTGCTCAATCCTGCCGAACTGGCGCAGTGGGTCAGCCTGTTGCTGATCGCGCGCTGGCTGTATGACGCGCAGGGACCGGCGCCGCTGCAGCGGTTGCGTGTGCCGGTGCTGGCCGTGGCCGGTTTCATCGCGTTGACCAGCACCGTGCTGCATGGCGTGCATCATTGGGGCGGGGTGGTCTGGGATCCGACGATGGCCCGCTTCAGCCTGGCCCAGACCAGCCTGACCGTGTTGTGGAGCGTGCTCGGCGTGATCGCCTGGGTGTGGGGTTCGCGTCGCGGCCAGCGTGTGCTGTGGATGGTCGGTGCCGTGTTGATGGCCGTGGTACTGGCCAAGCTGGTGCTGATCGACCGCCAGCACCTGGGCAACCTGCTGGGAATCGCATCGTTCATCGCCTACGGCCTGCTGTGCACCGTGGTGGGCTACCTGGCGCCCGCGCCGCCGAGCGGGCCGCCAACCGTGGAGGAAAACCAATGAGGAAGTGGAGCCGAGTGTTGCTGCCGGTCTTGTTCGGCGTGGCCGGTGCGGTTGCCGCGCAGGCCACGGACTACCGCGCGCAGTACGCCGAACAATGGCCGCTGAGCCTGTCCAGCGCGCAGTCCGGTGCCTACCGGGTGGTGCTGGAGCCGGCGATCTACCGCCGCGCAGGCGCCGCCGACCTGGGCGACCTGCAGGTGTTCAACGCCGCCGGCCAGGCGTTGCCGTCGGCGCTGCTGGCGCCGGACCAGCCGTTGGCGCAGCCGCCGGTGCAGCGCGAGCTGCCGTGGTTTGCACTGCCGCCGCTGGCCGAGGCCCAGCGCAACGACCTGCAGCTGCTGACCGAGCGCGATACCGACGGCCGTGTGCGCCGGGTCGAGGCTCGGCTCGGTGGCGGTGGTGCGGTGGCAAACGGGCAGGGCGGCTGGTTGATCGATGCCAGCGTGCTCGGCCAGCAACCGCTGGCGGCACTGGTGCTGGACTGGGCCGAAAGTGGCCAGCCGCTGCAGGCGCAGGTGCAGCTCGATGCCAGCGACGATCTGCAGCACTGGCAGTCGATCGCCCGCGATGTCCCCCTGGTGGACCTGCAGCGCGCGGGCAAGCGCCTGCTGCAGCGCCGCCTGCAGGTCGACAGCAACGTGCGCTACCTGCGGATCCTGCCGCAGGGCGAGGCGCGCCTGCCGGAGCTGCGCAGCGTCCTGGCGGAACTGCCGCCGGCGCCGGCAACGGTGCCGTGGGAGTGGCTGTCGCTGGAACCGACCGCGCAGGGCAAGGGTGAATTCACCTTTGAACTGGATGGTCGCTTCCCGGTGACCCGCGCCGACGTGGCCAGCACCGACAACAGCCTGGTGCAGTGGACCCTGTTCAGTCGCGATGACGCTGCCGCGGAGTGGCAGCGCCGCAGCGCGCCGTGGATCGCCTATCAGCTGCAGCAGGGTGCCCCGGGCCAGCGCCAGCAATCGGCGGCACAGCCGTTGGGTGGCATGTACCGCGACCGTTACTGGAAGCTGGTAGCGAGCCCGGTGGAGACCACCAGCGCCCCGACCCTGCGCCTGGGCTATCAACCGGAAGTGATGGTGTTCCTCAGCCAGGGCGCAGCGCCCTACGCACTGGCCGTGGGCAGTACCACCGCACGCCGCGCGGAGGCACCGATCACGGTGCTGATCGAGGAACTGCGCCAGCGCAATGATCCGTCGTGGCAGCCGACGCTGGCACGCTTGGAAGGCAGTCCGGAGACGCTGGCCGGTGATGCGGCGCTGAAGCCGCAGCACGACTGGAAGGCGTGGCTGCTGTGGGCGCTGCTGGGACTGGGGGTGCTGGTTGTCGGCGGACTGGCGTTGAGCCTGCTGAAGCAGAAGCCGTCGCCTTCGGCGTAGTTTGCAGCGAACGGCGCAGCCCCTCGTGGGTGGTCGGTTGGTTGCGTAGAGCAAAAGCCGCGCTTGGCCGGGCGGGTGGGCTGGGCAGGGGACGCCGCAAGTACGTCCCTGTAGGCTTGGCAGCCGCATCCATGCGGCTGACACCCCTGCCCAGCCCACCCGCCTGGCCTCTGACAATTTCCGTGTGCGTTCACCCACGGAAGAGAAAAAAAGAGCAAGAGCAGCTTCGCTGGGCGCTCCCTGTAGAGCCGAGCCGATGCTCGGCTGCTCTCCGCGAGATCTCCAGCCGAGCATCGGCTCGGCTCTACCTTCCATCTTCATCCGACACCAGAAACCGCCTTTGCTTTCGCCTTTGCCATCCGCTCCGCCTCATGAACCTGTCGAGGCCGGGGCGGTGTGGGTTGGCAGGGGTGTGAGCCGCATGGATGCGGCGACCAAGCCTCCATGGACGGATTCACGGCGTCCCCTGCCAACCCACACCGCCCCGGCCCACCCACAGCACCACGAAGCGCCAGCGCTCTGGCCGTTGCTGTTGCTGTTGCCGTTGCACCTGCTGTTGCCTCTGCCTGCCGCAGGCATCGCCACCCGATACAATGACCATCTGCCGCAAACCGGCATCCCATCTCCAGAGCCAAAGAGTTGCCCATGTCCATCGTCCGCATGACCGACCTCGACCTCTCCGGCAAGCGCGTGCTGATCCGCCAGGATCTGAACGTGCCGATCGAGAATGGCCGCATCACCTCCGAACAGCGCATCACCGCTTCCCTGCCGACGCTCAAGCGCGCGCTGGAGCAGGGCGCGGCGGTGATGGTCACCTCGCACCTGGGCCGCCCGAAGGAAGGCGTGTGGAGCGAAGCCGATTCGCTGGCGCCGGTGGCCGAGCGCCTGTCGGTGCTGCTGGGCCGCGAAGTGCCGCTGGTGCGTGACTGGGTCGACGGCGTCGACGTGCAGCCGGGCCAGCTGGTGCTGCTGGAAAACTGCCGCATGAACGTCGGCGAGGGCAAGGACGATGAAGCCCTGTCGAAGAAGTACGCCGCCCTCTGCGATGTGTTCGTGATGGATGCGTTCGGTACCGCGCACCGTGCGCAGGCGTCCACCCATGGCGTGATCCGTTTTGCCCCGGTCGCGGCCGGTGGCCCGCTGCTGATGGCCGAGCTGGATGCGCTGGCACTGGCACTGGATGCACCGGCCAAGCCGCTGCTGGCCATCGTCGCCGGCAGCAAGGTCAGCACCAAGCTGGAACTGCTGGCCAACCTGGTCGGCAAGGTCGACCAGCTGATCGTCGGTGGCGGCATCGCCAACACCTTCATCGCGGCGGCCGGCTACAAGGTCGGCAAGTCGCTGTACGAGCCGGATCTGCTGGATACCGCGAAGAAGATCGTGGCCGACGCCAAGGCGCGCGGTGCGGACATCCCGCTGCCGGTGGACGTGGTCACCGCCAAGCAGTTCCTGCCCGACGCGGTCGCCGAAGTGAAGGCCGTCGATGCGGTGGCCGAGGATGACCTGATCCTGGACATCGGCCCGCAGACCGCCGCGCAGTACGCAGAGCTGATCCAGAAGGCCGGCACCGTGGTCTGGAACGGCCCGGTCGGCGTGTTCGAGTTCGAAGCCTTCAGCAAGGGCACCGAAGCGCTGGCCCGCGCCATCGCTAGCTCGCCGGCGTTCTCCATCGCCGGTGGTGGCGATACCCTGGCCGCGGTCGACAAGTTCGATATCGCCCAGCAGGTCAGCTACATCTCCACCGGTGGTGGCGCCTTCCTGGAATTCCTGGAAGGCAAGACCCTGCCGGCGGTGGCCGCCCTGGCCGCGCGCGGCGCATGAGCGCTGGATCTGGGGTGGATGGAGAAGAGCGTGCAACGCTCTTCTTCGACATGGACGGCACGCTGATCGATTCGGAAGTGGGCATCACCACCTGCATCGCCTATGCGCTGCAGAAGATGGACCACCCGGTGCCGCCGCAGGAAACGCTGCTGGGCTGGATCGGTCCGTCGCTGCGCACCACCTTCGCGCCGCTGTTCGGGGATGCCGAACGGGTCGAGCAGGCCGTGGCCTTCTATCGCGAGCGCTTCGACGTGGAAGGCTGGCGTGAGCACACGATCTATCCGGACATCGAAACGGTGGTACGTGCGTTGCACGAACGGGGTCACCGTTTGGCCGTGGTCACCGCCAAGAACGAACCGCATGCCCGCCGCATCGTCGAGCATCTGCCGTTTGGTGACCTGTTCGAGGACGTGATCGGCTCAACGCCCGATGGCTCGCGCAGCAGCAAGCCGCAGCTGGTGGGCGAGGCGCTGCATCGCCTGCAGCTGGCGCCGGAACGCTGCTGGATGATCGGCGACCGCCGCATGGATATCGAAGGCGCCCGTCACCACGGTCTGCGCAGCGTCGGCGTGCTGTGGGGCTTTGGTGGCGAGCAGGAGCTGACCGAGGCCGGTGCCGGGCAGCTGGCCCGTGAGCCGGCGCAGCTGCTGGAGTTGCTGGCCTGAGGTAGACGATGGCGCGCGCCGGGCCTTGCCCGGCGGCGTTTCCGCCGCCATCGACCAGCGTATGTCCGGAACATGTCCGTGCGATGTCCCGCAGAGTCAGGCAGCACAAGGCTGTAACCGTATACATGGGACGTGAAGGATGTGCTAATTTCCGTCCTTTAACGGGAGAGGCCCATCCATCATGTTCGAGCGTCAGCGTCGCACCAAGATCCTTGCCACCCTCGGTCCGGCTACCGATCCGCCGGGCGTGCTGGAGGATCTGTTCCGCGCCGGCGTCAACGTGGTGCGCCTCAACTTCAGCCACGGTGACCCGTCCGGCCAGGCCAAGCGTGCCGCCGATGTGCGCGCCGCCGCGCAGCGGGTGGGCGTGGAAGTGGGCATCCTGGCCGACCTGCCGGGCCCGAAGATCCGCATCGAGCGCTTCGCCGAAGGCAAGGTGCATCTCAAGGCCGGCGACCGTTTCGACCTGATCGCCAGCACCAATGCCGGCCCCGGCGATGCCACCCAGGTGGGCGTGAGCTACCTCGGCCTGCCGCAGGACGTGACCGCCGGTGACGTGCTGCTGCTCGACGATGGCCTGATGCAGCTGCAGGTGGTGGAAGTGCAGGGCGAGCGCATCATCAACACCGTGCTCAATGACGGTCCGTTGTCCGATCGCAAGGGCCTGAACAAGCAGGGCGGTGGCCTGTCGCTGGGCGCGCTGACCGAGCGCGACAAGGAACTGATCGGCATCGTCGCCAAGATCGGCGTGGACTTCATCGCCGTGTCGTTCTGCCGCAACGCGCAGGACATGAACGATGCACGCGAGATCGCCGAATCGCACGGCTGCTACGCCGCGCTGGTGTCGAAGATCGAGCGCACCGAAGCCATCGAGAACCTGGAAGAGATCGTCGATGCCAGTGACGTGGTGATGGTGGCGCGTGGTGACCTGGGCGTGGAAATCGGCGATGCCGAGCTGCCGGGCCTGCAGAAGAAGATCATCAAGGCCTCGCTGGCGCAGAACAAGGTGGTGATCACCGCCACGCAGATGCTGCAGTCGATGGTCGAAAGCCCGATCCCGACCCGCGCCGAAGTGCTGGACGTGGCCAACTCGGTCATCGACGGTACCGATGCGGTGATGCTGTCGGCCGAAACCGCCGCCGGTGCGTATCCGGTCAAGGCGGTCGAAGCGATGGCGCGCATCTGCCTGGGCGCCGAGCGCCAGTTCCAGACCGAGACCGACTTCGGCGCCTCGCCGCGCAACCTGGAACGTGCCGACCAGGCCATTGCCATGGCCACCATGTTCCTGTCCCAGCACGTGGGCGTGCGCGCGATCGTGGCGATGACCGAATCCGGTGGTACCGCCCGCTACCTGTCGCGCTTCCGTGCCTCGGCACCGGTGTTCGCGGTCACCCGCCACGACGGCGCCCGCCGGCAGATGGCGCTGATGCGCGATGTGTTCCCGATCAACTTCGACAGCCGTGGCTTCACCCCGCGCGAAGCCGCACGCGGCAGCATCCGCCTGCTGGTGGAAGGCGGCATGCTGCAGGCCGGCGACCGTGTGGTGTTCACCAGCGGTGAGCACATGGAAACCCACGGCGCGACCAATACCCTGCGCCTGCTGGAAGTGGGCGACGACGGCCGCGCCAGCGGTCTCGGCGACCTGTAAGACGTATCGCGTCGGGTCGGAGCCGCTGCGCGGATCCGACCCGGGGTCAGATCCCCGAAGGGGCTCTGACCCGATCCGGCAGGACATTTCCTGTCCCGCACAGACAGTGGAACCGATTCCATCCGAGCCTCCACGTCGGGGCAACGGGTAGCGGGGCTATACTTACGTTTTTCCCGCACCCGCCACAGGAAGTACATGAGCATCGAACAGCTGGCTGAAACCGCCCAGGCCATGGTTGCCCCGGGCAAGGGCATCATCGCGATCGACGAATCCACCGGTACCATCGCCAAGCGCTTTGCCAGCGTCGGCATCGAGAACACCGAAGAGAACCGTCGCGCCTACCGCGAACTGCTGCTGACCACGCCGAAGCTCAACGAGCACATTTCCGGCGCCATCCTGTACGACGAGACCATCCGCCAGTCGACCAAGGACGGCGTGCCGTTCGCCAAGTACATGACCGACCACGGCATGATCCCGGGCATCAAGGTGGACAAGGGTGCGCACCCGCTGGCCGGCTGCCCGGGCGAGCTGGTCACCGAAGGCCTGGACGGCCTGCGTGAGCGCCTGCAGGAGTACTACAAGCTGGGCGCGCGCTTCGCCAAGTGGCGTGCGGTCATCAACATCGGCGAGAGCATCCCGTCGGGCACCTGCATCGAGTCCAACGCGCATGCGCTGGCCCGCTATGCCGCGCTGTGCCAGGAATGCGGCCTGGTGCCGATGGTCGAGCCGGAAGTGATCATGGACGGCGAGCACGACATCGAGACCTGCTACGAAGTCACCGAAGCCACCCTGCGCTCGCTGTTCGACGCGCTGTACCAGCAGAACGTGTTGCTGGAAGGCACCATCCTGAAGGCCTCGATGGTCATCTCCGGCAAGGGCTGCGACGAGCAGGCCGACGTCGAGGAAGTGGCCGAGTCGACCGTGATGTGCCTGAAGAGCACCGTGCCGGCGATCCTGCCGGGCGTGGTGTTCCTGTCCGGTGGTCAGAGCGATGAGCAGTCCACCGCCCACCTCAACGCCATGAACCAGATGGGCAACCTGCCGTGGCCGCTGAGCTTCTCCTATGGCCGCGCCATGCAGCAGGCGGCACTCAAGCTGTGGGGCAAGGACATGAAGGGCAACTACGCCGCCGCGCAGAAGACCGTCTACGAGCGCGCCAAGGAAAACGGCCAGGCCGCGCTGGGCAAGTGGAACGGCTGATCCGCCGTTCCGCAGCATGAACTGAACAGGGCAGCGCCGGCATCATGCCGGCGTTTGCTTTTGCCGGTATCGTTGCCGCCTCCCGCACGACAGGCCAGTGCGTGGGGGCATACATGGAAGGCCAAGGAGAAAGAACATGCGTATCACCGCAATCACGCTGGCCGTGGCCACCGTGCTGGCTGTCGGCGGCTGCAACCGGATGGGTGGCAGCACGGACGTGGGCAAGGCCCCCTCGCTGGAGTTCGACAAGCCGGTCTCCGGCGAAATCACCTCGCGCAGCGGCGTCAATTTCAACGATGGCAGCCACCACCAGCTGTACCAGCTGAAGCTGGAAGACAAGCAACTGGTCGGCATCAAGTTGACCGGCGCGCTGCGTGGCTCGATCGCCGTGTTCAACAATGGCGTCCTGGTGTCCAGCAGCAGCCCGGCCTATGAGCGCGGCAACGACGCTTCGCTGGCGTTCCGTGCCAATGGTGCTGGCAGCTACCAGGTGGCGATCAACGCCGACGGCCCCTCCGCCTTCGGCCCGTACCGCGTGCGCGCCGAGAAGCTGGTGCCGTATGACGGCAAGCCGATGGTGGGCGAAGGCGAGATCGGCGACCTGCTGGTCTCCAAGTCGCAGGATTACACCCTGCAGGTGGAAAAAGCGGGCATGTACGAGATCCGCCTGGAATCGGAAGCGTTCGACACCGTGCTGAAGCTGGACGGAAACGGCGCGCAGGCGGAGAACGACGATGATGGCGATGGCACCAATTCGCAGCTTCGCATGCCGCTGGAGCCGGGCAAGTACACCCTGCGCGTGCGCAGCCTCGGCGAAGACGCTACCGGCGCCTTCACACTGACTGCCAAGCGCGCCGAGTTGCCGGCCAACATGGTCATGCGCGATGGCACCACCCTGCCGACGTCCGGCAGCGTGTTCGCCATGCTTGATGGCGAAGGCCGCCGCCGCTTCCTGCTGAGTCTGCCGCGTCCGGCCAATGTGCGCCTGGATGCGGTGTCCAGCGAGGTGGATACGGTGCTGCGCGTGGTCGGCGGCGACGTGGAACTTGCCGATGACGATGGGGGCAATGGCACCAACGCGCGCCTGGAAGAATCGCTGCCGGCCGGCCACTACACCGTGGACGTGTCCAGCCTGAGCGACGAAGCGGGCATGGTGGAAGTGCGCGTGCAGGTCGACGGTGCCGCTTCGGCCGCGGCATCGGCTGCTGCTACGGCGGCGGCCGACGCTGCCGCCGAAGTGACGAACTGACGTTGTCGCGACGGATGTAAACGAAAAGGCCGGGCAATGCCCGGCTTTTTTCTTCCACGCCCCGCATTGTTTCAATGCGCCGGCACGAATCCGGTATCGCCCAGTGGCGGCAGCAGCGACCCGCGCCCACTGTCGGCGACCTGGCCCGCGGCCGTCAGCGCCTGCTGGTAGGCCTTGGCGGTCGCCGTGTTGAACGCCACCAGCACGATCCGCATCGGCTGGGCGTGGCTGCGCTGCCAGGCCAGTGTTTCGGTCACCGCGATCTGCGCCGCCTGGTACAGCGGATAGCCATACACCCCGCAACTGATGGCCGGGAACGCGATCGACTGCAGGTTCAGCGATTCGGCCAGCTGCAGCGACTTCCAGTAGCAGTTCGCCAGCAGTGCCGGCTCGTCGCGCTGGCCGTCGTGCCAGACCGGGCCGACGGTGTGCAGTACGTGCCGTGCCGGAAGCGCATAGGCATCGGTTGCGCGCACCTCACCGGTCGGGCAGCGCACACCGGGGCGCAGCTCCGGCAGACGCTCGCACTCGGCCAGCAGGCCGGGGCCGGCCGCACGATGGATCGCGCCGTCGACACCGCCGCCACCGAGCAGTGATTCATTGGCCGCGTTGACGATCGCATCCACCGCCAGGGCCGTGATGTCGCCCTGCCACACTTCGATCTTCATGCGTCCGTCTCCTGCCTGTAGTTGTTGCGCGCCGTGCCCACGCTGGCTGCACCCGCATCTTGCGGGACAGGGCATCGATGCTGCGTCATGACCGTCTCACGCACTGCGATCCGCCCTGTTCATGCACGATGGCCGGCAGTGCCTTCACGCAGGCTGAAGCGAGCGCCGCAGGCGGGCGAAACGAAAGTTTCCGAAGCGGTCTGCTTCTGATTTCCTGGGGAAACGGTCCGCTTGCAACGGCAATGCCCAGTCAGGATTACCCAAATGGAAACGCCCACCGCGAGGGTGGGCGTCATCCTGCTGTCATCGACAACGCGGTGATCAGGGCAGACCGGCCAGCCAGTCGTCGTCGGAACCTTCATTGACGTCGGCGAACAGCGGCGTGGAGAAGTAGCGTTCACCGGTGTCCGGCAACATCGCCAGGATCACCGCGCCCGGTTCAGCGCGATCTGCCACGTCCAAAGCGCTGGCCACGGTGGCACCGGCGGAGATGCCGACGAAGATGCCTTCCTCTGCCGCCAGCCGGCGGGCGGTGGCGATCGCGCGGTCGTCTTCCACGGTCACCAGTTCGTCCACCACATTGCGATTGAGCACATCGGGCACGAAGTCCGGGGTCCAGCCCTGGATCTTGTGCGGCTTCCAGTCGTCGCCCTTCAGCAATGCGGCGCCGGCCGGTTCGGTGGCGATGATGCGGGTGTCCGGGCGGGCGACCTTCAGCACCTCGCCGACGCCGGTCAGGGTGCCGCCGGTTCCCCAGCCGCTGACGAAGTAGTCCAGCCGCTTGCCGGCGAAATCACGCAGGATCTCCGCAGCGGTGGTGTTGCGGTGGTAAGCCGGGTTGGCCGGATTGGCGAACTGGCTGGCCAGGAACCAGCCGTGCTCCTCGGCCAGCTCGCGCGCCCTGCGCACCATGCCGCTGCCGCGCTCGGCGGCCGGGGTCAGGATGACCTTAGCACCGTAGGCACGCATCAGCTTGCGGCGTTCCACCGAGAAGGTCTCGACCATCGTCGCCACGAACTTGTAACCGCGTGCGGCGGCCACCATCGCCAGGGCGACGCCGGTGTTGCCCGAGGTGGCCTCGACAATCGTGTCGCCCGGCTTGAGCAGGCCACGCTGTTCGGCATCGAGGATGATCGCCAGCGCCAGGCGATCCTTCACCGAGCCGCCCGGGTTGAAGGATTCAACCTTGGCGTACACGGTCACGCCCTGCGGCGCCAGCCGCTGAAGCTTGACGATGGGGGTGTTGCCGATGGTGTCGAGGATGGAGTCGTACAGGGCCATGGGAGCGCTCCAGGAACAGGCCGCGCCGGGCTCGGCGGGCATAAGGGAAGAAGGCTGGCTGTTCAGGCCAGCGGCTGCCGGCTGACCGTAGCGCCGGCATATGACGCCCGGAAATGACCAGATACCTTTCTTAAACAACCTTTGGTTATAAGCTGGTGACGGCAATTGACCCTAGAGTGGACCTCCGCCCCCCACATCGCCCGCCTGCCATGACGCTGACCCAGCTGCGCTACCTGGTTGCCATCGCCGACGCCGAGCTGAACATCACGCTCGCCGCCTCGCGGGTGCATGCCACCCAGCCCGGCCTGTCCAAGCAGCTCAAGCAGCTGGAGGACGAACTGGGCTTCCTGCTGTTCGTACGCAAGGGGCGCAGTCTGGAGTCGGTCACCCCGGCGGGTACCGAAGTGATCAGCCGCGCCCGTGCCGTGCTGTCAGAGGCCAACAACATCCGTACCTACGCGGCCAACCAGCGCCGCGAGAGCCAGGGCCAGCTGATCCTGACCACCACCCACACCCAGGCGCGGTTCGTGCTGCCGCCGGCGGTGTCGCGCATCAAGCAGGCCTATCCCCAGGTCAGCGTGCACCTGCAGCAGGCCGGTGAGGCCGATGCGCTGGACCGGCTGAACCAGGGCGATGCCGACATCGCGATCATCAGCACTGCAGGCAGCGAACCCACCGATGGCATCGCCGTGCCGCTGTTCCGCTGGCGCCGGCTGGTGGTGGTGCCCAAGGGGCATCCGTTGGACCGCGCCGGCCGCGCACCGGACCTGGCGGCGTTGGCCCGCCAGCCGTTGATCAGCTACGAATCCTCGACCCGGCCCAACTCTTCCTTGCAGCGCGCCTTTGCCGCGCAGAGCCTGGTGCCCGATCTGGCGCTGACCGCGCTGGACGCGGACCTGATCAAGACCTATGTGCGCACCGGTCTGGGGGTGGGGCTGCTGGCCGAGATGGCGATCAGCGCCAACGATGAAGACCTGCGGGTATGGCCGGCGCCGGCGCCGATCACCGAGTGCATTGCCTGGGCGGTGCTGCCGCGCGACCGGGTGCTGCGTGATTACGCGTTGGAGCTGGTGCATGTGCTGGCCCCGCAGATCGACCCGCGCGACCTGCGGCGGGTGCTGGATGGCAACCAGGCCGCGGCCTGGCCGGTGCCGCCGACCTGGGAATCGCTGACCCAGACCATCACGGTGTGAGGGTTGGTCGAGCAGGGCTGCGCCCTGCACCTGCTACCGGCCGGAGCAACAGCAACAGCAACAGCGTGCATTCCGTGGGGTGGCGGGGCGGTGTCGGAGTGCGGGGACGCCGCAAGTACGTCCCTGTAGGCTTGGCCGCGGCATCCATGCCGCGGACACCCCGCACTCCGACACCGCCCCGCCTCTGACAGATTCCGACGGCTGTTGGTAGGTGTCGACCTTGGTCGACACGGTAGATCCACGCCATGCGTGGATGAATCTCTTTCAGATATCGAAATCAATCTGGGGTCAGATCCGTTTTCCGTAGGAAAACGGATCTGACCCCAAGAGCCATTCCAACAGATCGCGGAAATCTGTCGAAGGCGGGGTGGGTCCGGTTGCGGGGGCGTGAGCCGCATGGATGCGGCGACCGAGCTTACATGGACGTACTTGCAGCGGCCCCCGCAACCGGACCCACCCCGCCATCCCACGGAATGCACGGTGTTGCCGTTGCTTCGGCCGTTGCCGTTGCCTCTGCAGGTGCAGGGCGCAGCCCTGCCGATACCCCTCTCCTGCGAC
This sequence comes from Stenotrophomonas sp. LMG 10879, assembly GCF_002750935.1. NCBI lineage: Bacteria > Pseudomonadati > Pseudomonadota > Gammaproteobacteria > Lysobacterales > Lysobacteraceae > Stenotrophomonas > Stenotrophomonas sp. LMG 10879. The sequence continues at coordinate 86,410 of NZ_PEJT01000010.1, forward strand.
GGTTCGTCGCACGGCGCCCCCGGGGGGCACCTCTACACTAGCGCGGTGATCCGTACCGCCCGCCTGCATCGAACGCTGCTCCAGCTCGCCTTCATCGCGACGCTGCTGATGGTGCTTGCGCCGCTGGTCAGCCGCGCGCTGCAGGCGCCTCAGGGTCAGATCCCTTCACCACAGGGAAGGGCTCTGACCCCATCCACAATGCATGGCGGCATGGACCATGCCCACATGCATCACGGCGATATGGCTGAGGGTCAGAGCCCTTTGCCGGGGCAAAGGGATCCGACCCCGCCTGCCGACCCGCATGCCATGCATGGCGAGGCCTGCGAGTACTGCGTGCTGGCCATGCGCCTGCTGCCGTGGCTGGCAGTGCTGGTGCTGCTGCTGCCCCTGCTGTGGCGGCCGAAGCTGGTGTTCCCATGGTCGCAGCCGCGCCTGCCGCTGCTGCATTGGCCGGCACACGCCGCGCGTGGCCCGCCGCTGATCTCCACCGTCCGCTGATTTCCCTATCGAATCCGTCGCACGATGCCTGCAAGGGCGTCGTGCGCGCGTGCGTACCTTGGAGCTTTTCCCATGAAAATGACTTTCCCCGCCGCGGGCGCCCGTGCGCGCCTGCCGTTTGCGCTTGGTGTTGCCTTGACCGCGCCCTTCGCCCATGCCGCGCCCGCTGAAGATGCGCGGACGCTGGATACGCTGGTGGTCACCGCCGCTGCACCGTCCTCGCCCTTGCACTGGGTGACCGATCCGCGCCTGCCGCGGCAGCCGGTGCCGGCCAGCGATGGCGCCGATTACCTGAAGACCGTTCCCGGCTTTTCCGCCATCCGCAACGGCGGCACCAACGGCGATCCGGTGCTGCGCGGCATGTTCGGTTCACGCCTGAACATCCTCAGCAACGATGGCAATCTGATGGGTGCGTGTCCCTCGCGCATGGACAACCCGTTGTCCTACATCTCGCCGGAGAGCTTTGACCGGCTGACCATCATCAAGGGCCCGCAGAGCGTGCGCTGGGGCGCGGGTGCCTCGGCGGGCACCGTGCGTTTCGAGCGTGATACCCCGCGTTTCGATGCACCGGGGCTGCGTGCCGACGCCAGTGCACTGGTCGGTTCGCGCAACCGCAACGACCAGGTGCTGGACCTCACCCTGGGCAATCCGACCGGCTATGTGCGTGCCAGCGGCAATCGCTCCGAAGCCGACGACTACAAGGACGGCAACGGCGATGTGGTTCCGTCGAAATGGCGCAAGTGGAATGGCGACGTAGCCGTTGGCTGGACGCCTGATGCCGATACCCTGCTTGAAGTATCCGCCGGTGCCGGCGATGCGATCGCGCGCTACGCTGGGCGCGGCATGGACGGTGCCGCGTTCGAGCGCACCAGCTACGCCGCGCGCTTCGAGAAGCGCAACCTGCCCGGGGCGTGGGACACGCTGCAGGCCAACGTGTACTACAACGAAGCCGACCACGTGATGGACAACTACACGCTGCGCGAACCGAACCCGCACAGCATGATGCCGATGCCGATGGCGTCGAACGTGGATCGCCGCACGCAGGGTGGGCGCATCAGCTCCGAATGGCGCTGGCAGGACGTGCAGCTGGTGGCCGGCGTGGATGGCGAGGACAGCCGACATCGCGGCCGCATGGGAATGGGGCGCGACACCTACAGACAGGCGGACTGGAACACCGACGCCAACTTCCGCCGCTACGGAGCGTTCACCGAACTGACCCTCGGCGCCGGCACCGACCAGCGCTGGATCGGCGGCCTGCGCGTCGATCGTGCCAGCGTGCGCGATGAGCGCGCCGACATCGGCGGCATGATGATGGCCATGCCCAATCCCACCGCCGGCCAGCGCCGCAGGGAATGGCTGGGCAGTGGGTTCCTGCGCTACGAACAGGATCTCGCCGACGGCCTGACCTGGTATGCCGGCCTTGGCCACAGCCAGCGCATGCCCGACTACTGGGAACTGTTCTCGCCCGATCATGGGCCGGCAGGTGCGACCAACGCCTTCACTGGCATCCAGCCCGAACGCACCACCCAGCTCGACGTCGGCCTGCAATACAAGGGCCCGCGCGTGCAGGCCTGGGTCTCCGCCTATGCGGGGCAGATCCAGGACTACATCCTGTTCACCTATCGCGGCAGCGGCATGATGGGCATGAGCCAGGCCGACAACGTGCAGGCACGCATCGCCGGTGCAGAGGCCGGTGTGCAGCTGCAGCTGGACGCGCAGTGGAAGCTGGGTGGCACCCTGGCCTACGCCTGGGGCGAGAACCGCGACCAGCATCGCCCGTTGCCGCAGATGCCGCCGCTGGAAGCGCGCCTGAGCGCTGACTGGGAAGGCCAGCGCTGGAGTGTCGGCGCGTTGGTGCGCGCGGTCACCCATCAGCATCGGGTCGCGGACGGGCAGGGCAACGTGGTGGCGCAGGACCTCGGGCCGAGCAGTGGCTTTGCCACGCTGGCGCTCAACGCGGCCTATCGGTTCAGTTCGCAGTTGCAGCTCAGCGCCGGTGTCGACAACCTGTTCGACCGTGCCTACAGCGAGCATCTGAATCTTGCGGGTAGCGCCGATTTCGGCTTCCCGGCCGATCCGGTGCGCATCAACGAGCCCGGCCGCAGCCTGTGGATGAAGGTTAACTACCGGTATTGATCCGCCGGACATGGCCCGGCGCTACCCATGCGCCGGCCAAGAAGGCCTGTGTCCAAAGAAAACGGGGTCGGATCCCCGCCAGGTTCCGACCCCGCCCGGCGCCCTCGGCCGGGCCTCCCGACTCTACGACGGCGTCGCCGCTCATGGCGCGCCGGGATACATCCCGACATACGCCGACACCGTGCTGCAGACCCTTGCATGGAATGGGCGCACGGCGCTATCGCAGTACCCGTTCCACGCCGGTAAACGCTTGGCACATACCGCTTTTGCGGGGCCTTGCCTACACTCGGCGGCCGTGGATCGCTCAGGATTGTTCATGTTGGCTCGTATCGCTTCGACCCTGGCCCTTGGCCTCAGCCTGGCCGTGCTGGCCGGGTGCGCAGGCAAACAGGAGGCCGCCGCGCGTCGGCAGGGCGAAGCCGTGCCGGTCACCGCGCAGGTCGTGCAGTCGGTGCAGTGGAACGACACGCTGCAGGCGCTGGGTACGGCCAAGGCGCGCGAGTCGATCAGCGTGACCGCCAAGGTGAGCGAGATCGTCGAGCGCGTGCATTTCGAAAGTGGCCAGCAGGTCGCCGCCGGTGCGCCCCTGGTGACCCTGCGCGGGCAGGCCCAGGAAGCCGCATTGGTGCAGGCGCAGGCGACCTTCCGCGAAGCCGACCAGTTGTACAAGCGCCAGCGCGAACTGGCGGCGCAGCGGTTGGTGTCCAGCGCGACCCTGGATACGCAGAAGTCGATCCGCGACGCCGCCGAAGCACGCGTGGCGCAGATGCAGTCGGATATCGGCGACCGTCGCGTGCGTGCGCCGTTCGCCGGCGTCCTCGGCATCCGCCAGATCAGCCCGGGCACGCTGCTGACGCCGACCACGGTGATCGCCACCCTCGACGACGTCGAGCGCATGCACATCGATTTCCAGGTGCCGGAAGTGGAACTGGCGTCGCTGACCACCGGCGACAAGGTGCAGGCCACCAGCGTGGCCTGGCCGGGCCGCACCTTCGAAGGCGAGGTCAGCACCATCGATGCACGCATCGACCCGGCCACTCGTGCGGTGACCGTACGTGCCGACTTCGCCAACGGCGACCACGCACTGCGTCCGGGCATGCTGCTCGACGTGCGCCTGTTCCATCCCGATCGACCGGCACTGGTGGTGCCGGAAATCGCCGTGGTGCAGGTCGGTCGCGATAGTTTCATGTACCGCATCAAGGCCGATGACACCGTCGAACGCGTGGACGTGGTCACCGGCGCACGTCGCGCCGGCGTGGTCGAGATCAAGCAGGGCCTGCAGGCCGGCCAGCGCATCGTGGTGGACGGCACCGGCAAGCTGCGTGCGGGCCTGAAGGTGGCGGCCAGCGACGCCGCGCCCGCCAGTGGCGCGCAGCCGGCGACGGTTGAAGCACCGGCCGCTGTCGGGGGGCACGGCGGATGAAGCTGTCTGATATCTCCATCCAGCGGCCGGTGTTTGCCGTGGTGATGAGCCTGCTGTTGCTGGTGCTGGGCGTGATGTCCTTCACCCGCTTGACCCTGCGCGAACTGCCGGCCATCGACCCGCCGATCGTTTCGGTGTCGGTGGACTACACCGGTGCCTCGGCGGCGGTCATCGAGAGCCGGATCACCCAGGTGCTGGAAGACGCGCTGGCCGGTATCGAAGGCATTGATACGATCAACGCGCGCAGCACCAATGGCCGTTCGCAGGTCAGCATCGAATTCACCTCCAACCGAGACATCGAAGCGGCAGCCAACGACGTGCGCGATGCGGTCAGCCGCGTGGCCGACCGCATGCCCGAAGAGGCGCGGCCACCGGAGATCGCCAAGGTCGAGAGCGATGCCGACCCGATCATCTGGTTCAACATGGTCTCCTCGACCATGGACACGCTGGAACTGAGCGACTACGCCGACCGCTACGTGGTCGACCGCTTCTCCAGCCTTGATGGCGTGGCCCAGGTCCGCATCGGTGGCCGCCAGCGCTATGCGATGCGCATCTGGCTGGACCGTGACCAGCTGGCCGCACGTGGCCTGACCACCGGCGATATCGAAACCGCGCTGCGCAATGAGAACGTGGAACTGCCGGCCGGCCGCATCGAGTCCACCGACCGCGATTTCACCCTGCGCGTGGAGCGCAACTACATCAAGCCCGAAGACTTCGCGACCATTCCGCTGGGCAAGGGCCGTGATGGCTACGTGGTGCGCATGGGCGATGTGGCGAAGATCGAGCTGGCCTCGGCCGAGCGTCGCGCCTACTACCGCAGCAACGGCGAGCCCGGCATCGGCTTGGGCATCGTCAAGACCTCCACCGCCAACTCGCTGGACGTGGCGCGCACTGCGCGCGCCGAGGCCGAGCGTGTGGCGCTGACCCTGCCCAAGGGCACGCAGATCTTCGTTGCTTTCGACAACACCACCTTCATCGAGGCCGCCGTCGACCGTGTCTACGCCACGCTGGTGGAGGCGATGATCCTGGTGCTGGCGGTGATCTGGTTGTTCCTCGGCAGCTTCCGCGCGGCGTTGATTCCCGCAGTGACGGTGCCGGTATGCCTGGTGGCGGCGTTCATCGCGCTGTACGCGTTCGACTTCTCGATCAACCTGCTGACCCTGCTGGCACTGGTGCTGTGTATCGGCCTGGTGGTGGACGACGCGATCGTGGTGGTGGAAAACGTACAGCGCCGCATCGACCTCGGCGAACCGCCGTTGGTAGCGTCCAAGCGCGGTACCGCGCAGGTGGCGTTCGCGGTGATCGCCACCACCGCCGTGCTGGTGGCGGTGTTCCTGCCGGTCGGTTTCCTGGAAGGCAACACCGGGCGCCTGTTCCGTGAACTGGCGGTGGCGCTGGCCGCCGCGGTCGCGCTGTCCGCGTTCGTCGCGCTGACGCTGACCCCGATGATGGCCTCCAAGCTGCTCAAGCCGCATACCGGGCAGGCACCACGCGGGCTGCACGGTTTCATCAACCGCAATCTGGAACGCCTGGCCGGCGCTTACGGCCGCGTGCTCGATCACCATGTGGATCGCACGTGGATCTACCTGCTGGTGATGGTCGCTGCGTTGGCGGCCAGCTGGCTGCTGATCAAGGTGCTGCCTTCGGAACTGGCCCCGGCCGAAGACCGTGGTTCGTTCCAGATCATGATCGATGGCCCGGAGGGCGCCGGCTACGACTACACCGTGCAGCAGGTGCAGCAGGTCGAAGCACTGCTGGCACCGCATGTGGGCGCGGACAAGCCGATCGTGCGCGCCAACCCGCGCGTGCCCGGCGGCTTCGGCGCAAGCGAGGAAATGCACACCGGCCGCGTCAGCGTGTTCCTGCAGCCGTGGCGCCAGCGCAGTGAAGGCACGCCGGAAGTAGCCAACGAACTGCAGAAGGAACTGGACAGCATCCGTGGCGTGCGCGTGCGTACCCAGGTCGGTGGCGGCCTGGTGCGCAGTGGCGGGCAGCCGTTCCAGATCGTGCTGGGTGGGCCGGAATATGCCGAGATCGCGCAGTGGCGCGACCGCATCCTGCTGCGCATGGCCGACAACCCCGGCCTGGTCGGCCCGGACTCGGATTACAAGGAAACCCGTCCGCAGATGCGGGTGAACATCGACCGCCAGCGTGCGGCCGACCTCGGCGTGCCGGTCACCGCGATCGGTTCGGCGCTGGAAACGATGATGGGCTCGCGCCGCGTCACCACCTTCGTCGACAACGGCGAAGAGTACGACGTGCTGGTCCAGGCCGGCCGCGATGGCCGCGCCAGCCCGGCCGACCTCGCCGCGATCCGCGTGCGTGCCACCTCCGGTGAACTGGTGCCGTTGTCCAACCTGGTCACGCTGAGCGAAGTGGCCGAAGCGGGCACCTTGAACCGCTTCAACCGGCTGCGCTCGATCACCATCAGTGCCGGCCTGGCACCGGGCTATCCGCTGGGTGAGGCCATTGCCTGGGCGCAGCAGGTCACCCGCGAAGAGCTGCCGCAGTACGCGCAGGTGAACTGGAAGGGCGAATCGCGCGAGTACCAGAGTGCGGGTGGCGCGGTGCTGCTGACCTTCGCCATGGCCCTGCTGGTGGTGTACCTGGTGCTGGCCGCGCAGTTCGAGAGCTTCATCCACCCGCTGACGATCATGCTGACCGTGCCACTGGGCGTGCTCGGCGCGCTGGTTGGCCTGTGGCTGAGCGGAGGGACGGTGAACCTGTTCAGCCAGATCGGCATCGTCATGCTGGTGGGCCTGGCGGCCAAGAACGGCATCCTGATCGTCGAATTCGCCAACCAGCTGCGTGACGACGGGCGAACCGTGCGCGAAGCGATCATCGAATCGGCGATGGTGCGCCTGCGTCCGATCCTTATGACCTCGATCGCCACCGTGGTCGGCGCCATCCCGCTGGTGGTGGCCGGTGGCCCGGGTTCGGCCAGCCGTGGCACCATCGGCATCGTGATCATCTTCGGCGTCACCCTGTCCACCTTCCTGTCGCTGTTCGTGGTGCCGGCGTTCTACGCGCGGCTGGCCCCGTATACCCGCTCGCCAGAGGCGGTGAAGCGCGAGCTGGAGAAGCAGGAGGCCGACTCGCCGTCGGTCGGTGGTCATGCCTGAGCATCGCGCCGAAGGGGTCACCGAAGGGGTCGGATCCCTTTCCCAAAGGGAAAGGGCTCTGACCCCGCGCTTGCAAGGCAACGGATTCGTCCTGCGCCCCTGGCGTCCTGACGACCTCGAAGCCCTGCTGCGCCACGCCAACGACGCGGACGTCTCGCGTGGACTGCGTGACCGCTTCCCGTATCCGTACACCCGCGAGGATGGCGAAGCCTTCCTGGGCGGGCGCGTGCTGGCTCCCGGCACGCTGAACCTGGCCATCGAGATCGACGGCCAGGCCTGCGGCAGCGTGGGCGCCCAGCAGGGCGTGGCCGAGCGCGGGCATACCGCTGAACTGGGCTACTGGCTCGGCCAGGCCCATTGGGGACGGGGCCTGATGACCGGTGTGGTCGGTCTGTTCGCGCCCTGGGTGATGGACGAGCTTGGCCTGTTCAGGCTGCAGGCCACGGTAGTCGACTTCAACCTGGGCTCGGCCCGGGTACTGGAAAAGAACGGTTTCCAGGAAGAGGGCGTGGAGCGCTGCGCCGTCTACAAGCGCGGCGTCCTGCATGACCTGCGCCGCTTCGCCCGGGTGCGCACGCAGCTGCCCTGAACACGCGGGCTGGCCGCTGTAGAGCCGAGCCCATGCTCGGCTTGGGCCCCTGACGGCAGCCGAGCATGGGCTCGGCTCTACAAAGCAGCGCTATCGCAGCGACCTTCGATCAGGGAGAATCGACCGGTCCCTTCCAGCCGACGGGACGTCCTCACAACCCGCCGACTGGAGAGAGCGCGCGTGGAAGCTACCGTACATTTCATCAACAGCATCATCTGGAGCAAGGCGCTGATCTTCATGTGCCTGGCCGCCGGCCTGTTCTTCAGCCTGCGCACCCGCTTCATGCAGATCCGTGGTTTCGTCGAGATGTGCCGCCTCACCGTGTCCGGTGAGAAATCCGACGCCGGCGTGTCCTCGTTCCAGGCCCTGGCCATGTCGATGGCCGGCCGCATGGGCATCGGCAACATCGCCGGCGTGGCCACCGCCATCGCCTTCGGCGGCCCCGGCGCGATCTTCTGGATGTGGGTGATGGGCTTCCTCGGCGCATCCACGTCGTACGTGGAATGCACCCTGGCGCAGATCTACAAGACCAAGGATGCCGAAGGCCGCTACCGCGGTGGCCCGGCCTACTACATCGAAAAGGCGATGGGCCTGAAGTGGTATGCCATGGCCTTCGCCATCGCCACGATCATCGCCGCCGGTTTCCTGATGCCGGGCGTGCAGGCCAACGCCATCGCCGACAGCATCATCAATGCCTGCCGCGGCACCGCGCTGTGCGGTCCGCTCGATGGCCAGGCCTTCGGCATGGAATCGGTGCAGGCGCTGAAGCTGGGCATCGGCATCGTTGTCGCCCTGCTGCTGGGCGTGGTGATCTTCGGCGGCGTCAAGCGCATCGCCAACTTCGCCGAAGTGGTGGTGCCGTTCATGGCGGCTGGCTTCATCCTGACCGCCATCGTCATCATGATCATCAACTACGACCGCGTGCCGGAAATGTTCGGCATCATCTTCAAGAGCGCCTTCGGTACCCACGCCGCGTTCGGCGCGATGATGGGCCTGGCGGTGGAATGGGGCATCAAGCGCGGCATCTACGCCAACGAGGCCGGGCAGGGCTCGGGTCCGCACGCTGCGGCGGCCTCCGAGGTCTCGCACCCGGCCAAACAGGGTTACGTGCAGGCCTTCGCCATCTACTTCGACACCATGATGGTGTGCACCGCCACCGCCTTCCTGATCCTGGCCAGCGGCACCTACAACGTGTACTCGCCGGTGGCCGGTGCCGAGCCGATCTTCCAGGGCTTGGCCGGCATTCCCGAAGGTGCGGGCTACGCGCAGGCGGGTGTGGAAGCGGTGCTGCCGGGCTGGGGCTCGGCGTTCGTGTCGGTGGCGATCTTCTTCTTCGCCTTCACCACGATCATGGCCTATTACTACATGGCCGAAACCAACCTGACCTACGTCAACCACAACAGGAAGCGGCCGCTCACCGTGCTGCTGCTGCGCCTGGGCATCATCGGCATGGTGGTGTTCGGTGCCTTCCACAACGCCACCCTGGCCTGGGCGCTGGGTGATATCGGCGTGGGCCTGATGGCGTGGCTGAACATCATCGCCATCCTCATCGTGCAGAAGCCGGCCATGCTGGCCCTGCGCGATTACGAACGACAGAAGAAGCTCGGCCTCGATCCGACCTTCGACCCCGATGCCCTGGGCATCAAGAACGCCGATTTCTGGCGTCAACGCAAGCTGGAGTTGTCCCGTAGTGAATGATCCCTGGAAGAATGCCCGCCGCCCGTCGTCGCGACCGCCGCGGGCCACCCCGCTGCCACCGCGTGAGGGCAGCACCCCGCCACCGCCGGGGCGCGGCAACGACGAACTGCGCCTGTATGGCTGGAACGCGGTGCAGGCCCTGTTCGCCAAGCGTCCGCAGGCGCTGCGCAAGCTGTACCTGGTGGAATCGCTGATTCCGCGCATGCAGCCGGTGCTGAAGTGGTGCGTGGCCAACCGCGTGGGCTATCGCGTGGTGGAAGAGGGCGACCTCAACAAGCTGGCCGCCACCACCCACCACGAAGGCCTGGTGGCCGACGTGCTGCGTGCGCCGGTGCTGCCGCTGGCGCAGTGGCTGGCCGAACTGGGCGAAGGCCCGGCGCTGGCACTGTGGCTGGATGGCGTCGGCAATCCGCACAACTTCGGTGCGATCCTGCGCTCGGCCGCACACTTCGGTGCCAAGGCGCTGCTGCTGCCGGCCAGCAGCACGCTGGCCCTGTCCGGCGCGGCGGCACGCGTGGCCGAGGGCGGTGCAGAGTCGGTGCCGCTGGTGCAGCTGCCTGAGGACGCAGAAGCGATGGCGCAGCTGCGCGCGGCCGGTTTCGGCCTGGCCGCGACCCTGGTCGAGGGGGGCGATGACGTGTTCCGCGCGTCGTTGCCCGCCCGCCTGGTGTACGTGATGGGCGCGGAAAGTGAAGGCATGGATCGCGGCCTGGCCAGCCAGTGCGATCTGCAGGTCTCCATCCCCGGCAGCGGCGCGGTGGAAAGCCTGAACGTGGCCTCGGCCACGGCGGTGCTGCTGGCGCAGTGGTCCAGCCGACACGGCTGAGCCCCTGACCGGGGTCAGATCCCTCGCCACGGCGAGGGCTCTGACCCCACTGTGTCACCGCATCACTCGTTCGGCGGCGTGGTCGCTTTCGCTTCACTGCCGAAACTGCCATCGGCTTCGGCGGCCAGATAGGCAAACACGGTGTAGGCCGCCACGTTCTGCGCCAGCGCCTTCGGGTCGATCTTGTCGAGCGTGTCGTCGGCGGTGTGGTGCAGGTGGAAGTAGTCCGAGCCATCCTGCGCCAGCCATGCCCACGCACCACCCTTGGCGGCCAGCGGGCCGACGTCCGGGCCCGGGCCGCCCTTGTCGGCCTGGTATTCGATGCCCAGCGGCTTCATCACCTCGGCAATCTGCTTGGTCGCCTCACGCGAACCTTCCGGGTTCGGCGAACCGGTGTTGAAGGCGTAGATGCGGCCAGCACCGAAATCGCTCTCGGCGGCCAGCTGGTGCAGGGCCACGTCCTTGGCATGCGCCTCGGCGTAGGCCTTGCCGCCGTACAGACCCTGTTCTTCGTTGGCAAAGGCGATCACGCGGATGGTGCGCTTCGGCGCCTGCTTGAGCTGGCCGATCAGATGGCCGGCGGCCATGGTGATGCCCACGCCCGCACCGTCATCGACTGCGCCGGTGCCCAGGTCCCATGAATCCAGATGGCCGCCGATGACGACTACTTCCTTCGGCAGCGTGCGGCCGGTGATCTCACCGATCACGTTGTACGAGGTCGCGGTGCCATCCCAGCCACAGTCCAGCGCCACTTTCACCGTGGTCGCGCCACGGGCGAGCAGGCGCGCCAGCTGGTCGGCGTCGGGCACCGACAGCGCCGCCGACGGCACCGGCGTCAGGCCGTCATCGAAGCGGGTGATGCCGGTGTGCGGCACACGGTGCGAGTCGGTACCGGCCGAACGCATCAGGAAGCCGACCGCGCCCTTGCGGATGGCCTCGGACGGGCCCTTGCTGCGGATCGCGCCGCCACGGCCATAGTCGCGGCCATCGCGGAACGGCAGCATCTGGTAATCGACGAAGGCGATCTTGCCCTTCAGCGAACCGGCCGGTGCGGCCTGCAGCGCGGCCAGATCGGCGAAGCGCACCACCTCGGCTTCCACCGTGCCGCCCGGGCTGCCACCCAGCGCAGTGATCTGCAGCGGCTGCGGGTTCCTGCCGGTCACCGCAGCGTGTTCACTACGGCGCTCCCACTTCGGGAAGGTCACCGGTTCCTTCCACACCTTGTCAAAGCCCAGGGCCTTGAACTTGGCTTCGGCCCAGGCCACGGCCCGGGCGTCGGCTTCGCTGCCGGCAATGCGCGGGCCGATCTCGGTGGTCAGCGATTCGACCACCTTCCAGCCGGTGTCATCGGCCAGCGCCTGGTCGCGCAGCTGTGCGGCGGTGGCCAGCGAGGCCGGCGGCAGGGTGGTGGCATGCGGCGCCGCGAAGGCCGGCGCGGCCAGCAGGGCGAGGGAGGATGCGATGGCAAGGACGCGGCGACGCATGGACAGCTCCGGGAAGGGTGTAAGCCTTGGAGCTTAACAGTCGTTCAGCGCCGCGCATGGGCGGGAGGTCATGGCCGCTGCGGACGCTGTTTTCCGCCAGATGCTGCAAAGCGAAAGCCCCGCCGGAGCGGGGCTTTCGTGTGCCATGTAGAGCCGAGCCCATGCTCGGCTGCCGTTTCCAGATCAGCCGAGCGTGGGCTCGGCTCTACAGGCGGCGGGGGCGCCAACGGCGCCCGACACCTTATTTCTTCAGGCTGTCGCGGATCTCGCGCAGCAGCACCACTTCTTCGGCCGGCGCAGCCGGTGCCGCTTCCTTCTTGCGCGACAGGCGGTTGATCACCTTGATCACCAGGAAAATGGCGAAGGCCACGATCACGAACTGGATCAGCGTGTTGATGAAATCACCGTAGCCGATCACCACTGCCGGGATCTCCTTGCCATCGGCGCCGATGCTGGCCGGCGACAGCGTCCACGCAAGCTGCGAGAAATCGACCTTGCCGATCAGCATGCCCAGCGGCGGCATGATGATCTTCTCCACCAGCGCGGTGACGATCTTGCCGAAGGCCGCGCCGATCACCACGCCGACGGCGAGGTCGATGACGTTGCCGCGCATCGCGAATTCCTTGAACTCGGTGAGCATTCCCATTGTTGTTTTTCTCCTGAGGGCGAGGGGGGGACAGCGCGCAGGGTAGCGCAGGTGATGTCAGCCGGCGATCACGCCGTGGCGCTCGGCCACGTTCTCAAGACGTGCGCTGAAACGGTCGCCGGGCTTCAGCGCGGCCACGCCGGACGGCGTACCCATGAACACCAGGTCGCCGGCACGCAGCTGCCACAGCTTGGACAGCTCGTGCAGGATCTCCGGCACGTTCCAGATCATCTGGTCGAGCAGGGACTGCTGGCGTACTTCGCCGTTGATCTCCAGCGACAGGTTGAGCGCAGCCAGGTCGCCGACTTCACCGGCATGCACGATCTCGCTGATCGGCGCGGAGGCATCGAAACCCTTGGCCGAATCCCACGGGTGGCCCTTTTCCTTGGCGGCGGCCTGCAGGTCGCGGCGGGTCAGGTCCAGGCCCACGGCATAGCCATACACCAGCGCCTCGGCATCGCCCACGGCCAGCTCGCCGGCGGGCGCGTCACGGCCGATCGCCACCACCAGTTCCACCTCGTGGTGCAGGTTGCTGGTGGCAGGCGGGTAGGGGATCACATCATCGTGGCCGACCACGATGGCGTCGGCCGGCTTGGTGAAGAACATCGGGCGGCCGCGATCGTCTGCGGCAGGCACGGCAGCGCCCATCTCACGCGCATGGTCGGCGAAGTTGCGGCCGACGCAGTAGATGCGGTGCACAGGAAAACTGCCGCCGCCAACAACCGGTACACGCGGCGTGGCTGCAGCAGGGATCACATCGGAGACATCGGACATGCGGGCATCCAGGAAGGGAGTGCCCGCAGTCTAGAACGCAGCAAGGCCCGCCGTCAGCGGGCAGCGTCGATCAGCGCGAGGCCGGCAGCGCCGACTTGCGCACCACGTGGTACTCACCCTCGACCACGTTCGGGTCGGCCGGGCGGCTCGGGCCGGGCTTGCGCGAAGCCAGCAGCTTCCACGCCAGGCCCACCAGGATCATGGCGGCACCGACGAATACGCCGATGAACACCATCGCGGCCAGGATCGCCAGGCCGAGCAGGCCTACGGCAACGCGCACCAGCGGATGGCGCGGCTTGCGCGGGGCAAACAGGGTGCGGAACTGGTTGAAGGCGAAATCGCGATTGAACATGGTGGCTCGATAGGCTGGAAATCAGCGAGCCATGAGTATCGGCAGCTGCCACTGTCATTGAGTGAAAAACTCGTTAAATACAGCCTTGGCTTATTACGGATCAATGACTTGTGTTCATGTCGCAGCTAGTCACATGACCAGGCATGCGACAATGCGCGATTCCGTCCGAGCCTTCGCCATGACTGCCGCTGTCGCCCTGATCACCCTGGATGCCATTGCCGATGGCGCGTTTGCCGAGGTTGAAGCGGTGGTCGATGGCGATGCCGAGTCGCTGCTGCTGTACCGCGACGGTGAGCAGGTGCGCGCGTTCCTGAACATCTGCCCGCACGCGGGCCGCCGCCTGGACTGGGCACCCGGCCAGTTCCTGAAGAGCCGCGAAGGCCACCTTGTCTGCGCCGCCCACGGCGCCTCGTTCGCGCTGGACAGTGGCGACTGCATCGCCGGCCCCTGCAAGGGCGACCGCCTGCGCGCCGTGCCGGTGGACGTGCGGGATGGGCAGGTCTACCTGGCCTGATGCATCGGTGTGCGGACCAACGGTCCGCACCCACCAAGCCAACAGTCCGCATCCACCAAGCCAACAGTCCGCATCCACCAAGCCAACAGTCCGCACCCACCAAGCCAACAGTCCGCATCCACCAAGCCAACAGTCCGCATCCACCAAGCCAACAGTCCGCACCCACCAGATCAACAGGTATCCAGATCCATCCACGCATGGCGTGGATCTACTGCAGATTGCAGCGATCTGTCGAAGGCGGGGTGGGTCCGGTTGCGGGGGCGTGAGCGCCATGGATGGCGCGACCGAGCTTACAGGGACGTACTTGCAGCGTCCCCCGCAACCGGACCCACCCCGCCAACCCACGGATAGCCAGCTTTTGCTGTTGCTCCGGCTGTTGCCGTTGCCGTTGCCTCTGCGGGTGCAGGGCGCAGCCCTGCCAACCAACCCCAACCCTCAGAACATCAGGTTGATCATCACCACCACCACGCACGTATAGATCAGCGACAGCGGGCCGCCGACCCGCCACATCTCGCGTGGGGTGTAGTTGGCCGGGCCGGTGATCATCGAAATCACCGGGTTCGACGCCGTCATCAGGTTGTTGGACGCCGACAGCGCCACGATCAGCGCGAACGCCGTGGGATTACCGCCTGCCGCCAGCGCCAGGTTCACCGCGATCGGCACCATCACGATGGTCGCGCCGACATGGCTGATCACCAGCGAGAACACCGTGGTCAGCAGCGCCAGCGCCAGCTCCAGCACCCAGATCGGAATGCCGGTGGGCAGCTTGTCGATGGTATGGCCGGCCACCCACGCCGCCGCGCCACTGGAATCCATCGCCCAGCCGAGCGGAATCAGCCCGGCCATCATGAATACCGTCTTCCAGTTGATCGAGGCATAGGCCTCGTCCATGCGCAGCACGCCGGTCAACAGCATGCCGGCCACGCCGGTCATCAGGGTCAGTGCTACCGGCAGCTTGCTGGTCAGCGCGATCAGGATGGTCAGCGCGAAGATCGCCATGGCGATCTTGAACTTGTGCGGGCGCTGCTCGCCGGTGGGATAGTCGGTCACCACCACGAAGTCGCGGCTCTTGGCGGCCTGCGCCAGGTCGGTCCAGATGCTGTGGAAGACCAGCATGTCGCCGGCGCGCAGCTGCACATCGCGCACATCCTCGCGGATCACCTGCTTGTCGCGGTTGATCGCCAGCAGGCTGATGCCGCGTTCCTTGCGCAGGCGCAGCTCGCCTGCGGTCTTGCCGATGACGCCGGAGGTCGGCGGCACCACCGCCTCGGAAATGCCGGCGCGGCTGGGATTGAACAGGTCGCCCAGGTGTTTCAGGCGCGAGGACATGCGCAGGAACTGGTTCTGCGCGAAATCGTGGATCTGCTGGCGCGGGCCCATCGCGCCGAGCACGCTGCCCACCCAGATGCGCATTTCCGCCGGCGGTGCCAGGCGGGTGTCATTGCCGGTCTTCAGTGCCAGCAGCAGCGGCGCGTCATGCAGGTTCTCCGCTTCGCCCAGGGTCATGCCGACCAGCGGACTCTCGGCGGTGACCACCAGCTCGAACACATCGCCTTCGATGCCGTAGGTCTTGGCGAAGTAGCTTTCGGTGCGGGCCGGCGTGGTGCCGTCGTTGACCAGGCTTTCCTCTTCCACCAGCTTGCGGTCGCCGTAATAGCGGAAATACAGCAGCGAGGCGATCAGCAGGGCGATGCCGATCGGCAGCGGCGCGAACATGCGCAGCGGCTCGATGGTGGCCAGGCCGGAGGGCAGGTTGTTGTTGGCCGAGGCCAGCAGATCGTTCAGCAGGATCAGCGGCGAGTTGCCGACCATGGTCAGCGCGCCACCCATTACGATCGCCGCCGAGATCGGCAGCAGCAGACGCTGCATGGTCAGCCCGGTGCGTGCGGCCAGGCGCGAGGCGACCGGCAGGTACAGCGCCATCACCGAGGGGTTCTGCATGAAGGACGAGTTCAGGCCGGCGATGGCCGTGGTCATCATCAGCAGCCGCTGCTCCACGCCATGCCCGCGCCGCAGCAGCCAGGCCGCGAGGCGGTTCAGCGCACCGGTGCGGTCCAGGCCCGCGCCGAGGATGGTGGTGGCGATGATGCTCATCACCGCGTTGCCGGAGAAGCCGCCGAAGATTTCCTCCGGCGCGATCAGGCCGGTCACGCCCAGCACCACCAGCACCACCAGCGCGACCACGTCGGCGCGGATGCGCTCGAACAGGAACATCGCCATTGTGAAGCCGACCAGCCCGAGCACGAGCTTCATGTCAGTGGTCAGCGTCAGCGCGGTATCCATGTGGGGCGCGGCGTCCTCAGGCGTTCATCAGGTGCGGTCGTACAACAGGTCCCAGACACCATGGCCGAGCTTCTGGCCGCGGGTCTCGAAGTGGGTCTGCGGGCGCCAGTCCGGGCGCGGCACGCTGCCACGCGGGCCGGCACGGTTGACCAGGCCGGGGGTGGCATCCAGCACGTCCCACATCTGCTCGGCGTAATCCTCCCAGTCGGTGGCGCAGTGCAGACGGCCACCGGAGCGCAGCTTGCGCACCAGCAGCTCGGCAAAACCCGGCTGGATAAGGCGACGCTTGTTGTGGCGCTTCTTGTGCCACGGGTCGGGGAAGTAGATGCGCACCTCGTCCAGCGCGCCATCGGCGATTTCCTTTTCCAGTACTTCCACCGCGTCGTGGTGGTACAGGCGCACGTGGTCGACGTTGTCCTCGGCCAGCGCGTTCAGCAGGCGACCGACGCCGGGCGCATGCACTTCCAGGCCGATGTAGTCGCGGCTGGGGTCATGCTGTGCGGCAAAGCGCAGCGCGGCCCCGTTGCCGAAGCCGATTTCCAGCACCTTGCGCGCATCGCGGCCGAAGGTGGCATCCAGATCACGCGGTTCACCGCTGAAATCCAGGCCGAAACGCGGCCAGCGCTCGTCGAACGCGCGCTGCTGGGCGGGGGTGAAACGGCCTTGCCGCAGCACGAAGCTGCGCACTTCACGGCGGCCTTCGTTGACCGTGAACGGCTTGGGCGGCGCCTTCGAACCGGCGCTGTCAAATGGATTGGTCATCAGCCGATCAACCCATCGATCGGCGAGGACGCACTGGCGTAGCGCTTGCGCGGAATGCGGCCGGCCAGGAATGCCTCGCGGCCTGCTTCCACGGCCTTGCGCATCGCGCTGGCCATCAGCACCGGGTGGCGCGCACCGGCGATGGCGGTGTTCATCAGCACGCCGTCGCAGCCCAGCTCCATCGCGATCGCCGCGTCCGAAGCAGTGCCCACGCCGGCGTCGACGATGATCGGCACCTTGGCGTCTTCGATGATCTGCAGCAGGTTGTACTTGTTCTGGATGCCCAGGCCCGAGCCGATCGGCGCGGCCAGCGGCATCACCGCAGCGCAGCCGATCTCTTCCAGGCGCTTGGCCAGGATCGGGTCGTCGGAGGTATAGACCATCACCTCGAAACCGTCCTTGACCAGCTGTTCGGCGGCCTTGAGGGTCTGCACCACGTCCGGGTACAGCGACTTCTGGTCGCCCAGCACTTCCAGCTTGGTCAGGTTGTGGCCGTCCAGCAGTTCGCGGGCCAGGCGGCAGGTGCGCACGGCATCCTCGGCGGTGTAGCAGCCGGCGGTGTTGGGCAGGATGGTGTAACGGTCCGGTGGCAGCACGTCGAGCAGGTTCGGCTCGCCCGGGTTCTGCCCGATGTTGGTACGGCGGATGGCCACGGTGACGATCCGGGCGCCTGCGGCCTCGGTGGCCAGGCGGGTTTCTTCCAGATCCTTGAACTTGCCGGTGCCGGTCAGCAGCCGCGAGCTGTAGGTCTTGCCGGCGATCACCAGCGAATCGGGGGAGACATGAGCGTTCATGACGCGATTATCGCTTATCCGCCTGAAGATGGGGTCGTCGCAGAAGGTGGGGTCGGATCCCTTTGCCACAGGCAACGGGCTCTGACCCCGCTGTCTCAACCACCGCCCAGCGCATGCACGATCTCCACCACATCGCCCTCGGCCAGCCTGTGCTCGGCGTGACGGCTGCGGCTGACGATCTCGCCGTTGACCTCCACCGCCACCCGGCGTTGCAGCAGCTGCTCGGCCGCGAGCAGGTCCAGGAGGGTCGCCGAAGCGGGCAGGGTGCGGGGTTCGCCATTGAGCTGGATGTTCATGCGGCCATTGTCGCTGATCGCCGGTTCGCATCGGAACCGTTGCAAGTTGTGCACTACACCCGTACCAGCAAAGCCCGCCGGGCCTGCCTCGGGCGACAATCCATGCGGCGGCGCAGCGTGAGCAATTGGCGGCGCAGTGAAACCATTCACCGTGCGCCGGCGTACGTGCGTCGGATCCCCAACGATATCCCCACAGGAGTTTTTACATGCTGCTCAGCAAACGCCCGATCCGCTCCCTCATGGCGGCCGCGATCGCGCTGGCCGCGCTGCCGGCCATGGCAGGCGAATCCCCCTACAGCCATGCGGTCTTCTTCGGTGACAGCCTGACTGACGCCGGCTACTTCCGTCCGCTGCTGCCGGCCGACGTGCGCCCGGTCACCGGCCAGTTCACCACCAACCCGGGTTGGGTGTGGTCGCAGCAGGTCGCCAATTACTACGGCCTCAATGGCGCTGCCAACGGCAATGGCCAGAACGGCGACAACTACGCTGTCGGCGGTGCCCGTGTCGGCGTCGACGTGGCCAGTGCCCTTGGCACCATTCCCTCGTTGAAGAGCCAGGCGGCCCGCTACCTGGCTGCCAACGGCGGCAAGGCTGACGCCAATGCCCTGTACACGGTCTGGGGCGGTGCCAACGACCTGTTCGCCGCAGCGCGTGCGCCGGCCCAGGCGCAGGCCATCATCGGCGCGGCCGTCACCGACCAGGTGGCCCTGGTGGGCGCCCTCAAGCAGGCCGGTGCCGAGTACGTGCTCGTCCCCAACCTGCCGGACGTCGGCATTGCTCCGCAGTTCCGTTCGCTGGGTCCGGCCGGTGCCGCGCAGGCCACCGCGCTGGCGGCCGGTTACAACAAGGCCCTGTATGGCGGCCTGAAGCAGGCCGGCATCGAGTTCATCCCGCTCGATACCTTCACCGTGCTGCGTGAAGTGGCGGCCAACCCGGCCATGTACGGTTTCCGCAACGTCACCGACACCGGTTGCAGGATCAACCCTGCTGACACCACCACCAGCATCCTGACCTGCAACCCGACCAGCTACGTCAGCCCGGATGCGGCCACCGCCTATCTGTTCGCCGACGGCGTGCACCCGACCACCGCCGGTCATGCGCTGCTGGGCCAGTACGCGGTGTCGATCCTCGAAGGTCCGCGCCTGCAGCAGGTGCTGAGCCATTCGGCACAGACCATCGGCCGCTCGCGTGCCGACCAGGTCAGCCTGCACCAGGCGGGTCGCCCGGCTGACGGCCTGTCGTGGTGGGGCGGCGTGCGCGGCGACATGCAGCGCTATGACCACGCCGATCTGTACGACGGCCTGGCCCCGGCCGGCCTGTTCGGTATCGACTGGGCGCGTGACGGCATGGTCTTCGGCGGCTTCGCCGGCTTTGGCCGTCTGAACGCCGACTTCGGCAACAGCCGTGGCGACTTCACCCAGAAGGACACTACCGCAGGTCTGTTCGCTGGCTGGTACGGCGACCGCATCTGGGTCAATGGCCAGGTCAGCTACACCTGGCTGTCCTATGACGTGAACCGCAAGGTCCAGCTCGGCCCGGCAACCCGCGAACACAGCGGCTCGCCGGACGGCAGCAACCTGACCGCCGCCCTGAACGCCGGTTACGAGTTCGGCACCGAAGGCGGCTTCCGCCACGGCCCGATCGCCTCGGTGATCTGGCAGCAGGTCAAGATCGACGGTTACACCGAAAGCGCCGATGCCGGCACTCTGGCTACCGCGCTGGGCTACGGCAAGCAGGATGTCGATTCCACCGTGGGCCGTATCGGTTGGCAGGCCCGCTTCGATGGCGGCACGGTCAAGCCTTACGTGCAGGTGACCTACGACCACGAGTTCGAAGACACCAAGCAGGCCAGCGCCTGGGTGCAGAGCCTGCCGGACGTGGGCATGTACCGCGTGCCGGGCATGGACTTCGACAAGAACTATGCAACCGCGATCCTGGGCGCGCGCATGGAACTGTTCGGCCTGCAGAGCAACATCGGCCTGAGCGCCACCACCCTGCAGAAGCGTGCGCAGGACGCGACGTTGTTTGCCAGCTTCAGCGGCAGCTTCTGATGCACACGACGGCGGGCCTGCGGGCCTGCCGTCTGCCCGACGGGCAGGCTGCAAGGGCCTGCCCGTTGCGTTTGAACACGTGCCCCGCATAGACTTGTTGGGCAACGCGGGCGTAGCTCAATGGTAGAGCTGTAGCTTCCCAAGCTACTGACGAGGGTTCGATTCCCTTCGCCCGCTCCATGTCTCCCAAGGGGCCGGGGCTTCTCCAGCCGCTCCGCGACTCTTCGACCGGTATAGCAAACTACGGTGGGAAATGATTGGCCTGCGTCATGTGCAGGTGATGTTGCTACGCACCAAGGGACTCCTGACGCCGTCAGAGTCTTCAAGATAACGATCAACCTCAATGACAGCGCCTGCAACTGGGCGCACAGTAGTGCAATTGGCAGCTGCACTCAGTGTGCCTGGCGTGCTGCCGGGAGATACGTACTGCGTGGAATTCTGGCTGCAGTGGTAATCCGGAGGGCAGGTCACAACTTTGCTGCGAAGGTACAGCGGATAGGTCGGTGATCCCGTGAACTGGAAGCTATAAGGAATATCGGTGAGATGTGGGCCGGTGACCGGAGGCAGACTAGTGATCGTCAGTGGTCGACAATCGGTCTCGCCCGCTCTGTACGTTCGGTAGCCCTTCTCCACCCCCTTCATGGCCGCAGCACGGAACTCTGAGTCCTGAAGTGCTTTGGCGTCTTCGGTGTTGGAATGGAAGGCTACTTCAATCAGTGCTGTGGGCATCTCTGCATCGCGGACTTCTGCCTTGTTATTGCCATTGACGAGGTTCGGCCTGATGATGAAGTCCGCGTAGTTCTCCAGCGCATTTATCTGCTCTTTCATGTAGCAGAGAATGTTGTTGGAAAGTTGTACAGATGATGGATCATCCAGTTTGGTCATCACCAGCGCCCCGCGTGCGGTTGCAGTGGCCGCGTTGGTATGCAGAGAGATGAAAGTCTCTGCATTGATGTGATTGGCGTATCTGGCGCGGGCTGCGATGTCATCGTCCTGCTCGCGAAGTTCACGACGGTTGGGCTGGCCGTTGGGGAAGCGGTTCCAGATTGCGGGGCCCTCGTCGGGCAGCAGTGACTTGATGTAGTAGCGAGCGGCCAGATCTTTCCAGGATAGATTGCTTTCCTCCTCGATGAACGGATTTCCGATGGCCCTTGTATGCCGGACTTCGGTGACGAAATCTCTGCTGCGGGAGGTGAGCCATGTGTTGAGCATCGAAGCAAAGCGCGGTGTGATGTCGTCTTCGTGCACGTCGGTGGTGCCTGCATAGGGTTCAGGTCGCTCGTACTCCCAGGAATTACTCCCATAGTGGAAGTACTTGCCGTGGCCAGGATTGATGACAACCAAACCCGGCACGGGGGCTGACGCAGCGCGAGTGCTGCGCTGGTCCTTGTGTTTCAGTAGACGCTCTGGGGGAAGGATTTCATTGATCGTTTTACCCCCGATTCGTGCAATAACGTACTTGAATCCGACAGTTCCGGAGAGGTACTCGTAAAGCTCGGCCTCGATCTCGCCGATCTTTTCGCCGAAACTCTCACTCAGCTCCGTCGCCCCTTTAGGAAAATAGCCCGAATCCAGATCAATCCAGACTATGCCTGTAGAGGGCTCAGGAGTGATCCGGACAAGTACATGCTCTTCTTGGCCCGGTAGCCGCGTCTGCTGATCCACAAAACGCTGCAGTTCAGGCTCCAGCTGTCGGAAAATCGACATGCTTTCCGCCACAGAGGGAAGTCGCTGTTGCTGCTGAGGCTGTGTTTGTTGCGTGCTTGCATTGGCGGCGAGTGCTACAGAAAGTGCCAGCCCTGCGACGATACAAGCCAAGCTCCCACGTTGCGTAACAGACATCATGCATCTCCTTTGCTGATGGATCCCCTGCGTCCGAGGTTATCAACAATGATCGCGTCGTTTGAAGTCAGGTAACTCCCCGTCTATTGCAGGTAATTCCAGTCGGCGAAGGTGA
This sequence comes from Stenotrophomonas sp. LMG 10879, assembly GCF_002750935.1. Classification (NCBI taxonomy): domain Bacteria; kingdom Pseudomonadati; phylum Pseudomonadota; class Gammaproteobacteria; order Lysobacterales; family Lysobacteraceae; genus Stenotrophomonas; species Stenotrophomonas sp. LMG 10879. Next base: position 108,615 of record NZ_PEJT01000010.1, read on the forward strand.
ACGGTGGCCTTTCCATGCGTGCAAGATGCTGGGTAGGGGAATGGCCAAGTGCTGTCGCGGCATTGCCCTACGGCGTCGAGCTGGCTGGGGCGCCCTCCTGACCTCGCACATTCAAAAGTCGCTTGGGCGAGCGATTCAGATTGGCCCGCTTCGTTCGCATCGGCTAGATTCTGTCGGGCCCGATTCAGGCCGAGCGCGGGGCGTTCGTTTCCAACAATCCGCATTTCCCGTGCAGGCAGTGCGCGGTAGCGTCCAGACTCCTTTCAAGTGGAAACATGCGCGTGGAAAGCAGGGATGACGTTGTCACACGGCTGCACAGGATCTTTCTTTCCGCCGGCATCGGCTCGGCCAAACAGGTTGAAGCGGTTCGAGCACTCGGGCGCGCCGGTGGTCCGGAGGCCGCGCGGCTGATCGGGCAGATCTATCAGGAGGCCTTCAGTGGGTCGGCGATCCAGATGGCCTGCATCGCGGCACTGGGCGAAGCGGCGCGCACATATCCGCCGGCGCTGCCAGGCCCCGATTGAGCGGGGCGGTCACTGCCGCGCGTGGACCGAACAGCATCATCCAGGCGCAACGCCGCCACGCTATGCTGCGCGCCTGCCGACCGATCCCACTGCGATGAAGCTCGCCATCCTGTCCCGCAACACCCGGCTGTACTCCACCCGTCGGCTGGTCGAGGCCGCACGTGCGCGCGGCCACACCGTGCGCATCCTCGATCCCCTGCGCTGCTACATGCGCATCGCCGCGGACGGCTTTTCCATGCACTACAAGGGCCGGCCGATGACTGGCGTGGACGCGGTCATTCCGCGCATCGGTGCTTCGGTCACCCGCTATGGCACCGCCGTGCTGCGCCAGTTCGAATTGATGGGCGCGCGCACGCCCAATCCATCCGACGCGATCCTGCGCTCGCGCGACAAGCTGCGGGCACACCAGCTGCTGGCCGCCAAGGGCATCGACATGCCGGTCACTGTTTTTGGCGACAACCCGGACGACACCGTCGACCTGTTGTCCATGCTCGGCCCGCCGCCGCATGTGGTGAAGCTCAATGAAGGCACCCAGGGCCGTGGCGTGATCCTCACCGAGAAGGCCAGCGCGTCGCGCGGCATCGTCGAAGCCCTGCGTGGGCTGTATGCCAACTTCCTGATGCAGGAGTTCATCGGCGAGGCCAAGGGCGCCGACCTGCGCTGCTTCGTGGTCGGCGATCAGGTGGTGGCGTCGATGCAGCGCCAGGCTCCGGAAGGGGATTTCCGCTCGAACCTGCATGCCGGCGGTACCGCGGTGGCGTCCAAGGCCAGCCGGGCCGAGCAGCAGGTGGCGGTGCGTTCGGCCAAGGCGCTGGGGCTGGGGGTATGCGGGGTGGACCTGATCCGCTCCGAGCGCGGCCCGCTGGTGTTGGAGGTGAACTCCACTCCCGGCCTGGAAGGGATCGAGGCGGCCTGCGGGGTGGATGTCGCCGCACGCATCATCGAGCATGTCGAGAAAATCAAAAAATCCTGATATTTCAATGATTTGAAATTTAGTTCAGGCGGGATTGGCGGGTTTAACACCGCTTTAATCGCCCCGGGCGTAGCCTTCAACGAACCGCAGCTCTGCCTCTCAGCAGGATCGGTATCGGGATACAACTTCAGGCCCAGGCGGGTGCACCGCCTGGGTCTTTTTTATGCCCAGTGTCCCCCTGCCAAGGGGCCCTTGTGGGCACGTGGGGACACTCGTAGAGTTGGGCCTTCGTTCCGAAGGATCGGGAGGTTGGCGATGTACCGCACCACGATGATCGTGCTGTTGTTGTGCCTGCCTGGCGTTGCACTGGCCAAGCCGGAAAAGGCGGCTGTGCAGATGGACCGCCAGAGCCCGGTGGCCGAGCAGGTCCGCCAGGTCGAAAAAGCCCTGCAGCAGGGCGATTACAACGAAATCTCCTCCGAGGACCGCAGCCAGGTCCAGCAGGCACTGGCGCGGATCACCCAACGGATGGGCGACCGGCAGACTGTCCAGGAGCTGCCGCCGCAGGTGCAGAATGACGTCTTCAACGATCAGGAGCGGGTCAACAGCATCCTGACGCGCGCCCACGACGACAGTCGCCAGATCTGCTCATACCAGCGCACCACGGGCAGCAACATGCCCAAGAGCCGCTGCATGACCGTGGCCGAACGCCGCCGTATCGAAGAGAGGGGCAAGGCCCTGCTCAACGACCAGCGCACCTACAGCAACGTGAACCCGGATTCCAAGCTGTAAGGCTACCTGCACCCTGCCGGCCAGCACTTGCTGGCAGAGCGTGCATCCGCATACAGTCGGCGTTCACCTCAGACAGGGATTCGTTTGTATGAAGCATCCAGTGATATCGGCCGTTCTGGTTTCGGCATTGGCCCTGGTCGCTGCCTCGGCAGGGGCCAAGAGTGCCGAAGAGGTCTTCCTGCCGGGCAAGCCGCTGCTGCAGCAGGTTGAGCGCATCGAGATCGAGCTCAACGATGGCGAAACCTATTCCGAGCTGCGCCAGGAAGAGCGCGGCAAGGTCCGCGAGACCCTGGTTCGCATCCGTAGCGCTGCCGAGCAGTATCCGACCAAGGACGCGATGCCTGAATCGGTACGAACTGAGGTCTTCAACGATCAGCAGGTCGTGAACACCGTTTTGACACAGGCGCGTGAAGATAGTCGTCTAATATGCCGACGTGAGAAGACCATTGGCTCCAACATGTCGTCCACGCAATGCATGACCGTCGCCGAGCGTGCTCGGCAGAAGGACAAGGCACAGCGCGACATGGGCCAGGCCCAGCGCGTCGGTAAATTCGTCAATTAGAGGTGACAGTGAGAATCCTGGTAATCGAAGACAACAGCGACATTGCGGCCAATCTGGGTGACTACCTGGAGGACCGGGGCCACACCGTGGACTTCGCTGCCGACGGAGTGACCGGATTGCATCTGGCTGTCGTGCATGAGTTCGACGCGATTGTCCTGGATCTCAACCTGCCCGGCATGGACGGTATCGAGGTCTGCCGCAAGCTTCGCAACGAAGCGCGCAAGCAGACCCCGGTGCTGATGTTGACCGCGCGCGATTCGCTGGACAACAAGCTGGCCGGCTTCGATTCCGGTGCTGACGACTACCTGATCAAGCCGTTCGCGCTGCAGGAAGTCGAAGTGCGTCTGAACGCCCTGTCGCGTCGCGGCAAGGGCGTGCAGACCCGCGTGCTGGAAACCGGTGATCTGGAATACAACCTGGATACGCTGGAAGTGCGCCGCCAGGGCAAGCTCCTGCAGCTCAACCCGACCGCACTGAAGATCCTGCAGGCGTTGATGGAAGCGGCCCCGGCCGTGGTCACCCGGCAGGAACTGGAAACCCGTGTCTGGGGCGAAGAGCTGCCGGACTCCGATTCGCTGCGCGTGCACATCCATGGCCTGCGCGCCGTGGTGGACAAGCCCTTTGAAGTGCCGATGATCCAGACCCGCCATGGCATCGGATACCGCATCGCCACGCCGGAAGCCTGATTCGGTGGCAAGCAAGGGGGAGCGCCGGCGCACGCCTTATCGGCGGCGCCTGCGCAGCCGCATCATTGTCTCGTTCGTGTTGTTGGGCTTCTGCCTGACGACACTGTTCGCGTTCGCCACCAACTGGGCCCGCATGCGGGTGGAAAACCAGCTGGTGGAAGACGTGATGAACCGCAATATCAGCGAGTACGTGCGGCGTTACTACGAAAGCCCGGACCGCAACCCCGATCTGCCGGTGCAGCAGATGCGCGCGCGCCTGATCAAGCCGGACAAGTTCGAGGCGCTGCGCGAGGAAGAGCCGGACTGGTACGAGTTCAAGGACGGCCTGTACAACATGGGCGGTGTGGACGAGCGCGGTGAGCGCTATTCCTACAAGCTGGCCGTGCGCAAGACTCCTGATGCCTGGGCGTTCCTGGCCTACGACATGACCGACAGCGTTCGTGGTGGGCAACAGCTCAACCGCGCGCTGTTCCTGTCGGTGCTGGTATTCAGCCTGCTGTCGCTGGTGCTGGGCTGGTGGTCGGCCTCCAAGGTGATGAAGCCGGTCTCGGATCTGGCCGCACGTCTGCGTGCGTATCGTGGCGGTACCAGTGAGCCCGAGCCGTTGGCGCCGCGCTTCCCCGATGACGAAGTGGGGCAGCTGGCGCAGGCGCTGGATGATTATTCCTCGCGGCTGACCGAAGTGGTGCAGCGCGACCGTGAGTTCAATGCGGACGTCAGCCACGAGCTGCGTACGCCGTTGGCGGTGATCCGTGGCGCCACCGAACTGCTGCTGACCCGCCCGGGCCTGGACGAGAAGGTGCTGCAACGCCTGCAGCGCATCCAGCGTGCCGAGCAGCAGTGCAGCGATCTGATCGGCGCGCTGTTGCTGCTGTCGCGCAACGAACGCGGGCAGGGCAGCAGCAATGTGGCGCGTGTGGCCGAACAGCTGCTGGATGCGCATCGCGCGCAGTTGGGTGGCAAGCCGCTGGAACTGCACCTTGATGGCGAGCGCGATCTGGTCATCGATGCCCCCGAAGCGGCGTTGTCGGTGGCGCTGGGCAACCTGATCGGCAATGCGGTGAAGTATTCGCAGGACGGCGAGGTGCGCGTGCATGTGGGCGCCAACGCCGTGTCGGTAACCGACAGCGGGCCCGGCCTGAGCGAGGAAGATGCCGCCAAGCTGTTCCAGCGTGGCTATCGCGGCACCCACGCCGGTCACTCGCAGGGCGGCGGCATCGGCCTGTCGATCGTCAGCCGCCTGTGCGATCTGTACGGCTGGCAGGTAAGCGTGCGCCCGGGCGGCGCCCGCGGCGTGATCGCCACGCTGACGTTCTCGCCGAAGCCGCTGTAACCCATTCTGGCTGCTGCTTTGGTGGGTGCCGACCTTGGTCGGCACGAATCCATCCGTCACCGATGCCGCTTTGGTAGGTGCCGACTTTGGTCGGCACGAATCCTCCGGTCGCCGATGCTGCTCTGGTGGGTGCCGACCTTGGTCGGCACAAATCCATCCGTCGCCAAAATCTCCCACTCGGCGCGATATGTCGCATGCAACGCCAATGCAGCTTTCGCGAAGGCGCGGTGTCTCTGGCCCGGCACGACACCTGCGTGATGCAGTCCGCGCGCTGAGCGTGTCACACCGCACGGTTCCGCAGACGGTTGGCCCACATGGCGTTTTCGCCTCATGACCGCAGTGCATGCAGCTGGCGAAATGGCATGGCTGGGGCCATCGCCCTGGCCGGGATTGGCGTCCTGAAATCGACCCAACAATCAACAAACCTCTGATGCGCCGAAGGCCGTCATGGAAAATGCACCGCGATGCCCTTGCTTTGGCGGGCGGTGCGTGGGGACTTTGAAGAGTCCGCCGGAGTGTTTTGTTGATTGTTGTGATCCGGTACGCCAACCCGCACCGTCCGCCACCCCGCATCCGCGGGTGGCCTTGCCGTCTGCGAGGAGCATTGCCATGTCTGCACGCACCACCTATCCGAACCTGCGCCGCCTGGTCGGCGAATCCGCCGATCAGTTGCCGGCCGACATCGCCGAACGCATCGAAGACGTGCTGGCCGAACCCAGCGACCTGCTACCGGCACTGATGGCGCGCATGGATGGCCGCGACAACGCCGATGGCCAGACCCGGCAGGGGGCAGGTCTCACCCCATCGCAGGCAGTGACCCTGGCCAGCCTGAGCCGCACCCTGGCCGGCCTCAATGCGTTGATCCAGATGCTGCACGCCGCCGAAGCGGCGCGGGTGCAGGGCAGCGCAGGCCAGCAGCTGCCGCCGGACGTGGTGGAAGGACTGTTGTTGGCCACCCGCGAGCTCGCCCGCTACGCCCGCCAGCAGCTGGAGTAGATCCACGCCATGCGTGGATGCTCATCCCCGCACTGCGCGGCTGTTCCATGGGTATCCGATAACGCCGGGCCACGCCCGGCGGTTGTTACCAGATCAGACTGGCCGTCGAGCAAGTACGATGCCCGTCACGCCGCAGGCTCCAATTCGGATCGTGACAGTGTGTCAGTCATCGGCGTGCATGAGCCCGTGCGCAAGCACGAACTCCTGCGCAGTCTCGTCCCCACCTTCAGCGGCCCGCCTGATCCAAGCAAGGGCCTCTGTCCTGGCCTGCTTCACTCCCTTGCCATGGAGCAAAGCAAGGCCGTACTCGTACATCGCCGGGGGATAACCTGCCTCGGCTGCCGATTTGAAGCAGGTGGCCGCGCGCGCAACATCGATTTCCACTGAGTCGCCGAACAGATAGCGCATGCCGAGTTGCAAAATCGCCGGGGCATAGCTCTTCGCGGCTGCGGCACGGAGCTGACGGATGGAGTGCTCCTCAAACACTTCGGACGTTTCGCCGGATATGCTCAGATGGGCGGCGAGAAAATCAGCCTCGCCACTATCCGAGTCCAAATGGGCGCGGACGTGCTCCAATGCGGCCGTGATCTGGCCGTCATTCAATAGTCTTTCAAAGACTGTTGTCATTTGTGTCGGCAGGTTCATGGCGAGCCGGCGGATATCGTAGGCAAAAGGACGGTTGCCCAAGGATTTCCGGGAAACGTCGACACAAGGGCGATGCATGTCGAAGCGTAGATCAAAACGTAGGCCAAAACGTAAGCCCCTTGTCGTACTGTTTGGTCTGGCCCTCGCCGCCTGCTCGGCTTTGAGCGGTTGGGCAGTGCTGCACTATGAAGTCAGCGAACTGTCCGGTCGGTGCCGCGTGTTCTGTGGCGTGGGCACGATGGTCAAGCATCTCTTCGGACCGTTGGCGTATCAATGGGGTGTTGCGATGATCTTCTTTCTTCTCGCAGTCCTGTGTGTGGATCTGGCAATCCGCCGGGGCATTCAAGATCGCTGATTGCCTCGGGGTTGTGAATTGCCCCGGCCGGGGCATCGTCCTGCGCGCGATGCAGATCACCCAAGAGGCGACATCAGCCATGCAGGGTGAAGCCCGCCTTACCCGGCAGCCAACCCCAGATACCGCAGGTGCAAGCGCTCCACCTGCGCCTGCAGGTCATCCGGATGGCCATCATTGACCACCACGTCATCGGCCAGCGCCAGGCGCTGTGCGCGGGTGGCCTGGGCGGCGATCATCTGGTCGGCCAGCGCCGCGTCGATGCCGTCGCGCTGCATCAGTCGAGCGTGCTGTACCGCCTCGGGCGCGTCCACCAGCAGCACCCGGTCCAGCCACGGGTAGGCCTGGCGGCCGCCCACTTCGGTCAACAGCGGGATCGCCGCCAGCGCATAGGGGCTGGCGGCCTGCTCGCACTGCTGCTGCATCAGACGGCGGATGGCCGGGTGGGTGATCGCTTCCAGCGCCGCCCGCTCGGCCGGGTCGGCGAATACATGGGCCCGCAGGCGCGCCCGGTCCAGGCTGCCGTCTGCCTGCAGCATGTCGGCGCCGAAGCGCTCGGCAATCAGGGACAGGGCAGGGCTGCCCACCGTCACCACCGCGCGTGCGGCAAGATCGGCGTCGGCCACGACAATCCCCAGCGCCTCGAAGCGCCGGGTGACCTCACTCTTGCCCGAGGCGATGCCACCGGTCAGGCCCACCACATACTGGCTCATGGGGACTCCCCTCAGCGCAGCCCGCTCATCACCAGATACTGGTTCAGCAGGGGCTCGCCCCACATGAAGAAGAGCCAGCCGGCCAGCGCCAGGTAGGGGCCGAACGGGATCGGCGTCGCTCGGTCACGACCACGGCTATACAGCCAGATCGAGCCGATCAGGGCGCCCAGCACCGACGACATCAGGATGATCGGCAGGATGCCCTTCATGCCGCACCAGGCCCCCAGCGCGGCCAGCAACTTGAAGTCGCCGTGGCCCATGCCTTCCTTGCCGGTCAGCTGCTTGAACAGCCACCACACCGACCACAGCGACAGATAGCCCAGCAGGGCGCCGAGCAGGGCCGGTTTGGCGGGCATGTACAGGTTGTCGATGCTGCCGATCAACCCCAGCCACATCAGCGGCAGGGTCAGTTGATCCGGCAACAACTGGGTGCGCAGGTCGATGCCGGACAGGGCGATCAGGAAGCAGGTCAGCACGATCGCGCCGAAGCCCTGCCAGCCAAAGCCGAACTGCCACACGCAGGCCAGCACCATCACTGCGGTCAGCGCTTCCACCAGCGGGTACTGGATGGAGATCGGCGCCTTGCAGTGGCGGCACTTGCCGCCTTGGATCATCCAGCTGAACAGCGGGATGTTCTCGTACCAGGCCAGCTTGTGCTTGCAGTGCGGGCAGTGCGAAGGCTCCACCACGATGCCCGGCGGGGGCGGCTCGTAGAAGTCCGGCTCCTCCAGAACCTCGCGCGCATCGCGCTTCCACTGCCACTCCAACCGCTTGGGCAGGCGCAGGATGACGACGTTCAGGAAGCTGCCCAGAAGCAGTCCCAGGCCGGCCGCGGCGGGATAGCCGAGGCCGGGATGCTGGTCAAGAAATGCCATGTATGTTTTATCCGACGACGGCGCCGAGCTTGAAGATGGGAAGGTACATGGCAATCACCATGCCGCCAACAATGGTACCAATGAACACCATGATCATCGGTTCCAACAGGCTGCTCAGGGCATCCACCGAATTGTTGACTTCCTGCTCGTAGTACTCGGCCACCTTGAACAGCATGGCATCCAGGGCGCCGGCCTCTTCGCCGATGCCGGTCATCTGGATGACCATGTGCGGGAACAGGTTGGTCTGTTTCATGGAAACGTTGACCGGGTAGCCGACAGACACGTCATCGCGCATCCGCAGCACCGCCTCTTCATACACCGTATTGCCGGTGGCGCCCGCCACGATGCTGAGTGCCTCCACCAGCGGCACGCCCGCCTTGAACGTAACGGCGGTGGTGCGGGCGAAACGGGCAATGGCGCTGTTGTGCATGATCTGGCCGATCACCGGCACCTTCAGCACGAACCGGTCCATGGCGTGCTGCATCTTTGGCGAGCGCTTGTAAGCCATGACCGCGCCGACCGCCGTTCCGATCGCAACAATCAGCATCAACCACCACCACGACACCATGAACCGCGACAGGTTCACCACCAGCATCGTGAAGGCCGGCAGGTCGGCGCCGAAACTCTTGAACACATCCTCGAACTGCGGCACCACGAACACCAGCATGATGCCGCTGACCAGCATGGCCACCACCACCACCATGATCGGGTAGAACAGCGCCTTCTTGATCTTGCCCTTCAGCGCCTCGATGTTCTCTTTGTAGGTGGCCACCGTGTCCAGCACGGTTTCCAGCACGCCGGCGCCTTCGCCGGCCCGCACCAGGTTGCGATAGAGCTCGTCGAACTGCACCGGATGCTTGCTGACCGCCTCATACATCGAGGAGCCGCCCTCGATATCCGTGCGGATGGCGTCCACCATCTTCTTCATGCGCGGGTTCTTGTGCCCGCTGCCGATGATCTCCAGTGCCGACACGATCGGTACGCCGGACTTCATCATCGTGGCCATCTGCCGGCTGAAGAAGGCGATGTCCCGCGGTTTGATCGGTTTTCCGGCAGCACCGAACAACGGCTTCGGCTTCGTCTTCACCGTACCGGGGTTGATTCCCTGGCGACGGAGTTCGGCCCTCAGCAGGTTGGCATTCTTGGCCAACTGCTCGCCCTTCATCTTCACGCCCCGCTTGTCGGTCCCCTCCCAGACAAACGGCTGCAGCTCCATGGTGGCGCGCGCCACCGGTTCTTTCTTGATCGCACTGCGACTGACAGACATGTTGGCTCCCCGGCCCGCCATCCCCAGACGGGCATCCAGTTGCCGATGGTAGCGGGTTCATTGCCGTCTGGGCAGTTGCCGAGCGGGCCGGAATGCAATTTCGTGCCGGCCGCCGACCAAAGGTGACGCACTGCGTCACATTGCCGCGTCCATCGCAGATTCGCATACGGGGGGTTCCCATCCACGAAATTGCTGCCATCATGGGCGCGGGGAAATCCAGGGGGAGGCGTGCCGGGGTTGGCACGCAACCTGCGTTGATCCACCCGCAGGGCACAGGACCCGCTCAACCGGCGACGCCGGCTCGTTACCTGTGCACTGAAATCAACCACCACTATCTTGGGGATGTACCACAATGAAGAACCAGAAGGGCTTCACCCTTATCGAACTGATGATCGTCGTCGCGATCATCGCCATCCTGGCCGCCATTGCACTGCCGGCTTACCAGGACTACACCTCGAAGTCGAAGGTCACCGCTGGGCTGGCCGACCTGGCCTCGCATAAGACTCAGTTCGAGATGGAGAAGAGCGCCGGCCGAGTTCCGAATACCAACAGCGCTGGATTCCAGGGCACCTCCACTGGCAGCTGCTCGACCATCGCTGTCACTGCTACCGGCATGACCTGCACTATCCGTGATCCGGGCCGTATCGGCACTGGTTCCACCATCGCGCTGAATTATGCTGACTCTGATGTTGATGCAAGCGGCGCCGTTACCACTGCAGGCGGGTTCACTTGCGTCACTGCCAACGTTGATGACAAGTTCAAGCCGAAGGGCTGCAGCTGATCGGCCTGTCAAATGGGAGGGCGTAGGGGACTAATCTTCCTAGCCTTGCCGTCGATAGCCACAAGGCCCGCTTATGCGGGCCTTGTGCTAACCGAAGCGTGAAAATCGGGTGCAAACAGCAATGGGGATTGCTGGACAGACAGGGGGAATCATGCACACGCACAAAGGGTTCACGCTCATCGAGCTGACGATCGTGGTGGCCATCATTTCCATCTTGGCGGCGATCACGACGGTGGTATTCCAGCCGTACATTGTGCGCGCCCAACTGACGGCCGCGTTAGCTGATATCACCCCGGGCAAGGGGAAGGTGGAGATCCTGATCAATGATGACCGCCCGGTTAGTTTGGTCACGCCAGAGCTCATCGGCGGCGCGCAGAACGCCCACTGCTCGGTAGTCGAGGCCGAACTCAGCGAATCAGGTGTCGGCCATATCAGCTGCACCCTGAAGGGCCACAGTGCCCTGGAAGGCAAGGACCTGATCCTGCGCCGCTCCGCCGAGGGCATCTGGAGCTGCGACGGCAGCGCCTTTGAAGCACGCTATCGCCCAACGGGCTGCTAATCACATTTCAGCCGGCAATGGGATGTTGGGCGACCCTTGACGGGGCTATCATCCCCGGGGGAGTCAGGATCGAGCCTGCCGGGCCGGCAACGCCGGGCAAGGCAGCGTTGCTCATGGATTGGCGATGCCGCTGGCCGATGCTCGCGGCAGGTTCTGCTGCCCCGTGTGGTGCCCTTGGAAGGCGCACCGCGCTGCCAGACCCATGAGCCAAGGATTTCTATGAACGCCGTTACCACCGCCAATCTCGTCGGCATCACCGGCCTGGCCCGCCGCCTCGTCCAGGACGGCGCGCTGGACGAAGTCGCTGCCCGCGATGCCATGGCCAAGGCGGCCGCCGCTCGCCAGCCCCTGCCGACGTGGTTCGCGCAGAACAAGCTGGTCAGCGCCTCGCAGCTCGCTGCCGCTAACTCACTCGAGTTCGGCATGCCGCTGTTCGACGTATCCACGTTCGACAGCAGCCAGAACGCGATGAGCCTGGTCAGCGAAGAGCTGCTGCGCAAGCACAACGTGCTGCCGCTGTTCAAACGCGGCGGCAAGCTGTTCGTCGGCACCAGCAACCCCACCCATTCTCTGGACGAGATCAAGTTCCACACCAATCTGGTGGTTGAACCGATCCTGGTGGACGAGGACCAGATCCGCCGCACGCTGGAGCAGTGGCACGCCAGCCACGACACGATGGGCGATGCGCTGGGCGGTGACGATGACGGCATGGCCAACCTCGATGTTGGCGGTGGCGACGACGACATGGGCAGCACCGACAGCGGCATCGACGCCAAGGGCGACGATACCCCGGTGGTCAAGTTCGTCAACAAGGTGTTGGTCGATGCCATCCGCAAGGGGGCGTCGGATATCCACTTCGAGCCCTACGAAGACGACTACCGCGTGCGCTTGCGCATCGACGGCCTGCTGAAGATGGTCGCGCGCGCACCGAACAAGCTCAACCAGCGCATCGCTGCGCGCCTGAAGGTGATGGCGCAGCTGGATATCGCGGAAAAGCGCGTGCCGCAGGATGGGCGCATCAAGCTCAACCTGTCCAAGACCCGACAGATCGACTTCCGCGTCAGTACGCTGCCCACCCTGTTCGGCGAGAAGGTGGTGCTGCGTATCCTCGATGGCAGCGCGGCCAAGCTGGGCATCGACAAGCTGGGTTACGAGCCGGACCAGCAGAAGCTGTTCCTGGACGCCATCCACAAGCCGTACGGCATGGTGCTGGTAACCGGCCCGACCGGTTCGGGCAAGACGGTGTCGCTGTATACCGCGCTGGGCATCCTCAATGATGAGACCCGCAACATTTCCACCGCCGAAGATCCGGTGGAAATCCGCCTGCCCGGCGTCAACCAGGTGCAGCAGAACAACAAGCGCGGCATGACCTTCGCCGCCGCCCTGCGCTCGTTCCTGCGACAGGATCCGGACATCATCATGGTCGGCGAAATCCGCGACCTGGAAACCGCCGAGATCGCGATCAAGGCGGCGCAGACCGGCCACATGGTGCTGTCCACGCTGCATACCAACGACGCGCCGCAGACCATCGCGCGCCTGATGAACATGGGTATCGCGCCGTACAACATCACCAGCTCGGTGACGCTGGTGATCGCCCAGCGCCTGGCGCGCCGCCTGTGTTCGAACTGCAAGCGCCCGGCCAATCTGCCGGAGCATGCGCTGCTCGCCGAGGGCTTCACCCAGGCGCAGCTGGACGCGGGCATCGAGCTGTATGAGGCGGTGGGTTGCGATGAATGCACCGAGGGCTACAAGGGGCGTACCGGTCTCTACCAGGTGATGCCGATGACCGACGAGATCGCGTCCATCGTGCTGGCGGGCGGCAACGCGCTGCAGATTGCCGAGGCTGCGCAGGCGATCGGCGTGAATGACCTGCGGCAGTCAGCGCTGAAGAAGGCGGCTGCGGGTGTGACCAGCCTGGCCGAAATCAACCGCGTCACCAAGGATTGATCCCTGCAGGGCAAGAGCCCTGCAGGGACACCTCGGCAGAGGTCAGGGGCGCGGCGGGCAACCGTAGGCCAGTACACCGTCGCGGTTGCACAGATTCTGCAACCGTGCGGGGTCGAATGAGCCGTTGTTGAGATAGGTCGAGCCGTTGTTGCGTCGGCAGGGAATCTGCATCTGGCATCGGCCGGCAACCACTTCCACGCTGTTCACCATGCAGGTGAGGTAGGCCTCGGACCGCGCGAAGTTTTCCTGGCACACCAGCGGGGTCGTCTGGGCACTTGCATCGGTGCTGTGCAGGAGGCTGATGCCAGCCAGAAGAGCGAGAGCGAACAGTGGTTTCATGACGTGTACTCCTTGGATTGGAAGGAGGACACAGGGTGCACGTGCGAGCTCACGGATCACTTCGGAATGGTTGCAATAGCAGCTGCTCGCGATCAAAAACAGGCGCTGGTCGCGAACAGACTGTGACCTTCGTTGCGGCAAACCCCAATCATGCGCTGCCCGCATCGCGGGCCTCGAGGCCGCGCGGGGCATTTGCGACTGCTCGCCTCCGGCGTGCCCTGCACGTTATCGGTCAGCGCTGGCAGCGCCAGCGATGCATCCGCGCCGCGTATGGGCCTTACTCCATCCCCAGCTTCTTCAGCTTGTAACGCAGCGCGCGGAAGGTGATGCCCAGCTGCGCGGCGGTACGGGTCTTGTTCCAGCGGTTTTCTTCCAGCGCGCGCTGGATGGCACTGCGCTCGAGCTGCTCGATGTACGAGGGCAGGGCGGCGCTGCCCGGGTGCAGGTCGACCACGGCTTCGGCATGCGCAGCGCTGCCCGGTGAACGCGGCGCGTGCTGCGGCAGGCGCAGGTCGTCGGCGCCGATACGGTCTTCCTCGGCCAGCGCCAGTGCGCGTTCCAGGATGTTCTCCAGCTCGCGCACATTGCCCGGGAAGCTGTACTGTGCAAGCGCGTCCAGCGCCGAGGGCGCCAGCAGCGGGGTGGCGCGGCCGTGGCTGCGGGCCAGCCGCGCCAGGATCGAGGCGGCCAGCGCCGGCAGATCCTGGCGGCGCTCGCGCAGCGGCGGCACGCGTAGTTCGATCACGTTGATGCGGTAGTACAGGTCGTGGCGGAAACGCCCGTCCTCGACCAGCTCGGCCAGATCCTTGTGGGTGGCCGAGAGGATGCGCACGTCCACCGGTTCTTCGCTGGGCGCGCCAACCGCGCGCACCGATTTTTCCTGGATCGCGCGCAGCAGCTTCACCTGCATCTGCAGCGGCAGCTCGGCCACTTCATCCAGGAACAAAGTGCCGCCGTGCGCGGCCTGGAACAGTCCCGGCTTGTCGGCGTGGGCGCCGGTGAAGCTGCCCTTGCGGTGGCCGAAGAACTCGCTCTCCATCAATTCGGTGGGGATGGCGCCACAGTTGACCGGTACGAACGGCCCGGCTGCACGTGCGCCCTGCGCATGGATGGTGCGCGCGACCAGTTCCTTGCCCACGCCGGATTCGCCGAGGATGTAGACCGGTGCCTGGCTGCGCGCGACCTTGCCGATGGTGGCACGCAGCACGTCCATGGCCGGCGATTCGCCGAGCAGGCGCGCGGCCTGTTCTACGGCGGGGCCGGTAGCGGGGCGTTCGCTGTTGTTGAGTTCCAGCGCATGCTTGACCAGGCCGCGCAGCACGGTGATGTCCACCGGCTTGCTGACGAAATCGAACGCGCCCGCCTTCAGTGCCTCCACTGCCAGGTCCATGCTGCCGAAGGCGGTGATCATCGCTACCGGCGTGCGCGGATAGTGCTGGGCGATCTCGCTGACCAGTTCGATGCCGTTGCCGTCGGGCAGGCGCATGTCGGTGATGCACAGGTCATAGGGATTGCTGGCCAGCAGTTCGCGGGCTTCGGCGAGGTTGGCGGCGGTGCTGATGCGCAGGCCCATGCGGCCGAGGGTCAACACCAGCAGTTCGCGGATATCGCGTTCATCGTCGACGACGAGGGCGCTGCGGGTTTCGTTCATGGGTGGGAAAGATAGCCGAGGGGGTGGGATGCGACAAATGTTTGACGCACGAAATCAGTCCGGAAACAGGGTGTGCGGGCCAGGCAGAACCAGGCGGAAGCAGGAGCCACCGGCGGGGACGGGGATGTAATCCAGTCGTGCCTGGTTGGCGCGGCACAGCTCGCGGGCGATATACAGGCCCAGGCCGGTGCCGTGCTCGGAAGTGGTGAAGAAGGGGCGGAACAGCTGCGCGGCGACGGTCTCGGGAATGCCCGGGCCGCGATCCATCACGTCGATCACCGCACTGCGTTCGTGCTGGGCCACACGCAGCCGCACGCGCGCGGGCTGCTCGCCGATGCGACCGTACTTCAGGGCGTTGTGCACCAGCACGGTCAGCACCTGGTACAGGTGGCGCGGGTCGACCTGGGCCGGCACCGAGGTGTCGTTGATGATCGGTTCGATGCTGTCGGTTTCCAGCGTCTGCCCCTGCTTGTACTCCAGCACGAAGCGGCGCACGAAGGCCGCGAGATCGACGTTTTCCGGATTGGCGCGTTCGCGCCGGGCCAGGCCCAGCACGCTTTCAACGATGCCGTTGGTGCGTTGGCACTGCTGGTGGATGATCTGCAGCAGGCGGCGGTCGCTGTCGTTGAAGCCGGTGCCTTCTTCCAGCAGCTGCACAGCGTAGTTGATGGCCGCCAGCGGGTTGCGGATCTCGTGGGCAAGGCTGGCCGAGAAGCGCCCCATCGCCGACAGGGTGAGCGATTCGGCGCGGCGCGAGACCACGCTGGAGTCATCCAGGAATACCAGCACCAGGTCGCTGCCGGCCAGCAGGCGGGCAAAGCGCGGTTGTACTTCCGGCTGGTCGGGGTTGAGCTGCAGCGGCATTTCGTCCTGCGCCCAGCCGTTGCGCCAGCGTTGCAGGCGGCGGGCAAGTTCGGGGGCGACGCTGGCCAGGTCGAGGCGGCCGGAATCACTGTTGCCGTCGTTGTCGCCGAGCAGGATCGAGGCGGCCTCGTTGGCCAGGGTAATGCGGTTGTCGGCGTCCACCACGACCACGCCGGTACGCATGCGGCGGATGATCAGTTCGTTGATCTGGAACAGGTTGGCCACTTCGTCGCCACGCTGGTTGGCCAGCTGCTGGTTGCGGCGGGCGCGGTTGCCGACCTGGTAGCTGATGAAGGCCAGCGCCAGATAACTGGTGGCGAACATCGCCAGCTCGGCCAGGGTGCGGGTGGGATCGCCGCCTTCCAGCACCTTCCACAGGTACTCGGCGGCGGTGGCGACGCTGGCGGCCAGCGCCAGCACCAGGCCCCAGCTGAGCGGCAGCAGGGTGGCAGCGGCCGCGATGTTGAACAGCAGCGACATCGAGATGCCGGCGCTGGCACCGGGCAGGGCGTGCGCCAGCAGGCTGGCGGCGACGATGTCCAGCAGCACGCCGCCGACCACGATCTGCCGCAGCCAGCGTTCGTTGCGGCCGATCACCAGCCACAACAGGGACAGCAGCAGGTAAGCCGCGCCTACGCTGTTGGCCAGGCGAGGGTGGTGGGCTTCGCCGACCATGGCCGACAACGGGCTGTACAGCAGGGCGGCGATGACCGAGGCGATCAGCACCCGGTACAGGGCGAAGAAATACAGCTCGCGCCGCGGTATCGATTCGATGCGGTCGATCAATGAAGCACTGGGTGACACGCCGGAACTCCCCTTCTGGCTGCCTGGAACTGGATCATGCCGGCGGTGGGCCGAACCTTCCCGACGTCCCCCGATCGTCGGATCTGCTCGCTGCCCGGTTGCCGGCACCGTGGGCTCGAATTTACGGGGCCAGTATAGGGCGCCTGCACCGGGCTGGGCTGCGCAATCGGCCGGGGCCGGCACGGGGGCTCTGGTCCAGGCCGTGCCGCAACTGCCTGAATGACCATGGAAATCTGGCCGGGTGCGGCCTTTTGTCCATACTTCTTTGCGCCCCGGCGCCGGCTCGGCCACAATAGTGGGCCCGCCGCGGTCCATGCCGGCGCCCCGCCGGGGCCCTGAGGAATTGCGTGCGGTCGTTCCTATTCCCACGGTGACGCATGAATTTCCACGAATACCAGTCAAAACAACTGCTTGCCGAGTACGGCATCCCGGTCCCGGCCGGCAAGGTCGCTGCGACCCCGGACGAAGCTGTTGCCGCTGCCAACTCCCTGGGCCAGGGCCCCTGGATGGTCAAGGCGCAGATCCACGCTGGCGGCCGCGGCAAGGCTGGCGGCGTCAAGTTCTGCAAGACCACCGACGACGTGAAGGCCGCTGCGGCCAAGATGCTCGGCACCAAGATGGCCACCTACCAGACCGCTGGCGTTGAACTGCCGGTCAACCTGGTGCTGGTGACCACCGCTGGCGAGATCGTCAAGGAACTGTACCTGTCGGTGCTGGTTGACCGTGGCACCAAGACCATCACCTACATCGCTTCTTCGGAAGGCGGCGTGGAGATCGAGCAGGTCGCCGCTGAAACCCCGGAGCTGATCCACTCGCTGAACGTCGACTTCGTCGAAGGCGTGCAGGGTTACCACGGTCGTGATTTCGGCTTCAAGCTGGGCCTGACCGCCAAGCAGGCCGGCCAGTTCGCCAACATCATGGTGAACCTGTACCGCCTGTTCAACGAAAAGGACCTGGCGCTGGTTGAAATCAACCCGCTGGCCATCCTGGACGACGGCAACCTGTACGCACTGGACGGCAAGTTCGACAGCGACGACAACGCCGCGTTCCGCCAGAAGGCCCTGGTCGCCATGCGCGACAAGACCCAGGAAGATCCGACCGAAGTGATCGCTTCGGAGCTGGACATCAACTACGTCACCATGGACGGCAACATCGGCTGCATGGTCAACGGCGCAGGCCTGGCCATGGCCACCATGGACGTCATCAAGCTCAACGGCGGCGAGCCGGCGAACTTCCTGGACGTGGGCGGCGGTGCCAACAAGCAGCGCGTCATCGAAGCGTTCAAGCTGATCCTGTCCTCGGACAAGGTCGAGGGCATCTTCGTCAACATCTTCGGCGGCATCGTCCGCTGCGACATGATTGCCGAAGGCATCATCGCCGCTGTGAAGGAAGTGGGCGTCAAGGTTCCGGTCGTGGTGCGCCTGGAAGGCACCAACGTGGAAGAAGGCAAGCAGCTGCTGCGTGACAGCGGCATGGCCATCATCCCGGCCGACAACATCAACGACGGTGCCAAGAAGGTCGTCGAAGCTGTCAAGAACGCCGCCTGATCCGACACCGAAGGAAATCCAATGTCAGTTTTGATCAATAAGAACACCAAGGTGATCGTGCAGGGCTTCACCGGCCAGCAGGGCACCTTCCACGCCACTCAGATGATCGAGTACGGCACCCAGGTTGTCGGCGGCGTGACCCCGGGCAAGGGTGGCACCACCCATATCGACCTGCCGGTCTTCAACACCGTGGCCGACGCCGTGCAGAGCACCGGCGCCAACGCTTCGGTCATCTACGTGCCGCCGCCGTACGCGGCTGACGCGATCCTGGAAGCCGCTGCTGCCGGCATCAAGGTCATCGTCTGCATCACCGAAGGCATCCCGGTGCTGGACATGCTGCGCGTCAAGAACGTGCTGACCCGCTCGCATCCGGACACCGTGCTGATCGGGCCGAACTGCCCGGGCGTCATCACCCCGGGTGAGTGCAAGATCGGCATCATGCCGGGCCACATCCACAAGCCGGGCAAGATCGGCATCGTGTCGCGTTCGGGCACCCTGACCTATGAAGCGGTCAAGCAGACCACCGAAGTCGGCCTGGGCCAGTCCACCTGCATCGGCATCGGTGGTGACCCGATCAACGGCCTGAACTTCGTCGACTGCCTGAAGCTGTTCAACGAAGACCCGCAGACCGAAGGCATCATCATGGTCGGCGAAATCGGCGGCGACGCTGAAGAAGCCGGTGCCGAGTACATCAAGAACCACGTGAAGAAGCCGGTCGTCGGTTTCATCGCCGGTGCGTCGGCTCCGGCCGGCAAGCGCATGGGCCACGCCGGTGCGATCGCATCGGGCGGCAAGGGCACTGCCGAAGGCAAGTTTGCTGCAATGGAAGCTGCTGGCGTCGTCACCGTGCGTTCGCCGGGCGACCTGGGCGCTGCCATCGCCAAGCTGGTCAAATAAGATCGACTGCCTCCGGCAGACGATTGAGTAGAGCCGAGCCCACGCTCGGCTGCCTGAAACAGAAAGGCCGCCTCCGGGCGGCCTTTCTGCGTCTGCAATGGGGTCAGATCCCTTTTGCCATGCAAAAGGGATCTGACCCCAGCGTTACAATGGCGGCATTGCAACCACAGGCTGGATTCCAATGGCTTCGATCCGCATCGCGATGGCGCAGTTCGACTTCCCGGTCGGCGACGTCGCCGGCAACACCGAGCGCATCATCGAGATGATCGGCCAGGCGCGCGACGAGTACGGCGCCGGGCTGGTGATGTTCCCCGAGCTGGCAGTCAGCGGCTATCCACCGGAGGACCTGCTGCTGCGCCCGGGCTTCCTGTACGAGTGCGAGCAGGCGATGACCCGCATTGCCGCGGCATGCCGTGGCATCACCGCCGTGGTCGGTTGGCCGCAGGCGGCCGGTGCGGTGGTCTACAACGCGGCCAGCGTGCTGCGCGATGGCCTGGTGGAGCAGACCTACCGCAAGCGCGAGCTGCCCAATTACGCGGTGTTCGACGAGCGTCGCTACTTCGATGTCGATCCCGACGGTGGCAGCTGCGTGTTCGAGGTCGATGGCATTCCGGTGGGACTGCTGATCTGCGAAGACCTGTGGTTCGCCGAGCCGCTGGCCGATACGGTGCGGGCCGGTGCACAGCTGGTGGTGGTGCCCAACGCTTCGCCCTACGAGCGCGGCAAGCATGCCCAGCGCGATGCGGTGCTGGCTGCACGCACCCGCGAAAGCGGCGCGGCCATCGCCTACCTCAACGTGGTGGGCGGCCAGGATGCGCTGGTGTTCGATGGTGCATCGGTGGTGGCCGACGGCGATGGCACGGTGCATCCGGCCGCGGCGGCCTTCGTCGACCAGTGGCTGGTGGTGCAGTACGACGGTGCGACGCGCCGCTTCATGCCGCACGTGTGGTTGGACGACGGCGACGAGAGCATGGATGCGCTGGCCTGGCGCGCGGTGACCCGCGGCATCCAGGACTACTGCAGCAAGAACGGCTTCAAGAAGGTGTGGCTGGGTCTGTCCGGCGGCATCGACTCGGCGATCGTGCTGGCGATGGCGGTCGATGCCCTGGGCGCGGAGAACGTCACCGCCGTGCGCCTGCCCTCGCGCTATACCGCCGGCATGTCCAACGACCTGGCCGCCGAGCAGTGCGAGGCGCTGGGCGTGAAGCTGGAAGCCGTTTCCATCGAGCCGGCATTCCAGGGCCTGATGCAGGCGCTGGCACCCATGTTCGAGGGCACCACGCCGGATGTGACCGAAGAGAACCTGCAGTCGCGCAGCCGTGGCGTGATCCTGATGGCGTTGGCCAACAAGTTCGGCGGCCTGCTGCTGACCACCGGCAACAAGAGCGAGTACGCGGTCGGCTACGCCACGATCTATGGCGACATGTGCGGCGGCTACGCACCGCTGAAGGATCTGTACAAGACCGAGGTGTTTGGCCTGTCCAAGTGGCGCAACACGGTGGGCGGCGCGCCGGTGATTCCGCCGGCAGTGATCAGCCGCCCGCCATCGGCCGAACTGCGCGAGAACCAGACCGACCAGGACTCGCTGCCGGCCTACGATGTGCTGGACGGCATCCTGTACCGCTACATCGACCAGGAGCAGTCGCGTACGGAGATTGTTGCCGCCGGCTACGACGCGGCGGTGGTGGATCGTGTGCTGCGCCTGGTGCGCATCAGCGAGTGGAAGCGCCACCAGGCTGCGCCCGGCCCGAAGGTCTCGCGTCGCGCGTTCGGGCGTGAGCGCCGGTACCCGATCAGCAACGGCTACAAGGGCTGAGGGCTGGTTGCGGGGCCCATCCAGAGTGGGTGCGGCCCCTGGTCCGCACCGTTCAGGATGAGGTGCATGCCCCATCCACGCTTGGCGTGGATCTGCCAGGCAAAAAAAGGCCCCTTGCGGGGCCTTTTTTCTTACTTCTTTTCCAGTCGCGCGTTGCGCTGGCCGGTGGCGGCGGACTTCTCGCCGGCAAACGGGTTCAGCTTGCGGATCATCCACGGGTACTTCGGCCACTTGCCTTCCAGCCACGGGTGGTCCGGCTGGTTCAGCTGCAGGACGCGGCGGGCGTCGTCGGCCAGGGTCTTGTTGCCCAGGTGGGTGTAGGAGTCAGCCAGTACCGCCACGGCATCGTTCTGGAACGCGCTCTGCGGGTAGGTTTCCAGCAGGTAGTTGGCGCGGCCGGCGGCCGAGACGTAGGCGCCACGGCGCATGTAGTACAGCGCGTTGTCGAGCTCGTGCTGGGCGAATACGTCACGCAGGACCAGCATGCGCTGGCGCGCGTCGGCGGCATAGCGGCTGTTGGGGTAGCGGTCGACCACGATGTTGAAGTCTGAATACGCCTGGTGCGGCGTGGACAGATCGCGGCGGCTCGCGTCCAGCGACCATACGCGACGCAGGAAAACCGTATTGCGGTTGGAGTTGGCCAGGCCGCGCAGGTAGTACAGGTACGCGATGTTGCGGTGGGTCGGGTAAGTACGGATGAAGCGGTCGATGCTGGACACCGCGTCATCGTGCTTGCCGGCCTTGTACTGGGCATAGGCCGATTCGATCATCGCCTGCTCGGTGTACGGGCCGTAGGGATACTGTGCCACCAGACGGCGGAAGCTGGCTTCAGCGCCGCTCCAGTTGCCGCCTTGCATCAGCTTGTGGCTCTTTTCGTAGAGCTGTTCGACCGGGGTGCCTTCATCAGGGCGATCGCCCTTGGTGCCGCGGTTGCAGCCGGTGGCGACGATGACCAGCACCAGCAGAAGGGCGGTCAGGCGGACGGGCGCGGAGAGCAGGACGGAGCGTCGGATCATGGGGTCAATGCGGGACGCGGCTGGAATACGAAGGGTCGATGATAGCCTAGTGTCCTGTCCAGCGACTGAAACCGGCTCGCCGGGACCCCAAAATTTCAAAGATACCCCCCTGCCATGTCTGAACAACCCTCCGAATCGGCCCGCCAGGCCATTGTCCCCGACACCTCCGCCGGCCGTCGTTTCGACGCAGTCGTGGCCGAGCTGTTCCCCGAATATTCCCGCTCCCGCCTGACCGAGTGGATCAAGGCCGGCGACGTCCTGCTGGACGGCGCGCAGGCGCGGCCGCGCGACGCCCTGCGCGGTGGCGAGGTGGTCACCCTGCAGGTGGTGCTGGAAACCCAGACCACCGCCGAGCCGGAAGACATCCCGCTGGACGTGCTGTTCGAGGACGAGCACCTGCTGGTGATCAACAAGCCGGTCGGCCTGGTCGTGCACCCCGGTGCTGGCAACCACAGCGGCACCCTGGTCAATGCGCTGCTGTACCGCGACCCGTCGGTGGCGGTGCTGCCGCGCGCGGGCATCGTGCATCGCCTGGACAAGGACACCAGCGGCGTGATGGTCGTGGCCCGCACCTTGGAAGCGCAGACTGCGCTGGTCGAGCAGCTGGCCGCCCGTGACGTGCACCGCCAGTACCTGGCCGTGGTGATGGGCGCGCTGGTGGCCGGTGGTACGGCGGATGCGCCGATCGACCGTCACCCGCGCGACCGCCTGAAGATGGGTGTGCGCGAGGATGGCAAGGAAGCGGTGACCCATTACCGCCTGCGCGAGCGCTTCCGCGCGCATACCGCGCTGGAATGCCGCCTGGAAACCGGGCGTACTCACCAGATCCGCGTGCATATGGCGCACCTGCGCCATCCGATCGTGGGCGATCAGCTGTACGGCGGCGCGCTGAAGCTGCCCAAGGGTGCCAGCGACGAGCTGGTGGCCGCGCTGCGCGGCTTCAAGCGCCAGGCCCTGCATGCAGAGACCCTGGAGTTCGTGCACCCGATCAGCGGTGAGCCGGTGCGCAACACCGCGCCGGCGCCGGCTGACATGCTGCACCTGATGAAAGTGCTGCGCGAAGACAGCGCAGCCTTCGCCGAACGCGAGCGGAACCGCTGGTAATGACGACCGCGCTGCCACTGCTGCAGGCCGATTGGCCGACGCCCCCGGGCGTGCATGCACTGACTACGCGCCGACGCGGCGCGGGGGTCTCGCCGGAGCCGTTCGCGCAGTTCAACCTGGGCAACCGGCATACGGCCGATGGTGACAGCCCGGCCAATGTCGAGCACAACCGGCAGTTGCTGCAGCAGGGGCTGGCGCTGCCGTCGGCGCCGCATTGGCTGCGCCAGGTGCACAGCAGCACCGTGCTGCGTTTCGCTGCGCCGCCGGTGGAGGGGGCCAGCGAACCGGTAGCCGATGCCGCGGTGACGTCGGTGCCTGGCGTGGTGCTGGCGATCCTCACCGCGGACTGCCTGCCGGTGGTGTTCGCCGCTGTCGATGGCAGCGAGGTGGGCGCCGCCCATGCCGGTTGGCGCGGCCTGGCCGACGGCATGCTGGAGGCCACCGTGGCCGCCATGCAGACGCCGCCGGCACAGCTGCGCGCGTGGCTGGGCCCGGCAGCGGGACCAGCCGATTACGAGATCGGCGAAGAGGTGTACCACGCCTTCGTCGGCCACGACGCGGCCGCTGCGGCGGCCTTCGTGGCAACCCGCCCCGGCCACTGGAAAGTGGACCTGTTCGCGCTGGCGCGACAGCGTCTGCAGGCGGCGGGCATGGAGCTGGGCAACATCCATGGCGGCACGGTCTCGACCATGGCCGATGCGGATCTGTACTCGCATCGCCGCGACCGCCGTACCGGACGGATGGCGACGCTGGTGTGGATGGACTGATGCGCGGGGATCGCGCTGCGGGTGTAGAGCCTGGCGGCGTGATCGTCTTCGACGGCGTCTGCGCGTTGTGCAGCCGCTGGGTGCGTTTCCTGCTGCGGTTCGACCGGCAGGAGCGCTTTCGCTTCGCGGCAATGCAGGGCGCGCAGGGTAGCGCGTTGTTGCGGGCGCACGGGCTGGACGCGCACGACCCGACCTCGTTCCTGCTGTTGGACGGGCAGGGCGCGTGGACCGATACCGATGCGATCCTGCGCGTTCTGGACGCACTGGGCGGTGGTTGGCGCCTGGCGGCCGTGCTGCGCGTGCTGCCACGGCGCTGGCGCGATGGTGCGTACCGCGTGCTGGCGCGCAACCGCTATCGCTGGTTCGGGCGCCATGACGCCTGTTTCCTGCCGACGCCGGCACAGGCCGCGCGCTTCCTCGATTGATCGCCTGTTGTTGTAGAGCCGAGCCATGCTCGGCTGGCTCTTGCGCAGAGTCGAGCGGAGCAATCGAGCATGGCTTGACTCTACAAAAGCCAGCCGAGCACGGCTCGGCTCTACAGGAGCGCTTGCCTCAGCCTTCCAGCGCCTCGAGGTAGCTGCGGCGCCAGTGGTTGATGTCGTAGGTGCGCAGGTGTTCCATCATCGCGTGCCAGCGTTCCTGGCGCTTGCGCAGGGACATCGTGGCGGCGGTGGCGATGGCATCGGCCACGCCGTCCAGGTCATGCGGGTTGACCAGCAGCGCCTGCTTCAGTTCATCGGCGGCGCCGGCCAGCAGGGACAGCACCAGCACGCCCGGATCTTCCGGGTCCTGCGAGGCCACGTATTCCTTGGCCACCAGGTTCATGCCATCGCGCAGCGGGGTGACCAGGCCGACAGCGGCGGCACGGTAGAAACCGGTCAGGGTGGCGTGGGTGAAGTTCTGGTTGACGTAGCGCAGCGGGGTCCAGTCGGGTTCGGCGTGGCCCCCATTGATGTGGCCGGCAATCTGCTCCAGCTGGCTGCGCAGTTGCCGGTACTCGGTGACATCGCCGCGCGAGACCGGGGCGATCTGCAGGTAGGTGAGCGAGCCGCGCTGGTCGGGATGGCGCTGCAGGTAGCGTTCGAAGCCGAGGAAACGCTCGGGCAGGCCTTTGGAGTAGTCCAGGCGATCCACGCCGATGGCGAGCTGGCGGTCGCGCAGGCTGCTGCGCAGGTTCTTCACTGCCGCCTTGCTGGCGGCGGTGCTGGCCTGGCGGGCGATCAGCTCGGTGTCGATGCCGATCGGGAACGCCGCGGCACGGAAGTGGCGTCCACCGGGCGCTTCGAGGTTGCCGTTGTCGAGCACCCGACCGCCGCCGAACAGGCGCAGGTAGGTCTGGAAGCGATCGGCATCGCGCTGGGTCTGGAAGCCGACCAGGTCGTAGGCATATAGCGCCGAGAACAGCCGCAGATGGTCGGGCATGGCCTGCAGCAGGTCGGCCGAGGGCATCGGGATGTGCAGGAAGAAGCCGATGCGGCAGCCGATGCCGCGCTCGCGCAGCATCGCGCCGAGCGGAATCAGGTGGTAATCGTGGATCCAGACGATGTCGTCTTCGCGCAGCAGCGGCGCCAGCTTGTCGGCGAACAGTGCGTTGACCCGGTGATAGGTCTCGCGGGTGCCGCGGTCGTAGTCGACCAGGTCCAGGCGGAAGTGCAGCAGGGGCCACAGCGTGCGATTGGCGAAGCCGTTGTAGTAGCCATCCACATCGCGCTTGGCCAGGTCCATGGTGACGTACTGGATGTCACCATCGCGCTGTTCGTGCAGCGTGCCACTGGCCTCGCGCACGCTCTTGCCACTCCAGCCGAACCACAGCCCACCGCGCTCCTTCAGTGCCGCCAGCAGGCCCACGGCGAGGCCGCCGGCACGGTTCTCGCCGGGGACGGCCACGCGGTTGGAAACAATGACAAGACGGCTCACGAGGCCTCCTGCCAGGAACGCGACAGGCGCATCGCCGCGGTGATCAGGCCGACATGCGAGTAGGTCTGCGGGAAGTTGCCCCAGGCCTCACCACCGTCGAAGGCGAGGTCCTCCGACAGCAGGCCCAGATGGTTGCGTTGCTGCAGCAGCGCTTCGAACATCTCGCGCGCTTCGTCCATGCGGCCGATCGCAGCGAGCGCATCGATGTACCAGAACGTGCAGATGGTGAAGCTGGTTTCCGGCTCGCCGAAATCATCCGGTGCGATGTAGCGGTACAGCGCGTTGCCGTGCTTGAGGTCGCGGCCGATGGCCTCGACAGTGGCGACGAAGCGTGCGTCGTTGGCATCGATGAAGCCGATGTCGGCCAGCAGCAGCAACGAGGCATCCAGGCGGTGGCCATCGAAGGTGTCGGTGAAGTGGCCGAGTTCTTCGCTCCAGGCTTTTTCCATGATGCGTGCGTGGATGGTGTCGGCACGTTCGCGCCAGTACTGCGCGCGGTCATCACGCTTCAGGCGCACGGCGATCTTGCACAGGCGATCGCACGCCGCCCAGCACATCGCGCTGGTGTAGGTATGCACTTCGGTGCGGCCGCGGAATTCCCACAGGCCGGCGTCGGGCACGTCGTGCAGGGCGAAGGCCTGTTCGCCCAGCGGTTCCAGCCGCGCGAAGGTATGGCTGTCACCGGGATCCTGCAGGCGGCGGTCGAAGAACAGCTGGGTGGAGGCCAGCACCACGCTGCCGTAGACATCGTGCTGGCGCTGCACCCAGGCCAGGTTGCCGCGCCGCACCGGGCCCATGCCGCGGTAGCCGGACAGGCTGGGTACTTCATCCTCGTCCAGCTTGGCTTCGAAGCCGATGCCGTACAGCGGCTGCAGGGTGCCGTCGGTGGTGGCGAGGTTGAAGATGTAGCCGAGGAACTGCTCCATCGTGCGGGTGGCGCCCAGGCGGTTCAACGCGCGCACCACGAAGGCGGCATCGCGCAGCCAGCAGTAACGGTAATCCCAGTTGCGCACGCTGCCGGGCGCCTCCGGAATCGAGGTGGTCATCGCCGCGATGATCGCGCCGCTGTCCTCGTACTGGCAGAGCTTGAGGGTGATCGCACTGCGGATCACCGCGTCCTGCCATTCCAGCGGAATGGACAGGTAGCGCACCCATTCGCGCCAGTAGTCGCGGGTACGCTGGAAGGCTTCCTGCACGTAGCCGCTGATGGAGCGGTTGAGCGATTCATCCACGCCCAGGATCAGGTGGATGGGGTGGTTGAGCACGAACGGCATGCCGTCACGCACGAAGCGCACCGGGACATCGGTGGTCAGCCGCAGCACATGCTCGGGCAGGATCCAGCGCACATGGTTGCTGCCCCAAGTGGACTCGGGCACGCGCGCGCCCCAGTCGGCCAGCGGGCGTGCACGGATCACGATGCGCGGGCTGCCGGACAACGGACGCACCTGGCGGATCAGGCTGACCGGCCGGTAGAAACGATCGTTCTGGCGCCAGCGCGGGGCGAAATCGAGGATTTCCAGCGCGCCGCCATGCGCATCGCGCAGCACGGTGCGCAGGATCGCGGTGTTGGTGAGGTATTCCTGTTCGCTGTCGGCGAAGTCCTCCAGCTCGATGGCGAAGTCGCCGCCGGTCTGCTGGTTGGGGCTGAGCAGGGCACAGAAGGTCGGGTCGCCGTCGAAGGTCGGCAGGCAACTCCAGACAACACGGGCGTGTTTGTCGACCAGGGCGCCGAAGCTGCCGTTGCCGACCACGCCCAGATCAAGATCGGGTTGG
Organism: Stenotrophomonas sp. LMG 10879; assembly: GCF_002750935.1. Classification (NCBI taxonomy): domain Bacteria; kingdom Pseudomonadati; phylum Pseudomonadota; class Gammaproteobacteria; order Lysobacterales; family Lysobacteraceae; genus Stenotrophomonas; species Stenotrophomonas sp. LMG 10879. Next base: position 136,055 of record NZ_PEJT01000010.1, read on the forward strand.
GTCATAACGCGGTACATCTCGGTTGCGGCCGTGGGGGCCGGGGTCAATACGCATTCTCACGCAGCCAGGCGTGCACGCTGCGTATGTCGGGCAGCGCGAACACCGCCGCGCTGGGTTCACGTTCACCGATCAACACGCTCCAGCCGTGCAGGCCGTTGGCCGCATCAAAGCCGAATTCATCGGTCAGGTCATCGCCGAGGAACACCGGCAGACGCCCACGGAACGGCAGGTACTGCATCAGCCGACGTACGGCCCGGCCCTTGTTGGTAGCCACCGGAACGAATTCAACGACATGGTCGCCCGGCTGCAGGCGGTAGCTGGCACGGCCGCGGATGTGGCGGTCGGCGAAGGCACGCACGTCGTTGGCTGCATGCGGTGCGCCACGCCAGTGCAGGGCCAGGCCTACACCTTTGTTCTCGACCAGTACGCCGGGGTGGCCATGGGCGAAACGCATGGCTTGTTGATGAAGGGCATGCAGCCAGTCGGCGGTGTCATCGCCATGCTCATCGCGTATCACATGCCCGTCCTGCGCACGCAGTTCGTGGCCATGCAGGCCCGCGGCGGGAAGCTTGAGTGGCGCGAACAACTGGTCCAGCTGTTCAAGCGGGCGACCACTGACCAGTGCGACGGCACCTTCCAGTCGATCACTGATGCGGCCGATGGCTTCACGCACATCGGGGAGAAGCTGCACGGCGTCGGGGCGTGCAGCGAATTCGATCAGGGTGCCATCCACATCGAGGAACAACGCGCAGGCGTCGTCCAGCAATGGAGGTGGCGGACGCAGGGGGAGCGGTTCAGCCATGGCGACCACCATGCCAGCGTCAGCGTGTACGTGGGGTCGAGGTCAGGCTACGGCTGTGGGTCGTGCCGGCTGTGCGGACCAACGGTCCGCACCCTCCCGCAGCGATCAATGGCGTCCCGGTGGGTGCCGACCGTTGGTCGGCATGCTGTGCGGACCAACGGTCCGCACCCACCCAAGGCAATCACACCCAGAGCAATCAGAACGTGTAACGCACGCGCCCGTAGTAGTACGCACCGTTGCTGCCGATCGGCGACAGCACGTCGTAGGGCAGGTTGCCGAAGTAGTGGATGTCCTCGTTGGAACGATCCGGGTAGTTGTCGGTCAGGTTCTGCCCACCGATGGCTACGCTCCACTGCGGCGTGATGCGGTATTCCACTTCCGCATCCAGCTGCCACTCGGCCTGGTAGGTCTGGCGCGGAATGTAGCCATCGCCGAAGTTGAATACGCGGGTGGCGCTGCCGTAGCGGTTCACCCGGCTGCTCAGCGACCAGCGGTCGTTGCTCCAGCTGGCCGCGAAACTGCCACGGGCACGCGGTGTGGCATCGGTCAGTGTATTGGTCTCTTCGATGCCGAACAGTACGTAGTCCGGGTCAAGCGCCTGCAATTGCGCGGGCGTGGCCAGTACGTTCTTCAACGTGGTCTTGGTGTAGGCGTAGGTGCCGGTCAGCAGCAGCTGGCCATCGCCCAGCGACTGCCGCCAGTTGCTCACCAGCTCGGCACCGCGGGTGCGCGTGTCGGCGGCGTTGACGAAGAAGCTGGCGCTCTGCAGGCCGCTTACGCCGTAGTTGGCGGCCACGTAGTCGGTCAGCGCATCGCCGGTGATGCTCTCCGACAGCGCGATGCGGTCGTCGATGTCGATCTGGAAGAAGTCCAGTGACAGGTCGAAGTGCTCGCCGATGCGGCTGGTGAAGCCGAGCGAAGTGTTCAGCGACTTCTCCGGCTTCAGGTCCTGCGCGCCGAGGCCACGGGCGATCGGATTGTTGACCGACAGCAGGCGGCCCTGCACCAGCTGGCCACCGGCGTTGTAACCGGTGGAGGTGGATTCGTAGCCGATCTGCGCCAGCGACGGCGCGCGGAAATTGTTGGAGATCGCGCCGCGCAGGGCGAATGCGGGGGTGAATTCGTAGCGCAGGCCGAGCTTGCCGGTCAGCTCGCCGCCGAAGTCATCGCTGTGCTCGTAGCGCGCCGCCAGGTCGGTGGAGAATTTTTCGCCGAACTGGCTGGACAGGCTGGCGTAGGCGCTGGCCACATCACGCGACAGGGTAGCCGCGTCCTGCGGGGTCAGGCCGCCACCCGCCTGCGAGCCGGTCGGACGATCGGTGTACGGGCCGGCGGCGTAGCTGGCCGGGTCGCCTGGACGCGTCTGGTAGCGCTCGTGGCGGGCTTCGGCGCCCAGGCCCAGGGTGTGGCTGATGCTGTCGGACTGCGAGAACACGCGGCTCAGATCGAAGTTGCCCACGGTCTGCGCGTACTCGTAGTCGGCGGTCTTGAATCGGGTCGGGCTGGTCGGGCCCAGCGAGGCGTTCAGCGAATCACGCAGGCGGTAGGTGAAGTCATTCTGGCCGTAATCCAGGCTGCCGTCGTAAGCCCACTCGCCCCACTGCCCGCGCACACCGGCCACCGCCTGCACGTCGCGGTTCTCACCTTCGGAGATCGGCCGGTAGCCGTTGGGGTAGACCTGCTTCCAGTTGGCATCGCCGTCGGGGTAGCGGAAGTAGTTCGCGCCTTCGGTGTCACGCTGGTTGAACGTGCCGAACGCATAGAACGTCGCGGTCTTTCCGACCGGGATCTCGGTGTTCAGCCACAGGTTGATGTCCTTGCTGGCGCCATCACCGAGCACGTAGTTGCGCTTGCCCTGCAGGGCAAGATTGGCCTCGGTCTGGTCCCACGGCGGAATCTGGTCGAAACCGGCGCGGTTGGTGCCGTTGCGCTTTTTGTATTCCAGGCCCACGCGCAGGAAGCCGCCGTCCTCGCCCAGCGAAGTGCCGACCTTGGCGCTGAGGTTGCCGGTCTGGCCATCGGTGAGGGTGCGGCCGATCGGCTTGAGATCGGTGTGGTTGGCGCCGTAGCTGGCTTCGATCTCGCCGCCGTCGCCGCCGTTGTCGAGAATCACGTTGATCACGCCGGCCACCGCATCGGAGCCGTACAGCGCACCTGCGCCATCGCGCAGCACTTCGATGCGCTTGATGGCGCTGACCGGGATCGAATTGAAATCGACCGGGGTGGTGCCCTTGCCGATCTTGCTGTCGGTGTTGACCAGCGCGGTGTGGTGGCGGCGCTTGCCGTTGATCAGTACCAGCACCTGGTCCGGTGACAGCCCGCGCAGCTGCGCGGCGCGCACGTGGTCGGCGCCGCCGGAGTTGGACTGGCGCGGGAAGTTGAACGAGGGCAGCAGGGCCTGCAGGGCGCTGCCGAGCTCGCCATTGACCACGCCGGCCTTGCGGATGTCCTCGGCGGTCAGCACGTCCACCGGCGAAGTGGACTCAAGCACAGTGCGGTCGGCAGCGCGGGTGCCGGTGACGATCACCGTGTCCAGGTTGGTGGCGGCGTCCTGGGCCGAAGCCAGGGCGGGGGACAGGGCGAGCGCGATGGCGAGGCCGAGCGGCGACGCGGACAGGCGGGGGGACATGCGGACTCCAGCAGCAACGACGTGGGGAAGGGGCGGGGGAGATAGTTTCACTTACATCCATCCGGATGAAGCGATATATTATCTTGGCGTGAGGAGGTGGTGCGATGCAAGCCCCTTCTTCCATCGCATCACTTCATGCCCTGCCGGCATGAGGGCATTGGTTGCAGCCGCAACCGAGGCGCAGGTGTACCCTCCGTGCCCCTTCGTCGTGCTTTTTCCCCTTCCCGGAGTGCTGTTCCCGATGAAACACCTTGGCCTTGTCTTCGCCGTGCTGCTGGCCACCAGTGGCTGCGCCAGCCTGTCCTCCAACGCGCCCAGCGCCTATGCCACCACCGCCGAGCTGCAGGGCGACGCCGCGCGGCCGTCCAGCGGCCATGGTTGGGTGCGCAGCGAGCTGTACTTCGGCGTGGGCGAAGAGCAGGGCGCCGGTGACCGCCCGCAGGCCGACACCATCAGCGATGCGCAGTGGCGCGCGTTCCTGGACAAGGAGGTGACCCCGCGCTTCCCGGATGGGCTGACCGTGTTCGATGCCTACGGCCAGTGGCTGTTCCGTGGCGATGCCTCCCCGAACCGCCTGCGCACCAAGGTGCTGGTGGTGCTGCACGAGGACAGCCCGCAGCGCCGCGCCGACATCGAAGCGATCCGGCTGGCGTGGAAGCAGCAGACCAAGCACCAGTCGGTGTTGTGGTCGCGGCAGGCGGTTGACGTATCGTTCTGACCCAGGTGCGCCACGGTGGCGCTGCAGGGAATGACGATGAAATCCAGGGATCTGCTGTTGGGCGTGATGCTGGCCGGCGTGTTGGTGCCCGTAGCGCAGGCGCAGGATGAGGACCGGGGCCCGCTGCGTTTTTCACCGGCAGCGGGCGTGCAGGTGACGGCAGAGGTGCAGGAGGACGGCATGCTTGCCGTGCTGCTGCAGCCTGCCGGGAAGCGCCAGCACCTGCCCGGCGCGCCCGATGCCGATGGCAACGCCCGCCTGAGCGCAGAGGATCTCGATTTCGATGGACACCCTGAACTCGTCGCGCGCGCGGCGGTGGGCATGGTCAATGAGGCTGTTGCGGTCTATCGCTTCGACGTGGGCAGCGGTGAATTCCGCGCGCTGAAGGCGGTGACCCATGGACACGATCAGTGCGGTGACCTGATGGGCCTCACCGCCGATGCAGCCGCGCGCACGCTGACTGCCAGCTGCCGTAGTGGGCCGATGTGGTACACCGACGTGTATCGCTTCAGCGGCCCGCAGCTCTATCTGTATCGCGGTGAGAATGTGCTGTTGTTGGGCGATACGCTCAACCAGGCGCTGCACTGGGAAGAGACCGAAAGCCAAGGCCCGCTGGCGGTGTGGCGCACCTATGATCCCGCCGGCAAGGTGCTGGAAAGCGCCATTGGTGACGGATTGGGTGCACCCGCCAGCGGCGCACCGCTGCGGGGCCTGGACGCCACCGTGCTGCCTGCGCGCCTGTTCCTGTTCGACCGGCCCGGCGCATCAAGCACCAAGCGCTACCTGGTACAGGGCGATCAGGTGGAGATGCTGGATGAGCAGGACGGCTGGGTGAAGCTGCGTTACCGCACTCCGAAACAGGGCGCGATCGAGGGCTGGATCAACGTCAACGATTGACGGCAGCGCTGCCCGGAGTTTGCACATCAAGGCGATCGGCCTCTTGCCCACGGGAGCATCACTTCACCGGGTCTAGCCTCTGGTTTCCCCCGAACCAGGCTGCAGCACCATGAGCAAGCGCGTTGCCGAGATCGTCGTCGATACATTGCAGCAGGCGGGCGTCCGCCGTTGTTATGGCATCGTCGGCGACACCCTGAACCATGTCACCGACGCACTGCATCGCAGTGAAATCGAGTGGGTGCATGTGCGCCATGAAGAGGTCGCTGCGTTCGCGGCCGGTGCCGATTCATTGATCAGCGGCCAGCTGACCGCCTGCGCAGGCTCGTGCGGGCCCGGTGGCCTGCATTTCATCAACGGCATCTTCGAGAGCAACCGCAACCGCGCACCGATGGTGCTGATCGCCAGCCAGGTGGTCACCAGCGAACTCGGCATGGAGTTCCCGCAGGAAGTGGATTTCAAGGCGGTGTATGGCAGCTGCACGGTGTTCTGCGAGCAGGTGCACAGCCCGGCGCAGGCACGCCGCGTGGTGGCGCTGGCCTGTCAGGCGGCGATCAGCCGTCGCGGCGTGGCGGTGGTGATCCTGCCGGCCGACATCAGCGAAGCGGACGTGAAGCACGATGTGCCGTTCTCGGTGCATTACACCCAGCCGGTGCTGCGCCCCTCCGATAGCGAGCTGCAGCAGGTCGCTGAACTGCTGGGGCAGGGCAAGCGCATCGGCATCTATGCCGGCGCCGGTTGCCAGGGGGCGCATGCGCAGCTGCTGGAGCTGGCGCGGCGCCTGCAGGCACCGGTGGCGCACACGTCGCGTGCCAAGGACTTCGTCGAACCGGACAACCCGTACAACATGGGCATGACCGGCGTCTTCGGCATCGAATCCGGATTCCATACGCTGATGGAGTGCGACACGCTGCTGCTGCTCGGCGCGGATTTCGCCTGGGGCCAGTTCTATCCGGACAAGGCCACGATCATCCAGGTCGACCGCGACGGCAGCCACCTCGGTCGTCGCCATCCGGTGAACCTGGGGTTGGTCGGTGATATCGCGCCGACGCTGGATGCGCTGCTGCCGATGCTGCCTCCTCGCGAAGACAGCAGCTTCCTGGACGAATGCATCGAGCATCGCGACAAGGCGCTGAAGAAGCGCGAGCAGGAGGAGCAGCCGGGTGAAGGTGAACTGATCCATCCGCAGCACCTGACCGCGCTGCTGTCGAAATACGCTACCGACGATGCACTGTTCACCGCGGACGGTGGCTCGCCGATGGTGTGGGTGCTGCGGCACATCCGGGTGAACGGCAGGCGCCGTACGTTGACCAGCCTGCTGCACGGCACGATGGCCAACGCGATGCCACAGGCGCTGGGTCTGCAGAAGGCGTTTCCTGGCCGCCAGGTGATCTCGTTGTCCGGCGACGGTGGGCTGGCGATGCTGCTGGGCGATCTGCTGACCGCGGTACAGGAGAACCTGCCGATCAAGGTGGTGGTGTTCAACAACGGCTCGCTGAACTTCGTCGAGCTGGAGCAGAAGGTGGAGGGCCTGCTGGACAACTACACCGACCTGAAGAATCCGGACTTCGGCCGGTTGGCCGAGGTGATCGGCTTCCACGGCCGCACCGTGACCCGCAGCGAGGATCTGGAAGAAGCAGTGCAGGATTTCCTGGCCCAGCGTGGGCCGGCGCTGCTGGACGTGCACACCAGTCGCGCGGAGCTGGTGATGCCGCCGCAGATCGAGGCCAAGCAGGTGGCGGGCACGGCGCTGTATGCGGCCAAGGCGGTGCTGAGCGGTCGCATCGACGACGTCAAGCATCTGCTGGTGGACAACTTCCTGAAGAAGTAAGAGGTTGGGTTTGATGCAGGGCTGCGCCCTGCACCCGCAGAGGCCGGAGCAACAGCCGAAGCCAAAGCAACAGCGGGGTATCCGTGGGAGGGCGGGGTGGGTCCGGTTGCGGGGGACGCTGCAAGTACGTCCCTGTAAGCTCGGTCGCGCCATCCATGGCGCTCACGCCCTCGCAACCGGACCCACCCCGCCTTCGACAGATCTCCGCAATCTGTCTGGATGGCATGGCCTGCTCTTGGTGGGTGTCGACTGCTCTTGGTGGGTGTCGACCTTGGTCGACACGTCGATCCACGCGATGCGTGGATGGATTTCTGGGCATATCGACGGATGTGATCTCTGTAGAGCCGGGCCATGCCCGGCTCGCGAGCGAAGCGACCGGCTTCTGCCTTTGCTCTTTTGATTCTCTTCCGTGGCTGGCGCCCGCAGGAAACTGTCAGGGGCCGGGCGGGCAGGCTGCGCAGGGGCGTGAGCCGCATGGATGCGGCGACCGAGCTTACATGGGTGAGGGCGCTTTGCTTGCGAAGCACTGCTTCGCAAGCGCCCGAACGCACAGCCGCCAGCGGCTGGGCCGGGCCCCGGAGGGGGACTTGCAGCGACCCCTGCGCAGCCTGCCCGCCCGGCCCAGCCCCAGAACCCGCTTTCGGCGACCAACCACGAGGGGCGCCGCCGTTGGCTGGAACCCATCATTTCACGCGGGAATTGGCGCGCCGGCCCCGCTGGGCCTACCATCGGCGGTCCCCACCCCCACCGCCCCTTCCATGTCCGCTCCCGCTTCCACCGCGCCGCGCCGCTGGTTCGTCGCTGGCGACTTCAACGGCTTCTTCGGCCTGGTCGTCGACAATCTCTCCATCCTCGGCTTCATCGCCATGGCCCTGGTCGGGATGTTCCAGTTCCCCGCCGACGTGGTCTTCGGCCGCATGTTCCCCGGCACCGCCCTGGGCGTGCTGGTCGGCAACCTGCTGTACACCCTGATGGCACGGCGTCTGGCCGCGCGTACCGGGCGCGACGACGTCACCGCCATGCCGCTGGGCCTGGATGCGCCGACCAGCATCGGCATGGCCCTGCTGGTGCTGGGCCCGGCCTTCCTGGCCTTCAAGCAGCAGGGCATGGACCCGCATGCCGCCGCCATCGCCACCTGGCAGCTGGGCATGGCCTCGCTGGTCATCATGGGCGTGCTCAAGCTGATCCTGTCCTTCTTCGGCGAAGCGGTGACCCGCGCGCTGCCGCGTGCCGCACTGCTGGGCTCCATCGCGGGAATCGCGCTGGTGCTGATGGGCCTGCTGCCGTTGCTGGAAACCCTGCGCTCACCGCTGGTCGGCTTCACCACGCTGGGCCTGCTGCTGTACGTGCTGATCGCCAAGGGCAAGCTGCCGCTGCGCGGCCCGGGCGTGCTGCTGGCCTTCGTGTTCGGCACCGTCCTGTATTACGGGCTTGGCCTGGCCGGCCTGGGTGTACCCGGCTTCCAGATTCCGGCCTGGGTGCCGCCGCAGGTGGTGCTGCCGCTGCCGACGCTGGGCTTCATCGAGGGCCTGCCGACCGCGATGACCTACCTGCCGCTGCTGCTGCCGTTCGGCCTGCTGATGGTGGTCGGTGGCATCAACGTATCCGAGAGCGCGCGCGCGGCCGGCGATGACTACCGCACCCGCGACATCCTGCTGGTGGAAGCGGTGGCCACGCTGGTGGCTGGCGTCTGCGGCGGCGTTGCGCAGACCACGCCGTACATCGGCCAGCCGGCCTACAAGCACATGGGCGCGCGCAGCGGTTACACGCTGCTGACCGGCCTGTTCGTCGGCATCGGCGGCATGCTCGGCATCATCTCCGGGCTGGTGCAGTGGCTGCCGCTGGCGGTGCTGGCGCCAATCATCGTGTACGTGTCGATCGACATCACCACCCAGGCGTTCCAGGCCACGCCGCGCCAGCATGCTGGTGCAATGGTGCTGGGCTTCCTGCCGTCGGCGGCCTACCTGCTGGCGATCAAGGCGCCGGGCTGGATTCCGGCCGAGCAGATGGGGGCATTGCTCACCCACGTCGATGGCCACGGCCTGCCGGAGCTGGCGGTGATCTTCGCGCTGGGCAATGGCTTCATCATCACCTCGATGCTGTGGATTGCCACCGTCGCGGCGATGGTCGATGGCCGCCTGCGCCGCGCCTGCGGCTTCCTGCTGGTGGCGGCGGGGCTCACCCTGTTCGGCCTGATCCATTCGGTGGATCCGCGCGGCGGCATCTACCTGCCGTGGGATCTGGAAGGCCTGGCGCGCATCATCAGCTGGCAGTTCGCGGGCGCCTATGTGGCACTGGCGGTGCTGCTGGGGCTGCTGTCGTTGCAGAAGCAGCCGGTGAAGCCGCTGGGTGATCGCACCGGTCATTGACCGGGGACGCCGGGCATGGCCCGGCGCTACCGCTCCTTCCGCTTCGGGCGTGTTGTAGAGCCGAGCCTGCGCTCGGCTGCTCTGAGCCGAGCGCAGGCTCGGCTCTACAACGGGAGCTGCAGGCGGCGGTATCACCGTGCTCCATCCAGCTCCGGGTAATGGCGGAAAATGCCATTCGTGTTGAACGCCAGCCGCCGTTCCGAGCCCAGGTAGGCGGCGATGTTCGGCCGTTTCGCCACCCGTTCCTGCAGTGCACGCAGCAAGGGCAGGGTGGGGCCGAGGGCCTGCATGCGACGCGGAAACATGTAGTCCAGCCCGCTCAGCAGCTGGAACAGTGACAAATCCACGTAGGAGTGTTCGCGCAGCGGGTGGCGACCGCCATTGGCTTTCAGCACCTGCTCGAAGTAGCCGAGGAACTTCGGCAGGCGCTCCCCGCGCATCGCTGCTGCGCGCGCCTTCGCTTCGGTCTTCTGGTCTTCGTAGTACTTCGACGCAGCGATCGGATGATGGGTGTCGTGCACCTCGGCCACCAGATCGGCGATGGTCAGCTGCCACTGCAGTGCCTGCATGCGCCGTGAGGCGGCCTGCGGAACCAGGTCCAGTGTCGGGCCGAGGAAATCGAGAATGGCCGCGACCTGTGCGATGACCTGTCGCCCGGCCTTCAGGAACGGTGGCGCGAAAGGTTGCGCACCTTCGCTGTGGCCGTCGAGGAACGGCTGCATCACCACGTCGCCGTGCACCCGCCCCATGTCGACATAGTCGGCGCCGGCATCTTCCAGCGCCAGCCGCACGAATTCGCCACGGCCCTGGATGCCGGTCCAGTAGTACAGCGCGTACTGCATGAGGCTTCTCCGCAAGACAAGAACAGCAGGGTCGCGCGTACCGCGCAAAGCAGGCGTGAACCACAACGCCAGCGGAACGGGGAGGGAACCCAGCGGAACGAGGGGAGTCACACCTTGTCCATGCAGGTGAAAAGCGAGGTACTGCATCATGCAGAGTGGAAAAGCGGTCTGGCCCTGGGTTCTGGGCGTGGTGGTGGTGGGTGGCGCGGGCACATGGTTGTTCCGCGACCAGTTGCAGGGCCTGGCAGATGGCGTATCGGTGCCGGTGCAATCCACGCCGACCACGGCAGGCGCCGCACCGAAGCCCGCTGCTACCCAGGACCCCGCACCGCCGCCGATCAGGCATCCGCTGGATGCCGAGGCTGCCGCCGACCCGGCGCTGCCGAAGCTTGCTGACAGCGATGCCGCTGCCTGGAGCGCATTGAACCAGCTGTTCAAGGGCGAGGGCGCGTTGACCGTGCTGCTGCGCGATCACCTGATCCAGCGACTGGTTACCCAGGTCGACAACCTGGACAAGGCCAGTGTGCCGCCCACCGCGCTGGCCGCACGGCCACTGCCGGGCAGCCTGCAGGTGGAGCAGGGCGAGGGCGGCGAACGCATCGCTGCGGCCAATGCGGCGCGCTATGCGCCCTATGTGCAGGCCTTCACTGCGATTGATCCAGCGGCCGCGGCCGTTGCCTACAAGCGCTTCTATCCGCTGATCCAGCAGGCCTACGTCGATCTTGGCCGGCCCGACGGCTACTTCAATGACCGCCTGGTGTCAGTCATCGATCATCTGCTGGACACCCCTGAGCTGGCTCAAGCGCCATTGGTTGAGCGCGATGAGCGCGGACGTTACCGCTTCGTCGATGCCACCCTGCAATCGCGCTCGATCGGCCAGAAGGCCTTGCTGCGCATGGACGCGGCGCAGGCGCGGGCGGTCAAGCAGCAGCTGCGGGCGATCCGGGCCGCGATCACCCGTTGAGAGCCCCCGTGGTGCGGATGTGATCCGGATCAACGCGCCGACAACACCCCGTCCGGCATGCTGGCCGCAGGCTGACTGGCCTTCGAATGCAGTCGCAGCCACCCTTGAAACCGGGTGGGGCAACCGCATCTTTCCAGCATCGCCGGCGCGGCCGGCCAAGATGACCGATGAGGTTTCACAATGCGCATGGACAAGCTCACCTCGCGTTTCCAGCAGGCGCTGGCAGACGCGCAGTCGCTGGCGGTAGGCCGCGACAACAGCATCATTGAACCGGTACATGTCTTCAGCGCCCTGCTGGACCAGCAGGGCGGCAGCACGCGGCCATTGCTGGCGCAGGCCGGCGTCAACGTGCCGGTGCTGCGCGAGCGCCTGGACGAGGCGCTTGAAGCGCTGCCGAAGGTGTCCGGCCAGGCCGGCAACCTGTCGATCGGCAACGATCTCAACCGCCTGCTCAACCACACCGACAAGCTGGCACAGCAGCAGGGCGATGCCTTCATCGCCAGCGAGTGGTTCGTGCTGGCCGCGCTGGAAGACGGCGGCACGCTGGGCATGGCGCTGCGCGCTGCCGGTGCCGACAAGGCGCGCCTGCAGACCGCCATCGACAAGCTGCGTGGCGGCGAGAACGTGCAGTCGGAGAACGCCGAAGAACAGCGGCAGGCGCTGGAGAAGTACACCATCGACCTGACCGCGCGTGCCGAGAGCGGCAAGCTCGATCCGGTGATCGGCCGTGACGAGGAGATCCGCCGCACCATCCAGGTGCTGCAGCGCCGTACCAAGAACAACCCGGTGCTGATCGGCGAACCCGGCGTGGGCAAGACCGCGATCGTCGAAGGCCTGGCCCAGCGCATCATCAACGACGAAGTGCCCGAGGGCCTGCGTGGCAAGCGCGTGCTGTCGCTGGACATGGGCGCGCTGATCGCCGGTGCGAAGTTCCGCGGCGAATTCGAGGAGCGCCTGAAGGGCGTGCTCAACGACCTGGCCAAGAGCGAAGGGCAGATCATCCTGTTCATCGATGAGCTGCACACCATGGTTGGTGCGGGCAAGGCCGATGGCGCGATGGATGCCGGCAACATGCTCAAGCCGGCACTCGCACGCGGTGAACTGCACTGCGTCGGTGCGACCACGCTGGACGAATACCGCAAGTACATCGAGAAGGATGCCGCGCTGGAGCGCCGCTTCCAGAAGGTATTCGTGGGCGAGCCGACGGTGGAGGACACCATCGCGATCCTGCGTGGCCTGAAGGAAAAGTACGCGGTGCACCACGGGGTGGAGATCACCGACCCGGCCATCGTCGCCGCGGCCACCCTGTCCAACCGCTACATCACCGACCGCCAGCTGCCGGACAAGGCCATCGACCTGATGGACGAAGCCGCTTCGCGCCTGCGCATGGAGATCGACTCCAAGCCGGAGGAACTGGATCGGCTGGAGCGTCGCCTGATCCAGCTGAAGATCCAGCGCGAGATGCTGAAGAAGGAAAAGGACGACGCTTCGCGGCAGCGCCTGGCCGACCTGGAAAACGATATCGATGCGCTGGAGCGCGAGTTCTCCGATCTCAACGAGGTCTGGAAATCGGAGAAGGCCGCGCTGCAGGGCACGACCAAGATCAAGGAACAGATCGAGCAGGCCAAGGTCGAACTGGAGTCTGCGCAGCGCCGGCAGGATTTCGCGCGCATGAGCGAGATCCAGTATGGCGTGCTGCCGCAGCTGGAAAAGCAGTTGGCGGCCGCCCAGGAAGTGGAGAACCACGACTTCAAGCTGGTGCAGGACCGCGTGACCGACGAGGAGATCGCCGAGGTCGTCTCGCGTTGGACCGGCATTCCGGTCAACAAGATGCTCGAAGGCGAGCGTGACAAGCTGCTGCGCATGGAAGAGGTGCTGCACAACCGCGTGGTCGGCCAGGAAGAGGCGATCAAGGTGGTGTCCGACGCGGTGCGTCGTTCGCGCGCTGGCTTGTCCGATCCGAATCGACCCGGGGGCTCGTTCCTGTTCCTGGGCCCGACCGGCGTGGGCAAGACCGAACTGTGCAAGTCGCTGGCCGAGTTCCTGTTCGACAGCGCCGACGCGATGATTCGCATCGACATGAGCGAGTTCATGGAGAAGCACAGCGTTGCCCGACTGATCGGTGCGCCCCCGGGCTACGTGGGCTACGAGGAAGGTGGTTACCTTACCGAGGCCGTGCGCCGTCGCCCGTATTCGCTGATCCTGCTGGATGAGGTGGAGAAGGCGCATCCGGATGTGTTCAACATCCTGCTGCAGGTGCTGGACGACGGTCGCCTTACCGACGGCCAGGGTCGCACGGTGGACTTCCGCAACACCGTCATCGTGATGACTTCGAACCTGGGCTCGCACCAGATCCAGGACATGAGTGGCGATGACACGCCGGAGGCCTACACGCAGATGAAGGCGGCGGTGATGGGCGTGGTGCAGGCGCACTTCCGTCCGGAGTTCATCAACCGCCTGGATGACATCGTGGTGTTCCATCCGCTGGACAAGCAGCAGATCAAGCAGATCGCACGTATCCAGATGCGTGGCCTGGAAAAGCGCTTGGCCGAGCGTGGCCTGAAGCTGGTGGTGTCCGATGCAGCGTTCGATCTGCTCGGCAACGTCGGCTTCGATCCGGTGTACGGTGCGCGTCCGTTGAAGCGTGCGATCCAGGCACAGCTGGAAAACCCGCTGGCGCAGAAGATCCTGTCCGGTGCGTTCGTCAACGGCGATACCATCGAAGTGGGCAACGACGGCGGCCATCTGGTGTTCGCCAAGGCCTGAGCCTGAGCCGAACGGGGCGCTGCATGAGTGCAGCGCCCCGTTTCGGTTGTAGCGACCGGCCGCATCCGGCGCTTGCCGGCAAGTCTCAGAACCGGTGCGTATACCCGGTCATCAAGCCGAACTGGTTGGCCTTCTGCACGATCGGGCTGTCTGCCGCATCGCCCAGCAGGCGGGTGCCTTCCACGGCGATGTACCAGTTGCCGTTGCGACCGGCGCGATGGCTCCATTTCATGCCCAGGCCGGCGCTGACCAGACCAGCCTTGGGCTTGTGCTGGGCGAAACCGGTGCGAGCGGCCTGGTCAGGGCTGACGCCGTACCAGGTCTGCATGTAGCCGCGGTTGCCGTAGTCGGTGGACACGCTGCCGCTGACCACGCCACCGGCCAGATCGAACAACGGCATCTCCAGGTTCAGGTGGATCTGCTGGGTGGCAAGGCCGTTGTCGCCCTTGTCGTCGTCTTTCAGCGTGTACTGCCAGGAACCGCTCAGCACCGCCTCACCCAGCGTATAACCAGCCGCCAGGCCGACCAGCGGCCGGGTATCGATATCGCCCATGCCACGCAGGAAGTCCGAGCCGCCGAGGATCGAGTTCTTCTCGCGGCGGCTGCCGCTGCCACCGACGTAGGCACGCACGCGGGTGTGTTCGCCGATCGCCGTACCCCAACCCGCACCGCTGGTACCCAGAAACCAGCCGCCCGGCGAGGTCACGTCGAAGGACAGTGTGGGGGCTGCCTGGAATTCCTCGCTGCCGCTGTAACGCGGGGCGACACCGCCACCGGCAGCAAGCTCGAAGGTCCACTGGTCATCCTTGGCATGCGCTGCGGAAGCTGCGAACAACGGCAGCACGGCCAGGCCGAGCAGGGTGGGGAAACGGCGAAGGTGGGACATGGCAACTCTCTGCATTGGGAGGAAGTGCAGCGCGCGCATCCGGCGCGTGCTGCAGGGTCGCCAGCGTGGCGGGACGCCAGCGACCAATCCGTCCGCAGTTGTGCGGGAGTTGTAAGCAACTGTAAGCGCGGCCTGCGCCGTTCAGCTGGCAGCCATTGGCCAGTGCATTTCCAGGCGCGCGCCACCGAGGGTCGCGCGTCCCACGCGGAGCTCTCCGTGGTGACGAACCGCGATGCGCCCGGCGATGGCCAGGCCCAGGCCGAAGCCACCCGTGTCGCGGCTGCGGCTGTCATCCAGACGAGTGAACGGGCGCAGCACCTTCTCGCGATCAGCTTCGGCGATGCCGGGGCCATCGTCGTCCACGCGCAGGCAGGCCTTGCCGGCCACGCTGACCAGTGACACCTCCACACGGGTGCGTGCATAACGCATCGCGTTGCCGACCAGGTTGCTCAGGGCCAGCTGCAGCAGCCGTGGCTCGGCATCGACGCGTGGCAGCGCACTGGGCCACACCTGCAGCACCAGGCCTGCGCGCTCGGCATCGCGCCGCGCGTCTTCCATGCAGGCCTGCAGCCAGTCGTTCGCTTCGATCCGCTGCATGGGCTCGGCATCGTTGGGATGCTCCAGCCGCTCGTACGCCAGCAGCTCGCTGACCAACCGGTTGAGCTCGGCCAGATCGCCATGCAGGCCGGCAGCGAGGTGGGCCCGCCGCGCCGGATCGTTGCTGTCCTGCATCAGGTCGAGGCCGAAGGCCAGGCGTGCGATCGGCGTGCGCAGCTCGTGGGAAATGGCATGGGTCAGATCGCGCTGCCGTTGCACCAGTTCGGCCACGCGCGCCGCCATGCGGTTGGAATGCTCGACGATGACGCGGATCTGCGAGCGCGGCGATACCTGCGCACGCGCCTGCAGGTCGCCGGCACCGATGCGGTCTGCATGACCCCGCAGCGCCTCCAGGTCGCGCCACAACAGGCGTACCCAGGCATAGAGGCAGGCGCCGACCAGCAGCAGGATGCACAGGTACGCGGCGATGGTCATGTACAGGGTCATCTGCACTTCGCCGGGAAATCGCAGTTGCAGCCAGCGTCCGTCAGCACCCTCGATGGGCAGCAGCACCTGCTGGTAGCGGTCGCGGACGATGAAGCCGTCCCCGCGCAGGGCACTGCGCTCTTCGTCATCCAGTAGCGGCGGTGCATCCAGCAGCGACAGGGCAATGCCGTAGTGTGGCTGCCACTGCGCCAGGCGCTGTTGTTGCTGCGGGTGGTCCAGGCCGGCCAGCCCACTGCGCAGCGCGTACACCTGGCCGCGGACCTGCTCGACGAAAACGCGTTCCTGCAGGGGCGTGTAGATGCGGTCCAGCAGATGGTTGAGGCTGAACACCGACACCAGCAGGCAGGCACCGGTAACGAACCACAACCACAGGAACAGCCGCTTCACGCCGACCAGGCCGATGGGTTGAACTGGTAGCCACGGCCCCAGACGGTCTTGATCCGGCGCGGTTCGCGCGCATCGTCGCCCAGCTTGCGGCGCAGCTTGCCGATGCAGACATCCACGCTGCGGTCCAGGCCATCGAAACCGATGCCGCGCGCCGCCTGCAGGATCTGGTCGCGCGAGAGGATCTGCCCGGGTTGGCTGGCCAGCAGCCAGAGGATCTCGAACTCGGTGGTGCCCAGTTCCACCGGTTGCCCATGCAGGTGAACCTCGCGCTGCACGCGATCGATCAGCAGTTCGCCATGCATCAGCCGGCACGGCACGCCGGCAGGGCCGCTGCCATGGCGACGGCGCAGCAGTGCGCGCAGGCGCGCCAGCAGCAGGCGCGGCTCGATCGGCTTGTGCACGTAGTCATCGGCGCCGGACTCCAGGCCCAGCACCTGTTCGATATCGTCCTCGCACGCGGTCAGCATCAGGATCGGCACGTCGGAAAAACTGCGGATCTGCCGGCACACATCGATGCCACCGAGGCCAGGCAGCATCAGGTCCAGCACCACCAGTTCCGGCGCGTGCTGGCGGCAGGCCGCGCTGGCCAGGTCGCCACGCGGCACGTGCTGCACGGCAAATCCATGTTCGCGCAGGTAGTCGCTGACCAGCTCGGCCAGGCGGCGATCGTCCTCGACCAGCAGCACCTGGGTCGGGTTGCCAGCGGCGGGAGTCCACGGGGAGGGCTGCATCGGTAGGGCGTCCTTGTCCGGGTCGAAGGGCCCGGCGGCGAAGCCTAGCAACGGCCCATGACGACTGCCTGAATCCTGGGCAACCTGATAACCGCAGGTACTGGCGTCATCGCCAGGGGCTCTCAGTGGCGTGTGAAGGGTGGCCTATGGTGGACGTTTCCCCGGATGGAGCCTGGTGCAATGAGCGATCCGCAGTGGCAACTGGAAACCCTGGCCGTGCACGGCGGTTATCGCCCCGACCCGACCACGCGCGCGGTGGCGGTGCCGATCTACCAGACCGTGGCCTACGCATTCGATGACACCCAGCACGGGGCAGACCTGTTCGACCTGAAGGTGCCGGGCAACATCTATACGCGCATCATGAACCCCACCACTGACGTGCTGGAGCAGCGCGTGGCGGCACTGGAAGGGGGCATCGGCGCGTTGGCACTGGCCTCCGGGCAGGCGGCGATCACCTATGCAATCCAGACCATTGCCGAGGCTGGCGACAACATCGTCGCCGCCAGCGCGCTGTATGGCGGCAGCCTCAACCTGCTGGCGCACACGCTGCCGCAGTACGGCATCCAGACGCGTTTTGCCGATCCGGCCGACCCTTCCGCGTTCGCCGCGTTGATCGACGAGCGCACCAAGGCGGTGTTCGTTGAATCGATCGGCAACCCGCGCGGCAACGTCACCGACATCGCCGCGATCGCCGAGGTCGCGCATGCGGCGGGCGTGCCGCTGATCGTCGACAACACCGTGGCCACGCCGTTCCTGCTGCGCCCGTTCGAACATGGCGCCGACATCGTCGTGCATTCGCTGACCAAATATCTCGGCGGCCACGGCACCAGCCTGGGCGGGGCGATCGTCGATTCCGGCCGCTTCGACTGGACGGCACAGCCGCAACGCTTCGCCCGCTTGAACCAGCCCGATCCGAGCTATCACGGCGTGGTCTATACCGAGGCGCTCGGCGCGGCGGCGTACATCGGTCGTGCGCGGGTGGTGCCATTGCGCAACACCGGTGCCGCGTTGTCACCGTTCAACGCCTTCCTGATCCTGCAGGGCATCGAGACCCTGGCCCTGCGCATGGAGCGGATCAACGCCAATGCGCTGGCCGTGGCGCAGTACCTGCGCGCGCATCCGAAGGTGGCCTGGGTGCGCTATGCCGGGTTGCCCGAAGACCCCGAGCACGCGGCGGCACAGCGCTATCTGGGCGGCCACGGCTCCGGCGTGCTGACCTTCGGCCTGCCCGGCGGGCGCGTTGCCGGCGCGCGTTTCCTTGATGCACTGAAGCTGTTCACCCGGCTGGTGAACCTGGGGGATGCGAAGTCGCTGGCCACCCATCCGGCGTCGACCACCCATCGCCAGCTGGATGCCGCCGAGCTCGCCAGGGCCGGGGTCAGCGAGGACACCGTACGCCTGTCGATCGGCATCGAGCACATCGGTGACCTGCGCGCTGACCTGGAACAGGCCCTGGCCGGCACCTGAGGGCAGGCAATCGCGCAGGATCGGTTACGCGCGCGGTCGGCGGATCAGGCACGATCGCAGCCATGTCCTCGATGGGAGATGGTCATGAAACGGCTTGCAGGCCTGCGCCAGGCGCAGGGAATCGAACGGGTCATCGACCATCTGCAGGCCTGCCTGCGTGAGCAGCAGGCGCTGCCGGATGTAACCGCGCTGGCGACAGTGGCGCATCAGTCGCCCTATCACTTCCAGCGCCTGTACCGGGCGCTGACCGGTGAAAGCCCGGGGCAGACGCTGGATCGCCTGCGTCTGCTCAACGCCCTGCAGGCGCTGCAGCAGCCTGATGCAAGCGTCACCGACGCCGCGTTGGCCGCAGGCTACGAGAGCGCTCAGGCCCTGGCGCGGCGCTGCCGGCAGCGCCTGGATACCACCCCGCGCGCGCTGCGTGCCGATGCAGCGCTGCGGCAGCAATGGCAGCACGTTCTGGCCCAGCCACCGGCCGACGTGGACGCAGAGACCGTCGCCCCGTTGAAGGTGGAAGTGCGCGCGCTGCAGCCATTCGAGGTCGTGCTGTTGCGCGCACAGGGTGCCTTCGGTGATCTCGACGCCAGCTTCGGTCGCCTGTTCGACTGGGCGCAGACGCAGGGCCTGGCTGACGATCTGCTGCATCTGGTGGGCATCGCCATCGATGACCACCGTGACGTACCGGCACGGGCGCATCGCTTCGACTGCGGCATGGGATTTGCCACGGGGTTGCCGCCACTGTCATCGCCGCTGCGGCGGCAGGCCCTCGGGGTCGGACCGCATGCGGTTGTCCACCACGTCGGCCCCTATGAGCAGCTGCAGGCGGTGGGTGACGCACTACTGCGCGACTGGTGGCCGGACAGTGGGCACGCGCTTGCCGACGCGCCCCTGTATTTCCACTTCCTCGATGATCCCGAACAGGTGCCTGCGCACCAGCTGCGCGCCGACGTCTGCCTGCCGCTGGCCGGCTGATAGCCACCGGCTTGGTTGTCATCGCCACAGGCGATCACCACCGCTGCAGGAACGCGCTACGGTAGAGACGCTCTCCAAGGGCGTGGCGATATCATCCCCGGCCGATGCGGGTCGGCCGGGGATTCTTTTGGGCGCAACCAACCCCGGTAGATCCACGCCATGCGTGGATGAATCTCAATCGAAATCGATTTTTCAACGATTGAACGAAGAACATCCACGCATGACGTGGATCGACGTGTCGACCAAGGTCGACACCCACCAAGAGCATTTACCAACAGCAGTGGGAACCTGTCGAAGGCGGGGTGGGTCCGGTTGCGGGGGCGTGGGCCGCATGGATGCGGCGACCGAGCTTACAGGGACGTACTTGCAGCGCCCCCCGCAACCGGACCCACCCCGCCATCCCGCAGGAAGCCAGCTCTGGCTGTTGCTTCGGCAGTTGCAGTTGCCACCGCAGGTGCAGGGCGCAGCCCTGCCGCACACCCCTCACACCACCGGAATGCTGTGCTGCCCAAGACTGCGATACGGCGGAGTCGCCATCACCATTTCAGCCAGCGAGTAGGCCAGTTCGCGCTCGGCCATCACCGTGCCGTCGGCACCATGTTCAAGCAGATGCTTCACTTCGGCATCGCTGTGCGCGCGCGCCAGCAGGGTCAGGTTGGGGTTGATCGCACGCAGCTTGGCCAGGGTCTCACCGGCTTCCAGTGGCTGCGGGATCGCCAGCACCGCGATCTTGGCGCGCTCGGGATGGGCCTCGGCCAGCACCTTGTCCGACGCGGCGCTGCCGCGGATGCCGGGCAGGCCCGCCGCATGTGCTTCGGCCACGTGTTCCTTGTTGTCGTCGATGATCATCACCGGCACGCCACGGTCGCGCAGCACCTGTGCCAGCGCGCTGCCGACGCGGCCGTAGCCGATGACGATGGCATGGTCGTGCAGGTCCAGCGACGGTCCTGGCGGCAGCTCGGTCTCCACCGCCGTAGGCGTGGTTTCCTGGTGCTTCAGCAGCCAGCGGTCGAGCAGACCGAACACCAGCGGATTGAGCATGATCGAGATCAGCGCGCCGGCCAGCACCAGCGCCTGGCCGGTGGGCGGCAGGATCTTCAGGGTTACGCCGAGGCCGGCGATGATGAAGGCGAACTCGCCGATCTGCGCCAGGCTGGCCGAGATCGTCAACGCGGTGCCGGTGGGATGGCCGAACGCGCGCACGATGAAGAACGCCGCCGCCGATTTGCCGAACATGATGATGCCGGCGGTGGCCAGCACCTGCCACGGGTGCTCGATCAGGATGCCGGGATTGAACAGCATGCCCACCGAAACGAAGAACAGCACCGCGAATGCATCACGCAGCGGCAGTGAATCGCTGGCCGCCTTGTGGCTGAGTTCGGATTCATTGAGCAGCATGCCGGCGAAGAACGCGCCCAGCGCGAACGACACACCGAACAGCATCGCCGAACCGAACGCCACGCCCAGCGCGATCGCCAGCACCGACAGGGTGAACAGTTCGCGCGAGCCGGTACCGGCGATGCGCTCCAGGATCCACGGAATGACCCGGCGCCCGACCACCAGCATCACCGCCACGAACAGGCCCAGCTGCACGAACGTCCAGCCGATGCTGGCCAGCACGCTGCCGATGGTGTGGTGTTCGTTGGCCGCGTCGGGCCCGAACACCCCGGCCATCACCGGCATCATCACCAGTGCCAGCACACAGGCCAGGTCTTCGACGATCAGCCAGCCGACCGCAATCTTGCCGCGCTGGGTTTCCAGCAGGCGGCGCTCTTCCATCGCGCGCAGCAGCACCACGGTACTGGCCGTGGCCAGCGCGAAACCGAACACCACGCCGTGGATGACCGGCCAACCCATCAATGCCGCCAGGCCCCAGCCGAGCAGGGTGGCGACCAGGATCTGGCCGATGGCACCGGGAATGGCGATGGCCTTGACCGCCATCAGGTCCTTCAGCGAGAAGTGCAGGCCGACGCCGAACATCAGCAGCATCACGCCCAGTTCGGCCAGCTGGTTGGCCAACGCCTGGTCGGCGACGAAGCCCGGGGTGAACGGACCGACGCAGATGCCAGCAACCAGGTAACCGACCAGAGGAGACAAGCGGAGCTTGTTGGCCAGCGCGCCGAAGATGAAGGCGAGCCCGAGACCAACGGCAACGATGTTGATCAGGTCGGTGTCATGGTGCATCGGCTCTCGCAGGAAACAGGGGGGTAACCCGATTTTCACCGATACGGCCAGATACGGCAAACCCGGATATGAGAAAGGGTCAAAGTCCTCTTCTAGCGTGGGATGGGCTCTGACCCATCAGGACCCCATCAAGCGCCCCCTTACCGGCCGGCGCGAAGCTCAGGGTTCCGCGACAAAGAACGCGTGTGCGTGGTGGGTGAGGTGCCTTCCATTCTCCCCGTTGAACCGTTTGGCCGCATCTGTCAAAGCGATGAGGCCTGCTTCTGGCCGTTGCGAGATTTTTCCTGTCGCGCGATCGACCAGGTAGACCTTCTTTGCGCCTTTCTTTAGCACCCGGAACGCGGTTTTCACAAACTGGTCCGTGCGCGGATCGGCCTTCGGATCATATGAGGCTGAGAGCCGCCCGTGGCGAAGACATGAAGGGTCGTAGTCTGCCATCCGTGATGGAAGGTACTGGATGAGGCCGGGGCCGACCGTCGCACCAAAATAGGCATTCGAGTCCAATACTCGAAAAACGTAGCTTTTCCGGTACTCAGACTCGTCCAGGATCGATCGATTCCAAATGGCGTGCTGTGGACTGGAGCTTCCGCACTCTGAAAGCGAATTTTTCAGTTGTGGGACCGGCTCCTGCCAGTCGCAGCTGTCAATAAACGTCACATCAGGGAGCAGCGCGGACAGTCTCTGCGAGAACTGCTCCTCGTCTGACTTGGTCATGAAGGCAAGCAACGTAGGCGTTCTGTTGGGCATGTAATCGGGATAGCCCCTGATCTGCGGAGATGGGGGCAAGGCCGGTATGAAAGTCAGCTTCCAAATATACAAGGGTAGGGAGCCGTGAGAATTCCGAGAGCTCTCAACCTGAACGAAGAACGCCCGCCGGCGTGGAATCCGGCGGGCGCGGACGCAGCCCGGATGACCGCCGGGCAGGGCCCGGCACTCCCGCTACTGCTTACCAGTTGTACTTGATCCGCCCGTACACATACGCGCCATTGAAGCCGAACGGCGAGTAGTTGCTGTACGGCAGCATGCCGAAGGTCGAGTTCTGCAGATCTTCGGTGCGGTCCGGGTACTCGTTCAGCAGGTTGTCGGCACCCACCGTCAGCGTCCAGTTCGCGCTCGGCTTGTAGCTGGCCGAAGCATCCAGCACCCACTTGTCGCCGTAGGTCTGGTCACGCGCGGCCGTGGCCGAGTTGCGCACGGTGAACTTGCCGTAGCGGGTCGCCGCCAGGCCCAGCTCCCAGTGGTCCGAGCGCCAGGTGCCGCTGAGGATGGTCTTGTCGTGCGGGTAGCTGTCTTCGATGCGGCCGATCTCATCGCGGCCGATCAGCGACTGGGTCAGGCCCAACGTGCCGAACACCGCCGGCGTGCCACCCACGCGCTGCACTTCGGTGTCGTTGTAGCTGTACGCCGCGGTCAGTTCCAGGCTGCTGGCGCTGAACGGCACGGTGTAGCTGGACACGAAGTCGACGCCACGGGTGCGCGTATCCAGGCCGTTGGTGAAGTACGAGAAGGCAGTCACCTGCGGCAGGCCCAGCCCGGCCAGCAGCGCACTGGAGGCGGCGTTGGTGGTGATGCTGGACGACAACGCGATGCGGTTGTCGATGTCGATCTGGTACGCATCGACGGTGACGTAAAGGCGGTCGATCGGCTGCAGCACCAGGCCCAGGCTGTAGGAGGTGGACGTCTCGGCCTTCAGCGGCGAAGCGCCCAGCGCCTGTGCGGCCTGGCTGGTGGTCGGGAAGGTGCCGCGTTCGACGAACACGCCGTTGGTGAACTGGCTGGTCACCGCCTGGTAGCCCTGCTGCGGCAGCGACGGCGCGCGGAAACCGCTGGAGGCGGTGGCCCGCAGCGCGACCTTGTCGGTGAACGCGTAGCGTGCCGACAGCTTGCCGGAGAAACGGTCGCCGAAGTCCGAGTAATCCTCGTAGCGGCCGGTGATGCCGGCGGAGAACTTGTCGGTCAGGTCCGCTTCCAGGCCCGCATAGACCGCGTAGTTGTGGCGGTCGGTGTGCACTTCGTTGGTCGGGGTGAAGCCGGCGAAGCCCTGCGCGCCGGTGCCGGTGTAGGAGTTCAGTTCACCCGGGTTCTGGTCCCACTTCTCGCGGCGGTACTCACCGCCGAAGGACAGCGTGACCGGATAGGCCAGCCCCCAGTCCAGCGACTTGGTCAGGTCGGCGTTGAAGATGTCCTGCTGGTACTTCAGCGTGCCGTCGTAGAACGAACGCGGGCTGGTGGCGCCCAGGCTGTAGTTGATGCTGTTGCGGGTGTGGAAATCCAGGGTGTTCTCGCCGTGGTTCAGGCTCAGGTCCCAGGTCCAGCCGTTGTCGGTGTTGCCTTTGACGCCGGCCACCAGCGAACGGTCCTTGGAATACTGGTTGATCTGCGGCACATAGCCGTCCGGGTAGGTCTGCGCCAGCAGCGCGGTCTGCCCGCTGTGGTTGCGCGAACGGTAGAACGCGAATGAGGTGATGTCGCGGTTGCTGAGCAGCGCGCTGGCATAGCCGGTCACGTGGTCGCTGAAATCAAAGCTGGCGTTGACCGACGCAGCGGTGGCGTCGACCTTCGGGTCGCCGACAATGAAGGTGGTCTGGCCAACGCTGGGGAAGTTGCCGGTGTTGGGCGTGGTGCCGCGGTAGGGGCCGGCGCGGTCGCTCTCGTCCTGCTGGCTGATCTGGCCGGCCACGTGCACGCGGCCACGGCCGTTGCCGAATTCCACGCCGGTATCGCCGGACAGCTGGTACTTGTTGCCGTCGCCGGCCGAGTATTGGCCGTAGTCGACGGCCAGGCTGCCGCCACTGCCGCTGCCCTTCAGCACGATGTTGATGACGCCGGCGATGGCATCCGAACCGTACTGTGCGGAGGCGCCGTCACGCAGCACCTCGACGCGCTCGATGGCGGCGATCGGAATCGCGTTGATGTCCACTGCCGACGAGCCACGGCCGATGCTGCCGTTGACGTTGATCATCGCCGAGGTGTGGCGGCGCTTGCCGTTGACCAGCACCAGCACCTGGTCCGGCGACAGGCCGCGCAGCTGTGCCGGGCGCACACCGCTGGTGCCGTCGGTCAGTGCCGGGCGCGGGAAATTCAGCGAGGGCAGGGCACGCGACAGCGCGGTGGCCAGCTCACCGGTGCCGGTGGACTGCAGGATTTCGGGGGTGATGATGTCGATCGGCGACTGCGATTCGGCGACCGTGCGGTCGGCCACGCGGGTGCCGGTGACGATCACCGTATCCAGGGTGTTGGCGGCGGTGCCGGCCTGCTGGGCGGCGGCAACGAACGGAGAACCACCGAGTGCGACAGCGACGGCGGCGGCGATCAGGCTGGTCTTGCGGGTCATCGGGAGGGGGCTCCGGTTGGCGGGATGGCACCGGAATCGACATCACGGGGGTGAGCGGACGACGGTTGTTGCGGTGCGCAATACAGGAATTAACGGGATATTCAGTGCCTGTCAAATGCCTGTCATCAGAAAAAACGTTGCAGCAGCAACCATTTAGCTGCGACAGGCAGTGACGGGGGAGGGGCCCGGGAGGCGCGCGGACAGGACGTGGGAGAGAGGAACGTCGCCCGCCGCGCATCCCGGGGCGCGTCAAGTATTCGTTAACGCTAGAATTGCGTCGCAGGAACAGTGCTTACCAGCACATTCCATTCGGTTATATGGACGCCTCCCCCCATGATTTCGCTTCGTAATTTCGCCTTGCGCCGCGGCGAGCGGCTGCTGTTGTCCAATGTCGACCTGACTCTGCATGCCGGTTACCGGGTAGGCGTGGTCGGCCGCAACGGTGCTGGCAAGTCCAGCCTGTTCGCGGCGGTGAAGGGCGAGCTGGAGGCCGACAAGGGTGACGTCGACCTGCCCGGCAAGATCCGCATCGCCAGCGTCGCCCAGGAAACCCCGTCGCTGCCGGACCCGGCGCTGAGCTTCGTGCTGGGCGGTGACGTCGAGGTGGCAGCGGTGCTGGCCGCCGAGGCCGAAGCCACCGCCCGCGAGGACTGGGAAGCGGTGGCCGAGGCGCATACGCGCATGGCCGAGCTGAACGCCTACGACGCCGAAGCGCGCGCCGGCAAGCTGCTGCATGGCCTCGGTTTCCCGGCCGAAACGCATCACCGCGCGGTGTCCTCGTTCTCCGGCGGCTGGCGCGTGCGCCTGAACCTGGCCCGCGCGCTGATGATGCCCAGCGACCTGCTGCTGCTCGACGAACCGACCAACCACCTGGATCTGGACGCGGTGTACTGGCTGGAACAGTGGCTGCTGAAGTACCCGGGCACCCTGCTGCTGATCTCGCATGACCGCGAGTTCCTCGACAACGTGGCCACCCACACCCTGCACCTGCACGGTGGCGGCGCCAAGCTTTACCCGGGCGGCTACACCGACTTCGAGCGCCAGCGCGCCGAACAGCTGCGCCAGCAGCAGATCGCGCACGAGAAGGAACAGGCCGAGCGTGCCCATCTGCAGAGCTTCATCGACCGCTTCAAGGCCCAGGCCAGCAAGGCCGCGCAGGCACAGAGCCGGATGAAGCGCCTGGCCAAGCTGGCCGGTACCGAAGCAGTGCGCGCCGAGCGCGAGTTCCGCATCGAGTTCGCGCCGCCGGCCAAGCTGCCGTTTTCGCTGATCCGGCTGAACCACGTCGAGGCCGGCTACGGCAGCGACTCGGTGATCCTGCACAACGTGGGCTTCGGCCTGGAAGCGGGCCAGCGCATCGGCCTGCTGGGCCCGAACGGCGCCGGCAAGACCACCCTGGTGAAGACCCTGGTGGGCGAACTGGCACCGATCGCTGGCGAACGCGCCGCGCACCCGGACCTGCGCATCGGCTACTTCGCCCAGCACACGGTCGAGTCGCTGCATGAAGGCCAGTCGCCGATGGAACACTTCCGCGATCTGGCCCCGGACGCACCGAACCAGTCGTTCCGCGATTTCCTCGGCAAGTGGAATTTCCCGGGCGACCGTGCCTTCGAACCGGTGGACGGCTTCTCCGGCGGCGAGCGCGCGCGCCTGGCGTTGGCGCTGATCGCCTGGCAGCAGCCGAACGTGCTGCTGCTGGACGAACCGACCAACCACCTTGACCTGGAAATGCGCGAAGCGCTGGCCGAAGCGCTGGCCGACTTCGACGGCGCGATCGTGATGGTCTCGCATGACCGCCATCTGATCGGCCTGGTCTGCGACACCTTCTGGCGTGTGGCCGATGGCGTGGTCGAACCGTTCGACGGCGACCTCGACGCGTACGCCGCCTGGCTGCGCACGCGTCCGCAGGCGCAGGGCACCAAGGTACGCATGGAGCAGGTGGAGGAACCGGTGGTGGTCAAGACCGCACCGGTCGCGCAGATGGTGCAGAAGAAGCCGGTCAACCCGCACAAGCTGGCCAGTGCCGAAGCCAAGGTCGCCGAGCTGGAAGGCGTGCTGGCCGAATTGGACCGGCAGCTTGCTGACTCGAGCAACTATGCCGATGCCACGCGCATGGCGGTGCTCGGCCGCGACCGCGAAGCCACCGCCGCGCAGCTGGAAAAGGCCGAAGCGGCCTGGATGGAACTGCTGGAGTCGTAACCGGCCGTGTCGGCCGCTGGCCCACAACGCGATGCGACCAATGTCCTGTGTAGAGCCGAGATCCTATGTTTGTGGTCAAGCCTGCTGGAAGCAGGCTTGACCCACTTTCAGCATGGCTGGATCAAAGTCCCGACCGCTCTTGAAGACGCCCCAGGCGATCTTGGCCAGCTTTCTGGCCAGGATGTTGAAGCTGGCGGTACTGCTGTGGCCGCGTTCGCGGATGGCCGTGTAAAGGGGTTTGCCG
>NZ_PEJT01000011.1:0-160666 GCF_002750935.1 Stenotrophomonas sp. LMG 10879
AACCGTGGTGTCGGGCGATGGCTTTGACCGACGTGGAGGTCTTGCAGGCCTCTTTGGCGACCTGCAGTTTGAATCGAGCTTCGTACCTGTTCATGTATCCCTCGGGGTTGGATCTGGCGTCCAACTCTCGGGGGTCACTTCACCCTGGGGGCTTGGCCGCGGCATCCATGCCGCGGACACCCCCGCGAACCCACCCCGCCCGGCCCCGACAGTTTCCTGCGGTGGCCACCCACGCAAAGAGAAATAAAGCAGAGCAGAAGCGGGTCGCTTCGCTCTTTGTAGTGCCGAGCCATGCTCGGCTCTTCAGGAATGCACGCATCACGCGGCCTGCAGCTGCACATCCACATATTCCGACAGGCCTCTGCAGGCCAGCAGCAGCCCTTCGCGGGCGTCGTCGCCCAGGTGCTGCGTGTCGTCGCCGTCCACGCGCACGCGTTCGCTGGCATGCAGCAGTTCCAGCAGGAAGGTCAGCCCGGCATTGGCGCGGTCGATGCGCGCCATCGCCATGCACTGCGCCTGTGTTCGCCCCTTGTGTGGCCACGGCTGGCCGTCGGCGGCTTCCACCTGGCGGATGCGCTGCAGGCAGTCCAGCAGGGTAGGGCTGCCTGGACTGTTGGCGGCCTGCGTGGCGGTGAGCGTGGTTTCCAGTGCGCGGGCGATGTCGTCCGGCAGCTGGTGGGCGGCCTCGCCCAAGGTCGCGAACAGGTACGGGTAGGTGGAAGCGGACATGGCGGCATCCTTGTGCGGTGGGCAAGGGCCACCCCGCGTGCATGCGAGGGTGGCGGACGATGCGTGGCTCCAATACCGGGGACAGACAGTTCCGGCGGGCACGAGGCCCTCCACGCACCGCCCGCCAAAGACGCACGGACGGATTGCCAGCCGACGCCACCCAACAAGGAAAGGGCGACGCCGGCCGGCAAGCGTAAACAACTGTCTGTCCTTCGGGATTGGAGTCCCGTGCCACCCGTTGTCGGTGGCACTACATGATGTGCACGGGGCCCTTGCGGCTCCAATCAGAATTGTTTGAAACCCGGAAAATCCGCAGGCCAAAGGCATCTGCCACGCGCGGTGTCGATAGCGACAAACAGCGCTGACAGCTTCACGAAAGCGCCGGTTGCTACCGTGCCACGGGTGAAATGGAAACGAATGCTTGGCGGCTGCCGTGAGGTAGTGCGCACGATCGATCTGCCGTTGCTGGTCGCGTTGTTGATCCTGATGGGTGCAGGCCTTGCGGTGCTGCACAGCGTGAACGGACCGGTGGCGGGGCAGGCGATGCGCTTTGCGATGGGTCTGCTAGCGATGTGGCTGCTGTCGCGGGTCTCGCTGCTGCGCCTGCGCGCGTGGACACCTGCCATCTATGCGCTGTCGATGCTGCCGTTGATGGCGGTGTATGTGATCGGTACCGGTAAATACGGGCAACGCTGGCTCAACCTTGGCGTGTTCTATCTGCAGCCCTCGGAGCTGCTCAAACTCAGTCTGCCGTTGATGATGGCCTGGTATCTGCACCGTCAGCCGCTGCCGCCATCGCCGCGCACGGTGCTGACGGCAGCGGTGTTGATCGGGGTGCCAGCGGTGCTGATCCTGATGCAGCCCAATCTCGGTACCGCCACCCTGGTGACGGCCAGTGGCGTGTTTGCATTGCTGCTGGCTGGCCTGCAGTGGCGCTGGGTGATGGCCGGCCTGAGTGCGGTGTCGGTGGCGGCGCCGCTGGCGTGGTTCGGGCTGCTGCGGCAGTACCAGAAGAACCGTGTGCTGACCTTCCTGGATCCGGCGGCTGATCCGTTGGGCACCGGTTGGAACATCCTGCAATCGCGCATCGCCATCGGCTCGGGTGGCCTGCAGGGTCGTGGCTGGGGCCACGGCACACAGGCGACATTGGATTTCCTGCCGGAGTACACCACCGATTTCGCGTTCTCGGTATTGGCCGAGGAATTCGGCTGGATCGGCGTGGTGACGGTGTTCGCCTTGTATCTGTTCGTGGTCTGGCGCTGCCTGTCGATCGCGGTGCAGGCACGCGACACGCACGCGCGGTTGCTGGCCGGCAGTCTCGGCCTGGCGTTCTTCGTCTACGTGCTGGTCAACGGCGGGATGATTTCCGGCTTGCTGCCGGTGGTGGGCATTCCGATGCCGCTGATCAGCTACGGTGGCACTTCGGCGGTGTCGTTGCTGGCCGGCATCGGTCTGGTGATGGCGGTGCGCGGGCACCGGCCGGTACACGCGTAGGTTTCCAGCCAACGGCGCAGCCCCTCGTGGGTGGGCCGCTCAATGCGATTCATCGATTGGGCCGGGCGGGTTGGGTTCGCGGGGGACGCCGTGAATCCGTCCATGGAGGCTTGGCCGCGCCATCCATGGCGCGGACACCCCCGCGAACCCAACCCGACCGGCCTCCGACAGTTTCCTGCGGCGTCCACCCACGCAAGAAGAAAAAAGATCAAAAGCAAAAGCAGCATGGCCGGTTGCCCACGCTTCCAGTAGAGCCGAGCCCGCGCTCGGCTCAGAGCGAAGCGACCCGCTGTTGCTCTTCGCTCTTCTTTTCTCTTTGCGTGGGTGGACGCCACAGGAACGTGTCCGTGGCCGGGTAGATGGGCTGCGCAGGGGCGTGAGCCGCATGGATGCGGCGACCGAGCTTACAGGGACGTACTTGCAGCGGCCCCTGCGCAGCCCATCTACCCGGCCCTCCCCATGAATCGCTTCGCGGCCACCCACGAGGGGCTGCGCCGTTCGCCGACCTTCGCCGCCGATGCGCGCATGAATCTGCGCAAGCGCATTTCTGTAATCGTTCCCACAACGCCGCACAGCAGCATCGCCGCTGACGAAGTTCCATTAAAAGTGGGCGCCAATTCACATTTTGACGCCGCGTTGATCCTGATCAATGGACTTGTCGCAATCGGCCTGCACAATGGCGGCCCGTTCGGCATGGCGCGCCGTCTTTGATGCAGCGCGAGGGGCGTCGGACGGGAAAGCAGTACTGATCCAACAGGTACAAGGAGCGCGGAGCACTGCCACTGGGGAGCGGCAGCCGCGCAGGTACCGACCGGGTCCGGCGGCCGGTTGCGTCTGCGGGGATGGGGACGCAACCGGCAACCTCTGCCTGAATGGGGCAGGTCAATCACGACGCCTTCACATTTCTCGCTGAACGCGAGCAAATCGTTGTGATTCATGGTCTTAGGGGTTTTAATTCATCCATGACCTGCTAACCTGCGGTGATGATTCGACGTTCTCTGGCCTGCATGCTCACTCTCGGCCTGGTCGCCTGTGCGACCCAGCCGACGTCCCCTCCGACTTCGCCCCAGGCCAGCAGTACGCCGCGCCACCCGGCGGCCAAGCCTCAGGGCCCGGCCGAAGCCGCGCCGGAAGCGGCAGCCGCTACGGCTGCGCCGGTCGATCTCACCCCGGTGCCGTTCGAAACCGCGCGCGCCAGGTTCATTGCCGATACCGCCAAGCGTTACGGCCTGAAGCCCGATGAGATCCGCAACGTGCTCGACCAGGCGCAGGTGCGCCAGCCGATCATTGCCGCCATGTCGCGGCCGGCCGAACGGGTCAAACCGTGGAACGAATACCGGCCGATGTTCATCAGCAAGGCGCGCATCGATGGCGGCAAGGCGTTTCTTGCCCAGCATCGCGCCGAACTGGACCGTGTGCAGCAGCGCACCGGTGTGCCGGCTGAAGTGATCGTGGCGATCATCGGCGTGGAAACCAGCTACGGCAAGAATGCCGGCAGCCATCGCGTGCTCGACGCGCTGTACACGCTCGCCTTCTATTACCCGCGCAGTGGCGACCCGGCCAAGCTGGAACGCGAAGTACGCCGCGAGCTGTTCTTCCGCGATGAACTGGCCAAGCTGTTCGAACTCGGCCGCGAGGAAAAGCTGGACATCACCACGCTCAAGGGCAGCTATGCCGGCGCGATGGGCATGGGCCAGTTCATGCCCTCCAGCTATCTGGATTACGCGGTGGACGGCAACGGCGATGGCCGCCGTGACCTGTTCACCAGCTACGACGACGTGTTCTCGTCCATCGCCAACTACTTCGTGAAGAAGGGCGGTTGGGTGCGCGGCGGCCAGGTCGCCGTGCCGGCCACGCTCGCCGCCGGCCGCGAAGAGTTCAACCCGACCGAGTGGATGCCCACCTGGTCGCTGTCCGATCTGGCCCAGCGCGGCTACCAGCCGAGCGCACCGGTCCAGCCGGGCGCCACCGCCACCCCCATCACGCTTGAAGGCAGCACCGGCAAGCAGTACTGGCTGGGCTTCCAGAACTACTACGCGATCACCCGTTACAACCTCTCGAAGATGTACGCGATGGCCGTGTTCCAGTTGTCGCAGGCCATTGCCGGACAGGAGCTGCCCCCGGCATGAACATCAGATGGCTGGTCCCTGGATTGATCGTCCTCGCGCTGGCCGCCTGCAGCAGCGCGCCGAAGAAGCCGGCGACCGCCGGCCACGGTGGCAAGCCGTCCGGCACGGTGGTGCAGGGCAAGGGCGGGCGTCCGGCGCATTGTCCGGAGGGCTCGCCGTATGCGGCCGCCACCGAGGACCTGTCCACCCGTGGCAACTACACCGCTGGCGGCCTGTACAAGCCCGGCGTGAAAGACACCACGCCCAGTTACGTGCCCAACGTGGCCTGCATTCCCGAGCCGGTGGTCACCAATGAAGACCGCTCGGCGATCGGCAACAAATCGCCCTACGTGGTGCTGGGCAAGCAGTACAAGGTGCTCGACGACACCCGCAACTACGTTGAACGTGGCACCGCTTCGTATTACGGCGCCAAGTTCCACGGCCGCCTGACCTCCAACCGCGAGGTCTACGACATGTACCAGTTCACCGCCGCGCACAAGACCTTGCCGCTGCCCAGCTTCGCCCGCGTGACCAACCTGGACAATGGCGAATCGGTGATCGTGCGCGTCAATGATCGTGGTCCGTTCCATGATGGCCGCGTGGTCGATCTCAGCTATGCCGCCGCCGTGCGCCTGGGCATCACCCAGCGCGGTACCGGCAACGTGGAAGTGCGCGCGGTGCAGCCGGGTGAAACCAACCTGATGGCGCAGAAGCCGTCGCGCCGCGAACGCCGTGCTGCTGAAGCGGCGGCGGCCACTGCTGCCGTCGCCAGCGCACGCCCCGCACCTGCCGCACGCGCGGTTGCCGACAGTGACATCGATCGCCTGGTCAACCGCCTGCCTGCCGATGGGGCGCCGGCGCGTGGCCAGCCGGCCACGACCCAGGCCGCCGTCAGCACGATGCCGGAGGTGGCGGTCAGCAGCCTGCCGCCCAGCGCACCCGCGCCGCGTCCCGCCGCGCCGGTCGTGGCCACCGCCATGCCGCGCAGCCCGGCCCCGGCCAGCAGCCCCAGCCTGTCGCAGAAGGTAGTGGGCGCGGTGATGCTGCAGGTTGCCAGCTTCTCCAACCGCGACAACGCCAACCGGGCGATGGGCCAGCTCAACGCCGCCGGCATCGTCGGTGCCACCATCAGCGACATCGCTGCCGGTGGTCGTACCCTGTGGCGCCTGCGGGTTCCCGCCAGCGACCATGCCAGCGCGGCGGAACTCGCCGGGCGCATCTCGGGTCTGGGCTTTGGCTCGCCACAGATCGTCAAGGACTGATTCCGCCCGGGCCGGTGCTGCCGGCCCTTGCCACCCCGGCCTTACAATGGCCACCTTGTCCCATCCTTCATTTTCCGGCCGTCCCCTGGAGCCTGCTGTCCCATGAATTTCCGTTCCGCCGCCACTGCCCTGGCCGCCACCCTGGTGGTGGGCCTGGCCTCCGCCCAGACGCCGCTGCCGACCCCGGCCACGCCGACGCCTGCCGCTGCCGCTGCTGCCCCCGCCACCGTGGCCACGCCGCCGGCGCCCGCACCCAGCGTGTCCAAGGCCTGGGTGCTGATGGACTACGCCACCGGCCAGGTGCTGGCAGGCGAGAACATCAACGAACAGCTGGCCCCGGCCAGCATCACCAAGGTGATGACGTCCTACGTGATCGCCGCCGAGGTCAAGAACGGCAAGGTCCGTCCGGACGACCAGGTGATGATGAGCGAACGCGCCTGGCGCGAAGGTGGCGCTGGCACCGATGGCAGCTACAGCGGCTTCCCGGTCAACCAGACGGCACGCCTGGAAGACATGGAAAAGGGCATGGCGATCCAGTCCGGCAATGACGCCGCGATTGCCCTGGCCGAGCACGTGGCCGGCAGCGAAGAAGCCTTCGCTTCGCTGATGAACAGCTACGCCGCCAAGATCGGCATGAAGAACTCGCACTTCGTGAACGCCCACGGCCTGACCGCCCCGGGCCATCACAGCAGCGCCTACGACCTGGCCCTGCTGGGCCGCGCGATGGTGCGCGATTACCCGGAAACCTACGCGTACAACAAGATCAAGGAATTCCAGGTCGGCACCATCAAGCAGCCCAACCGCAACCTGCTGTTGTGGCGCGATGGCAGCGTGGACGGGATCAAGACCGGCCACACTTCCGAAGCCGGCTACTGCCTGATGAGCTCGGCCCAGCGCGGTGACCAGCGTCTGGTCGCCGTGGTGCTGGGCGGCGCGTCGGAAAAGCAGCGCGCCGATGACAGCCTGGCCCTGTTGAACTGGGGCTTCCGCTTCTTCGAAACCCACCGCCTGTACGAGCCGGGCAAGGCCGTGGCCGAGCACAAGGTCTGGAAGGGCACCACCGACAAGGTGCAGCTGGGCGTGGCCCAGCCGATGCTGGTCAGCGTGCCGCGCGGTCGCTACAACGACCTGAAGCCGAGCATCGACGTGCCCAAGACCCTGGAAGCACCGTTCACCGCCGGCCAGCAGATCGGCACCGTCAAGGTCACCCTGGATGGCAAGCTGGTGGCCGAAGCGCCGCTGGTGGCCGTGGCTGCGGTCGAGCAGGCCGGCTTCTTCAAGCGCCTGTGGGACAGTTTCTGGATGTGGTGGGAATCGGAATGATCCGCAGCGTGCTGCGGTGAACGGAAAAGGCCGGCGAATGCCGGCCTTTTCTGTTTCGGGAGCCGGCTCCGCATGAATCCCGCCGGCACTACCAGCCCGATTGCTTACAGCGAGCGGCTGACGGTGAAACTGCCGAACACCGGCGACTGGCGCTGGCCATCGAATTCGCGGGTGCTGTGGTAGCGCGCCATCGCGAACTTCCAGCGGCCACGCATCACCGCGACGCCATAACCGCCCTGCGCAACCACATGACGCTTGTCCACGCTGTGGCTGTTGCGGAAGGTGTTGCCGTCCAGGGTGATATCGCGGATCACCCACGCCGCATCGGTGGTGGCGAACAGGTGCCACGACCAGCCGGACGGCTTGCCGCCGCGGGTCGGCGCGGTGTTCTCGCCGGCCGGGCGCAGCGGGGTGCTGCCGAAATCGTCCGGCAGCTTCCAGCCGAAGCGCACTTCGCCGCCGAGGTTTGCCTTGGTTTCCAGGTTGCCGATCGAACCGCCGTAGTGGCTGATCGCATCCCAGCCCCAGCCGTCGGCATTGAGGCTGGCATCGCCCGGCCAGCGGCGCATGCGTTCGTGGGTCAGCATGAACACCGGTTCGTTGTGCAGCTGGTTGTCCCAGCCCTTGAACTTCTCATCGCCCAGCACGCTGTGCACCGCGTCCTGCACCTGCTTGCCCTGCGCCCACGGCCCGACCACGCCCAGCGACAGCTGGGTGGTCTGCAGGCGATCGCCGCTGCGTGCGTTGAAGCCGAAACTGACCAGCAGTACCCCGGCATACGGCCGGTCATCCTTGATCAGGTCGCTGCGGGTCGGATCGGTGGGGGTGAAGATGCCCTGGGCCAGGCTGAAGATCATGTTCTGCTGTTCGAACTTGCCCGGGTGCAGTGCTTCCAGGTGGCTGTTCACCCAGCGCGCCAGGCGCGGCAGGCACGGGTCATCGGTGTAGTCGACCAGGTTGGGCGAGACCAGGGTCAGCTGGGCGCCATTGGTATAGCCCTGGTCCTGGTGGCGGCCGCCGAACAGGTCGTTGTCGACGCGGAAATTGACCTGCGGCGGATGCTCGCGCATCGCGTCCGGGCCGCATTGCTCGGCTGCGTGGGCGGAAAGGGGGAGGGCGGTGGCCAGCAGGCCGGACAATCCAAAGGATGCGAGGTAGCGCATGGATGGGATGATCATCGGGAAGGGGGCTTTTGTCTGTCGTTTTATGCAACGAAACGGTACTCCCGGCGCTGTGACGGAACGAGCGCGCTGGAATCACTTGTCTGTTCCGAAAACAACATTGTCTGATCGACACAATTGGTTACCGCAGACAGGCGTCGTCGGGCCCGGGGCAGGGCCGTAGGAGCCGGGTCCGAGGCTGAATGGATGTTCAGCTGCAACGCAGCGGCCCGTCTGCGGTGCCGCCGAGCTTTATGAATACTCTTGGGTTTGTTGCCCTGCGGCCCGATAATGGGCGCATGGAAATCAAGTCCGACAATCCCGAACACGGCTTCCAGTTCCCCGGTCAGTTCGAGCTCAGCGCGATGGGCCCGGCCAACCGCGGCCTGGAGCATGAACTCCCCCGCCTGCTGCTGGCTGCTGGCGTCGACGTGGTGAACGAGCGCATCAGCTGGAAGCATTCGTCCAACGGCAAGTACGTCTCGGTGCGCCTGGTCTTCCGGGCCGAGAACCGCGAACAGTACGACGTGGCCCACCAGGCCCTGCGCGACCACCCGGAAGTGAAGTGGACGGTGTAGCCGTCAGCTGCCCTGCCGAAGCGGCGGCCCCCGAGGCGCGTCCGCCGCGCCCGGCGGTGGTCCGTGACCTGGGGCGCCAGCCCTACGAGCCGGTCTGGCACGCCATGCAGCGTTTCACCGACCAGCGCGACGACGACACGCTCGACGAGCTGTGGGTGGTCGAGCACGATCCGGTGTTCACCCTGGGCCAGGCCGGCAAGGTCGAGCACGTGCTGGCGCCGGGCGAGATCCCGGTGGTCCATGTCGATCGCGGCGGCCAGGTGACCTACCACGGCCCCGGCCAGATCGTGATCTACCCACTGCTGCGCCTGCCGCGGCTGGGCATCGGCGTGCGCGACTACGTGTGCCGCATCGAGCAGGCCATCATCGACACCCTGGCCGAGTGGAACATAGGTGCCGAACGGCTCGACGGCGCCCCGGGCGTCTATGTCGGCGGCGCCAAGATCGCCGCGCTCGGCATCCGCGTGCGTCGCGGCTGCACCTTCCATGGCCTGGCCTTCAACGTGGCCATGGACCTGGATCCTTTCCACCGCATCAACCCCTGTGGTTACGAGGGGCTGCAGGTGACCACGGTGCTAGACTTGGGCGGTCCGTCCGGGATGGACGCCGTCAAGCCGGTGCTGCTGGACCACCTGGCCCGCCAGTTCGGCCTGCTGCTGCAGCCCGTGCCTGAACTGCCTGATCTCTCTGCGGCCGCCTGACCGCCCCCGGAAACGCCATGACTGAAACCACTGCCCGCACCATTCCCCTGCAGATCGTGCAGGCCGAGCTTCCGTCCACCGCGCCGTTGCAGGCCGGGGTCAAGCAGATGGGTGGGGACAAGATCAACCGCTCGCCGGTGCAGTTCGCCGACGTGCCGGTGCTGCGCAAGCCCTCCTGGATCCGCGTGCGCATTCCTTCGGGCAATGCCGTGCAGAACCTGAAAGCCAAGCTGCGCGAGAACCGTCTGGTGACCGTGTGCGAAGAGGCCAGCTGCCCGAACATCCACGAATGCTTCGGCCACGGCACCGCCACCTTCATGATCCTGGGCGAGGTCTGCACCCGTCGCTGCTCGTTCTGCGACGTGGCCCACGGCCGGCCGAAGCCGCCCGATGCCAACGAGCCGGCCAGCCTCGGCCAGACCGTGGCCGACATGGGTCTGAAGTACGTGGTGGTGACCAGCGTCGACCGCGATGACCTGCGCGACGGCGGTGCCCAGCACTTCGTCGACTGCATCACCGCCATCCGCGAGAAGTCGCCCGGCACCCGGATCGAAGTGCTGACCCCGGACTTCCGTGGCAAGGGCCGCATGGAGCGCGCGCTGGAGATCCTGGCGCAGAACCCGCCGGACGTGTTCAACCACAACATCGAAACCGTCCCGGACCTGTACCGCAACGTGCGCCCGGGCGCCGACTACCAGTGGTCGTTGAACCTGCTGAAGAACTTCAAGGCGCAGCACCCTGACGTGCCGACCAAGTCGGGCATCATGCTGGGCCTGGGCGAAGACTTCGAACAGATCAAGGCCACCATGCGCGACCTGCGTGCGCACAACGTGGACATGATCACCATCGGCCAGTACCTGCAGCCGACCGCGCATCACCATCCGGTGCTGAAGTACTGGACGCCGGACGATTACAAGGCGCTGGAAGTCTACGGTTACGAGCTGGGCTTCAGCCACGTGGCCTCCGGCCCGATGGTGCGCTCGTCGTACCACGCCGACGTGCAGGCCAAGGGCGCCGGCGTTTCCTGACACCCTGCTGATGGGTGGGAGCTGCTTCTCCTGTGGGTGCGGACCGTTGGTCCGCACACCTCTGCCTGCCGTAGAGCCGAGCCCATGCTCGGCTGCTTGCTGCCGGTCAGCCGAGCATGGGCTCGGCTCTACATGCATTCACAATTTGCTACACCGGCCCCGCTAGGCTGGCTTTCCACCGAACGTGGGCGGGTGACAAACCCGGCAACTTTCGGCACTGTCGCGGTGTCTGAACACCCTGCAGTCTCCCCCTTGGCAAGGCGCCTTCGAGCACGTCAATGAAATTCAAAGCCCCCGCATTCCTGATGGCCCTGGCGCTGGTAGCGCCGCTGGCGCTCGCGGCCAAGGCCGATTCGCCGGCGTTGCCGGCTGCCGCCACCGCCGATCAGGTGACCACCTCCAAGCTGGTGTACGGCCTGTTGTCCGACAGCCGCTACGCCTACCGCCCGCGTGCGCTCGATGAAGCCACCTCCAAGGATGTGTTCAAGCGCTACCTGGAGACGCTGGACGGCGGCAAGCAGTACTTCACCCAGGCCGACATCACCCGCTTCGCACCGTTCCAGGCCGGCATTGCCAATGCCATCCGCGGCGGCGAACTGGAGCCGGCGTTCCAGGTGTTCGCGGTCTACAAGCAGCGCGTCGGCGAGCGTGTGGCCTATGCGCGCAAGCTGCTCAAGCAGGAACCGGATTTCACCACCGATGAGCGCTTCGAGTACGACCGCAAGGAGGTGCCGTGGGCCGCTTCCAATGCCGAACTCGACGAGCTGTGGCGCAAGTCGGTGAAGAACGACTGGCTGCGCCTGAAGCTGGCCGGCAAGAAGTCCGATGACATCCGCAAGACGCTGGACAAGCGTTACGCCACCCTGGAAAAGTCGGTCAACGAACTGAAGGGCGAAGACACCTTCCAGTTCTTCATGAATGCCTACACCAGCGCGGTTGATCCGCACACGGATTACTTCACCCCGCGTACCGCCGAGAACTTCAACCAGGCGATGTCGCTGTCGCTGGAAGGTATCGGCGCGCAGCTGCAGCGCCAGGACGATGTGGTGGTGATCCGCGAGATCATCGCCGGTGGTCCGGCGGCCGTGGACGGCACGCTGAAGCCGGGTGACCGCATCGTCGGTGTCGGCCAGGGCAAGTCCGGGCTGGTGGAAGATGTGATCGGCTGGCGCATCGATGATGTGGTGGCCAAGATCCGTGGCGCCAAGGACACCGACGTCAAGCTGGAATTCATTCCTGCCGAAGCCGGCGTCGACGGCAAGCACCACACCCTGGTGCTGACCCGGCAGAAGGTGCGCCTGGCCGAACAGGCCGCCAAGGGCGAGACCATGACCATCCCGGCCGCCAATGGCGAGCCGGCGCGCAAGGTCGGCGTGATCAAGCTGCCGACCTTCTACCAGGACTTCGAAGGCCGTCGTCGCAACGCCGCCGACTATGCGTCGGCCACCCGCGACGTGGCCAAGCTGCTGGCCGGTTTCAAGACCGACAAGCTGGACGGCGTGGTGCTGGACCTGCGCAACAACGGTGGTGGTTCGCTGGATGAAGCGATCGAGCTGACCGGCCTGTTCATCGAACAGGGTCCGGTGGTGCAGGTGCGCGAATCCGGTGGCCGTGTCACCGTCAACAGCGACCGCAACCAGGGCGTGGCATGGGACGGCCCGCTGGCCGTGCTGATCAACCGTGGTTCGGCGTCGGCGTCGGAGATCTTCGCCGGTGCCATCCAGGACTACGGCCGCGGCCTGGTCATCGGTGAAACCAGCTTCGGCAAGGGCACCGTGCAGAACATCGTCGACCTGGACCGTTGGCCGAGTGGCGAAGCCCAGCGCTTTGGCCAGGTGAAGCTGACCATCGCCCAGTTCTTCCGCATCAGCGGCAGCAGCACCCAGCACAAGGGCGTGGTGCCGGACCTGGCGTTCCCGGCCAGCGTCGATGCCACCGAATTCGGCGAAAGCACCTACGACAATGCGCTGCCGTGGACCCGCATCGCCGCGGTGCCGCACACCCAGTACGGCAACTTCGCGCCGCTGCTGCCGAAGCTGGAAACGCGTCATGACTCGCGCATCGCCACCGACAAGGAATTCCAGTGGTGGAACGAGGACGTTGAGCAGTTCCGTACCGAAGCGGCGAAGAAGTACGTTTCGCTGAATGAAGCGACCCGTCGTGCCGAGCGCGAGCGCCAGGACACCCAGCGCAAGCAGCGCCAGATCGTGCGCAAGGAACTGGGCCTGGCCCTGGACCCGCTGGCCGATGACAGCAGCGATGATGGCCTGACCGGCAACGAGCGCGACATCGTCAAGGATGCCGCCCGCGAGAAGGCCGCCGAGAAGCGCCCGGACCCGCTGCTGCGTGAATCGGCCTCGATCCTGGCCGACGCGGTGAACCTGCTGGAGGCCGACCGCCCGCTGTCGGCACAGGTGCTGCCGCAGTCCACCGCCGCAGGCCGCTGGGCAGACTGATTGACTGAGGAGGGGGCGGAGGGGTTTACGTCGTTGGTGCCACAAGCGACTTAAACCCCTCCGTCCCCTTTTTGCATGAACCGGGAGCAACGGTGGCGGCCGGGCCAAGCAGCATCGACCCGGCGCACACGGGCAGGGGGCTACCCTCGGGGCTACCGTCTTTGCAGGAGTACCCATGCGGGCCTCCCTCCTCTCCGCTTCCCTGTTGGCCGCCACCAGTGCCCTGGCATTGACCGCGTGCGGTGGCCGCGCTGCCGACAGCAGTCTGCTGCGGGAGTCCTTTGACTCCGGCGACACCTTCTCGCGCACCGTCGATGGGCGCCCGGCCGACGCCTGCGAGGCGGCACGGCGCACGTTGCTCAGCCAGGGCTATGCCATCGCACGGTCGGACGACGCGCAGGTGGAAGGCAACAAGAATTTCCAGCCGCGCGAAGATGACCACGAACAACTGGTGCTGCGTATCTCGTGTGCGCCGCGTGGCAGCCAGGCGCTGGTGTTCGTCAGCGCCGTGCAGGACCGCTATGCGCTGAAGAAGAGCCCGACCTCGGCCAGTGTCGGCGTGGGCGCGCTGGGCTCGGTGTCGCTGCCGTTCGGCAGCAATGACGACTCGCTGGTGAAAGTGGCCAGCAGCACGATCACCGATGCCGAATTCTATCGGCGCTTCTTCCAGCGCCTGCAGCAGTACCTGCCGGCGGCAGCGAAAGCAGAACCGCAACCGCAACCACAACCGGCCGCGTCGCCGCCTCCTGCCGGGCCTGAGCCCGAACCCGCGCCGGCAGCAACGGACCAGGGCTGAACGTGCGCGGCAGGGTGATGGCGTGGGCCCTGCTGCTGGGCTGGCCCTTGAGCGCGCTGGCCGTTACGGCCGAGTGCCGCCAAGGCCTGCTGCAGCGGTTGGGCTGGCGCTTTGAAACTGCAGCCATCAGCACACCGCAGGTGCGGGGCGGGCCGGTCTGTACGCGAGCCTCGCTGGCCGAAGCGCAGGCCGCCGGCGATCTACGCGTGCGCTTGCCGGAGACGTTGGCCGATGCGGACCGCCAGGCCCTGTTGCAGCAGCTGCTGGACGATCCGGCCACGGTCTGCGCCTACGCCTTCGAACTGGGCGCGGCCGTACAACGGGCCACGCAGGCACTGCAGGACAATGAGTCCTTCCGCTTCACCGGTGTGCAGCTGGGCTGGATCGGCTTTGGCGCTCGCGGTGCTCCGGCACAGGGATGGCAGCGGGTACGCAGCTTCGGCCGCGGCTATGTGCCGGCCGCCAGCAACAGCCGCGCACTGGATGCGTTCTACACCGGCCGGGTGCGTGCCGAGTGCGGTGTCGGCCGTCAGGTCGCGCAGCTGGCTACGCAGCGCGAGCTGTACGGCGATGCGGCCTTCGATGCGGAATTCGCGCCGGGGGAGCTGTCCATCGGCACCTTCCTGGGTCTGCACGACACCGACAGCATCCTGCTGGGCGCACAGGCTGGCCAGTTCCTGGCCGACGGCAAGGCCGTGCGCACGTCGGCGATGGGGCGGCAGGCATTCGTCGGATTGCCCGGCTTCATCGAACACGTATTCGACAAAGGCACGCTGGACGACCTCAGCAACCAGGCGGAGAACTTCGTCGTGGTGGCGGTGGGCGAGGGGGCCGCGCGGGCCTTGGCAGAACACGGCGGCCTGGCCTGGTACGACCAGCGCAATCGTGCCCTGTGGCAGTTGGCGCAGGGCATTCCGCGTGTCGGCCAACGCTATTTCG
This sequence comes from Stenotrophomonas sp. LMG 10879, assembly GCF_002750935.1. NCBI lineage: Bacteria > Pseudomonadati > Pseudomonadota > Gammaproteobacteria > Lysobacterales > Lysobacteraceae > Stenotrophomonas > Stenotrophomonas sp. LMG 10879. The sequence continues at coordinate 14,575 of NZ_PEJT01000011.1, forward strand.
AGCGGCTGCTGTACGAGCGCGATCCGGCCCTGCGTGCGCAGCTGGCCCCGCGCTATCGCGACGTCGTGCAGCAGATGGACCAGTTGCTGGACGATGCGTTCTACCAGCAGTTCGTGATCTACGTGCACCCACGCGGTATACGTCCTGTCGGCTATCACATCATCCGCCTGCTCGACCGCAATCCGCGCACGCCGTTTTCCATCGACCTGGCGTTGCACAATCTGCATACCACGCTCTACCGGCGTTGGCGCGAGGCGCAGCTGCGCCACTGCGCGACGACCGGCCGGCCAGGCAGCCTGACTTCCGACAACAACTGAAGGTGAAACAATGGATATTGCAATGATCGGCCTCGGCCGCATGGGCGCCAACATGGCCCAGCGCCTGCACCGCGGCGGCCACCGCGTGGTTGGCTACGACCCGGGCGAGGGCGCCCGCCAGCGCGCCGCCGAGGCCGGCCTGGAAGTGGTGGATTCGCTGGCCGCCGCAGTGGCCGCGCTGCCGGTGCCGCGCGTGGTGTGGCTGATGGTGCCGGCCGGCGAGACCGTGGACCAGACGCTGGGGCAGTTGAGCCCGCACCTGGCCGAAGGTGACATCGTCATCGACGGTGGCAACTCCAACTACCAGGACTCGATCCGTCGCGCCAAGGCGCTGGCCGAAGATGACCTGGGCTACGTGGACTGCGGCACCAGCGGCGGCGTGTGGGGCCTGCAGGAAGGCTACAGCCTGATGGTGGGTGGCGATGCCGCGGTGGTCGAACAGATCGCACCGCTGCTGCGCACGCTGGCACCGGCCGAGGACCGCGGCTGGGCGCGCGTTGGCCCGTCCGGCGCAGGCCACTTCACCAAGATGGTTCACAACGGCATCGAATACGGAATGATGCAGGCCTACGCCGAAGGCTTCGCGCTGATGGAGCGCAAGCAGGAGATGGAACTGGACCTGGCGCAGGTGGCCGAGGTGTGGCGACACGGCAGCGTGGTGCGTTCGTGGCTGCTGGACCTGAGCACCGAAGCCCTCAAGCGCAACCCCTCGCTGGATGGCATCGCACCGTACGTGGAGGATTCCGGTGAAGGCCGCTGGACCGTCGCCGAAGCGATTGCGCTGGACGTACCGGCACCGGTGATCACCCTGTCGCTGCTCGAACGCCTGCGTTCGCGCGAGTCGAACTCGTTCACCGACCGCCTGCTGTCAGCGATGCGCAACGAATTCGGCGGCCACGCCATCAAGAAGTCGTAAGTACCGGCGCCGGGGTCGGATCCCTTTCCGCAGGAAAGGGCTCTGACCCCGTAACTGAAAGCCTTCTTTGATCGTTTCGACGTCATCCACGCATGGCGTGGATCTACTGTCAGCCATCGTCCGTCCGCATGGGTCACGCATGGGGTCAGAGCCCGTTGCCAAGCAACGTGATCCGACCCCGGCAGATCGCGAGAAACTGTTGAAGGCGGGGTGGGTCCGGTTGCGGGGGCGTGAGCCGCATGGATGCGGCGACCGAGCTTACATGGACGTACTTGCAGCGTCCCCCGCAACCGGACCCACCCCGCCATCCCTCAGCAGCCCAGCTTTTGCCGTTGACGTTGACGTTGCTGTTGCCTCGGCAGGTGCAGGGCGCAGCCCTGCCGATCACCCCAACCGCACCCGCCGCCCTTCGCGCGCGCTGTCCATCCCCGCCTGCAGCAACCGCATCACCTGCAACGCCTGCTGCGCGCTGACCGTCGGCTCACCCTCGCCCCGCATCGCCGCTGCGAAGTCGGCATACAGGCGCCGGTAATCACCGGGCAGGTTGTCCACGGTGCTGCGCTGCACGTTGTCCTCCGCATCGCAGTGCAGCAGTTCGCCGTGGCGCGGATCGATGCCCCAGCCCGGCGCGCCTGGCGCAACGCCGCGACGCAGCTGCGCCTCCTGCACGTCCAGGCCATGCTTGATCCAGCTGGCACGCGTGCCATGCACCGCGAAACGGGGGGCAGGCGCAGCGACCAGTGAACCGGCGTGCACGATCGCGCGATGGCGCGGGTAGTGCAGCACCGCATGAAAATAGTCGACGCCGCTGCCGCCTTCGCGCTGCACGGCAAGGTCCGCATCGATCGCCTGCGGACAGCCGAACAGCACCAGCATCTGGTCCAGCAGGTGCGGCCCCAGGTCGTACCACAGGCCGCTGCCCGGCCCCTCCTGCTCGCGCCAGCGTTCGCGCACCTGCGGGCGGTAGCGGTCGAAATGGGCGTGGCATTCGGCGATGTCGCCGAGCGTGCCGTCGGCAAGCAGCGCCTGCAGGGTCAGGAAGTCCGCATCGAACCGCCGGTTCTGGAACACGGTGGCGATGCGTCCGGCGCTGCGCGCTGCGGCCAGCACCTGCTCGGCTTCGTCCACGGTCACCGCGAATGGTTTATCCACCAGCACATGCTTGCCGGCGGCCAGCGCGGCGATGGCCAACGGCGCGTGCTGTTCGTTCGGCGTGGCAATCACCACCGCATCCACCGCAGGGTCATCGAAGACCTCCTGCGCGGTAGCGCGTACGTGGACGTCGCTGAAGGTGCGCAGCAGCGTATCGCGCTGCGAACTGACGACACTGTGCAGGGCCAGCCCCGGCGTGTGCTGGATCAGCGGGGCGTGGAAGACACGGCCGGCCAGGCCGTAGCCGATCAGGGCCAGTTGCAGCTCGGGGCGCATGGGAAGACTCCGCGCGGATCGGAAAGTACAGGACAGGAACCTCAGGGTAAACGAGATGACTGCGCGCCCGGAAGCTGAACCGTTCCCGCTGCAGGTATGCCCATTCACGTGAGCATGACCGCAGCGCCACGCCTGCACTACAAGCACTTGGCGACACTGGGCGCACCAACCAGTAGGAGAACCACACGATGAGCACCACGACCCGTACGCTGTTGGCTTCCGCCCTCACCTTGGGCCTGGCGCTGTCCTCCTCGGCCGCATTCGCCCAGGACGCCGCAGCGAAGAGCCCGCCGAAAACCGATCATTCGGCGATGACCCATGCCGACCGCCATGATTCCAACGAGCCGGTCACCGACAGCTGGATCACCACCAAGGTCAAGGCCGATCTGCTCGCCAGCAGCAATGTGCCGGGTACCGAAGTGAAGGTGGAGACGGTCAACGGCGTGGTCAGCCTGAGCGGCACCGTCGCTACCAAGGCCGAGCATGACAAGGCCATCGCCACCGCCAAGGGCATCAAGGGCGTGACCCGCGTTGATGCCGCCGCGCTGAAGGTCAGTGCCGCCAAGAAGCGCTGACCTTCAGCGCAGGTTGCCAGCAGGGGCGCTCCCACGGGGGCGCCCCTGTTTTTGTAGCGTCGGGCCTGCGCGATGCCTGCGGATGGGCGCCCCGCCGAACGACCCATTACCCCAGAGATGTGACCGGCTGCGCTATATTGCCGGTTCCGCCGTGGCTGATCCTGCCCGGATCGCTCTCCCCGGCTGAGCTGACGAGGAACTATGGCGCTGGTTTTCAGTGATGACATCTGGGATCGCTGGCGACTGCCTGCTTTGGCACTGGCAGCGGCAGCCATCATCGTGGTCCCGTGGTTGACCCTGCGCAAACTGCAGCAGGACAACGAGCTGGCGATGGGCTGGGTGACCCATACCCAGCAGGTGACCGTAGCCCTGCAGCAGCTGCAGACCGACGTGCGCGACATCGAATCGGCTGCGTTGACGCTGTCCAAGGGCGTGGATGCGCCGGGCCTGCGCGAGCGCATGGCCAAGGCCAACGACATCCCCGAGCGCCTGGCTGAACTGGGCCGGATGACCCGCGACAATCCCGACCAGCTGATCCGCATCGGCCGCATCCAGTCGATGCTGGAAGGCCGTATGGGGGTTGCGCGTGAACTGGCGAAGTCCGAGCCCAACAGTGACCAGCGCGAGCTGGTGCAGGACCTGAGCACGCGCTATCCGATCCGCGGCCTGGTGGAAGAACTGCAGGCCAGCGAGGAAGCGCTGCTGGCCCAGCGCGCCGCCCAGGCGGAGCGACAGAAGCGGCAGACCAACTTCGTCTCGTGGAGCTCGCTGCTGGTACAGCTGGCGCTGCTCGGCCTGGTGCTGTGGCTGCTGCAACGACAGATTGGCCGCCGCCTGCAGGCTGAACGACAGTCGCAGCGCGCCGCTGCGCGCGCGGCATCGGTGCTGCAGACCGTGCGTGAACCGATCGTGCTGCTGGATCGCGAGCTGCGCGTGCAGCTGCACAATCCCGCGTTTTCCGAGTTGTACGGGTTGCAGGATGAGCGCGCCGATGGCCTGCTGCTGGAGAACGTAGGCGACGGCGCATGGCGTGACCCGGTGGTTCGCCAGCGTCTGGCCGACGTATTGCTGCGGGGTCGCGAACTGTGGGATTTCGAACACGAACAACGCACCGTCGACGGCATGTCCCGCTACATGCTGCTCAACGCGCGGCGCATGCCGCTGCCTGACACCGACGATGAAGTGGTGCTGCTGACCGTCAGCGATGTGACCGTGCAGCGTGCGGTGCAGACACGCGTCGAAGAGTTGAACCGGCAGCTGGAAGGCAAGGTCGCCCAGGTTTCGGAGGTCAACCGCGAGCTGGAAGCGTTCAGCTACTCGGTGTCGCACGACCTGCGTGCGCCGCTGCGCCATGTCGCCGGTTTCTCGGACAAGCTGTCGCGCCATCTGGGCGAGGCGGCCGACGAGAAGAGCCAGCACTACCTTGGGGTGATCTCCGGATCAGCGCGGCGCATGGCCACGTTGATCGACGACCTGCTGGTCTATTCGCGGCTGGGCCGCGCAGCGATGCGCCAACAGACCGTGGACATGCAGTCGCTGGTGGCCGATACGCGCGCGATGCTCGACGCGAACGTGCAGAGCGAAGCCGAGAGCAGCGGCCATGCCCATCAGGTGGAGTGGAGCATCGCGCCGCTGCCGATCGTGGTGGGCGACGAAAACATGCTGCGCCAGGTCTGGCTGAACCTGCTGGGCAACGCGGTGAAATACTCGGCCAACCGCGAGCCGGCGAAGGTCCGCGTGGACTACCAGCAGCAGCCCGATGGCGGTCATCAGTTCACGGTCAGCGACAATGGTGCAGGCTTTGACATGGCCTACGCCGGCAAGTTGTTCGGCGTTTTCCAGCGCCTGCACAAGGCCAGCGACTATCCCGGCACCGGTATCGGCCTGGCCAGCGTACGCAGGGTGCTGACCCGCCATGGCGGCCGCATCTGGGCCGAAGCCGCACCGGATGCCGGCGCCACCTTCCACTTCTATCTTCCCCCCGTGCTCGACGCGGACAAACAGGGCCCCATCGCATGACGACGCTGCGCACCATCCTCCTTGCCGAAGACAGCCCGGCCGACGCCGAAATGGCGATCGATGCGCTGCAGGAAGCGCGGCTGGCCAATCCCATCGTGCACGTCGAAGACGGCGTGGAAGTGATGGATTACCTGCTGCGCCGTGGCGCCTTCGCCAGCCGCGAGGAAGGCCTGCCGGCGGTGCTGCTGCTGGACATCAAGATGCCGCGCATGGATGGCCTGGAAGTGCTGCGGCAGATCCGCGAACACGATGAGCTGAAGCGGTTGCCGGTGGTGATCCTGTCCTCCTCGCGCGAGGAAAGCGACCTGGCCCGCAGCTGGGACATGGGCGTGAACGCGTATGTGGTCAAGCCGGTGGACGTGGACCAGTTCTTCGGCGCCGTGCAGACCCTGGGCAAGTTCTGGGCACTGATCAACCAGGCTCCGGAGATCGAGTAGGCCCATGCCCCTGACCGGTCCCGCGCTCGGCGCCCTACGCATCCTGCTGGTGGAAGATTCCCCCGAGGATGCCGAGCTGATGTCCGAACAGATGCTCGATGCAGGCCTTGAGGCCACGTTCGAGCGTGTCGAGAGTGCGGACGACCTGCGCCATGCGCTGGCACGCTTCCAGCCGGACATCGTGCTGTCCGACCTGAGCATGCCAGGCTTCTCCGGCGACGACGCGCTGCGCATCGTGCGCGACGCGTTGCCGGAAGTGCCCTTCATCTTCGTCTCCGGCACCATGGGCGAAGAGAATGCGGTGGCGGCCCTGCAGAAGGGCGCCAACGATTACATCATCAAGCACCAGCCGGCACGCCTGCCGTCGGCCGTGGCGCGCGCGGTGCGTGAGGCACGCAGCGCCATCGAGCGCTCGCGGGTGGAAACCGAGCTGATGCGCGCGCAGCGGCTGGAAAGCCTGTCATTGCTGGCGGCGGGTCTGAGTCACGATCTGCGCAACATCCTGCAGCCGCTGCTGATCATGCCGGACCTGCTGAAGGCGCGTACCGAAGATCCGCAACTGCACCACCTGGCCGACGTGATCGCCGAGTGCGGTCGCCGCGGCCATGAGATGGCCGAATCGATGCTGTCGTTCGTGCGCGGGTCGCGCAAGGCCAGCGAGCGCATCCACATCGATGACCTGTTCCAGGCCGTGGCGCTGCTGTTGCGCAGCAACGTGCCCGATGGCGTCCGCCTGGATCTGGTGGTCGAGGATGAGGGGCTGGTGGTCGATGCCAACTACACCGAGCTGCAGCAGGTGTTGTTGAACCTGGCGCTCAACGCGATCCAGGCGATGCCCCATGGTGGCAACCTGAGCCTGACCGCCAGCCATGGTGGCCAGCGCGATGGCGAGGACTGGCTGCGCATCGCGGTGGTCGATGAAGGCACCGGCATGGATGCGGACACGCTGTCGCATCTGTTCAATCCGTTCTTCACCACCAAGGCCGATGGCACCGGGCTGGGCCTGATTTCCTGCAAGCGCATCGTTGAAGGCGCCGGTGGCAGCATCCACGTCAACAGCCAGCTGGGGCAGGGCACCTGCTTCGAGCTGCGCTTGCCGATGCATGCCAGCGCCGAGGGCGGTGAGCCGATCGAACAACTGGTGGCGCTGGGCAGTGGCCAGTCGATCCTGGTGGTCGATGGTGAAGCCACCCGCCTGTCGCTGCTGGGTAATGCGCTGTCCAGCCAGGGCTATCAGCTGCAGCTGGCCTCCGATGGCCCGGCCGCGCTGCGCTGGATGCAACAGGAGGCGATGCCGGCGCTGGTGATCGCCGATGCCGGCTCCAAGCTGTTGTCGGCCAGCCAGCTGCTGGGCGAGATGGCCACGCTCGGCTACCGCGGTCCAGCGCTGGTGCTGGAAGACGCTGCCGGGGAAATGCCGGTAGATGTGTTCCCCGCCGGCATCGAGGTGCACCTGCTGCGTAAGCCGCTGCAGATGCAGCAGGTGTTCCGCGCGGTGGCCGACGCACTGGGCTGACGTCGAGGGAACGCTGTAGCGCCGAGCCCGTGCTCGGCTGCTGTCTGCATCGGCTGCGTCTACCGAGCATGGGCTCGGCTCTACAGGTGTGCAGCGGCGGCGTTTCAGCCCGTGCGATCCGTCGTTTCCCACGGAAACCGCGGCAGGCTTTCCACCGCCTGTTCCAGCCGCCGCGACCAGTTCTGATGGATGTCGGCGTACAGCGCTGAATCGGCGCCCAGCCGCAGCTGCTGGCTGATCCGCAGTTCGCCGGCGCGCAGCAGCGCCAGGTCGACTGGCAGGCCCACCGACAGGTTGGAGCGGATGGTGGAATCCAGGGACACGATCGCGGTGCGTGCGGCATCCTCCAGGCGCGTGGACGGGGTCAGGATGCGGTCCAGGATCGGCTTGCCGTACTTGGATTCACCGATCTGCAGATAGGGTGTCTCCGGCGAGGCGGCGATGGCGTTGCCCAGTGGGTAGACCATGTACAGGCCGGGCTGTTCGCCGGCAATCTGCCCGCCGAAGATCAGCGTCGCCTGGGTGTTCACCCCGTCATGGCCGTGTTCGGTGTGCTGGCTCTGCACCTGGCTGTCCACCAGCAGGGAGCCGACGTAGGCCGCAGCCTCGAACAGATGGGCCATGTCGCGCAGGTTCGGCGTGCGCCGCTCCTCGGCATCGCGCTTCAGCCGCGACACCAGCAGCTGGGTCGTGGCCAGGTTGCCGGCGGCCATCACCACGTAGGCGGCCTGGCCGGGATATTCGAACACGTGCAGTTTGCGGTGCACGCGGACATCGTCCAGCGCGGCATTGGTGCGGGTGTCGGCGGCGAAGACCAGGCCCTCGTCCACCTCGATTCCAACGCAATAGGTCATGTCGGTGCCCTATCAGGTGCCCTATCATATGCGTCCCGGATTGTAGGCAGGCCGTTGTGACGATGGCATGCCCGCGCTCCACCTGATTGCCGTCACCGGAACCGCATGACCACCGTGCTCCTGAGCCTGGGCAGCAACGTCCACCCCCGCCGCTACCTCCATGCTGCGGTGGCGGCCCTGCGCGAGCGCTTTGGTGCGCTGCAGGTGTCTGCCGCCTACCGTACCGCCGCCGTCGGTTTCGAGGGTCCGGCCTTCCTCAACAATGGCGTTGCCATCGAGACCGACCTGCCGCTGCAGGAACTGGATGACTGGCTGCATGCGCTGGAAGATGCGCACGGTCGTGACCGCAGCGGTCCGCGTTTCTCCGACCGGACCCTGGACGTCGACGTGGTGTTCTATGGCGACCTGGTGGTGGAAGGCCCCGGCCATCTGCGCATTCCGCGCCCGGAACTGAAGCATGCCTTCGTGCTGAAGCCGCTGGCTGATATCGCCCCGGATTTCATCGATCCGGTCAGCGGCCTGGACCTGGCCACGCTGTGGCGCGCACACAAGCAGCATGGCGAAGCGTTCGAGACGGTCGAGCTGGACCCCGACGCGCTGGATTGACCCGACGCAGCCACCCATGGGGTGGCTCTACAGTAGAGCCACCCCATGGGTGGCTGAACGATCAACTCACCGTACGCCCACCATCCACGCGCAGGGTGTGGCCGGTGACGAAGCTGGCCTCGGCCGCCAGCCAGTACACCGCTTCGGCGATTTCCTCCACCGTGCCGATCCGCGCCAGCGGCGTGCGCGCCAGCAGCGCCTCGCGGGCGAAATCGTCCTTGCCCTGTTCCGGCCACAGGATCGCACCGGGCGCCACTGCATTCACCCGCACCTTCGGCGCCAGTTCCAGCGCCAGCGAGCGGGTCGCCATCTCCAGCGCCGCCTTGGCCATCGTGTAGGCGATGTGGTTGGGCATCGGGTCGGTGCCGTGCAGGTCGGTCAGGTTGACGATGCAGCCGTGCTGGCGGCGCAGGTACGGCGCGGCGGCCTGGGCCAGCAGCAGCGGTGCGCGCGCGTTGACCGCGTACAGCTCGTCCATCGCCTCGGCGGTGACCTGGCCGAGCGGGGTGGGGAAGAAGTTGGAGGCGTTGTTGACCAGCGCATCGAGGCGGCCGAAGTGGGTCACTGCCTGCTCGACCAGATCGGCCAGGGCGTCGGCGTCGCGCAGGTCGGCCTGCAACGCCAGCACGCTGCCGGGGCGCTCGTTGTCCAGGTTGAAGGCGGCCTGCTGCAGTTCGGCGCTGGAGGTATGGGCGTGCAGCACCACCGACCAGCCACAGGCGTGGAACTGGCGGGCGATGGCCGCGCCGATCCGGCGCGCGCTGCCGGTGATCAGGGCCACGGGGGCGGTGTCACTCATCGAGGGTCCTCCAAGGCTCGGCTATCCTGTGCACCATTGTCACCGCATTCGAAGACGCCATGCAGCCTACCTTCCCCCTGCCCGAAGCCGATGCCCTGGCCCACAGCGACCAGCTGGCCGCCGCCCTGCGTGCCGAGATACTCGCACAGGGCGGGGCGATGCCGTTCTCCCGCTTCATGGAGCTGTGCCTGTACACGCCGGGCTGGGGTTACTACAGCGCCGGTGCCAGCAAATTCGGCGGCAGTGGCGATTTCACCACCGCACCCGAGCTGGGCAGCCTGTTCGCCGGCAGCGTGGCCAATGCACTGGCGCCGGTGTTCGGCCAGCTTGATGCACAGGCACGGATGCTGGAACTGGGTGGCGGCACCGGTGCCTTCGCCGAGGCGGTGCTGCTGCGCCTGGCCGAGCTGGACGCATTGCCAGCCCGCTACGCGATCCTCGAACCCAGCGCGGACCTGCGCCAGCGCCAGCAGGAGCGCCTGCAGCAGAACCTGCCGCCCGAGCTGGCCGGCCGGGTGGAATGGCTGGATCGTCCGTTCGAGGACGACTGGGACGGCGTGGTGTTCGCCAATGAGGTGATCGATGCGCTGCCGACACCGCGCTTCCTGATCAAGGACGGCGAGGTGTACGAGGAAACCGTCGAGCTGGACGGGCAGGGCAACTTCATCCGTGGCGCGCAGCCGGCCGACCTGCTGCTCAACGGCGCGGTGCGCCATCTCGAACGCTACCTGGAAAAGCCCTTTGCCGACGGCTACCGTTCCGAGGTGCTGCCGCAGCTGCCGTATTGGTTGCAGGCAGTGGCCGGCGGCCTGCGCCGTGGCGCGATGCTGTTCGTGGATTACGGCTACAACCGGGGCGAGTTCTACCAGGAAGAGCGCGATGATGGCACCGTACGCGCGTTCTACCGCCACCACGTGCACAACGAGATCCATCGTTGGCCGGGCCTGCAGGACATCACCGCATCGGTCGATTTCACTGCCATGGCCGAGGCCGGCCTGCACGGCGGTTTCGACCTGGCCGGCTACTGCAGCCAGGCCAGTTTCCTGCTCGGCAACGGCCTGGACCAGGTACTGACCCTGGCCGAGGAGCGCACCGATGAAGTGGGCCGCATCCAGCTGCGCGACCAGGTGAAGAAGCTGACCCTGCCAACGGAGATGGGCGAGCGTTTCCAGGCCATTGGCCTGCAGCGCGACGTTGATTTCGAACCGGCGTTCGAACTGGGCGACCTGAGCTGGCGCCTGTGAGTGCAGCGTTGCCGGTGATCAAGCCGCTGCGGCGGCCACGCCTGTGGAGCGCGCTGTGGGTGTTGGCGGTGCTGACGGTGATCGTGGTCTGCCTGATTCCGCCGCCGCCGATTCCGCTGCCGGAAAACAGCGACAAGGGTGAGCACTTCCTGGCCTATTTCATCCTGGCCGGCAGCGCGGTGCAGCTGTTCCGGCGTGGCCGTCCGCTGCTGTGGGTGGGGGCTGGCCTGGTGCTGATGGGCATCGGCATCGAGTTCGCGCAGGGCGCGTTGACCAGCAACCGCATGGCCGATCCGATGGATGCGGTGGCCAACACCATCGGCGTGTTGGCGGGGATGGCCACCGCATTGACCCCGCTGCGCGACATCCTGCTGCGCTGGCGGGGGTAACGTTCCTGTAGAGCCGAGCCGATGCTCGGCTTGCCGATTGAAAAGCAGCCGAGCATGGGCTCGGCTCTACAGTAGATCCACGCCATGCGTGGATGGACCTCCCCATCGCCAACCAAGGTTGGCATCCACCAGTAGATCCACGCCATGCGTGGATGAATCTCCACGGCGCCAACCAGGGTTGGCGTCGACCAGTAGATCCACGCCATGCGTGGATGAACCTCCCCATCGCCAACCAAGGTTGGCGTCGACCGGTAGATCCACGCCATGCGTGGATGAATCTTCCCGGCGCCAACCAGGGTTGGCAGCTACCGGAGCGTCACCTCATCCAGCACCCACATCGCCGGGCGCGTGTCGCCGGTGAAGTTGATGCACAGATCCCCCGTACCCGAGGTGCCCTTCGGCAAATCCGCACGCAGGGTCACGAAGCCGTCGGCATCGGTCTGCGCCGGCAGCGGCACCTGCGCCAGCACCTTGCCGGTGCAGTCACCGCGACGGATCAGCATTTCGCCGTGTGCGCTCCGGGCCTTTTCGAAGCGGCGCTTCGGCTCGTCGTGGGCCAGCTGGAAGTAGTACGGAATGCGGCCCGCACGTACTTCCACGCTGCCGATGCCATCCAGCTGTGCCTGCGGCCAGCGCCAGCACGGCTGGAAGATGTCGACGGTGAACACCGCACGCGCACCTTCGCGTGGGCCATCGTCTTCCAGGCGCAGTACCAGGCCCTTCTCGCCCACGCAGCTGCGCAGCCCTTCGCTGTGCCGCGACAGCAGCGACTGCGCGGTGTACGACGCCACCGTCGGCGTCGCGGCCAGTGGCTGGCCCTGGTAGAACGCAGCGGCCTGCACCGTCGCCGGCAGCGTGGACGTCAGCGGCTGCTGGTACAGCGGCGACTGCGCGGTCACCGGCTTTCCGTCGCTGCTGTAGCGCACTTCATAGCCCAGCGGGTTGGCCAGCGACACGGTCACCGTGTTCGCCACGCGGTCATCGGTATAGGCCATGCCTACTTCGAACGGCGTCTGCGCATACGCCAGGCCCCAGGCCCGATAGCGCTGCAGCTGCGAGGGCAGGCGGGCCAGGAAGTCGCGGAAATCACGATGCTCCGGCGTGCTCCAGCCGGTCTCGGCCACGGCGGCCAGTCGCGGGAACAGGTTGTGCTGCAGACGTGCATAGGTGCGCGTGTGTTCGGTGAACATGTTCGCCTGCAGGCCGAGGATGTGACCGCGCTTGTCGGCGGCCAGTTCGGCCGGCACCGGTTCGTAGTTGTAGAGCTTGGCCAGGTTCACCTGCGTCGGCCGGCCCGGCGGCTCGTTCGGCGATGCGGTCTGCAGGTAGTCCAGGTACAGGTGGCTGACCGGCGACATCACCACATCGTGGCCCGCGCTGGCCGCGGCCAGCCCGCCCTCGGTACCGCGCCAGGACATCACCGTGGCCTGCGGCGGCAGGCCGCCTTCAAGGATTTCGTCCCAGCCGATCAGGCGACGGTCGTGTTGTTCCAGGAAGGTTTCCAGACGCTTGATGATGTGGCTCTGCATGGCCATCTCATCCTTGATGCCGAGCGCGCGCATGCGCTGCTGCACCTGTTCTGACGCCTCCCACTGGTCCTTCACTGCCTCGTCGCCACCCACGTGCACGTACCTGGCCGGGAACAGGGCGATGACTTCCTCCAGCACGTTTTCCAGGAAGGTGACGGTGCCGTCCTCGACGTTGAACAGGTTCGGGAACACGCCCCATTCGCTCAACGGCTTCAGTGGCGTATTGATCGTGCCCAGTTCCGGATAAGCGGCGATCGCCGCCGTGGCGTGGCCGGGGACATCGATCTCCGGAATCACCTGGATGTGCAGCTTGGCGGCGTAGGCGATCACTTCGCGGATCTGATCCTGCGTGTAGAAGCCGCAGTACGGATGCTCCTTGCCGCTGACCGGATCGATGCCGCCGTCACCGGCCGGCAGGCGGCAGCTGCCGACGCCGGTCAGCTTCGGGTAGCGCTTGATCTCCATGCGCCAGCCCTGGTCGTCGGTCAGGTGCCAGTGGAAGGTGTTGAGCTTGTGCGCGGCCATCGCATCGAGCACGCGCTTGATCTCGTCCAGGCTCTGGAAGTGCCGCGCCGAGTCGAGCATGAAGCCACGCCAGCTGAAACGCGGCGCATCCTGGATCTGCACGGCCGGCAGCACACCATTGCTGCCGCCGGTGGCGAGCTGGGCCAGGGTGGTGGCGCCGTAGAACAGGCCGGTCTCGTTGCCGGCCTGCACCAGCACGCCCTGCGCGGTGCTTTCCAGCGTGTAGCCCTCGCCACTGTCGCGGAAGGTCGGCACGATCTGGAAGCGGATGCTGCCGCCCTTGGCGGCGGCCTTGCCGTTGGCCACTGCCAGGCGCGGTCCACCACTGCGCGCCAGCAGGTCGGCGAACTGTGCAGCGACACGCTGCGCTGCTTCGCCATCGGCCTGCAGCACGGTGCCCGCGCCGACGGTGATGCCCGCGCCGTTGCCGCGCTGCACGTTGGCCGGTGCGGGAATCAACATCAGGCTGCCGGCGCGCAGCTGCGGGCCGGGGCCGGTATCGAGTGCCGGGGCATCGGCGGCCAGTGCCGGCAGCACGGGCAGGGCGGCCAGCAGGCTGCCCAGCAACAGGAGGCTGCGCATCCTGGCGCGGGTGGGCTTCGTCATCGGAAGGACTCCTTGGATCGGGTGCGATGTTCGCTATACATGAAAAACGCCGGGCCCGGAATGACCCAGGCCCGGCGTGCGTGCACGACTCGGCGATGAAACTGCCGCTGGATCAGTACTTGAAGCGGAAGTTCAGGTAGTACTGGCGACCGTTGCTGTAGAACGAGGTCGGAATGGCCGCGGTCTGGTAGTACTTGTAGGTCGGGTTGTTGAGGTTCAGGCCATCCAGGCTGATGCTCAGCCAGTCGGTGGCCTTGAAGCTCAGCGACGCCGACAGCGTGCCGAAGTCATCCTGGTAGTACGGGTTGGTGCCCGACAGGCTGATCAGGAACGAGGAACGGTGGGTGTAGCTGACCCGCGCGCCGAAACGCTCGTTCTCGAAGTATGCGCCCACGTTGTAGGTGTTCTTCGAGGTGCCCAGCAGGTTGTGCGAGCCGTCCGACCAGGTGTGCGCGGTCGTGCCGTTGGCGTAGGTGTAGTTGGCATTGACGCCGAAGTACTCGCCGATCGGCTGCTCGTAGGCCACTTCCACGCCGGTGACCTTGCCGTCGGCATTGATCGGGGTGGAGATCTGGTAGGTCTCAAGCTGGTTGGTCAGTTCGCTGTACAGCTGGCGCGAGACCACGTCGAAGGCGATGTAGTCCTTCAGGTCCATGTGGTAGGCGCCGATCGACAGCAGGCCGCGCGGCATGAAGTACCACTCCAGGTTGGCATCCAGGTTGGTGGACAGGGTCGGCTTGAGGTTCGGGTTGCCGCCGCCGCCGGTCCGGTTCAGGTCCGAACCGTACGACGATGCGCCCAGCGCCGAGTAGTCAGGCAGGGTCTGGGTCTGCGAAGCGGCTACGCGCAGCACCAGCTTGTCGTCCAGGTCGAACTTGATGTTGGCGCTGGGCAGCACGCGGTTGCGCTTGTTCTGGAAGGCCACGCTCTCCCACATGCCGAACAGGCTGCTGACATCTGCATCGGCGGCCTTGCTTACGGCGTTGTAGGTGTTGATGTCCTGCTTGATGTTGACGTAGCGCAGGCCGACGTTGCCGCTCCACCAGTCGCCGCGGAAGTTGGCCTGCACGTAACCGGCGAAGTTCTTTTCCTTCACCTGCCACTCGGCACCGTAGTTGTGGCGGCCGGTCGGGCCGTCGTTGCCGGCAAGCCAGGTGGAGTTGTTGGTCACCGCATCCTTCAGCGCACCCGGGGTGAAGTACCAGATGTTGCGCGGGAAGTTGCCGCCGATATCGCCAGCGAAACCGTTCGGATAGTTGGAGGTGGCACCGTTCTTCAGCGCGCTCCAGATGTCACCCGGGGTTGCACCCTCCGGCGACAGCGCTTCGCGCTTGTGGTCGGCGAAGCGCAGACCGAAGTCGATGGAGCTCAGCACGCCGCCATCGTTGAAGTACTGGTTGAAGTCGAGCGTGGCCCACTTCTCCTTGTCTTCGGCGGTGACCTGCTGGTTGCCCCAGGTGCCGAAGCTGGTGACGCCGTTGGGCGAGAGGTCGCCGCCGACGTTCCAATCGATCGGCGAGCCGGCGCCATGGGTAGCCCAGCTGGCGCCACCGCCGCTGCCCACGGTGACCTCGGCGATGTACTGGCGCGGGGTCTCACCGGTGCCCTTGGTGCTGCCGGCCTGGAACTTGGCGGTCAGGCTGTCGCTGATCTGCCAGTCGGCATCGAAGGTGACGTAGCTCGACTTGGCCGTCGACTCGCGGTAGATCATGTCGTACACCGCGTAATTGGTGCCCGGCACGCCCGCGTAGGTGGCGTTGGTCAGCACGCCGTCCTTGACCACATAGCCCGGATTCGGCGCCTGCGACTTGGCGAAGCTGTTGCCGAACATCATGAAGTTGCGGTTGTAGTTGTTGGCTTCCAGCTTGGAGCTGAAACCGTTCAGGCCCAGGGTAAGGGTATCGGTCGGCTTGAACTGCAGCGAGACCAGGCCACCCTTGCGCTCACGGGTCTGTTCGAACAGGGTCGAACCCAGCAGGCCGGGAACGTTGACGCCGATCAGGTCCGGGTTGGTCTTGGCGACGGGATCGTCGGCGCCGATCTTGAAGAAGCCACCCGGAATTTCCTGCGCTTCACGGCGCAGTTCGCGCTTCTGGCTGAAGCCCTGCACCATCACGCCGAAGGTGCCTTCGTCGTTCTTGTAGTTGAACAGCGCCGAGTACTGCGGGTCGTTCGACTTGGCCTGGTCCGAACGCACCATGCCGATCGAGCCTTCAGCGGTGAACTGCTTGGAGAACTCCAGCGGCTTGCGGGTGATGATGTTGACGGTACCGGTGGTGCCACCGTCCTGCAGCTTGGCCTGCGAGGACTTGTTCACTTCCACCGAGCTCACCAGTTCCGACGGCAGCAGCGAGTAGCTGACGCTGCGGCCGACGTTGTTGCCCTGGCTGAGCACGAACCAGTCGGCCGAACCGACGGTGTGGCCGTTGATCAGGGTCTGGGTGAGGCTGGGGCTGGTGCCGCGCAGGCTGACACGGTCGGCTTCGTCGAAGCCGCCTTCATCGGCGCTGGACGAGCTGATGTTGACGCCCGGCAGGCGCTGCAGGGTGTCGGCAACGTTGTGCGCCGGCAGCTTGCCCACGTCTTCGGCGGTGACCACTTCCACGCGCGCATTGGCTTCGCGCTTGGTGTCCAGCGACTTCTCCATCGAACCGCGGATACCGGTAACGGTGACGGTGTCCAGATCGGTGGCGGTCGGGGCGGCCTGCTGCGCGTGGGCACTGAAGGCGATGCAGCTGACGATGGCGGCCGAAAGCAAGGTCTTGCGGGTATTCATGATGTCTCTCCTCATCACTCGATTGGATGCCGGCGGCGATATGGGATTGCGGTTGCGATGACGTGCGCGGGGCGACGGCGATGTCCCGGGCATTGGCGTGCCACGTACTGCGTGCTGCGATTGCGTTGAAGCCGTTTGCAGGTTCAGGCGTCGGCGTGGAGCAGGTACCAGCTGGCAGCGCCGATCACGCCCAGCTGTCCGTGTTCGACCACCTTCACCGGGATGCGTGCCAGCGCCTCGCCCATCGGCCCCTTCTGCAGGTAGCGTTCGACGAAGGTGCTGGTACGCAGGTACTCGCGGATCTGCGGCAGGATTCCACCGGCCAGGTAGACCCCGCCGTGGGCGCCATAGAACAGGGCCATGTCGCCGATGGTGCTGCCGAGCAGGCCGCAGAACACATCCAGCGCCTGCCGTGCCAGCGGATCGCTACCGGCCATTGCCGCAGCGGTGACCGCATCGGGGCTGGCCAGCGCCGGTGCCTGGTCCTGCAGCGCGCAGATCGCGCGGTACAGGTTCATCAGGCCGGGGCCGGAGATCGCATGTTCGATCGATACATGCGCGCGGTCGCGCTGCATGTGGCGGACGATCGCCATTTCCAGTTCGGTGCTGGCGGCCAGGGTCGGCTGCCCGGCTTCGGTGGCCAGGACCACCGGGCCGTTGGCCGTGGGAATCCACAACGCTGCGCCAAGGCCGGTGCCGGGGCCGACCACCAGGGTCGGGCCGCGCGGTGCACTGTCCGGGCCACACAGGTGCAGCACGCCACTGGCATCGACCTGCGCGGCTGCATAGGCCACGGCTTCGAAGTCATTGACGATGTGCACCCGCTGCAGGCCGACGTCGGCCTCGATCTGCCGCGCCGACAACGGCCATGGCACGTTGGCGGTGATCACCGTGCCGTCTTCGCGGGCATAGCCGGCGGTGGCGACCACGCAGTGCGACGGGCGCGGGCCTTCGGCCAGGAAGTCGGCGAGGATCGCGCTGAGCCCGGCATGGTCGGCGTTGCGGTACTTGCGGTAATCGAGCACCTGCACCGGATGGGCATCGTCGCCGCTGGCCTGGACCCGGGCGACACGCACATGGGTGCCGCCAACGTCGGCGGCCAGGAACGAGGGCGCGACGCGGGACAGGACATGGGCCGGGGCGGGATGGCTGGCGGTCACGCGGGCTCCTGCTGCAGGTGGGGCCGGCCCCGGGAAGGGCAACGATGAAGCCGGCGATTGGGGCGGAGTCTGTAACCGCGTTGACAACGATGTCAACGAGTTCGTGACACTTTCGTTGCTGCGCCGCAGCGAATGCAGATCGCCGTAAACGTTTACATGGCGTGAGTGCGGCATCCATGGCAGAACCGTTGCAGCGAGGGGCTTCAAGGGCGAAGCGCATTCAGCGGATGGCCGTGCAGCGGGCTTGCGCAGTGCAGCATCCGATGTGGTGGGCCGTGCATGGAAGTTGACAAACGGACGTCGTCCACCGAAAGAATGTGACAACGTTGTTCCCAGCCACTCTCCGACGCCGTGTTCTGCGGCCGTCGCCGCAGGAGCCTTCCTGATGTCAGCCGTCCCCGCTGCAAGCGCACGCCCGAACGTGGCCTCGTCCATCGCCATCGTCGGCGTGCTGTTTTTCCTGATCGGCTTCTTCACCTGGCTCAACGGCCCGTTGATCACCTTCGTCAAACTCGCCTTCGAGCTCAGCGAGGTCGGTGCCTTCCTGGTGCTGATGGTGTTCTACCTGTCCTACTTCTTCCTGGCCCTGCCGGCGTCATGGATCCTGCGCCGCACCGGCATGAAGAAAGGCCTCAGCCTGAGCCTGCTGGTGATGGCCGGTGGCGCGGCGTTGTTCGGTGAGTTCGCCACCCAGCGCTGGTATCCCGGTGCACTCGGCGGCCTGTTCGTGATCGGTAGTGGACTTGCCTTGCTGCAGACCGCGATCAACCCGTACATCTCCATCCTCGGCCCGATTGAAACCGCCGCACGGCGCATCGCGATGATGGGCATCTGCAACAAGATCGCCGGCATGCTGGCGCCGGTGCTGATCGGCACGGTGGTGCTGCACGGCATCGGCGATCTGTCGGCCACGGTGGCCGCTGCCGACGAAGCGACCAAGGCGCAGCTGCTGAACGAATTCGCCGCCAAGATCCACGCGCCGTACCTGGCCATGGCCGGCTTGCTGGTGG
Organism: Stenotrophomonas sp. LMG 10879; assembly: GCF_002750935.1. NCBI lineage: Bacteria > Pseudomonadati > Pseudomonadota > Gammaproteobacteria > Lysobacterales > Lysobacteraceae > Stenotrophomonas > Stenotrophomonas sp. LMG 10879. The sequence goes on from NZ_PEJT01000011.1 coordinate 33,281, forward strand.
TGCTGGCGGTGGCGGTATTGTTCTCGCCGCTGCCTGAAATCAAGGCCTCCGAGGCCAATGCCACCCCGGCCGGCGCACCGGGCAAGGCCGAGCGCAGCAGCATCTTCCAGTTCCCGCACCTGTGGCTGGGCGTGCTGTGTCTGTTCGTCTATGTCGGCGTGGAAGTAATGGCCGGTGATGCCATCGGTACCTACGGTCATGGCTTCGACCTGCCGCTGGACCAGACCAAGATGTTCACCTCGCTCACCCTGGGCGCGATGCTGGTGGGCTACGTGGTCGGCCTGCTGCTGATCCCGAAGGTGGTCTCGCAGTCGCGCTACCTGACCATTTCCGCAGTACTGGGCGTGGTGTTCTGCCTGGGCGCCTTCTTCACCCATGGCTATGTGTCGGTTGCCTTCGTGGCGCTGCTGGGTTTTGCCAACGCGATGATGTGGCCGGCGATCTTCCCGTTGGCGATCCGTGGCCTGGGCCGCTTCACCGAAACCGGTTCGGCGCTGCTGGTGATGGGCATCGCCGGCGGCGCGATCATTCCGCAGCTGTTCGCCGTGCTCAAGCAGCACATCGATTTCCAGCTGGTGTTCCTGCTGCTGATGGTGCCGTGCTACCTGTACATCCTGTTCTACTCGGTGGTCGGCCATCGCGTCGGCCTGCCGCAGGACAAGGGCTGATCGGCGATGATGGACGGCAGCCAACCCCAGGAAAAGCCGATGCGCAGAGCGACCATCAAGGACGTTGCCGAAAAGGCCAAGGTCTCGCTGAAGACGGTGTCGCGGGTGATCAACAACGAGCCCTCGGTGATGCAGGCCACCCGTGCGCGGGTGCTGCGTGCCATTGCCGAGCTCGACTACGAACCCGATCCCTCCGCGCGCAACCTGCGCAGCGGCACCACCTTCGTGATCGGGCTGGTGTACGACAACCCCAACCCGTACCACATCATCGGCGTGCAGAACGGCGTGCTCGCTGCCTGCCGCGAAACCGGCTTCGGCCTGCAGATCCATCCGTGCGATTCCAGTTCGCCGCTGCTGGCCGATGAACTGGCCGACTGGGTGCAGCGTTCGCGCCTGGCCGGGCTGGTGCTGACCGCACCGATGTCCGAACGTCGCGATCTGATCCAGGCGCTCACTGCGCGGGGCATCAAGCTGGTGCGGATCATCGCCGCTACCGAAGATCCGGCCGATGGCGCCTGCGTGTTCGTCGACGACCGCGAAGCCGCCTACGAAATCACCGAGCACCTGATCCAGCTGGGTCACCAGCGCATCGGCTTCCTCTGGGGTGGCACCTCGCACCGGTCGTCGGGCGAACGCTACGCCGGTTACGAGGCCGCGCTGAAGGACTACGGCATGACCGTGGACAAGCATCTGGTGGTGCAGGGCGATTACACCTTCGACGATGGTTTCCGCGGCGCGCGGCGCCTGCTTGCACTGCGCGAACCGCCTACCGCCATCTTCGGTTCCAACGATGAAATCGCTGCCGGCGTACTGGCCGCCGCGAAGTCGGCCGGCATGAACGTGCCCTACGACCTGTCGATCGCCGGCTTCGAGGACAGCCCGTTCTCGCGCCAGTCGTGGCCGCCGCTGACCACCGCCAAGCAGGCCACCGAAGACATCGCCCGCCATGCCGCGCGCCTGCTGATCGCGCAGCTGCGCAGTGATGCCTACGACGATGCGCCGGCGCCGCTGCACAACCAGGGCTTCGTGCCACAGCTGGTGGTGCGCGGCTCGACCGCGCCGATGCGGCCTGCCGCCGCCCGTCCCCTTCCTTCCGATCCTTCCTGAGCCTGCCATGTCGCTGTCCGACCCCACCGCTACCCTGATGTTCGCCGAGGCCGCCGAAGCGGCCGAGGTCGTTGCCCGCCAGTTCGCCCGCAACCATGCCGTGATGGAGACGCTGGCAGCCAGCCTGCGCGCTGCGCCGCCGCCGTTCGTGGTGACCTGCGCACGCGGCAGCTCCGACCATGCTGCGACCTATGGCAAGTACCTGCTGGAAACCCAGCTGGGTCTGGTCGTTGCCTCGGCCTCGCCGTCGGTGGGTTCGGTCTACGCCGCACCGCTGCAGCTGCGCGGTGCGTTGTTCATCGTCATCTCGCAGTCCGGCAAGAGCCCGGACCTGCTGCGCAATGCCGAGGCGGCCAAGGCCGCTGGCGCGCGCGTGGTGGCGCTGGTCAACGTCGAGGATTCGCCGCTGGCACAGCTTGCCGACACGGTCATCCCGCTGCATGCCGGCGTGGAAAAAAGCGTGGCGGCGACCAAGAGTTACCTCGCCTCGTTGTCCGCGCTGCTGCAGCTGGCCGCGTACTGGAAGCAGGACAGCGCGCTGCGCAATGCCCTGGACCTGCTGCCCGATGCGATGCGCGAGGCCTGGCAGTGCGACTGGAGCGCAGTGATCGACGGCCTGGTGGAGGCCAACAACCTGTTCGTGCTCGGCCGTGGCCTGGGCCTCGGCGCGGCGCAGGAGGCCGCGCTGAAGTTCAAGGAAACCTGCAGCCTGCACGCCGAGGCCTACAGCTCGGCCGAGGTCAAACATGGTCCGATGGCGCTGGTCGATCGCGGCTTCCCGGTGCTGGCCTTTGCCCAGCCCGATGAAACCGGTGCCGGCACCCGTGCCGTGGCCGAAGAATTCACCGCACGTGGCGCCCAGGTGTGGCTGGCCGGTGCCGGCGGCAACCTGCCGGTCGCTGCCGCGCCGCATCCGCTGTGCGCGCCGCTGCTGACGGTGCAGAGCTTCTACCGCGCGATCAACGCGCTGGCGTTGCGCCGCGGCTTCAACCCGGACCTGCCACCGCATCTGAACAAGGTTACGGAGACGGTGTGATGGCAACCGTTCTGCGCAATGCCCGCATTCTTGCCGGCGATGAGTTCCGCGACGATCTTGCGGTGGTCATCGAAGACGGCCACATCAGCGCGCTGCTGCCCGACGCTGCGCCGCAGCTGGGCACGGCCGACGAGCAGGTGGACCTGGGGGGCGGCTGGCTGCTGCCCGGCTTCATCGATGTGCAGGTCAATGGCGGTGGCGGCGCGCTGTTCAACAACACACCCGACGTAGAGGCGTTGCGTACGATTGCGCGTGCGCATCGCCGCTTCGGCACCACCGCGATGCTGCCGACCCTGATCAGCGATGACCTTGGTGTGATGCGCGAGGCGATCGCTGCGCTGCGCGAGGCCATTGCACTGGGTGTGCCGGGCGTGATCGGCATCCACCTGGAAGGCCCGTACATCGCACCAGCGCGCAAAGGCACGCACGATGCCAGCAAGTTCCGCGTGCCGGACGCGGAAGAGATCGAACTGGCGTCGTCGCTGGACAACGGCGTGACCCTGCTGACCCTGGCACCGGAGCGCGTACCGCTGGAGACCATCCGCGCGCTGGTCGAACGCGGGGTGATCGTTGCCGCCGGTCACACCGCCGGTACCTATGAAGAGATCCGTGCCGGCCTCGATGCCGGCGTGCGTGGCTTCACCCATCTGTACAACGCGATGTCGCCGCTGCAGGGGCGCGAGCCCGGTGCGGTCGGCGCGGCGCTGGAAGATCGCGACAGCTGGATCGGCATCATCGTCGATGGCGTGCACGTGCATCCGGCCAGCCTGCGCGTGGCGCTGGCGGCCAAGCCGCGCGGCCGCCTGCTGCTGGTGACCGATGCGATGCCGCCGGTCGGTGCAGACGATCCCAGCTACGTGCTGTATGGCGAAACCATCACTGCCATCGATGGCGTAGTGCGCAACGCCGCTGGCTCGCTGGCCGGTTCGGCGCTGGACATGGCCACCGCCGTGCGCAACACCGTGCAGCTGCTGCGCCAACCGCTGGCCGAAGCTGCGCGCATGGCCTCGACCTATCCGGCGCAGTTCCTCAATGTCGATGATCGCCTGGGTCACATCGCCGAGGGCTACCAGGCCGACCTGGTTCTGCTGGACGATGCATTGCAGGTGCGTGGTACGTGGATCGCCGGCCAGTACGAGGCGGCTTGACGATGAGCAGCACGCCGCCACGCCGGTTGGGCTCGATCGACGCTTTGCGCGGTATGACCGTGGCGGCGATGCTGCTGGTCAACAACCCCGGTGACTGGAGTGCGGTGTTCGCACCGCTGCGCCATTCTGAATGGCACGGCTGCACACCTACAGACCTGGTGTTCCCGTTCTTCCTGTTCCTGGTGGGCGTGTCGATGGCCTTCAGCGTCGCACCGCGCGCGCTGGATCCAGCTGCACGGCCGGCACTTGCACGTGGCGTGCTGGAACGCGCACTGCGCATCGCCGTTGCCGGTGTGCTGCTGCACCTGCTGGTGTGGTGGGCACTGCACACGCACCATTTCCGCATCTGGGGCGTGCTGCAGCGCATCGCGCTGTGTGCGGCAGTGGTGGGCGTGCTGGCGGTGTATACGCGTCCGCGCGTGCAGGCGGCCGTGCTAGTGGCGTTGCTGGTGGGGTATGCAGCGCTGCTGCTGGGCATCGGCGATCTGGCGCCGTGGACCAACCCGGCCAGCCGTCTGGACACCACCTTGTTCGCGCCATCGATCTACCAATGGCAGGCCGATACCGGTCTGGGTCACGACCCCGAAGGATTGCTGAGCAGTCTCGGCGCATTGGCCAGCACCGTGCTGGGCCTGCTGGCCGGCGGCCTGCTGCGCAGTGGCCGCGCCGGTGCACTGGCCGCACTGGGTGCGATCACTGCCGTGCTCGGCCTGCTGCTGGCGACCGTGCTGCCACTCAACAAGCAGCTGTGGACGCCCAGCTACGTACTGTGGACCGGGGGCCTGGCCGCGCTGGCATTGTGGCTGGGTCACGTGCTGATCGACCGCAAGGGATGGCCCGCGCTGGGCCGGCGCTTCGGCGTCAATGCAATCACTGCCTATCTGGGGGCCTCGGTGATGTCGGTGATCCTGCTGGCGACCGGTGCCTGGGGGTGGGTCTGGCAGCAACTGGCTGCGGCGATGCCACAGGCATTGGAGCTGGCCTCGATGCTACAGGCGTTGGTATTCGTTGCGCTGTGGTGGGGTGTGGCGTGGTGGCTGGACCGACGTCGCATTTATCTGAAGATCTGAGCGCGGGCAAAGGTCGTAGCGAATGGCGCATCCACGCATGGCGTGGATCTACTGAGCTGGTGGGTTGTGGGTCATCCACGCCATGCGTGGATGTTCTCCACGGATCATTCGACGTGAACGGATTCATCGACATGCGGACCGCGTGAGCACTTCCCGGCTTCACAACCAAAGCGTGACCGACTGCCGATAAATTCACCTATCGAAACCATTCATGGCAGGGCAGACTGCGTCTGCAGTGTCGTACAGAACATCCGCAGTTCCTGATCCCCCGACCCAGGAGTGCCGTATGTCCCATGTCGTCCCGCGCGGGTTACGCCGGCGCTGTTTGACCGTTTCCCTGCTGCAGATCCTGGCGATGCCCTCGTTGCTCGCCCTGTCCGCCCCGGCCGCCTGGGCTGGTTGCGATGCGACGGCTCCCGTCGCCGGGCAGACCGTCACCTGCAGCAGCGCTGCCCCCAATCCCGAGACCGCAGCAATCAGTGCCAGTGGCGCGGCGGGCATCACCGTGAATGTTGGCAACGGCGCGCAGCTGCAGCAGGCCGGCGCGGGCAGCGCCGTCTCCCTGCTCGGCGCCGGCGGGCACGTGCTCACCAATCTGGGCGCCATCAACTCGGCGAGCGGTACCGCGGTGCAGCTCGGCGCCGGCAGCCGCGTCGACAACACCGGCAGCATCAGTTCCGGCAGCGGTATCGCACTGCAGTTCAGTGGCGCCGGCGACAGCAGCGTGGTCAACCGCGGCACCATCAGCGGCGGCACCGGCGGCGTGCAGTTCGGTGCCGGCAACGATCGCCTGCAGATGCTGGCCGGCAGCATCAGCGGCGGCGTGCAGCAGGGCGATGGCAACGACGTGCTGCTGCTCAGCGGCGGCACCATCGACAGCCTCGACCAAGGCAATGGCGATGACCAGCTGACCGTCAACGCCGGCACCATCACCGGACTGGTGACGCAGGGCAGTGGCCGCGATGATTTCGTCATGACCGGCGGCACCATCGGTGCCCTGCAGCAGGGCGACAACATCGATACCTTCCGCATGAGCGGTGGCCGCATCGTCGGCGCGTTCGAAGATGGCGACCAGGCGTGGATGACCGGTGGCCGCATCGGCCGCGTCAACATGAAGCTGGACAAGAACCTGTGGGACATGTCCGGCGGCACCGTCGACGGCAACGTGGTCACCGGCTTCGACCAGGACACCGTCATCATCTCCAACGACGCCTACATCGGCGGCAACATCAGCGTCAGTGGCGGCACCGACAGCGTCACCATCACCGGTGGCACCGTGCGCGGCCAGGTGCTGCTGAGCACCGGCAACGACACCTTCAACTGGAATGGTGGCGGCATCGTCTACGGCGCCATCGACATGGGGCCCGACGATGACGTCGCGACCCTCAGCAATCTCAACCAGGCCAATCTGGGCGCCGTGCCACTGTTCGATGGTGGCACCGGCACCGACCGTCTCGGCTTCAACAACGTCAAGACCGCTGGCGTCGGGCGCTTCCAGAACTGGGAAGCGATCAGCCTGGCCAGCAGCACCGAGCTCACCTTCGATGGCGATCTGGTGCTGGGCGACAGTGCCACCGCTACCGGCAGCGTGATCGTGGATGAGACCAGCACCCTGTTTGCGGGGGGCGGCAACCACGCGATCCGACCGTTCGCCGGCAGCGCGCTGGTGAACATGGTCAACGCCGGCCGCATTGACCTGACCAACAGTGGCGGCGCCGGTGATGCCTTCACCATCCGTGGCAACTACCGCGGCGACGGCGGTGGCGTGTACCTGCAGACCGTGCTGGGTGCGGACGACTCAGCCAGCGACCGACTGGTCTTTGATGGCGGCACCGCCACCGGCAGCACCGGTCTGGGCATCATCAACGCCGGTGGCGGAGGATCGGCCACGCTGGTCGACGGCATCCTGGTGGTGCAGGCGTTGAACGGCGCAACCACCGCGCCAGGCGCGTTCTCGTTGTTCGCATCGGTCTCGGCCGGCGCCTACGAGTACTTCCTGTTCAAGGGCGGTGTCAGCGCCGGCACCGGCGAGAACTGGTACCTGCGTTCGACGGTTGCGGCCGGGCCGGCACCCGCGCCCAACGGCGGCGGCGAAGTGGCTCCACCGCCGCCGCCGACACCGCCGGTCGCACCGCCGCCGCCGATTCCCCCGGCACCACCACCGCCACCGGAAGGTGCCATCGATCCGAACCTGACCGCCGGTGAGACCGCGCCACCGCCGCCGCCGCCGGAACCGCCGCCCGTAGCACCGCCCAGCGATCCACCGGTGCCGGACGTGCCGGTGGCTGGTGGCAGCCTGCCCGGTACCGGTTCGCCGCCGCCCACAGCGGGGGCAAGACCCGCCGCACCGGACGAGAATGGTCTGGTGCCGCTGTACCGCCTGGAGACCGCGGCCTACGCCGTGGTGCCCCCGCTGTTGCGCGAGACCTCGCTGGCCAGCCTGGGGACCTTCCACGAGCGCCAGGGCGAACAGCGCCTGCTGTACAACCAGGGCGCCTTCCGCACCGCATGGGGACGGCTGGTGGGGCAGAGCAGCGAGATCCACTGGAAGGGCGATGCACGGCCCGGCTTCGATGGCGACGTGATGGGCGTGCAGGCGGGCCTGGATGTATGGGCCGCTGCCGCCGACAGCCACCGCAACCAGATCGGCGTGTTCGTCGGCCGCACCCGCGCCGATGGCAGGATCACCGGCCTGGCCATTGGCTGGGACAACGTGCTGGTCGGTCAGAGCCGGTTGGACGACAAGCACGTGGGCCTGTACTGGACGTTGACTGACAGCAGTGGCGGCTACATCGACGCGGTGGCGATGCAGAGCCGCTACGACGGCCGCACGCGTTCGTCGCGCGGGCTGGGCATCGACCTCAAGGGCGACGGCACCACGCTGTCGCTGGAAGCGGGCAAGCCACTGCTGCAGGTCGGGCAGTCATCGTGGTGGCTGGAGCCGCAACTGCAGGTGATCTGGCAGCGCAGTTCGCTGGATGACCAGCGCGATCTGGTGTCCACCATTTCCTTCGACAACGACAACGCCTGGACCGGCCGCGTCGGCCTGCGCCTGGCGGGTGATTACCAACTGGCCGATAACGGCTGGCAGCCGTACTTCAAGTTGAATTACTGGCACGGTCGCTCGGGCGAGGACCGCATCCTGTTCGATAGCGACGCGATCATCAATTCGCAGCGCTCGCGCGCACTGGAAGCCGGTGTCGGCGTGGTCGGGCGCTTCAACCGCACGATCAGCGCGTATGCCGTGGCCGACTACACCCGCGAGGTCGGTGGCAGCGACAACGGCAAGCGCCGCATCATCGAAGGCAACATCGGCCTGCGTGCGGATTGGTGATGCCCGCCGCGTTGGCGGCTTTGGTGGGTGCCGACCTCAGTCGGCACGAATCCAACGGGCGCCATGCACCGCCCTGGTAGGTGTCGACCTTGGTCGACACGCATTGGCAGCAGTCAATCAATCCCTACGCCACCACATCACAACGGCGATCGCCCCAGCAACGTACCCGCGTGATCGGCCAGCAGCTGTACTGCATACAGCAGGCCTTCCTCGGTCTGCGGCGGGCACTGCGCCTGCGCGTCGTCCAGTTCACGCGCGGCCTGCGTGGCCAACAACACACCACCCAGCGCAGACAATGCCAGCAGGCAGCGCGTGGTGCCGGCCAGATCGCGCGCACGTGCCGGCGTGATGCGCAGTTCCGTCCACGGCTCGCCGTCGGCGGCGTGGCAGCGCGTGATGTCGCGCAACCGCTTGAAAAAGGCGGGCGTGGGAGCGGCTTCATCGGCTTCGGTCAGCGCGTCTTCCAGTGCCTCGGCAGTGGCGTTGGACAGCTGCAGGTCGGGCAGGGCATCACCCAGCAGTGTGTGCAGGCGGGGATAGGTGGGGTAGAGCGTGGTCATGGCAGCAACCTCACAGGGCAAGGCCACCCGCGGGATGCAAGGTGGCGGGCGGTGCGGGTTGGCGTGCCGGTCAAGAGCAAAGAATAAGCCGACGGACCAAAGGGTCCCCACGCACCGCCCGCCGTGGACCGGCAGGTGGTGCATTGTCGCGAGTGCCTGCAGTGAGGCAATCGGTCATCTTTGCTCATTGATTCGGGACGCCAATCCCGACCAGCGCAGGTGACGCTGGCAGAACAACCTTCGTGCGTTCGCTCGTGAGATGACATGAGCAAAGTTGCAAATCACAGTCCCATGCGTACGGGCTCAATACGACACCTTGCGCGTGCGCCGAGGCGGGATGCTGCGATATCCATTACGAAACGCCAATCAACTGGAACCTGTAGCCAAACAAGCCCGACACGGCCGCCAGACTGGAGACAGCTAGTCATCATTGAATTTGAGACAGAACCCGAATCGAGGTGACTTATCAAGCGGCCAATGTCGTAAACGACGCGCTCTGAGCTGAACTTCCGTCACACCTTCGTGTTCAACGTCTGGTTCGCGTCTGCTCTGGTTCCTGGCCGAAGCGCAATAGCCAGAGCCCGTTGATGCCCCTTCGCCCAACGAGGGTGCAATTTGGCCCGCCAGTGGATGGAGGGGTAGGCTTACCCGAGACACTTCCGAAGACGCAGCCACGGGGCAGGACGCAACGCATGGAATCGACATCTACCAATCAGCCTCGGAAAGGCGAGTTCTACCAATTGCAGCCAGATGTCCGCCGAGGCGGAAAGGGCCACGGGGTGGTCTTTGAGAACGAGGACGCCCTACTTGTCCCGCCCAGACTCATTCTGTTGCCCAAGGCTGGTGGTTTCCCACCGCTGCGCGAAACCCCACGCTTGGTCTATCACCCTCGCGAAGGTGTACTCCCCGAGGATCTGGAAGGTGGGATGAGCGGCTATTGGCTGGTCTCCGAGCGCCTGCGTCAGGTGATGGAAGCGGTCGACCCTGATGCATTCGCCTTCGCCGATGTCGACTATCGCTTGGTCGACGGTTCAAAGGGGCCGACCTACTACCTCTGCGATGTGGTGCGTACGTTGGATGCCTTGGATGAGGAGGCATCTACACTCGACATCGAGATTAGTGATGAGTTTGAAGCCGGCAAGTATTACGGGCTCACGGGTGATGTCCGGCTGGCCTTCAAGCGTGAGGTTCTGGATTCGGCCCACGTGTTCAGATTGGCGTTCCATGGAGGGGTCTTCTGCGACCGCACATTCAAAGATGCCGTGGAGGCCGCCGGAATCGTCACGACCAGGAAGTCCAACGGCCTCTGGTTCGAAGACGTTGTGAACTGCTGAACCGGCAATATCGGCAATAGGGAAGGAACCTGATCATGCCTAACTACCGCACGCACCTTCAGGACCATCACACCATCGAGCAGCAGACGCTGAAGAACAGTCCACTGCTTGCCAAGCTGCAGAGCGCCGGAAAGTTCGATATCCATTCCCTGGAGAACCGAATTTTTCTGCCAGCAGATCCCCAGTTTGCCAACGTGCTTGGTGTTACTCCCCATAGTGGTGGTCCGCTGAGTGCCTACCAGCTAGGGATGCTTGATCGACTGAACAGGATCCAGATGACCTCTGATGGTCAAGCCTCATTAGAGGGCGACCTGTCAGCGATGGATCGAGTTGCCCGGCGGGTGGAGCAGTTGCGGGATACTGTCAAGGTCGGCCTGATCAACGGTGATTTGAACACCAACACCCCCGTCGGAAGCTCCCCTGAGCTGACCAACCAGCAGGTTCGATACTTCTTTCGCAACATCCCAACCTACTACGAGACCCACGCTCAGCAGATTGAGGCCTTGAAGGGCTTCAACGGCGTGGACCACGGCTGGGGCGCCATCGTGCATACCGAGCCGCGGATCGTCACTTCGCTGCATCAGTTCCAGGTCGATACCCGGCCGATCATTCGCGGTGGCAACATGGAACTGCAGCGCAGCGGGTTGTCGCTGGCCATTGCCAATGCTCACTACGATGGCCGTGTGAGCATGTCTCCCGGCGGCATCCTGGTAGTAGAGCGCACCCTGGGTGAGGAAGCGGCCTATCGCATCCGTGTACCGCGTGCACAGCAGGGCTTCGCCTCGATGGACCTGCTTCTCGGCGAAGCCTCGGCCAGCCCGCTGATCCGTGCCGGTGGTCTGTTGGCCTCTGGCGCCGATGCCGTCATGACCACGCGTCGCGTGTCCGAGCTGCTGCAGCAAGGCAATGGCACAGCCGCGCAGTCTGAGTTCAACCATGCACTCGCACGCAGTGGTGGCGGTTGGATGGGCGGCGTGGCAACGGCCTCGGTCATTGGTACGTCGAGCTTCGTGCCGGCGGCGGTGGTCGCTGCCGATGCGCTGTTCATGAGCAAGGCCTTCGACAAAGGCGCTGATCTGCTCGACAACCGCGCCGTCTACCGCCAGGAAGACAGTGCGCATGTGCAGTGGGAGTTCAACGGCCGCAACTGGCAGCGCGAAGTGAAGATGGCGCGTGCGGCCGATGGTTTGCCCGACGCCGCCGAGCATAGTGTCGGCGCCAGCTATGAGAAGGCGCGTGAGTTGGGTGCCAAAGCCAGTGTGCGTGCCGTAGAGCTGGCACTGGGCAAAGCACATGAGCCGCAGAATCCCTTCAGCATCCCGGCAGGGCCGCAGGATGTGAAAGGTCTGGACAATCAGAACTGGCAGCGTGACCCGCAGACCGAGCAGTGGACCCGTCAGGTGAAGACGGCCGTGGTAGGCGCCAACGACCGTGGCGTGTACGAATCCCAGATCGCCACGCCGGAGCGCGCTGCAGAACTGAACCAGCAGGCGGTGCAGCGTATTGAAGACAACATTGCCCATGGCAAGGCCGCCATCGCGGCCAGCTATCTGGAAACCCGCGCCGCCACCCGTGCCAGCGATTTCGTGCCGTTGGTACCCGATGCTGTGGAGACTGCGCGCGCCCGGCCCGATGCCATCCTGGGTTCGGACAATACGATGTACCAGCGCGACACCACCGGGCAGTGGAACCATGATGGCAAGGTGGCCCAAGGGAACCTTGCGTTGGAACTGGAGCTGACACGCACGATCCAGCAACCCTCGCTGGAACGGTTCGAGCGCACGGTGGCTGCACTGGAAGCCCGGCCTGCGCCGACCAATGCCGAACTGAACCAATACGAGCAGCGCCATGCCTATGCCTCGGCGGGCGTTGCGCCAACGCCAGTGTGGCAGGAGGCGATCGCGTTGGCCACGGCGCGCACGCGTGAGCAGCACGGCATTACCGGCGCTACGATGCAGGAGCTGGGTCCTGCCGTTGACGGCCATGCCGGCGAATCCCGGCCGATCACGCATTACCAGGTGGGGCAGGATGGTGTGGCCCGGCCGGTGGCGGTGACCACCACCGAGGAGCTGCAGGCGGCATGGGGGGAAGTCCGTGCACGTGCAGGCGAGCATGCACCTGTGCCGGAAATCCCGGAGCTGCGCATCGCTGCGTTGTCACCGCGCGAGCGGGAGGCGCACCAGCAGGCGCTACAGGAGGCCAATCGCCAGGGTGCAGCCACCGTGGATGCGGGGCAGGCGGCGGTGGCGGCAGCGCAGCACGTAAGCGGCAGTGCAACGGAACCTTCCGATGCGCGTGAAGCGGTGGAGGCGGCTCAGCGCGAAGAGGCGCTGCACCGGCCGCTGGCCCCTGCCGAACCGGTTGCGGCGGTACCGCCGCTGGTAATGCGGCCACCACCGGAGCCCAAGCCCGAAGCTGCTGTCGCCAAGCAACCTGCGGAGCCGAATACCCCATCGTCATCCGGCCAGTTCGAGGCTGAGCATCGGCGCGACACGTATGCAGCAGAAGTGCGGCACCCGCCGTCGCTCGCTGCAACGGGTATGCCAGCGGTCACGCACGGCACTGCCACGCACAACGCGGCCACGCCCGAACCGACCCGAATTCCTACGCCCGATCCGATGCCGCGGCAGGTGAACGCATCGCCCCGCATCACCGAGTCAGCGCAGCAGACTGGCCCGGCAGCGCATGAATCCTTTGCCCACGCCATGCCGCCGGAACCGCAGCCCTCGGCAACGCCTCCGCAGGAAAGCACTTCGCAGCAAGTTGAAAGATGCCATGAGGTGCAGCCAACCACCGAATCATTGCCGTCACCCGCCACGCAGCACGCGTCCATCGAGCGGCCCACTGCCGACCTTGCAGAGAAGTTGCCTGAAAACGAGCAATCCCCCATGCAGGTCCAGGTTGCGTCGGTGAATGCATGGGCTGAGCCCACAACTGCTCCGACCACGCATCCGGCCTATGCAGTGGCGAGCGATGCCGATCCGGTGCAGGTCGCTCGCGATGAGATGCCCTATCCCACCCACCCGGGCCACCCCGACCACGCGCTCTACCAGCAGATCTGCGAGGGGGTTCAAGCCTTGGATGCCAAGCACGGACGCAGCTTCGATGCGACCAGCGAGCGGATGGCAGCCAGCCTGCTGGTGCTGGCCAAGGACAACGATCTGGAGCGGGTCGACCACGTGCTGTTGAGCAACGCCACTGCAGACAAGCCGGCCGGGCATACCCTGTTCGTGGTGCAGGGCGAACCAGGCAACCCGGCTCACCTACGGGCTGCGATGCAGACGGAACTGGCTGCACAGACCTCGGTGGAAGAGTCGATGCAGCAGTTCGACGTGGTGAGCCAGGAGGCCCATCAACGGGCTCTGGCCAATCAATTTGAGCAGCAGATGGAAGATCAGCGGGTACAACACGATATCCAGATTCGCGCTGCCAGTGGCGGGTGAAACTGGGGCTTGCTCATCTGGAGATCGGGCTATACCGTCTTCGGTTGCATGTAGTAGAGGCGCCATCCATATGGGCGTTGTCCAGTCTGGCGCTGGTGCCAAAGTGGTTGGCTCTATGTGATTCATCAATGACGAAGGAACGTCGAATGCAGCTTGAACTTCGAACGATGGTTACTGCGCTGGGCTCACTTTTCTTCATCGCAATGCCGGCAGCGGCCGCTGAATCCGTCGATCTTCCAACCCCGCAGGCCCAAGCCGAACTGCTGGACATACTGGAGCGCGAGGCGCTGTACCGTGACCGCGTGGAATGGCCCGCCATCCGCACGCGCATGAAGGCTGCACAGGGCGATCCGAGCAGGACGCGTGAGGTTCTACGCGAAGCGATTGACCGCAGTTCCGCTGGCCATGGCAGTTGGATCAGTCCCCAGCGGCTGCAATCGGAGGCGCAACGCCTAGGTCGTGCCAATGCCGCCGTTTCCACTGCGCCGGAAGCGCATGTGCCGGTCGATATGCTGGATCGGCGCATCGGCTGGTTGGGTATCGAAGGCTATTCCGTCGCCCCGGGTCCCGCTGCGCGCGAGCAGATGAAGGCGCGTGCTGCACGCTGGCAGGCGATCATCCGCGACAAGGACAAGCGCAACCGCTGCGGCTGGATCGTTGATCTGCGCGGCAACACCGGTGGCAACATGTGGCCGATGCTGGTGGGTGCGGCGCCGCTGCTGCGCACCACGGTGAACGATGACGAAGTCGTCGGTTCCTTCGCCACCCCCGCTGGTGCGGAGGGCTGGCAGTCCACGGCTTCCGGGGTGCGCCTTGGCCCGCGTGTGATTGTGGATCTGGGTACACCTGGCTACCGCTTGAAGAACCCGGGTGCGCCGGTAGCCGTGCTGACCGGCCCGCGAACCGCCAGCTCCGGTGAAGCCACGGTGCTAGCCTTCCGTGGCCGGCCCCAGACACGCAGTTTCGGTCTGCCCACCGCCGGCATGTCCACGGCCAACATCGTGCGGCCGCTGGTCGATGGCAGTTCACTGGTGCTGACCACCAGCGTGATGCGGGACCGCAACGGACGTGGCGATGGGCTGAAGATCGCGCCGGACCAGCTCACCGAAGGCGATGCTGCAACCATCGCCGCTGCCCAGGCCTGGCTGCTGGCTCAACCCGCCTGCCAGGGCAGCTGATCCATGATCCTGATCGGCCAACAGGAACGGGTGCTGATTGTCGGCCCCACCGAAGCACACCACTGCCTGCGCTGCCAGACTGAAACCGAATTCGCCCCGCAGCTGCGCTACAAGATGGCGCGCATCGACCTGCTGTTCGGCTTCGTCTACCAGCGCCGCTATGAGCTGGCCTGCACCGGCTGCGAGCATGGCTGGGTGCTGGATACCGAAAGCATGGACCAGCAGCTGGGCGGGGTGCCGATCCCGTGGCGACACCGCTTCGGCTTGCCGGTGATGCTGGTGGTGGTGGCCGGGCTGGCAGTGGCAGGGTGGATGTGGCGGCAAGGGCACGGTGGTTGAGGACGCGGCCTGCTAAAGTTGCAGCCAGCAATCACGTACCGGAACCGACCATGGACCACGAAACGCCGTTCGAACCCGCCAACGACCTGGAAGTGCGCCTGTTGCAGGCCCAGGACGGAACCCTCACGGCCTCGCAGTTCCTCGACGGCCTGCTGACCGCGCCGGTGTTCGTGCTGCTGGACAAGGCCATCGGTGAAGATGGCGCCTGGGACGAGAGCATTTCGCCGCTGGTGCTGACCAGCGAAGGCGGCGAGCCGATGTTCGCGGTGTTCACGGCGCCCGAGCGCGCGGAAATCTGGCATGAGCAGCTGCCGCAGTTCGCCCATGCCATGCCCATCGCGGTACATGCGCTGCTGTCGGGCATCGGCGAGGGCGTCGGCCTGGTGCTGAACCCGGGCCTGGACGTGGGCATGGAGATGATCCCCGACGCGGTGGCGCAGCTGAAGGAACGTGCTGCGGCGATCACACGTGGGATGGCGCACTGATAGAAGCTGTGGTTGCCGGCCAGCGGCCGGCACTACCCGATGCTTCAGCGGGCGGCAGCGATCGCTCGTACACGCGCCTTGGCCAGCGCCTCGCCAATCGCCGGCCCCTTCAGGTGCGTGGTATCCAGGTCACGTGCCTGCACTGACAGCGCGGCCCGGTGCAGGCGCTTCAGCGTTTCGCCCTGCGGGTAGTCGCTGTCCTCGAAACCGAGCCGGCCGCGCTTGTCGGCCTCGCAGCACAGCGCGATGCGCGCCACCCGCTCCGGCCGGCGCAACGCATCGCAGCGGCCCAGCAGTTCCAGCACGGTGGCATCGCGCAGTTCGTCGATGCGATGCACGTTCAGATGCTCGCGGCATACCGCCTCGGCCAGCTGCTGGTGCTCGGTCGGAATCTTCAGGCGCGCACAAAGTGCTTTCAGCGGCTCGATGCCGCGCTGTTCGTGCATGATGTGGCGCGGCCATTCCTCGGGCGGGGTCAGGCCCTTGCCGAGGTCGTGGGTGAGTGCGGCGAAGCCGACCAGATCATCACCGGGGGCCAGCTTCGCCGCCATGTCGCTGACCATTTCCTGGTGGATGCCGGTGTCGACTTCCGGATGGAATTCCGCGCGCTGCGGCACGCCGTACAACGCTTCCAGCTCCGGCAATATCGGGCCCAGCGCGTGCGCGTCGTGCAGGGTGCGCAGGAACGCGGACGGGCGTTCGCACACCAGTGCCTTGCGCAGTTCCTGCCACACACGTTCCGGCACCAGTGCGTCGAGCTCGCCGCTGGCGGCAATCTCGCGCATCAGTTCCATGGTTTCCGGCGCGACGGTGAAGCCGAGCGAGGCGAAGCGGGCCATGAAGCGCGCCGCACGCAGCACGCGCAGCGGGTCTTCTACGAAGGCGGGACCGACATGGCGCAGCACGCGCTGCTCGATGTCACGCGCGCCGCCATAGGGGTCGACCAGCGCGCCGCTGTCTTCATCGCAGGCGATGGCGTTGATGGTGAAGTCGCGGCGCTGCAGGTCTTCTTCCAGCGTCACCGCCGGATCGGCATCGACCACGAAGCCGCGGTAGCCACGGCCGGATTTGCGTTCGGTGCGCGCCAGCGCGTATTCCTCACCGGTCTTCGGGTGCAGGAAGACGGGGAAATCGCGGCCCACGGCGGTGTAGCCCTGCGCTTCCATCTGCGCGGGCGTGGCGCCGACGACGACCCAGTCACGGTCGCCGGCAGGACGCTGCAGCAGGCGGTCGCGCACGGCGCCGCCGACAAGATAGATCTTCATGCGGGGATGATGACACGGTAGCGCCGGGCCATGCCCAGCGGGATACATCGTGGCGTCCGCCGGGCATGGCCCGGCGCTACCGTCATCGTGCGATCAATCGCCGCCCTGGTCGGCGTTGGCGGCGCAGGTGAAGGCCTTGCGCTTGTCCACCAGGCGGCCCATCAGGCGGTCGCTCAGCGGCAATGCGTCGCCATTGAGTCGCCAGTCGTAGATCACGCTGAAGGCCAGCACGCGGGCAACGTACTCGCGTGTTTCCTTGTAGCTGATGGTCTCGATCCACAGGTCCGGATCGAAGCCCGGGCGCTGGGTCTGCCAGCGTGCGGTCGGCGTCGGGCCCGCGTTGTACGCGGCGATGGTCACGTAGGGCAGGCCGTCGTACTTGTTCATCAACTGCCGCAGGTACGCGCTGCCGATGGCGATGTTGGTGTCCGGGTCGTACAGGCTGTCAGCGCCGCCGTAGCCGGTCAGGCCGATGGACTTGGCGACACCGGCACCGGTCGCCGGCAGCACCTGCATCAGGCCCATGGCGTTGGCAGGCGAACGCGCGCGCGGGCTGAACACGCTTTCCGCACGGATCTCAGCGGCCACCCAGGCCGGGTCCAGCGCATTGCGCGCCGACTCGCGACGGATCGTGGCGTCGTGGTGCAGCGGGAAGCGCAGGTCGTACAGGCGCTGCTCCTGCTTCTGCTTGCCGAGCGAGAACACTGCGCGGTCGAACCAGCCGTTGTCCTGCGCCACGCGTACCGCAAGGCGACGCTGGGTGTCATCGAAGCGCGACAGTGCGTTGTTCCATTCGGCCACCGCCCAGCCGGCGCGGTCGATCTGGTACAGCGCCATCGCGCGCTGGATGGCCGGATCGCGGGCGACCGCGGCCTGCGCCTGCGCGCTGTCGTCGGGCTTCCACGGGCACAGCGTGTAGGGCTGCTGCAGCTTGTCCGCCGCCAGGAAACCATGGAAGGTCGGCGCGCGTGCGGCTTCGCGGAACAGCGGCTGCGCCTGCTGTGCCTGGCCGGTCTTTTCCAGCATGCGGCCTTCGAAATAGCGCCAGCGCGAATCGTTGCGCTGGGTCGGGCCCATCTTGCGGATCGCTGCCAGCGTCGCCGGCCAATCGCCGCGCGACATTGCTTCGCGTGCGCGCCATTCGTGCAGGCGTTCGTCGTAGGCCGCATCGGGTACGGCATTCAAGCGGCGGGCAGAGTCGGGCAGGTAGGACGCCACCGTCCACAGGGCGATCTGGTAACGCACCTGGCCCTGCTGTTCGGCGCTCAGGCCCAGCGCCTGCGCGTACTGCGGCAGCTGCTGTTCGGTGGCGTCCGGATCGGCCTTGGCCAGCTTGGCCAGGCCATCGGTGGCGATGCGCCGGCTGCGCTCGTTGCGCGGCCAGTTCAGGGCACTGGCATTGGGCTTGTCGACGAAGGCGGCGTAGGTGTTGGCCAGCGCCAGATCGCCCGCCTGCAGGCCGCGCGCGGCCGAGCGCATCACCGCCGGCTGCTGTGCATCGGCAGCGGCATCGATGCGCTCCCAGCGCAGTGCATCGCTCATGCCACCCTGCGCCTGCAGCACGGCGAACACGGCGTCGCAGGCATCAGGCAGTGACTTGCCGTTCTTGCGCCACAGATCCTGGGCTTCACCGATCCACTGCGGGTCCACCTTGCCGGTGGCCTGGCGCGCCGTCAGCTGCGCACAGCGCAGGCCGAGGTTGTCGGTCGGCACCCAGTTGGCCAGCAGCGTCGGCCAGTCCTGCCGGCGTGCTACAGAGGGCAGCCACGCGCTGCGGAAGCTGTTGGCCACGGCCTGGCCCTGGTAGCGCTTGAGGAAGGCCTGTGCCTGCGCCGTATCCACGGTGTCGATGTTGCGCCGCAGGTTGGCGAACTCCAGCCAGCCATACGCTGGATGGCGGCTGAGCGCAGCGGCCTGGCCGGGATCGAACTGGCCACGTTCGGCGGCCGCGATGGCGGCCTTCAACTGGGCGTTCTGGGCATCGAGGGACTGGGCACTCGCGCAGCCGATCAGCAGCGTGGTGGCCAGCGGGAGCAGGGACAGGGCGGTCGAAGATCGTCGGGTCATGGCGACCAGCATAGCGGGCGGTGGCTGAATTCAGTTTCTCATTTCGTACACGGCAGCAGAGGGCAACGACAGCTGAATGATGAGGTGATCCGCACTGCCGCGAGGGCAGCTGATCGGCGTAGGTTTGGGCTGGGGCGACCGGCCCTGCTGCAGGGAGCGGCACATGGCATTCAGTAGCGCAGGAAGAAGCGGCCCGCTGGCGGACATCAACGTCACGCCACTGGTGGATGTGATGCTGGTGTTGTTGATCATCTTCATCGTGACCGCGCCGATGTTGTCGCGGCCGATCAACGTGCAGTTGCCGCAGGCCACCGATCGCGTGGTGGATCGCCCCGAACCGCCACCGCCGATCGAGCTGCGGCTGGATGCGTCCAGCCAGTTGAGCTGGGACGGGCAGCCGATGGCCATCGGCGATCTGCAGTCGCGCCTGCAGGCGCAGGCCAGCGAGCATGCCGGCAACCTGCCGGAGCTGCGCATCAGTACCGATCCGTCGGCCGAGTACGACGGCATGGCCAAGATCCTGGCCGCCGCCGAGGCCACCGGCATGGAACGCATCGCGTTCGTGCAGTGAGCGGGTTACCGGTGCGGCCTTCCTGATGGAGGGCCGCACTCGCGCAGGGGCGCTTACAAAGGCACCGATGGTCAGCGCGCCCTTCGGTGAATACGCAGCGAAATGACGTTATCTGCTTTCAGAATCGTCAAATCTGCGTGAAAGAGTGTCGGGCATCACGCCGCGATTTTTACCGCTTGTTTACAAAGGAGACGCTGCCGCCATGCAGGGGGGAGCGCGGCAGTCCATGTCCCGACATTCCTTTGGAGAGAGAGCGAATGAATTACCTGCACCACCGCCCCTTGGCGGTTGCCGTCGCGCTGTGCGTGACCGCCCTGGCACCGATGGGTGCTGCCGCCCAATCGACCACCACCAATCTGGACGCGATCGAAGTCACCGGCACCCGCATCAAGCGCGCTGAAGTGGAAGGCCAGGTGCCGGTCCAGACCCTCAATCGCGCCGACATCGAACGCACCGGCCTGACCTCGATCGGTGAAGTGCTGCAACAGCTCACCGGTTCCGGCTCGGCGCTCAATGCCAAATTCAATTCGTCGGGCAACTTCGGTTTCCCGCCCGACGGCAGTGGTGTTGGCGCGGGTTCGGCGCAGGTGGACCTGCGCCATCTGGGTGCCAAGCGTGTACTGGTGCTGGTCGATGGCATCCGCTGGGTCAATGAATCCTCGGCCTCGGGCGTGGGCTCGGCCACCGACCTCAACACCATTCCGCTGGCGATCGTTGAACGCATCGAAGTGCTGGAAGATGGCGCGTCCTCGCTGTACGGCTCCGATGCCATCGCCGGTGTGGTCAACATCATCACCCGCCGCGATTTCGATGGCGGCCAGGTGACGCTGAATTACGGTGAATACAGCAAGGGCGACGGCACGCAGAAGGGCGTGGACCTGGCCTGGGGCAAGAGCGGCGACCGCTTCAGCCTGTTCCTGGGCGCCAGCTGGACCAAGCAGGATCCGGTGTTTGCCAAGGACCGCGAGCAGTCGCGCTTCCCGATTCCCGGCACCGGGCTGGCGTTCGGCAGCGGTGGCATTCCGCAGGGCCGTTTCATGTTCACCGACCCGAACACCGGCGCGGTGCAGAACATCGTGCCCAATACCGGCGTGAGCAACCCGCGCTACGACGGCAGCGCCGGCTGCGCGCGCACCGATGACTATCACTGCTTCACCAGCGCCGACCGCTTCAACTTCGCCGAATACAACATGGTGCTGACGCCCTCGGAGCGTAAGGGTCTGTTCGGCCAGTTCCGCTTCGACATCACCGACAACGTGCAGTGGTACGTCAAGGCACTGGGCAACCGCCGCGAGTCGACCAACCAGGCCGGCCCGGAGCCGCTGTTCTTCGGCCCCGATGGTGCCACCGGCAATCCGCTGGCCGACAACATCACCGTGTCCGCGCTCAATCCATACAACCCGTTCGGCTTCGACCTGGTCTCGGGTGACAACATGAGCCTGATCGGTCGCCGCCCGGTGGAAGGCGGCGCGCGCGTGTTCGAGCAGAAGGTGGACACCACGTACTTCGCCTCCGGTCTGGTCGGCAACTTCCAGGCGGCCGACCGCAGCTGGTACTGGGACGTCAACGGCATGTACAGCAAGAACAAGGCCGAGCAGACCAACTACGGCAGCTACAACATCTACAACGTCAACATGGCGCTGGGTGATCCGGCCGTGTGCGCGGCCACGCCGGGCTGCGTGCCGCTGAACATCTTCGGTGGCGCCGGTTCGATCACCCCGGACATGCTGCGCTGGATCCAGCCGGTGGTGCGCGACCGCAGCCAGAACGAGCTGAGCCTGTTCACCGCCAACCTGTCCAGCGATCTGTTCACCCTGCCGGCCGGTCCGGTGTCCTTCGCCACCGGCCTCGAACACCGCAAGTACAAAGGCTCGTACCAGCCCGACCCGCTGACGGTGATCGGCCACTACAACGGCGTACCGTCGCAGCCGACGTCCGGTTCCTACGACGTCAATGAAGCGTACCTGGAGCTGAGCGTGCCGATCTTCGCCGACTCGGCACTGGGCAAGAAGCTGGACCTGAGCCTGGCCGGCCGCTATTCGGATTACTCGACCTTCGGTGGCGAGTTCACGCCCAAGTACGGCCTGCGCTGGCAGGTGACCGATGACTTCGTGCTGCGTACCACCTACGCCGAAGGCTTCCGCGCACCGTCGATCGGTGAGCTGTACGGTTCGGCTGCGCGCGCTGACCTGCAGCTGTTCGATCCCTGCTCGGTCGGCCTGGGTGGCACGCCGCCGCGCGGCAGTGCGGCCAACTGTGCCTCGCTGGGCGTGCCGGCGGGCTTCCAGCAGGCCAACTCGCAGATCTCGGTGACCACCGGCGGCAACCGCGAGCTGGAACCGGAGCGGTCGCGCAGCTTCAGTGCCGGCTTCGTGTGGAGCCCCTGGTTCGGCAACGATGCGTCGTGGTCGGAGCGCTTCGACGTGGAAGTGACCTTCTATCGCCACAACATCGATGGCGCGATCCAGGCGATCAACGCGCAGACCCAGCTGGACCTGTGCGTGGATACGCTGGACCCGATCTACTGCGACGGCATCACCCGTGCCAGCACCGGTGCGGTCAGCAGCTTCAACAACCGCCTGACCAACCTGGGTTCGATCAAGACCGATGGTTGGGATGTGGATCTGTTCTGGACCCTGCCGCAGAGCTCGATCGGCCAGTTCAAGCTGGGCTGGAAGAACACCTTCGTCGGTCGCTATGAGGCCACCGGTGCGGCCGGCCAGCGGCAGCCGCAGAAGCCCGGTGTGGAAGTGGCTGACAGTTCGATTCCGGAATGGACCAGCAACGCCAGCATCGGCTGGACGCTGGACAACTGGAGCGCCAACTGGACGGTACGCCACATTTCCGAACTGACCGAAGACTGTGGTGACGCCGTGGCGTTCCCGGTGTGCAGCAACCAGGCCGCCGGCACCAACACGCTGTCCGCCACCACCTTCCACGATGCGCAGGTGGGCTACAAGATCGACTGGATGAAGGGGCTGCAGCTGACGGCCGGCCTGAACAACGTGTTCGACAAGGATCCGCCGATCTGCCTGTCGTGCTCGTTGAACGGCTATGACGCCTCGACCTACGACATCCCGCGTGGCCGCTACTGGTACCTGCGCGCGGACCTGCGGTTCTGATGAAGGGGTGGCGCCGGGCTCAGCCCGGCGTCCCCATGTGGATGTAGAGCCGAGCCCATGCTCGGCTCGATCGCCCACAACATTGCGAAAGGCAGCCGAGCATGGGCTCGGCTCTACAGGTGCGGGGCGATCGTGCCCCGCGCCTGCTCAGAACGACCAGGTGAAGGTCAGCGAACCGTTGCGACCATCGCCATACGCACCGTAGCCGGTGATCTGCGAGTAGTACTTCTTGTCCAGGAGGTTGTTGAGGTTGGCCTGCACGCTGAATTCCGGCGAGATGCGGTAGCGCACGAATGCACTGACCAGGGCGTAGCCACTCTGCTCGATACGGCCATAGGCCGGCACCGGGTAGTAGATGCGGTTCTGCCAGTTGGCACCGCCACCGACAGTCAGTTCCTGCAGCGACTGCGGGGTGTAGCTGGTGAACAGCTTCAGTGCGGTCTGCGGCAGATTGGTGTTGATGTCGGCGTCGTTGGCATCCTTGGCCACGTAGCGCGACGCACCGAAGGTGGCATTCCAGCCCGGTGCCAGTTCGCCGTTCAACTCGAACTCGAAGCCACGGCTGACCGTGCCGCGTGCAGCGCGATAGGCAAATTCGTTCTGGCTGCCGGGCACCGGCTCGCCAGTGATCTGGCCGACGTTGTCCTGTTCGATGCGGAACACCGCCAGCGAAGCATTCAGGCGGTTGTCGAACCAGGCGCCCTTGACGCCCACTTCGTAGCTTTTGCCATCCACCGGGTTCAGATAGCTGCCGTTGCGGTCCTTCAGCGTCTGCGGCTGGAAGATCTCGGTGTAGCTGGTGTACGCCGAGTAGGTGTCGTTGATGTCGAACACGAGGCCGGCATACGGCGTGGTTTCCTTGTGCGAGCGGTCGGCGTTCTCGCCTTCGCTCTTCCAGTCGGTGTAGCGTGCGCCGATGATCAGCTTCAACGGGTCGGACAGTGACAACCGTGCGGCGACGTAGCCGGCCTTCTGGGTAATGGTGCCTTCGCTGGCCAGGGCCAATGGGTTCCAGTTCGGCTCACTGATGTTGCCGGTCCAGTTCAGATAGCTGGCAAACGGGTTCCACGGCAGGCCAGCGCCGCCTACCTGATAGTCGCCATAGTTGGCGTACTCGCGCTTGTTGTAGCTCAGGCCGGCCATGAACTGGTGCTCGCGGCCGAACAGCTGGAACGGGCCGTCGACATAGCCATCCACGCCGGTGACCTTGCGCTCGGTGTTGTAGAAGCCGGCTGAGGGCGAAATGCCCGCACCGGTGGTCTTGTCGAAGTTCGACGCGCCGGTGGTCCAGTCGTTGTACGCGGGGTAGAACAGCTTGTCGTCGGCCTTGGTCTGGTCATGCGTGGCGCCGATCTTGAACTTCCAGCCATTGCTGAAGGCGTGCTGCAGGGTGGCGAACGCACGCTTGCTGGTGGTGTCCCAGTAGGTCCAGTTCGGGCTGGCGTTGAACGATTCGTCGTACGGCGTCGCGCTGCCGTCGGAGTACAGCATCGGGAAGCCACCCCAGGTCGCGCCGTTCGCGCGTTTCTGCTGGTAGTCGTAGCCCACGCTGAGCTGGGTATCGGGGGTCAGGTCGGCGTCGATCACCGCATAGCCCAGTGTCTTGCGCTGGTTGTAGCGGTCCATCTGCCCATCGGTGTCCAGGTAGCTGCCGATCACCCGGCCGCGTACGGTGCCGCTGGCGTTGAGTGCGCTGCCCACGTCCACGGTGGTGCGGGTGCGGCCCCAGCTGCCGACGTTCACCGACACGCTGCCGGTCAGCTCGGCGCTGTCGGCGTGCTTGCGGATCAGGTTCACCGATGCCGACGGGTTGCCGGCGCCACTGAGCAGGCCGGTGGCGCCGCGCACCACTTCCACGCGATCGTACAGGGCCAGGTCCAGGCCGGAGTCGCCGTAGCTCCAGTTCTGCACCATCTGCGTGGGCAGGCCATCGAACTGGTACGCATCGATGTAGAAGCCGCGTGCGTAGAACTCGGTGCGCTCGCTGTCCGACTGCGTGCTGGTCACGCCGGTGGTGTTGCCCAGCACGTCGATGATGTCGTCCAGCTGCTGATCTTCGATGCGCTGATGGCTGATGATGCTGACCGACTGCGGGATTTCGCGCGGCGCCAGGTCGAAGCGGGTACCGGCCGAGGTGCGGCGCACCGAGTAGCCTTCCGCACGCTCGCCCTTCACCACGACCTTGTCGAGCGTGGTCGGGTCGGCGGCGGTTTCGGCGAAGGCAGCGGGGGCGGCGGCCAGGCACAGGGCGGAGAGCACCGCTGCGGACAGGCGATGCGGCAGCAGGGGGGAGGTTGAACGGTTCATCAAGGTTCCTGGACGGGCACGTGCGTGCGTCCGACCGGCTTCCCGGATGGTCTGGCGCCGCGGCTGGTGGGGATCTCACGCCGCTGGCGAAGCCCTGCGTTTCAGGGCGGTGGCTGGGCAATGCGAGGACGGACGAACCGTCCTGGCTGCCCGGAAAACGCGAATATCGTAATGGGAATTGTTTCCATTTACAAATGGGCCAGCGGCTGTGCCGCGTTCCGCGCGACAGGACTATTCGTCGGGAGCCAAGCGTTCAGCAAGGATATTCAGGCGCGGCAATTGGCCCTCGATGCCGTCGGCATATTCGATGGAGATCCTCACGTTCCGCTTGAGCCCACGGATGTCGGACACATGGATCCTGCCGGTCAGGTACTCGGGCGTGGTACGCACCGGTCCGGCATAGCGGGCGCCGGGGTCCAGGCAGGCCATCGCGCTGCGGATGTTGGCCGAGGCGAATTCGGTGGAGGAATGGGCAAGCAGCCAATCGCAGAAGCGCTTGCCTGCCGGATTGCCCTCGTGCGTGCAGCCCTTGCTCCACGTGTTCCAGTCAGTAACCAGTTCGATCGACTGGCTGGCGCCCACCGGCGTGCTGTTGGCGAAGGCGAGCATCTGCGCGCATATCGGCTCGCGCGGCGCCTGCAGCGTGCTGCAGCCCGTGGCCAGCAGCATGATGGTGATCAGCAGCGGGGTGCGACCAAGTGCGGCCATCGGCGTGCTCTCCCTGTCACTGCGGTTGATGATGGGGGCATGCAGGTGAAGAGTCGAGCTTGCAGAACTGCCTGGCAGCGGTCGGCAACGTGTGACTCTGCGAGGCAGCTCAGCGCAGCAGCGGCAGCGGATCGCGAGCCCCGTCTTTCCCGTAGATGCCCCAATGCAGATGGGGCGGCGTGCCCTTGGCGTTGCCGCTGTCGCCGACATGGCCGAGCAGGTCGCCGGGTTGCACCACCTGTCCGCGCGCCAGGCCATCGGCCCAGTCTTCCAGGTGTGCGTAGTAATAGCGCTCGCGTCCCGGGCCGATGACCCAGACCTGGCGGCCACCGAGGCCGCTGTCGCGGATGTCGGCGACAACACCGGGGGTAGCACTGCGCACCGGCGTGCCGCGCTTGCCGAAGATGTCGATGCCGGCATGGCTGCGGTCGCGACCGCGCGGCGCACCGAAGGTATCGGCGATCTGGCGCGGGCGGACGCCGTCCACCGGCACCGGCAGCTGCGTGGCCGGCGGCATGCGCGAGAGTGTCCACAGCATCTTCGGTGCGGCGGCCCACGGGCTGTTCCAGAAGGCCATCGCCGCGATGATGGCAATGGCCAGGCAAAGGCCACGCAGGAGCCAGCGGCGCAGGCGATGGGCGGGCGAGTGCAGTGTATTCATGGTCTCCGAACGTAGAGTCGAGCCATGCTCGACGGCTTCGGTTCTTGGGGATACGCCAGGGAAAAGCAGTCGAGCATGGCTCGACTCTACAGAAGCGCTGCCAACGGCACGTCGAAGCCGCGCTTCAACGTGCCCAGCGCCACCGACGTGCGGAAGCGCTCGATGTTGTCATCGGCACCGAACAAGCGCTCGGTGATCGCCTCGTACTCTTCCATCGATGCCGCCGAGAGCAGCAGCAGGAAATCGCCATCACCGGTGATCGAGTAACACTGCTGCACGGCAGGATCGTCCTGCACGCGGCGGCGGAACGGGGCGACCTTTTCGCGCTGCTCGCTGACCACGCGCACCTCGACGATGATGGTCAGCGGCCGGCCGATCTTCGCGGCATCGATCACCGCCACATTGGCGGCGATCACGCCGCTGTCCTGCAGGCGCTTGATCCGCCGCTGCACGGCCGGGGTCGACAGGTGCACGGCTTCGGCGATCTGCCGCTGCGGCAGGGTGTTGTCCTGCTGCAGCAGGGCGAGGATGGCGCGGTCGAAGCTGTCCAGCACGGGGGCGGTGGCCATGGTGAGCAGAAGTTGCACGGACGGGCCGTCAATTGAGCCAAGTGCTCGCCGCCGGCGCAATAGACTGGCGGCATGCAGACTTCTCGAATCGCGCTGATGTTGCCGGCGCTGGCGGTGCTCGGCTCGGTCACCGCACTGGCCATCGGTACCTCCTATGCCAAGCAGCTGTTTCCGTTGATCGGTGCGCAGGGCACCAGCGCGCTGCGCGTGGGCTTCTCGGCGCTGTTGCTGCTGCTGTTCTGGCGGCCGTGGCGCTGGAAGACCAGCCGCGTGGATGCGATCACGATCCTGCGCTACGGCCTCACCCTGGGCCTGATGAACCTGTTGTTCTACATGGCCTTGCGCACGATCCCGTTCGGCATCGCGGTGGCCATCGAATTCACTGGCCCGCTGACGGTGGCGATGCTGTCGTCGCGACGGCCGATCGATTTCCTCTGGGTGGGCTGTGCGGCGGTCGGGCTGCTGTTGCTGCTGCCGATCGGCGGCGGCCCGGCACTGGACCCGGTGGGCGTGCTGTACGCCATGGGCGCGGCGGCCTGCTGGGGCCTGTACATCGTGTTCGGCAAGCGCGCCGGCCACCTGCACGCGGGGCATTCTGTGTCGCTGGGGCTGCTGGCTGCGTCGCTGGTGGTGGTGCCGGTGGGCGTGGTGCATGCCGGCGCGGCGTTGCTGGAGCCGAAGATCCTGCTGGCCGGGCTGGTGGTGGCGCTGGTGTCCAGCGCGATCCCGATGTCACTGGAGATGATGGCGCTCAAGCGCCTGCCGAAGGAGACCTTCGGGATCCTGATCAGCATGGAACCGGCAGTGGCCGCGCTGTGGGCGATGCTGCTGCTGCACGAGCACCTGCATGGCCTGCAGTGGCTGGCCATCGGCTGCACGGTGCTGGCTTCGGTGGGCAGCACGATGACGGCAAGGCGGTTGAAGGTGCCGGTGGCGCAGGCGGGGTAGCGCGGGCCAGGCCCGGCGGAGAGCGTGCGGACCAACGGTCCGCACCCACCAGGTCAGCCTGCCAACGGGGTCTGCACCCACCAGGGTAGCGTGCCAACCAAGGTTGGCCCCTACCAGGGTCGGTAGCGCCGGGCCATGCCCGGCGAGCGCAGCGGCAGCGTTAGCGCAGGGCGTCGGCGGGGACGTCGATCGCCATCGCCAGGGCCAGATGGTCGGAGAACGCGGCCGGCACCGCTTCCACATTGCGGGTCTGCAGACCGCTGCTGACCAGGATGTGGTCGATGGCGCGGTCGGGGCGCCAGCTGGGGAAGGTCGGCACGATGCAGCCCGGCGGCTGCAGGCGGGTCTTCTGGTACAGCACCTGCATTTCCGGCCGTTCGGCCAGGCAGTTGAAGTCGCCCATCAGCACCGCATTGGGATGGTCGGACAACAGCTCGGCGATGAAACCGAGCTGGGCCATCCGCGAACCTGCGCCCAGCGACAGATGCGCTACCGCAACCGCCAGGCCATCACGACCATCGCCGAACTTGGCCAGCAGCACGCCGCGCCCGCCGATACGGCCGGGCAGGGCGTGGTCCTGCACTTCCACCGGTTCCAGCTTGCTCAGCAGGCCGTTGGCGCTGGAGGCGACGCCGCCCATGCGCCGGTTCGGCTGGTGGCTCCAGTAATTGAAGCCGGCGCGCTGGGCCAGGTAATGGGTCTGGTTGGTGAAGCCCGAGCGCAGGCTGCCGGGGTCGGCCTCCTGCAGGCCGACGATGTCATGACCGCGCGCCAGAGTGGCAATCGCGTCAAGGCTGCTGCGCTTGCGACCCGCCGGCAGCGCATGTGACCAGCTGCGGGTCACATAGTCGCTGTAGCGGCGGGTACTCGAGCCGGCCTGGATGTTGGCCGTCAGCAAGCGCAGGGTCCGTGTTGTGGGGGAAGTCACGGCCGGGAAAACGTCTCTTTGATCAGTGAGCCTGGGCCGCACCGCGTTCGCGGGCGATCAGGTGGTCGGCAATGCGCAGCATGTCCGGGAAGCTCTTGCCCTTTACCAGGTACTTGCCGTTGACGATGATCGACGGCGTGCCGCTGATCTGGCTGCGCTGGGCGAACTGCTTGGCCGAGTTGGTCTTGGCATTGACCGCGAAGCTGCCCATGGTGGCGGCGAACTGCTTCGGATCGACGCCGTAGGCACCGTAGAACTTGGCGATGTCTTCGACCGAATCAGCACCGCGCTCACCCTTCAGGGTCTTCTGCGAGTGGATGGCCGAGTACAGCGCTTCGTGGGTCTTCTCCTGCACGCCCAGGGTCTGCGCGGCGTAGAAGGCACGGGCGTAGTTGTCCCAGGTGCCGCCGAACATGGCCGGCACGTAGACGAAGTTCACATCGCCCGGCAGGCCAGCCTTCCACGGGCCGACCAGCGGCTGGAACGCGGCACAGGCCGGGCAGACGTAACCGAAGATCTCGACCACTTCGACCTTGCCGGCCGCCGGCTGGAACGGCTGGCCGTTCGGGATCAGCTGGTAATCGGCGCCTTCCACCGGGGCCGGGCCGGTCAGCGCGGCGGTGGTCGGGGCAGGGGCGGCGCTGGCGGCGGTCTTGTCACCTTCGGCAGCCGGTGCAGCGGCTTCGCTGCCTGCCGCCGGCGCGGCCGGTTCGGTGCTGGCCGGGGCCGCGGCCGGTTCTGCCGGGGCGGAGGTATTGGTGGTGCCGTCGTCGGCCTTGCAGGCGGCCAGGATCGGCAGCAGCGCTGCGAGGGCGAGGGCGGCGAAACGGGTCTTCATGGAAACGTCTCCAGCATCTGGAAAGGTGGGGCCGGCGTCAGGCACCGGCCAGAGGGAAATGATGACATGCGGCGGCGACAGCGCCGTGTCGATGGTGTGAGTTGGTTCAGCGGCCGCGGGCAGCGCGGGCCTGGGCGATCAGCGCCGAGGCGATGCGCAGCTGGTCGTCGAAGCTCTTGCCACGCACCAGGTACTGGCCATTGATGATGATGGCCGGGGTGCCCGGCACCTGGGTGCGCTGGGCGAAGGCACGGGCGGCATCGACCTTTTTCTGTACCGCTTCGCCGCGCAGGGCCTGCGTGTAGCGCTCCGGGGTCACGCCGTAGGCCTTGTAGAAGCTGGCGAGCTCATCGGCCGAGACGTTCTGCATCGGCAGCGTGCCGTCATCGTGCAGGGCCTTGAACACGGCGGCGTGGCTGCGCTTGGCTACGCCCACTTCGTCGGCGGCGTAGTAGGCCAGGGCCCAGGCATCCCAGGTACCGCCGAAGGCGGCCGGGACCGGGGTGAAGCGCACGTCGGCCGGCAGCTTGGCGGCCCAAGCAGCCAACTGCGGTTCGAAATGGGCGCAGTGCGGGCAGGTGTAGCCGAACACCTCGACCACTTCGATCTTGCCGGCCAGCGGCTGGAACGGGCCAGGCTGGGCGATGCGCTCGTAGTCTTTGCCTTCGACCAGCGGGGCGTTGGCGGGGGTGGCGGCGCAGGCCGCCAACGGCAGCAGCACCAGCAGGGACAGCAGAAGGCGGGGAATCAACCTCATCGACACGCATCTCCGTTGAAAATGACAACGCCGGCGCAGCCGCCGGCGTGAAGGAAACATACCGCAGCGGCGAGCCGTCGTGGCGACCCGCGCCGACCAGTGGCGGTCAGGGGGCGGCGGCCGGTCGCGTCGAAGCGCCTTCGGCGGCGAGGTCGTCGGCCTTGTTGTGCAGGCCCTGCAGGTAGCTGGAAAGGGCCTGCACCTCCTGCTCGGTCAGCTTCTGCGCCACCGTGGCCATGATCTGGAAGTGCGCCTTGTCGGTCTCGTTGGTCTGCCCGGCCTGGTATTCCTGCAGGCGCCGGGCGACATAACTGGCGTGCTGGCCGCCGATGTGCGGGTAGGCCGGGCCGGGGTTGCCGGCGCCGCTGGGGCCGTGGCAGGCCATGCAGGCCGGCAGCCCGCGCTGGGCGTCGCCGCCGCGATAAAGCTGCTGGCCGATCTGGTAGAACTTCATGCCCTTGTACGGGCCCTCGGCCACCAGGGTGTCGTCGGCGATGCCGGCGTTGGCCTTCTGGGTGGCGAAGAATGCACCGATATCGCGCATGTCCTGCGGGGTGAGGTTCTGCACGAACGGCACCATCGCCACGGCGGCGCCGGAACTGCGCTGGCCGTTGGCGATCAGGGCCATCTGCTGGGCGACGTAGCGCTCGCTCTGGCCGGCGATGCTGGGATACATCTCCACCGTGGAATTGCCGTCGGCACCATGGCAGGCGGCACACGCGGTGGCCTTGGTCTGGCCGGCCTTGGCATCGCCCCAGGTGGTCTTGCTGAAATCCACCTCGAGCGAGGCGGTCCTGATCGGGCCGTTGTCGGGCAGCGGGGTCAGCGTGGTCTGCGCGAAGGCAGCAGCGGCAACAACGGCAGTAGCAAGGGCGGATACGGCAAGAACGCGAGCGTGGCGCATGCTGAAGCTCCGTATGGACCGGCCGGGCGGCGGCGGCCGGCATCGCCCGGATTATCAACGCCGTTTCCGTACACGGTCAACGCAGCAGTGCAGCATTTTCCCGCTGGAAGGCCCCGGGCCGGGCGCGCGGCGCCGCAACATGCGATCCTATGCGCATGTCATTGCTCATCGAACGCGCCCAATACCACCTCTCTGCCCACAACATGGGGCAGCTGCCGCCCGATGAAGGTTCCGAAGTGGCCTTTGCGGGTCGCTCCAACGCCGGCAAGTCCAGCGCGCTCAACGCGCTGACCCGCCAGAACAGCCTGGCCCGGGTCTCCAAGACCCCTGGCCGGACCCAGCAGCTGGTGTTCTTCCAGGTTACCCCGGACGCCCATCTGGTCGATCTGCCCGGTTACGGCTACGCCAAGGTGCCGCTGGACCTGCAGGCGCACTGGCAGGCCTTCATCGACCGCTACTTCCGCACCCGCGATGCCTTGAAGGGCCTGGTGGTGGTGATGGACATCCGCCATCCGCTGAAGGACTACGACCGGCAGATGCTGGCCTACGCCGTGCAGCGTGGCCTGCCGGCGCATGCGCTGCTGACCAAGGCCGACAAGCTGAGCCGCAGCCAGCAGATGCAGACCCTGCAGAAGGTACGCAAGGAACTGCATTCGTCGTTCGGCGATACGGTCAGCGTGCAGGTGTTCTCTGGCGCCGCCCGTACCGGCGTGGATGAAGCCCGCGGCATCATCGGCGGTTGGCTGGGGCTGGAATAAGGAACAGGGCGCCGGGCCTTGCCCGGCGACACTTTTGTAGAGCCGAGCCCGCGCTCGGCTGCCGCGCGTAGCGCGGCGAGACCCTGATGGCCGAGCACGGGCTCGGCTCTACACGGGGTCATTTCAACGGCGAGAACTCCGCCGGCACCCACGCATAGGCCTTGCCCTCGCTGCGTACGTGACCCAGCCCGGGGAAGGGCAGGTGCGCGCCGGCCACCCACCAGCCCTTGGCGGTGGCTTCCTGCAGCACGCTGCGACGGCTGGCCGTAGCCGCCTTGCGGTCCGAATCGGCCTCGAATGCCGCTTCCGGGTGCGCGAACTGCACGGCATGGAAATGCAGCACGTCGCCCCACACCAGCAGTGACTGCCCCTGGCTGTCGAAGCGATAGGACACATGCCCCGGCGTGTGGCCGTGGGTATCCATCGCCACCGCGTGGCCGGGCAGGGCGTCGCCAGGCTGGAAGGTGTGCAGGCGACCGGCGGTCTGGTACGGCGCCACCGCATTGCGTGCCAGCGCGAAGGCGAAGCGCACGCCTTGCGGCGCCGTGGCTTCGCTGGCCGGGTCGAGCCAGTAGCGGGCATCGGCCTTGGACAACCACACCGTCGCATTCGGATAGGCAGGCTTGCCCTGCGCATCGAGGATGCCGCACAGGTGATCGGGATGGGCGTGGGTCAGCAGCACCTCATCGATCTCGGCCGGGTCCACGCCCGCCGCACGAAGGTTGCCCAGCACCTGGCCCTGGTCAGGGCCGAAGCACTGCGCGGTGCCGGCATCGACCAGGGTCAGGTGCTTGCCCTGACGCACCAGGAAGGCGTTGATCGCGGTCTGCAGGCCTTTCTTGTCTTCGGGCACGTAGCGGCCTTCGAGCAGGCGGCTGACCAGGGTTGGCGGCACATCCACCACTTCCTGCCGGCCGAGCGCGACCACGCCATCGAACAGGGCGGTGACCTGCAGCGCACCGATGCGCTGGTGCTGCACGCCCGGCACCTGTTGGGTGGGAGCGGGCGAGGTGGCCTCGGCCAGCGCGGCCAGCGGCAGGGAGGACAGGGCCAGCAGCAGGGCGGTGCGCAGCGGCAGGTGGCGCAGGGTCATGGTGGTTCTTCTCGATGCGTGATGGGCAGGCCCGGTGCGCACAGCGTGCCGCGTTGCGCGTGCGTGCGGCGCTCAAACCACTGCGCGGAATGCTCAAGGGGGGTTATCGGCAGGGCTGCGCCCTGCACCCGCAGAAGCAACAGCAACGGCAACGGCAACGGCCGGAGCAACAGCAGAAGCGGGCTTCCTGTGGGGAGGCGGGGTGGGTCCGGTTGCGGGGGACGCTGCAAGTACGTCCCTGTAAGCTCGGTCGCGCCATCCATGGCGCTTACGCCCCCGCAACCGGACCCACCCCGCCTTCGACAGATTTCCGCGATCCGTTGGGATGGCATGACCTGCTCTTGGTGGGTGTCGACCTTGGTCGACACATGGATCCACGCCGTGCGTGGATGCTCTTCGAATTCAATTCGGAATCATCGAAATGAATCGAATGGAATTGGAGGAAATCATCCACGCATGGCGTGGATCTACTGGGTCACCGGGAAACTGTCAGGGGTGGGGCGGTGTCGGAGTGCGGGGTGTCAGCCGCATGGATGCGGCTGCCAAGCCTACAGGGACGTACTTGCGGCGTCCCCGCACTCCGACACCGCCGCGCCATCCCACGGAATGCACGCTGTTGCTGTTGCTTCGGCTGTTGCCATTGCCTCTGCGGGTGCAGGGCGCAGCCCTGCCGAACACCCCTAGATGTCGCTAGGAGCGAGCCCGTACTGCTCGGCGAAGCGCTTGCTGAAGCTCGCTGCAGAACGATACCCCGCGCGCGCGGCCACGGTCTTCAGCGGCAGATCGGTGGTGTACAGCAGCTGCATGCCGTGGGCCAGGCGCGCTTCGGTCAACAGCTGGCGCAGGCTGGTGGCTTCAGCCGCCAACCGCCGCCGCAGGGTCGCACCGCTCAGCGCGAAGTGTGCTTCAACGTCGCGCGACTGCCAGTCGCGTGCCGGTTCGGCGGCGATGCGGTCGCGGATCTGTTCGCCCAGCGTCGGTGCGTGCGGCAACAACAGGTTGCCGTGGCCCTGCCGGCACCACGCCAGCACCAGCGTGGCCAGCGCCAGCCGTGCTTCGCTGTAGCGGCCATCCTGCAACGACTGCCGCCAGCTGCGCAGCGCCGTGGCGTGATCGTTCAACGCCTGCCGTGCCAGCGTCGGTCCGGCCGTCGGCAAGGCTTCGCTCCACAGCGTGCGCGCCGCCGCCAGTACTTCCGTGCACAGCGGCACGATCGCGCTGAGGTAGCGGCCGGTCTGCGGGTCGGGTGTGTTGACCACGTCGATGCGGCAACGCTGGGTGATCAGCAGGATGTCGCCCGGGACGAAGGTCAGTGACTGGTGTGCGGTACGCACCTGCTTGCGGCCTTCCAGCAGGATCGCGAACTGCGGCTGCGGTATCTCCACCGAGCTGGCGCCATGCTCGCGGCGGGCGGTGATGCAGGCGTAGCCTTCGGCGCGTTGGCAGCCGGCCAGGCTGGCCATCTCCGCCAGCAGGGCGGTGGCGGTTGGGGGCATGCCGGTCATACGACGTGCGCGCCGAGCAGGCGGCCGACACCCGCTGCGGCTGCCATCGCCAGCGCACCCCAGAACATCACGCGCAGGGCACCGCGCATCGGTGATGCACCCCCGGCCCACGCCGCCATCGCGCCGGTCAGGCACAGGCCGGCCAGCGTGCTGACCGTCGTGGCGGTGGCGACGGTCTGTACCGGTGCCAGCAGCGCGGTCAGCACCGGCAGGGCAGCACCACAGGTGAAGGCACCGGCCGAGGCCAGTGCGGCCTGCAGCGGCCGCGCCCGCAGTTCATCGGTGATACCCAGTTCGTCGCGTGCATGGGCGCCCAGCGCGTCGTGGGCGGTCAGCTGCTCGGCGACCTGGCGCGCCAGCGCAGGCTCCAGGCCGCGGCGGCGGTAGATCGCGGTCAGCTCGTCCAGTTCGCTGTGCGGGTCTTCGTGCAGCTCGCGCTTCTCCATCGCCAGATCGGCATTCTCGGTATCGGCCTGGGTCTGCACCGACACATACTCGCCGGCGGCCATCGACATCGCACCGGCCACGGTGCCGGCCACGCCGGTGGCCAGGATCGTGCTGGCCGAGGCGCCGCTGGCAGCAACGCCGACCACCAGGCCGGCCACCGAGACGATGCCATCGTTGGCGCCCAGCACGGCGGCACGCAGCCAGCCGACGCGGTCGGCGCGATGCAGTTCAGGATGTCGTGAATGGCGGCTCATGGCCCTGAGTGTACGAGGGTCAAGAGGGCGTCGGTAGGATGCTGAAACCCGTCACCGTCGCATGACGTAACGAGCCGCCACGCTATAGTGCGCCCTTGCGATGCAAGGCTCCCAGCCCCACATCCCCTGCCACCGTCCAGCGAGCCACCCCCTTGTCGAGCCCCAGCCACGTCGCCGATACGCCCATTACCGACCGCGCGCAACTTGTGGCGGAGATCGCCTCCGGCGAGAAGCCCCGTTCGCAGTGGCGCATCGGTACCGAGCACGAGAAGTTCGGGTTCCGCCTGGATGACCTGCGTCCGCCGACCTTCGATGGCGATCGCGGCATCGAGGCACTGCTCAACGGCCTGGTCCGTTTCGGCTGGACGCCGGTGCAGGAAAACGGCAATACCATCGCCCTGCTGCGTGATGGCGCCTCGGTGACGCTGGAACCCGCGGGCCAGCTGGAGCTGTCCGGTGCGGCGCTGGAGACCATCCACCAGACCTGCGTGGAAACCGGCACCCACCTCAATGAAGTGGCGCAGGTGGCCGGCGAACTGCAGCTGGGCTTCCTCGGCATGGGCTTCCAGCCGAAGTGGACGCGCGATGAAATGCCGTGGATGCCCAAGGGCCGCTACAAGATCATGCGTTCGTACATGCCCAAGGTCGGTTCGCTGGGCCTGGACATGATGACCCGCACCTGCACCGTGCAGGTGAACCTGGATTACGCCAGCGAAGCGGACATGGTGAAGAAGTTCCGCGTGTCGTTGGCACTGCAGCCGATCGCCACCGCCCTGTTCGCCGACTCGCCGTTCACCGAGGGCAAGCCGAACGGCTACCTCAGCTACCGCTCGCACATCTGGACCGACACCGATGCCGACCGTACCGGCATGCTCGACTTCGTGTTCGAGGACGGCTTCGGTTACGAGCGCTACGTCGACTACCTGCTCGACGTGCCGATGTATTTCTCCTACCGCGACGGCATCTATCACGATGCCAGCGGGCAGAGCTTCCGCGATTTCATGCAGGGCAAGCTGCCGGTACTGCCGGGCCAGCTGCCGACGCTGCGCGACTGGTCGGACCACACCACCACCGCGTTCCCGGAAGTACGCCTGAAGAAGTACCTGGAAATGCGCGGTGCCGATGGTGGCCCGTGGAGCCGCCTGTGCGCGCTGCCGGCCTTCTGGGTGGGTCTGCTGTACGACGACACCGCACTGGATGCGGCGTGGGACCTGGTGCGCGACTTCAGCCTGGTTGAACGCCATGCGCTGCGTGATGGGGTGCCCAAGCATGCGATGAACCTGCCGTTCCGCAATGGCACCGTGCGCGATCTGGCGCGCGAAGCGGTGAAGATTTCCGTGGAAGGGCTGAAGCGCCGTGCGGCGCACAATGCCGATGGCCAGGATGAAAGCAAGTTCCTGGACGTGCTGCAGGAAATCGTCGAGTCCGGCCTGACCCCGGCCGAGCGCAAGCTGGCGCTGTTCCATGGCCGCTGGCACGGCGATGTGGATCCGGTGTTCCGCGAGTTCGCTTACTGACGCGGGCCCGGCGCTACCGTCAGGAATGAAAAAACCCCGGCATTGCCGGGGTTTTTCGTTTCCACATCCGCCTTGGATCAGGCGGCGTTGTTCATCGTCGCCATGTCGATCACGAAGCGGTAGCGCACATCGTTCTTCGCCATGCGCTCCCAGGCTTCGTTGACGTTCTTGATGTCGATCATCTCGACGTCGCTGACGATGCCGTGCTCGGCACAGAAGTCCATCATTTCCTGGGTTTCGGCCATGCCGCCGATCGCCGAGCCGGTCAGGTGCTTGCGACCGAAGATCACGCTGCCACCGGTCAGCGGCGGGTCCAGTTCGGTCAACACGCCGACCAGGCACATGGTCGCCTCACGCTTGAGCAGGCCCATGTACGGGTTGGTGTCATGGCCGACCGGGATGGTGTTGAGCAGGAAGTCGAAGCTGCCGGCGTGCGCCTTCATCTGCGCGGCATCACGCGAGACCAGCACTTCGTCGGCGCCCAGGCGCTTGGCGTCGGCACCCTTTTCCGGGGTGGTGGTGATCATCACCACGTGCGCGCCGAGTGCCTTGGCGAACTTCACACCCATGTGGCCGAGGCCACCCAGACCGATCACGCCGACCTTCTGGCCCGGGCCGACCTTCCAGTGGCGCAGCGGTGACCAGGTGGTGATGCCCGCGCACAGCAGCGGCGCGGCGGCCTTCAGGTCCAGCGTTTCGGAAACCTTGACCACGAAGCGCTGCTCGACCACCACGTGGTCGGAATAGCCGCCGTAGGTCGGGGCACCGTCGGCGCGTTCACGGCCGTTGTAGGTCCAGGTGGCACCTTCGGCGCAGTACTGCTCCAGATCGTGTTCGCAGGCATCGCAGTGGCGGCAGGAGTCGACCATGCAGCCGACGCCGGCGTGGTCGCCGACCTTGAAGCGGGTGACCTCGCTGCCGACTTCGGTAACGCGGCCGATGATCTCGTGGCCCGGCACCATCGGGTAGATCGAGCCACCCCAGTCGTCGCGGGCCTGGTGCAGGTCGGAATGGCAGATGCCGCTGTACAGGATCTCGATGCGCACATCGTTCGGGCCGACCGCGCGGCGCTCGAACTCGAAGGGTACCAGCGGGTCGGTATGGGTATGGGCGGCGTAACCACGGGCGAGGGACATGGGGAATCCTTGGCGGGTTTGTCGAAAGGCGTTTTACAATACGCCCCGTACCGCAAGGTAAGAAGCGCATATATCGGCATGATTCATCAAGGCAGACTGCACAATCATGGCCACTGACAATCTGTCCCACCTGGCCGCCTTCGCCGCGGTCGCCCGCCACCGCAGCTTCCGCCGCGCCGGCGCCGAACTGGCCCTGTCGACCTCGGCGGTGAGCTATGCGATCCGCGCGCTGGAGGAACGGCTGGGGGTGGGCCTGTTCCACCGGACCACCCGCAGCGTGGCCCTGACCGAAGCCGGACAACGGCTGCTGGAGCGCCTGCAGCCGGCGCTGGGCCAGGTGCACGATGCGCTGGAAGAAATGAATCACTTCCGCGCGGTTCCGGCCGGCCTGCTGCGGATCAACGCGACGCGGGCGGCGGTGGCGACCCAGTTGGGGCCGCGTCTGGCGCGTTTCCTGCACGCGCATCCGGATGTACGGGTGGAGCTGACCGAGAACGATGGTCTGGTCGATATCGTTGCCGAGGGTTACGACGCCGGCGTGCGCTTGCACGAGTTCGTGCCCGAGGACATGGTGGCGGTGCCGATGGGGCCGCCG
Source organism: Stenotrophomonas sp. LMG 10879 (assembly GCF_002750935.1). Taxonomy (NCBI): domain Bacteria; kingdom Pseudomonadati; phylum Pseudomonadota; class Gammaproteobacteria; order Lysobacterales; family Lysobacteraceae; genus Stenotrophomonas; species Stenotrophomonas sp. LMG 10879. Next base: position 71,933 of record NZ_PEJT01000011.1, read on the forward strand.
CTGCGCGGCTTGATCGTGGGCTCGCCCGAGTACCTGCGACGCCGGCCGGCACCGCAGCATCCGCGCGACCTGGTCGCGCATGAGTGCGTGCGTTTCCGCTTCGCCAGCGGCCATCTGTACAAGTGGCAGTTCGAGCGCGAGGGCCAGACCCTGGAGATCGACGTGCCGGGGCGGCTGACGCTGTGCGAGCAGGGCACCGTGGTTGGCGCGGTACTCGATGGCATCGGCCTGGCCTATGTGCTGGAAGACACCGCGCGCCCGTATCTGGACGATGGCCGACTGGTGGCGGTGCTGGAAGACTGGAGCGAACCGTTCGCCGGGTTTGCGTTGTACTACCCGAAGCAGCGGCAGATGCCCGGTGCGTTGCGTGCGTTCGTGGATATGCTGCGCGAGTGAATGGTGGTGGGTCGCATCCACGCATGGCGTGGATCTACTGACCATCGCCGCATGCCCACTTTGACCCCGCCACGCGTGGATGCCGTTGCACAGTAGATCCACGCCATGCGTGGATGGCGTTGCACAGTAGATCCACGCCATGCGTGGATGCCGTTGCACACAGTAGATCCACGCCATGCGTGGATGCCGTTGCACACAGTAGATCCACGCCATGCGTGGATGGTGCAGGCACGCGCTAAGGTAACCACCCTCATCCAACAAGGACGTCCATGAGCACGCTCGCCGATCTCGAACAGGCCTCCGGCCAAGCCTTTCCGCCGCTGTTCCACCAGCTCGTCGCAGGCAACCACTTCAGCTGGGGCGAACAGGGGCCGCGCTGGTACCGTGAGGTGTTCCCGCAGCTACAGGCACAGCCGCCGGTGCTGCTGTACGCGAACGAGTACGAACCGATCGAGCCCGATGAACTGCGCGCGGCCTGGGAAGACCTGACCGCCGAAGATCACTACAACCCGTTGCGTGAAGACCTGAAGCTGCTGCCGTTCGCACGCACCGGCGCCGGCGACAACTATTGCTTCTGGACCAACGCACCAGGCTTCGCGGAGCCGCCGGTACTGCTGGTCTGGCACGACGATGATCGCGCCGACCTGGTGGCGGCGAACCTCCAGGATTTCCTGTTCCGCAAGATGGCCGAAGCGGTGGTTGGACTGGATGAAGATGATTCGCTGCTTTCGGAAGGCGATATCGGTGCGAACCTGCAGGCCTGGCTGTCCACTCATCGCGATTGGTTGCGTGGGGATCAGGTGGCTGCGCTGGAAGCGCTGTTCGCGCGCGTGGATGACATTGCCCGCGGTGACATCAGTGAAGAGGACATACAGGCAGTGTTGAAGCCGCTGATCGGCTTTGAGCGGATGGACAGCAGAATGCCGTACGTACGGGATTGAGCTGCGCGGGTGCACGGCATCGATCCGAAGCCACGCATGGCGTGGCTCTACTGCCGGGTCCTTCCTGCGGCGCGATGGATGAGTGCCGACCAACGGTCGGCCTCCACCTTCTGGCAGCAACGCCCTGCCATGCCTGGATGGCGCCTGCTACGCAGCCCGCAGCATCGGCTCCATCAACTGTAGGCAGTCACGCAGATGCGCATCCACCGATGCGTCTTCGGCAACCACACCGATGGCGCGCTCGCGCAGGGGTTCGGCCACGGCCATGGACAGCACCAGACGCGCCATCCGTTCTGGATCACCGGCACGCAGCAGGCCGCGTTGCTGCTGCCGCGCCAGCCAATCGGCCAGCAGTGCGCGGCCGCGACCGATGCCGTTGTCGAGGTAGGCCCGCAGCAGCGCGTCCTTGCCCGGGAAGTCGGTGGTCAACAGCCGGAACACCCGCACCGCCTGTGCTGACAATGCCTGCGCGCATACCGCCTGCAGGATGTCGTGCAGCAGCGGCAGCACGTCTTCGGCGTGGCGGGCATCACGTTGCAGCTGCGGTGCGAAGCCATCGGTCCACTCGCGCACCGCCAGGCCTACCAGCTCATCACGGTTGCCGGCATGCCGGTACACCGTCTTCTTGGCCACGCCGGCATGCGCGGCGACCGCCTCAATGGTGGTCGCTTCATAGCCCTGCGCCAGCAGCAGATCCAGCGTCGCCTGCAGCACGGCATGGCGGACGTCGGCCTCTGGCCGTGCTGGACGCCCGCGGCGACGGGGTGGTGCGATCGGATCAGGAGGCGCAGTAGCGATCATTGCGCACATTCTAGCGCATTTCGATAATTGCGAAACGGAATGCGTTTCCGTATTGTCCGGGCTTCACCTCCCCAAGGATTCACCATGGACACCGTCGCCAACGCTCACGCCTGGCTGGACCACCACGATCTGCTCGACCCGGCGCCGATGCACCTGGAAACCGGCATCCAGCGCCGTGAAGACGGCACCCTGCTGGTCGCAGTGCGCACCGATCTGCATGGCTGCAAGGGCCGCATGCTGGACTGGTGGTTCACCTTCTTCGAGACCACCCAGCACATCCGCTGGTGGCACCCGCTGGACCATGTCGAGCATCGTGGCTGGGACGCGGCCTGGCAGCGTGGGCGCAGTTACCATGGCGCCAGCATCCATGCGGTGGAATCGCTGGCCGACATTCCGCCGGTGGCGGCACGCCTGAAGTTCCATGATCCGCGCACGCTGCTCACACCTGGGCGTCTGCAGACGGCGCAGGATGCGGGCGATGTCTCGGCGGTGATTGCCGCACGCATCGGTTTTGGTGACCACGTTCGTCTGGACGCACACGGTGATCCCTGCGACGGGCAGATGCTGCACGTCGCGCGCGATACGCCGTTCGGCTGCGTGCTGCGCAGCCGCTTCGTGCTGGGCCTGGACACTGAAGATCCGCAGCGCGATGCCAGCGATGCGATCGGCCTGGGTCTGCTAAAGCACTGCTATACCGAGTTCAGTTTCCTGTCGCGGCTGCTGCCGTCGCTGTACTACGGCGAGCGCGCCAACGGCGAAGCGGTGCCGCTGCCGTGGTGAGCGGCGCGCCGCTCATTCGACCAGCGCGTCGTAGCCTTCGCCACTGAACTGGATCAGGCAGAAGCCGTGGCCGAAGGGATCGGACAGCACGGCGATGCGGCCCCAGCGACGCTCGCGGACGGACTGCTCGAGCGTCGCCCCTGCCGCAACCACATGCACCACCGCGGCTTCGATGTCATCCACCACCCAGTCCAGATGCAGCGGCGTCCAGTGGCGCTCGTAGTCGCGCACATCGCCGTCTTCGGTCGCTGCGCTGCCGGCGTCGTTCTGCAGCAGGTACAGCGGCGTGGGGCCACCGAGCAGTTCCAGCGCGCCGGTGCCGAGGCGTCGGCCGCTGTGCAGGCCGAAGGCCTGGGTGTAGAAGGCTTCGGCAGCTACAAGATCGGGTACGTCGAGGTTGACGATGAAAGACGCGGCTGAGGGGAGCATGGAGGATGGCCGATGGGATGCCGGACAACGATGCGCTTGCGGTCTGGCTGCAGCAAGGCGCGGCACACCGGCGGCTGCCGATGCACCGCATCCACGCGTGGCGTGGATCTACTGTGCGAGCGGGTAGTCGAGGTAGCCTTCGACGCCGCCACCGTAATAGGTGCTGCGATCGGGCACGGCCAGCGGTACATCGCGCTGCAGGCGCTCGACCAGATCCGGGTTGGCGATGAACGGCTGGCCAAACGCGGCGAGGTCGATGACGCCGTCCTCGACCAGGCGCAGAGCACGCTCACGTGTGAGCCCACCGGCGTGGATCACGGTGCCGCCGTAGCTCTGCTTGAAGGTCTTCAGGAACGCTTCGCCGATGACGGGCGCGCCGCGCAGGTAGTTGTCGTTCAGATGCACATACGCCAGCCCGCGCTTGCCAAGCGCTTCGGCCAGATAAAGATAGCTGGCTTCGTTCTCTGCATAGGCCGGCATGTCGAAGGTCTGGCTGTTCGGCGCCAGGCGCACGCCAATGCGGTGCGCGCCGATGCGCGAGGCCATCGCATCCACGGTGTCCAGGATCAGCCGTGCGCGGTTGCGTAGTGAACCACCGTAGAGATCCTGCCGATCATTGGTGACCGGGTTGAGGAACTGTTCGAACAGATAGCCGTTGGCAGCATGCAGCTCGATGCCATCGAAGCCGGCGGCGATGGCATTTTCAGCGCCGCGTACGAAGTCGCTGACGATACCCGGCACTTCGTCGGTGCGCAGCGCGCGCGGCGGCGTCGGATCGGCATGGCCACGGCTGCCGTCGTCCAGATACACGAACGAGGTGTTCTTCGGATCGCTCGCCACCGGTCGCGTGCCGGCGCTGACCGGCTGGCCGCCGTCGGGCTGCAGCGAGCTGTGTGACATGCGTCCGACGTGCCACAGCTGGGCGAAGATCGCGCCCTGCGCAGCGTGTACGGCGTCGGTGACAAGCTTCCAGCCGGCGACCTGTTCAGCGGACCAGATGCCCGGCACGTCGATATAGCCCTGGCCCTGCGCCGACACCGGCGTGCCTTCGCTGATGATCAGGCCGGCGCTGGCACGTTGCCGGTAGTACTGCGCAGTGAGTTCGTTGGCGACCGCACCGGGGTTGCGGGCGCGGGTCATCGGCGCCATCGCGATGCGGTTGCGCAGTGGTGTTCCGGCCAGGTCGTAGGGGTGGAAGAGGGGAGAGGTCATGTCAGTCATCTCGGAGCGGGGGAGGGCGCCAGCGGCGCGACACCGCCATGATGGAGTTGACATGCAGGCGCATAAAGACGGTAAATTTCCCGTCAAGCGGGACTATCTGTCCCCAATGAGTGAGTCCGCCGATGCTTCCCGTCGAATCCCTGAATGGCCTGGCGACCTTCGTCACCACGGCGCGCTCGGCCACCTTCACCGAAGCGGCCGATGCGCTGGGCATCTCGCGCTCGGCGGTCGGCAAGGCCATTGCCCGGCTGGAAGCGCGGCTGGGGGTGCGCCTGTTCCATCGCACCACCCGGCGCATTGCGCTGACCACCGATGGCGAGGCGTACTACGCCTCGTGCGCGGCGGCGCTGGATGAAATCGCGGCAGCCGAAGCCTGCCTGGGCTCGGCTGCGCATCTGCCGAGCGGCCGCCTGCGCATCGACATGCCGTCCTCGTTCGGGCGGCTGGTGGTGCTGCCGGTGCTGCTGAAAATGTGCCAGCAGTATCCGGACCTGCAGTTGACGATGACCTTCACCGATCACTTCGTCGATCCGCTGGAGGAAGGCATCGACCTGCTGATCCGTTTCGGCGGCCTGCACCATGCCGAGCATCTGGTCGCGCGCAAGCTGGCCAGCCAGCGGCTGGTGACTTGTGCGTCGCCGGCTTACCTGCAGGCCTTTGGTGTGCCGCAGACGCTGGACGAGCTGCGGGGCCATCGCAGCGTGGTCGGCTTCCGTCATGGCCAGTCGGTGGCATGGCGGATCGGCAGCGAGGGCACCAACGGCAGCTTCATCCCCAGTGCCACGCACCAGCTCAACGATGGCGATGCCGTGATCGAGGGTGCCATCGCCGGGTTGGGAATCTGCCAGATGCCGATGTCACTGGTGCGTCATCATCTGGAATCGGGTGCATTGCAGTCGGTGATGGACCATTGCACGCAGCATCACGTGGATATCCACGCGCTATGGCCGCAGACCCGGCACCTGCGGCCGAAGGTGCGGTACGTGGTGGAGGAGCTGACCCGGTTGGCTGCAGAGGGGGCATTCGATTGATACGGGATTGAGGTGGCGGCAGCTGTCTGTATACTATCCCCCAGTATAGTTCCGAGGCTGGCCTCCCATGCCGCACTCCCCCGACGAAAAAAAGAAGGTGCTCGCCCGCGTGCGCCGCATCCGTGGCCAGTGCGATGCGCTGGACCGCGCGCTGGGAGCCGGCGCCGACTGCGGGCCCGTGCTGCAGCAGATCGCCGCCATCCGCGGGGCGGTCAACGGCCTGATGTCCGAAGTGATGGAAGCGCACCTGCGCGAGGAGTTCGGCCAGCCTGCCGCTTCCGATGAACAACGCGCCGAACGCGTGCGCGACATGAGCGCGTTGATCCGCTCGTACCTGAAATGAACGACGGCGCGACACAGCGCCGCGCATCCTGTTTTCCGCAAGTCCTTTTTGGAGAGTGCCATCATGAAATCCCGTGCCGCCGTCGCCTTTGGTCCCGGTCAGCCGCTGCAGATCGTCGAGATCGACGTTGCCTCGCCGAAGCAGGGCGAAGTGCTGGTCAAGATCACCCACACCGGTGTCTGCCACACCGATGCGTTCACCCTGTCCGGCGATGATCCGGAAGGCCTGTTCCCGGTGGTGCTGGGCCATGAAGGCGCCGGCATCGTGGTGGAAGTGGGCGAGGGCGTGACCAGCGTGAAGCCGGGCGACCACGTGATTCCGCTGTACACCGCCGAGTGTGGTGAGTGCCTGTTCTGCAAGAGCGGCAAGACCAATCTGTGCGTGTCGGTGCGTGCCACCCAGGGCAAGGGCGTGATGCCCGATGGCACCAGCCGCTTCAGCTACAACGGCGAGCCGATCTACCACTACATGGGCTGCTCGACCTTCAGCGAATACACCGTCGTTGCCGAGGTGTCGCTGGCGAAGATCAACCCGGACGCGAACCCTGAGCACGTCTGCCTGCTCGGTTGCGGCGTCACCACCGGCATCGGCGCGGTGCACAACACCGCCAAGGTGCAGGAAGGCGACAGCGTGGCCGTGTTCGGTCTGGGCGGCATCGGCCTGGCGGTGATCCAGGGCGCGCGCCAGGCCAAGGCCGGCCGCATCATCGCGGTGGATACCAACCCGTCCAAGTTCGAGCTGGCCCGCGAATTCGGCGCCACCGACTGCATCAACCCGAAGGATCATGACAAGCCGATCCAGCAGGTCATTGTTGAAATGACCACCTGGGGCGTGGACCATAGCTTCGAGTGCATCGGCAACGTCAACGTCATGCGTGCGGCGCTGGAATGCGCCCACCGCGGCTGGGGCCAGAGCGTGGTGATCGGCGTGGCCGGTTCGGGCCAGGAGATCTCCACCCGTCCGTTCCAGCTGGTCACCGGCCGCAAGTGGATGGGTACCGCGTTCGGTGGCGTGAAGGGTCGCAGCCAGCTGCCGGGCATGGTCGAAGACGCGATGAAGGGCGATATCGAGCTCGCCCCGTTCGTCACCCACACCATGGACCTGGACAAGATCAACGAAGCTTTCGACCTGATGCATGAAGGCAAGTCGATCCGTTCGGTGGTCCATTACTGAGGCGCGCCATGGGCTGGCTGGATGCCCTGCGCCGGCCGCGTGCGGAAGACCCGCGCGCGGCCCTGGTGGCCCCGATCGAACAGGCGCTGCGCGCGCTGGGCTGGGTCGTGGGTGAAGTGGGGCCGCCGCGTGCGGTGACCTCGGCCTTCGGCAGCGACGACGGCATGCCGTTCGAGCAGTGGCTGGGGCAGGTATTCCTGCCGCGTCTGCATGAGGCCCGCGCTGACGGCCAATGGCCGCCGCGCAGCGATGTGGCCGTGGCGGCCTATCGCAATCTTGATGGCCAGCCTGGCGTCGAACCGTTGCAGCGCCTGCTGGCGCAGCTGGATGAACTGATAAACAAAGGCATCCACGCCGTGCGTGGATAAGCCGACCAAGGTCGGCATCTACCAGAAGCACGCGTGCGCTGACGCACCGCGCAGGAGAACATCATGGAACGCATCGAACACCGCGCCTGTTTCGGTGGCTGGCAGGACGTCTACCGCCATCATTCGACCACGCTGGGCTGCGACATGCAGTTCGCCGTGTACCTGCCGCCGCAGGCCGCCAGCCAGAAGCTGCCGGTACTGTATTGGCTGAGCGGACTGACCTGCACCGAGCAGAATTTCATTACCAAGGCCGGTGCGCAGCGCTATGCGGCGGAGCACGGCGTGATCATCGTCGCCCCGGATACCAGTCCGCGCGGCGATGACGTGGCCGATGCCGAGGGCTATGACCTGGGCAAGGGCGCGGGCTTCTATCTCAACGCTACCCGTGCGCCGTGGGCGAAGCACTACCGCATGCATGACTACGTGGTGCAGGAACTGCCGGCGCTGATCGAGGCAAATTTCCCGGTGAACGACGCACGCGCGATCAGCGGCCATTCGATGGGGGGGCACGGTGCACTGGTGATCGCGCTGCGCAACCCGGGACGCTACCGCAGCGTGTCGGCGTTCTCGCCGATCGTTGCGCCCAGCCAGGTGCCGTGGGGACAGAAGGCGTTCACGGCCTACCTCGGTGACAACCCGGCCGACTGGGCGCAGTGGGACGCCACCGCGCTGATCGCCAACGCCAGCGAGCGACTGCCGCTGCTGGTCGACCAGGGTGAGGGGGATGAGTTCCTGCAGACCCAGCTGCAGCCTCAGCGCCTGCAGCAGGCCTGCCAAGCGGCCGGCCATCCGCTGAGCCTGCGCCTGCAGCCGGGCTACGACCACAGCTACTACTTCATCGCCAGCTTCATCGGCGAGCACATCGCCCACCACGCGCGCGCACTGAAGGCCTGACCCTGTAGCCGAGCCCACGCTCGGCTGCTCTGGCTTGTCCGTAGCGTCGAGCCGCCACGCATGGCGTGGCGCTTATACGTCGTCGTCTTCTTCCGCCGCTTCACGGCCCTGCTGGCGGATCAGGGCTTCTTCGCGCGCATCGTTGATGGCGTGGCGCACGCTGTCGAGGTCGACGGTAGATTCATCGTGCACAAAGGTGCCGGTGAGCTCGCTGTCCGGCAGCAGGCTGCCAGCCTCGAACAGCGCCCACATTTCCTCGCCATACCAGCTGTCCAGCAGTTCAGGGGCGAAACGGCCCAAGTAGGCGGTGAGGTTGTTGACGTCCCGCAGCAGCATGCTGCGCGCGGCGTTGTTGCCGCCTGCACTGACCACCTGGGGGAAATCGATCACCACCGGGCCATCGGGACCGACCAGCACGTTGTACGGCGAGAGATCGCCATGGATCAGGCCGCAGCACAGCATGCGCACCACCTGGCGGACCAGGGTCTGGTGGAACTGGCGGGCCTGTTCGGGCTCCAGTTCCACTTCGCCCAGGCGGGCGGCGGAGAAACCGTCGGCATCGGTGACCAGCTCCATCACCAGCACGCCGTGGAAGTAGCCGTATGGCTCGGGCACGCGCACGCCGGCATCACGCAGCAGGTACAGCGAGTCCACCTCGGTGTTCTTCCAGGCCGTTTCCTGCTGCTTGCGGCCGTACTTGCTGGCCTTGCCCACCGCACGCGCCTCACGGCTGCCGCGCACCTTGCGGCCTTCCTGGTACTGCACGCGCTGCTGGAAGCTGCGCTGGGCCATGTCCTTGTAGACCTTCGCGCAGCGCACCTCGTTGCCGCTGCGTACCACGTACACGGCCGCTTCCTTGCCGCTCTTGAGCGGGCGTAGCACTTCATCGATCACGCCGTCGTCGATCAGCGCGCGCAGTCCTTCGGGGGTTTTCACGGGATATCTGGGGTGGCCGGCGCGGAGGCGCTCGCCAGGATGGGGAGGGATTTTCGCATTTTACAGGTCGCGGCTGTCGGGCGGCTTCCCGGCTGGCCCGCGAGCGTCGCCGGGCAACCATTTCGCGAGACGGCTGCCACTGTCGCGTATCCGTCTTTTCCAACGCGGATCACGCCGCTGTGGCGTGGCGGCGCGCTATCGTGCCGCCATACGGCCTTGCGCATGGGGGATGCATGCTGGTTGTGCTGGCGCTGATGTTCGTGATCTGCCACGGCGTGGTCGTGGCGTTCTGGCCGGGTGCGGCCGGTGGCGGCTCGTTCGTGTTCCTGACCGCAGCGCCTCTGCTGGCCGCCGCGGCCTGCCTGTGGCGCGGCCAGCGCGACCGCGCTGCACTGGGCTGGCGGGCCACTGCACTGGCGCTGCTGCTCTGGGCCGGTGGCATGGCCTTCAACATGGCCGACGCCCTGGGGGCTGGCCGGGCCGACATCACCCCGCGCGCCAGCCTGCTGTTGTATGTGCTGTACGGCGTGCCGCTGGTGTTCATCCTCGCCCGCGCCCGTCGCGAACGCCGGATGATCAGCCTGATCGATGGCGTGATGGCCGCCCTGCTGGGCGTGCTGTTCTTCGTGCATACCCAGTCCTTTGCCGACCGCATCGATATTGACGACCAGGCGATGGCGCACATGCAGCGCATGTTCGACATCCAGAACCTGTGCATCGCCGCTTTCGCGGTGGTGCGCTGGGTCGCCGGTGACGCGCCTGAACGGCGCAGCTTCTACCGCGCGCTGGCGCTGTATGCGCTGTCCTATCTGCTGTTGGCGTTTTACATCAATCACTACACCGCCGAGCAGTCGTTCGGCGCCTACAACGATCTGTTGATCGACCTGCCGTTCCTGCTGTTGGCGGTACTGGCGCTGCGCCAGGCACCCGCGCCGGGCTTCGTGCTGCATCCGCGCCTGCTGCGGTTGGTGCAGGCGGGCGGGCCGATCATCCTGCCCCTGCTGCTGCTGGTGGTCGGCACCCTGGTGGTGGACCATGCGCGGCCGTTGGCGGTGACCGGCTTCGTGGTGGCGACGCTGGGCTTCGGCCTGCGCAGCACGCTGCTGCAGATCGATCTGCTGGAACGTCAAGCGGGCCTGGATCAGCTGGCGCGGCAGGACGGCCTGACCGGCGTAGCCAATCGCCGTGAGTTCGATACGCTGCTGCTGGCCGAATGGAACCGCGCGCGCCGCAGCGGCACCGAACTGGGCCTGCTGCTGGTGGACATCGACCATTTCAAGGCATTCAACGACGAGCACGGTCATCCCGCTGGCGACCGTTGCCTGCAGGCAGTGGCCGCGGTGCTGCAGGCCACCGCCGGGCGCGCGGCTGACAGCGTGGCGCGCTATGGCGGTGAGGAGTTCGCAGTGATCGTGCCTGGCAGCCCGCTGTCGGGTGTGCTGGCACTGGCCGAGCGTCTGCGCGAGGCGGTGGAAGCGCTGCCACTGCCGGAGGGCCCGGTCAGCATCAGCGTGGGGGTGGGCTACCTGCATCCACCGGCGCTGGCCAGCGCCGAACAGTTGCTGGCCGATGCCGATGCCGGCCTGTACGCGGCCAAGCGTGCCGGCCGCAACCAGGTGACCTTGCACGCACACGTGCTGGACGACGACGGCGGCGCACACGGCACGCTGGACTGTTGAGCACGCCTGCGCCACGGTCGCGGCAGGATGGTGCGCGGCCGATCAGCGCTGGCGAAGGGCACCTACCGATCGCGGGTTTCCACCAGCACCGGGCACGGCGCATGGTCGATGGTCCATTGCCCGACCGAGGATTCGAACAGACGCTGCAGGCGTGACAGATGGCGGTGGCCGATGACGATCAGGTCGCACTGCAGGCGACGCGCCTGCGCGCTGATCACTTCGCCCGGGTCGCCGCAGGGCAGCTGTGCGATGGCGTCCACGCCGCGCTCGCGCAGCTCGGCCAGAGCGTCGGCCAGCACCGCTTCGGCATGCGCCTGCTGGCGGGCGGCGGCGGGATATTCGCGGCGGTCGGCATCGCTGGCATCTGCTGCCAGTGCGAATTCGGGGTCGAGCACGCACAGCAGGTGCAGGCGGCTGCGGGGGCCGGCCATGGCGGCGGCCAGGTCCAGCACGCGGTCGTGCTGGGGGCCGCCATCAAGCGCGACCAACAGGGTGTTGAACATGAAAAGCTCCTTTGCAGGGCGCTGATGGTCGCGCATGTCGTCGCGCGCACCCATGCCGTGCGCCGCAGTCAATGCGTGCGCCGGACGCAACTCTGGGTGGTTTGGATTGCAGTAGAGTCACCGCATTTACGGGAGACTGCCATGCCCCTGCCGGACCTGAACCTGTTGCTGGCACTGGACGTGCTGATCGACGAATGCAGCGTGGCCGCTGCCGCGCGGCGGATGAACCTCAGTGCGCCGGCGATGAGCCGTACCCTCGGCCGGGTGCGGGTGGCGCTGGGCGATCCGGTGCTGGTGCGCGCCGGCCGTGGCCTTGCCCCCACGCCCCGCGCGCTGGAACTGCGTGAGCAGGTGCGCGATGTGATCGAGCAGGCACACCGCGTGTTCAATGCCGGCCGTGAGGTCGACATGGCCACGCTGGAACGCACGTTCAGCGTGCGCGCCAACGATGTGTTCATCGGCAGCTATGGTGGCCGCCTGCGCGAGGTGTTCCGTCAACAGGCACCGCGCTGCATGCTGCGCTTCGTGCCCGAAGGCGATACCGATGACGATGCGATGGTGCAGGGGCGGATCGACCTGTACATCAGCACCGCGGGCAAGCACAGCCCGGAAACCAAGGTGCAGCACCTGTTCACCACCTCGCTGCTGGGCGCCGCACGCGAGGATCATCCGCTGTTCGACGGTGACATCAGTGCTGAGCGCTTCGCGGCCTGCGACCACATCGCCGTGTCCCGGCGCGGGCTGGCGCACGGCCCGATCGACGAAGAACTGGCCGTGCTCGGCCTGCAGCGACGGGTAGCGGTAGTCATCCCCACCTTCCACGGTGCGATCTTCGCTGCTGCTGATTCAGACCTGGTCCTGCCGCAGATGCCGAGCGTGATGCTCGACCGCATCGCCCACATGGGCCTGCCGCTGCGCATGTTCCCGCTGCCGGTGCCGGTACGCACCGTGGCACTGGTGCAGGCCTGGCACCCGCGCATGGACAATGACCCGGCGCACCAGTGGCTGCGGCGGGCGATCAAGGGGATGTGCGATTCGGTCGAGGCGGCCCGCCACTGATCGCTTGCAGGCGTGCGCCGGACGCACGCCTGCGATGCCGGGTAGGCCATTTTTCGCAGGCAACGGCCTTTCTAGACTGCGCTCCCGATAGTTTCACTGAGCGCAATCCAATGACTCCATATATGCCGTGCACTGCACGGATCGGCGGCCGGCAGTGAGCACGCCTGCCGCCGTATTGCCGGCGCCGGCAGCGCCCCGGCCCGTCGCTGCACCCGGGCTCGACCGGCGCATCCTGGTAGGGCTGTGCGGTGTGCTGCTGGCGGTACTGGTGTCGGGCTTCAACGAGAACGTCACCAAGGTCGCACTGGCCGACATCCGCGGTGCGATGGGTTTCAGCGTCGATGACGGCAGCTGGATCTTGGCGCTGTACAGCGCGATGTCGGTCAGCGCGATGGCATTCGCACCGTGGTGCGCCGCTACCTTCTCGCTGCGCCGTTTTGCGCTGGCGATGATCGGCGGGTTCATGGTGCTGGGCGTGCTGTGCCCGCTGGCACCCAACCTGCAGACCTTTCTGGTGCTACGCGCGTTGCAGGGCCTGTGCGGTGGCGCGTTGCCGCCGCTGCTGATGAGCGTGGCGCTGCGCTTCCTGCCGCCGGGCATCAAGCTGTACGGCCTGGCCGCCTACGCACTGACCGCCACCTTCGGGCCGAGCATGGGCATCCCGCTGGCCGCGTTCTGGGTGGAGCAGGTTGGCTGGCACTGGGCGTTCTGGCAGATCGTGCCGTACTGCCTGGCAGCGATGGCGATGGTCGGCTGGGGTCTGCCACAGGATCCCCTGCGGCTGGAGCGCTTCGCCCAGTTCGACGGCGTCGGCCTGATGCTCGGCCTACCGGCGCTGGTGCTGCTGGTACTGGGCCTGGTACAGGGCCCGCGCTTGAACTGGTTCGACTCGTCGTTGATCACCCTGATGCTGGGTGGCGGTGCGGGCCTGCTGGTGCTTTTCATGGTCAACGAGTGGTTCCATCCGTTGCCGTTCTTCAAGCTGCAGCTGCTGGCCAACCGCAACCTCAGCTATTCGCTGACTACTCTCGGTGGCGTGCTGTTCGTGCTGCTGGCGGTGATCTCAATCCCCTCCGGCTTCCTCGCCAGCGTGCAGGGCTATCGGCCGCAACAGACCGCGCCGATGCTGCTGTGGGTGGCCGTGCCGCAGGTAATCGCGCTGCCGTTGGTCGCCGCATTGCTGAACATCCGCGCGATCGATTGCCGTTGGGTGCAGGCCACCGGCCTGGCGATGCTGGCGCTGGCCTGCTGGCTGGGCGCACATCTGGACGTGAGCTGGATCCGCGACAACTTCCTGTGGGTGCAGTTGCTGCAGGTGTTTGCCCAGCCGATGGCCGTACTGCCGCTGCTGATGCTGGCCACCGGTGGCCTTGCGCCACAGGACGGCCCCTTCGCCTCGGCGTGGTTCAACACGGTCAAGGGCTTTGCCGCGGTACTGGCCAGCGGCGTGCTTGAAGCGGTCGCGCAGGGACGCCGACACTTCCATTCAACCGTGCTGGTCGACCGCCTCGGCGAACAGCCGTGGCTGGCCGAGGGGCCGCAACTGGGCGCGCGCCTGCATGCGCAGGTGCAGGCATTGACCTCGGCCGATCTCTACCTGCTGGTCGCGTTGGTCGCGCTGGCCTTCATTCCCCTCATTGCCTGGATGCCCACCCGCATCCATCCGCCACGTGCCGTGGCCTGATCCCCTTCGCAGGAATCCCCTCATGACAATCAATCGAACGTATCTCAACGCCGGCCTCGGCCTGGGCGTGCTGGTGCTGGCCGGTGCAGCGTGGTTGCTGCTGCGCGATGGCCGCCACCAGACCACCAACAACGCCTATGTGGTTGCCGATTACACAGTGGTCGCGCCCAAGATCGCCGGCTTCGTCAGCGCGGTGGACGTGCAGGACAACCAGGCGGTGAAAGCCGGTGACGTGCTGGCCCGCATCGATGACCGTGACTACCAGGTCGCCTTGCTGGCCGCCCGCGCCGACCTCGCCAATGCGCGTGCGCAGCTCAGCAACGCTCAAGCAGCGCTGGCCCAGCAGGGCTCGCTGATCGAACAGGCCAGGGCGAGCGTGGATGTCAGTCGCTCCGAACTGACCCTGGCCAGCGCCGACCAGCAGCGATACCGCGAGCTGGCGCGCGACGGTGCCGGTACCGTGCAGAACGCACAGCAGGCGCAGTCGAAGCAGGCCGTGGCCAGTGCGCACCTGCAACAGGGGCAGGCCGCATTGTCGACCGCACGCCAGCGCACCGACATCCTCACTGCCGGGGTGCAGGCCGCGCAGGCAGCGGTGCAGCGTGCCGAAGCAGCACAGGCACGCGCCGAACTGGATCTGTCGCACACCGAGCTGCGCGCACCGATCGACGGCATGGTCGGGCGCCGCGCAGTGCGCGTCGGTGCCTACCTGACCCCGGGCACGCCGGTGGCCGCAGTGGTGCCGTTGCAGCGCGCCTTCGTGGTCGCCAACTTCCAGGAAACGCAGATGACCCGCATGCAGCCGGGGCAGCAGGTTGAGCTGACGGTGGACGTGTTCCCCGGCATGCCGCTGCGTGGCCATATCGACAGCATCGCACCAGCCACCGGCGTGACATTCGCCGCGATTGCACCGGAGAACGCGACCGGCAACTTCACCAAGGTAGTGCAGCGCATTCCGGTGAAGATCGTGCTGGAGCCGGAGCAGGCATTGCTGGGCCAGCTGCGTGCCGGCATGTCGGTGGAGGCCAGCGTGGATCTGCAGAGTTCGCAGCGGGTACAGAGCGCGCAGCGCGAGCAGCGCCGCAAGGGCGGGGAGGGCGCATGAACCGCGTATTTCCACGCGTACTGGCGGCAGCGGCGGTGTGCACGGCGCTGACCGCCTGCACGCTGGGCCCGGACTTCGTGCGCCCGCAGGCCGAACTGCCCACGCGGTGGCAGGGCGAAGCAGTGGCGTCAGCTGCGCTGGATGACGACGCCCGCTGGTGGTCCGGTTTCGACGACCCGCTGCTGGGCCAGTTGGCGACGCGGGTGTTGCAGGCCAATCTCGACCTGCAGCTGGCGGCCAACCGCGTGCAGCAGAGCCGCGCCGCGCGGGGTGTCACCGCTGCCGATCGCCTGCCCAGCGTCAGCGCCACCGGCAGCGGCGTGCGTGCGCGCAACAGCGAGGTAGGCCTGAACGATCCGTCCGGCAATGGTGGTCGTGATGACTATGGGTTGTTCCAGGCCGGCATCGGCATGAGCTGGGAACTGGATCTGTGGGGCCGCGTACACCGTCAGGTGGAAGCCGCCGACGCACGCGTGCAGATGGCCGAGGAAGATGCGCACGCGGTGCGTATCGCCCTGCTGGCGGAGACCGCGCGTGATTACCTGCAGTTGCGCGCAACACGCCAGTTGCTGGCCATCACCGATGACAACCTCAGCATCGCCCACGACATCAAGCGGCTGACCGAAGCGCGCCAGCGCCAGGGCGTGGCCAGCACGTTGCAGGTGGCCAGCGCGGCGGCACAGGTGGCATCGTTGCAGGCGCGCATCGCGCCGTTGCGGCATCGCGAATCACAATTGCGCAATGCGTTGGCGTTCCTGCTGGCGCAGCCGCCACAGGCGCTGGATGCGCAGTTGCAGAGCGCGCGCCGCGACTGGCCTGCGTTGCCGACCGTCGCCGTGGGCGTGCCCAGTGAGCTGGCCGAGCGTCGCCCCGATGTCCGCCGTGCCGAGGCCGCACTGCATGCAGCCACGGCGGGTATCGGCGTGGCCAAGGCCAGCTTCCTGCCGCGCATCACCTTGAATGGCGATGCCGGTTTCCAGGCC
Organism: Stenotrophomonas sp. LMG 10879; assembly: GCF_002750935.1. Lineage (NCBI taxonomy): Bacteria > Pseudomonadati > Pseudomonadota > Gammaproteobacteria > Lysobacterales > Lysobacteraceae > Stenotrophomonas > Stenotrophomonas sp. LMG 10879. The sequence goes on from NZ_PEJT01000011.1 coordinate 88,259, forward strand.
AGGCAGCTGGATGACCTGGAGGGTTGGAACGCGCATCGCTTCAGCGTCGGGCCGTCGATCAGCCTGCCGATCTTCCAGGGCGGACGCCTGAAGGCCAACCTGGCGTTGAGCAGGCTGCAGCAGCAACAGTCGGCGCTGCAGTTCCGCCGTACCGTGCTGCAGGCCTGGCATGAAGTGGACGATGCCATCGACGGCTATGCCGCCGAACAGCAGCGTACCGCGCAGCTGCATGTGGCAGTGGATGAGAGCGAGACGGCGCTGGGCGCCGCGCGTCGGCAGTACCAGGCCGGCGTGGTCGACATGCTGGATGTGCTGAGCACGCAGCGCATCGCGCTGGACAACCAGGCCGCGCTGGCCAACAGCCAGGCCACGGCCGCGATTGCACGGGTGGAGTTGTACCGCGCACTGGGTGGCGGCTGGTAAAGACAGCGAACTGGTAGCGCCGGGCCATGCCCGGCAGCTCGGTAGTTGCCAACCTTGGTGGGCAGCTTTTCCGGAAGCGCCAACCAAGGTTGGCATCTACCAGAGCCAGGCCTCAACGCACGTCGCGCAGTTCCCAGTGGTGCCCGGCCAGCAGGCGCAGGCGCTGCTTGAACACGTCACTGTCGATGCGGGTGGTGGCCACCAGGTTGATGCGCAGATCCTTCTGCTCACCGGTCACGGTGGCTTCCGGATCGGTCGCGCCCCACTGCGGTTCCACCGCATCCGGGTCCGGCTGCTTGTCGCGCCAGCGCTCGAACAGGCTGCCATTGCGCAGCGCGTTCTGCAGTTCTTCGGCGAAGCCAGCGGCGCCCTGCGAATGGAAAGACAGGTCGGGGTCGTTGCCGCGGGCCTTGGACGGTTCGGGCAGGCTGATGTGGTACTGCGCAGGCATGTTGATCTCCTTGAGGTGGCGCTAGGCTGGCATAAGCGCGGTGGAATCGATGTGCAGATTCCAATGCGTGGTTGGCCTTCATTCAAACCGATGCGGTCCATCGGCGAAGCCCACGGTGACCGCGCCCTTGCCGACGTTGACCATGCCGGTCAGGCTCATCACCGATTCGTATACGGTCACGCCATGGCCGGCGCAGACCTCCTTCATCTGCGCGTAGCCGGGCAGGGCACGCAGCTCGTCCAGTTCGCCGCCATAGCTGACGCACACGGTGGGCGTCATCAGGCCGGCGCGTACGCGCTGGCCGACCACGCCGAACAGCTTCAGCACGGCATTGTCGAAACCCTTGATCTTCGCCACCGGCCCGGTCTCGCCGCGATAGCCATGCAGCACCGGCTTGATGTCCAGCGCACTGCCCAGCGCCGCGCTGAGCAGGCCGACGCTGCGGTCGCCCTTGTGCCGGGCGCGGGCGCGCATGTAGTACAGGTCGCGGGTGACCATGTAGCCGTGCACGTTGCCGGCCAGTTCCTCCAGGCGCTCGCGGATCTGCTGCACGCTGGCGTCGCTGGCACGCAGGCGCACTGCTTCCACCGCCGTCACCGCCTGTGCGGCGAACAGGTTCTGGGTGTCCAGCACGCGCAGCGCGAACGGCGAGTTGTAGCCTGCCGCCTGCCGCACCGGCTTGTAGTCGTTGAGGATGGCGAAGCTGGCCTGCAGCGCGTTGTCGTGGATCGGGCTGCGGGTCTTGGTGATGGTCATGCAGAACACGTGGTCGTAGTCGATCACCAGCCGCTGCAGGAACAGGTCGCGGATCTGGTTGACGCTGAAGGGGATGGTCTCCGCTTCGGCGCCGTGTTCGGCGACGTGCGCGTGCAGGAAGCTCAGCGTGGCCTGCTCGTCGCGGTGGTCGGCGAGCACGGCTTCGCCGATCCGCACGGTGATCGGCAACAGCACGATGTTGTGCTCGGCAATGAAGTCCTGCGGCAGGTCGCAGGCCGAGTCGACGACGATTCCGATGCGCATCCGCGGCTCCCCCTCCAGGGCGGTTGTAGGTTCGGAAATGTGAAAACTATCTCAAAACCGGATCGGGCGCGCGAGGGAAATGCGCCACTGCCTGTTCAGCGACTACGCTGCACTGCCATCGGCAGGGCCACCGCCTGCTGCCAGTCGGGGCGATCCAGCAGGCCCGGGTCGTCCAGCACCGCCGCCATCAGCGGGTGGGTATCGTTGCCCCAGAACAGTTCGCCGTCGATGGCCAGGGTCGGCACGCCGAATACGCCAGCCTCGATCGCTGCGTCGGTGTTGCGTCGCAGCTGTTCCTTGATTGCCGGCTCGCCAATGGCTGCTTCCACGTCGCTGATACCCAGCCGGGCGGCCGGGTCGCGCAGGGCCGGGGCGCTGTCGGCCGCGTGGCCGTCGCGCCAGATCCAGTCGAACAGCACATCCACCGCCTCGGTGCTGGCGCCCGCGGCCAGGCACAGGCGCAGGGCCGCCAGCGGGTTGAACGGATGCCCGGGCGGAAAGCGCAGAGGGGTGCCCTCGGCCTGCGCGGTCCACAGCAGCTGGCGGTACATGAAACGGCGCTTGGCCGGGATCTCCGCCGGGCCCAGGTTGCCCAGATGGTGCAGGACCGCACCGAAGGCGATCGGTACCGGTTGGATGTGCTCGAACTGCGGCAGCCGCTTCACCTTCTGCCAGTGCAGGTAGGAGTAGGGCGAGACGAAGTCGAAATACCAGCGCAGGGTGGGCATCGGTGGCTCCTTGTGGCGGTCAGGGCTGCGCGTTGCGCTGCAGGTAGCGGTCGCGCAGTTCGGTCTGGCGCGAGCGCATCGGCATCGCACGGCCGCCCAGCCAGACCTGCTCGGCATAGTGCGCCACATCCAGCGGATCCCCTTCCCACAGCACCAGGTCGGCGCGCTTGCCCGGCTCGATGCTGCCGATCTGGTCGGCCACGCCCAGCACCTCGGCCGGTACCCGGGTCAGTCCGGCCAGGCCGTCGGCCCAGGGCAGGCCATTGGCCACCGCGTTGCCGGCCAGCTGGCGCATCTTGCGCGCGTTGTGCGAGGCATCGTCGCGCTGTGCGAAGGCCACCGCTACGCCGGCGCGCTGCAACCGCGCGGCGTTTTCCAGGGTGGCGCCGATCTGGTCGAAGGTCGCCGGCAGGTTGCCCAGTGCGTCGACGAACACCGGCACCTTGGCCGCTGCCAGTTCCGGTGCCAGCTGCCAGGCCTCGGCACCGCCGGCAATGGCGATCTTCACTTTTTCGCGGGCTGCCCAGCGCAACAGCTGGCGGATGTCGGCCGCGCGGTCCACTTCCACCACGATGCGGCCCTGGCCGGACAGATAGCGCGCCAGCGTGCGGCGACCGGCCGGGGTCAGCAGCGCATGCGGCGAATCGGCGGCGACCTGGCCACGCGCTTCATCGACCATCTGCTGCAGCAGCATCCACTGCGCCGCGCGCGATTGCCCGGTCAGTTCAGATGCAGCAGCACCCAGGCGCAGGAACAGGGCGCGCGGGCCGATCGGGTCGGCACTGCCATCGAAACGCACCACGCCACCCTGGCCGGCGACGAAACCGCCGCCGGTGGCCGCGCCCAGCGCCGTGAAGCCGATACCATCCAGGCGTGCCACCGGAATCAGTACCGACGCAGGGTTGTAGGCCAGGGTCACGTCGAATTCCGGACGCAGGGGCTGCTCACCGATCTTCAGCGCGCTGTCGACCGTGCTCGATTCGCCGGACACTTCCTCGATGCCGATCTCGGTGATGCCGCCGAACAGGGCAGGGGTCAGCGTGCGGCCCTTCGCCTCGACCACCGGCACGCCGGCCGATGCGGACAGGCCGCGACCCACCGCGCGGATGATGCCGCCCTGCACCAGCACGTCGGCGTCCTCCACGTTGCCGCGTGCGCTGGCGGTAGCGACGGTCGCACCGCGCACCAGCAGGTCCTGCGCCTGCGCAGGCGGCGCGATGCAGGCCAGCGCCATGACGGCTGCGCCGAGCGTTGCGGCAGATTTCGCCATTGCCTTGAACATGCCCATCAGCGCAGCTCCTGCCCAAGCTGGAAATCCGACCGCGGCGTCGCCGCTGGCGTGCTGCGGTCGTACACACGGCGGCCATCGACGAACACCTGCTCGGCCAGTGCATACGAACTGAAGGGGTTGCCGTTCCAGATCACCACGTCGGCCATCTTTCCGGCCTCCAGCGTGCCGGTCTGCGCTTCGATGCCCAGCGCCTTGGCGGCGTTGGCGGTCATCCAGGTGATCGCACGTTCCGGCGCGATCTCCGGCATGTGCGCGCGGCGCGCGGCGGCCATCACCTTGGCCGCTTCCTGGTTCAGGCGCTGGATGCCTTCGGGCGAGTCGGAGTGGACGATGGCGCAGCTGTTCTTCGGCCGGTCGACCAGCGCGATGTTCTCGGCGATACCGTCGAAGGCCTCCATCTTGAAGCCCCACCAGTCGGCCCACAGTGCCCCGCACACGCCTTCGGCAGCCAGCCGGTCGGCCAGTTTGTAGGCTTCCACACCATGGTGGAAGGCGGCCACCTTGAAACCGAATTCCTTGGACAGGTCGAGCATGGTGGCCATTTCATCGGCGCGGTAGCAGTGGATGTGCACGCGGATATCGCCCTGGATCGCGCCTGCAAGGGTATCCAGCTTGAGGTCGCGCTTGCCGCCGGCGTCACCGGCGCTGTCGCCCTTGTCGCTGCCGAACCAGCCCTTGCGCTTGGCCGGCTTCGGTTGGTTCTTGGCGATGTAGTCGGCCGCGTCGATGAAGGCTGCGCGGTAACCGGCCACGTTGCCCATCCGCGTGGCAGGTGCCACGCCCTTGCCGCCACCGTAGACGCGCTTGGGGTTTTCGCCGCAGGCCATCTTCAGGCCCCACGGCGCACCGGGAAATTTCATCGCCTGATAGGTGGTGGCAGGCACGTTCTTCAGCGTTACGCCGCGGCCACCGACCAGGTTGGCCGAGCCGGGCAGCACCTGCATGCTGGTCACTCCGCCTGCCAGCGCCGCCTGGAAACCGGGGTCCTGCGGCCATACCGAATGCTCGGCCCAGACATTGGCGGTGACCGGGGCGGTCATCTCGTTGCCGTCGCTGTGCGCGCTGACGCCAGGGCTGGGATAGACGCCCAGGTGCGAATGCACGTCGATCAGGCCCGGGGTCACCCATTTGCCGTCCGCGTTGATGCGGGTGACGCTGGCATCGACCTGCAGCGCATCGCCGACGGCGACGATGCGGCCATCGCGCAGCAGCACATCGGCGTTGTCCAGCCGCTGCCCGGTGCCGGTCAGCACGGTGGCGTTCTGGATCAGCAGCGGCCCATCGGGATGCGCCTGGTAGGTGCTCGGGTAGGGATCGGCGACGAAGCGCGAAGCGCCCACGGCCGGCGCCGTGCTCAGCGATACCAGCGCCAGTCCCAACCCGGCGCGCAACAACGTCGATGTCATGCAGATCCCCTTGGCAGCGTGTTCAACCCACCGACGCTAGCCGGGGACTGGCCTGCTTGCCAAGTGACCTTGGGCAGGGGGCGATGTGGGGAGTTTCCCGACAGTGCACATGTGAAAAATATATTAAGTTGCAAGGACACCCGTCGATAGCGACATGCGGGTGAGCGCGCGCTGACGCGCCGCGAAGGTGTTCCCACCGTGCTCCATGAGGGAGCAGCACCTGAAACAATCCATGGAATCAAGGACGTAATCCCCGATGACCGTTGCAACGTTGTATCGCTCCACCTCTCGCCGTCGTTCCTTCCTGCCTTCCCCCCTCGCATCGGCCATCGTTGGCTCGCTGCTGATGGCAGCCACCCTGCCGGCACTGGCCCAGGGCAACACCGACGATCTGTCCCGTTACCAGTACCAACGCAGCCTGCAGGCGGCATTGGCGCGTCCGGTCGTCACCGCAGCGCCTGCCTCTGCATCGCTCGCGCCGTCGATCAGCATCGCGCCGATGGCCAGCGGCGAGCCGCAGCCGGTGATGGGCGCCCCCGCTGATCGCGCCAGCTGGCGCACCAGCGAGTTCAACCGCGACTGGGGCCTGCAGGCCGTCAATGCCGACGCCGCATACGCGCGTGGGTTGACCGGTGCAGGTATCCGCCTGGGCGTGTTCGACAGCGGTACCGGGCTGGACCACTCCGAATTCGCCGGCAAGAACCACCGCAGCATCCACCTGGCCGATCGCCTGGCTGACGGATCGTCGTGCACCAACACCACCATGCTGAGCGGACCGGATGCCTGCTTCAGCAGCGATGGCAATGACGTGGCCATCGACATGACCCTGCTCGACATGGACCAGGCGAACATCGACAACGTCAATCGCCAGGGCCTGTTCGAAGGTCTGGCCTACAACACCCATGGCACGCACGTGTCGGGCACCATCGCTGCGAACCGTGATGGCTCCGGCACGCACGGCGTTGCCTTTGGCGCCGATCTTTCGGTGGCACGCCTGTTCTTCAACAGCCTCACCGTCTGGGACGTCGATCCGTCGACCAACCAGTACCGCAATGGCTCGGTCGGCATTGGTGCGTCCGACGCAGTGTTTGCCGACCTGTACGAGCAGTTGAATGCGCAGCAGGTGCGCGCGGTCAACCACAGCTGGGGCTTCACCAACGAGCCGACCACCGCTGACCAGCAGGACGCGGACTTCTTCAACGATCCAGCCTACGACGACTATTTCCAGATCATCGGCGATGGTTCGCGTGCCAACGGCATGATCCAGGTGTGGGCTGCCGGCAATACCTATCCGTACAACATCTCGCCGGAAGACGCGCCGATTGCCGGCGTGCACGCCACGCTGCCGCGCGTCCAGGCCGACCTCGAGCCGTACTGGCTGAGCGTGGTCAACGTCGACCGCAACCTGGTGCTGGCAGAAAGCTCCATGCGTTGTGGCCTGAGCGCCAACTGGTGCCTGGCGGCGCCGGGCAGCGACATCGCCTCCACTGCCTACGGCGCCGATTCGCAGATCATCGGTACACCGTTCCAGACCGGCAATGCTATCGGTCTGGACATCCAGCAGCGCATGCCGACCTATGCCTACGAGGACATGACCGGTACCTCGATGGCGGCACCGCACGTCACCGGCGCGCTGGGCCTGCTGTTTGAACGCTTCCCGTACCTGGACAACGCGCAGGTGCGCGACGTGCTGCTGACCACCGCCACCGACCTCGGCGCGGCGGGTGTGGACGACGTCTACGGCTGGGGCATGATGAACCTGGCCAAGGCCATTGAAGGCTATGGCTCGCTGCGCGTGGACACCAACGTGGTGATGAACCAGAAGGCCGGTGGCCTGAAGGTGTGGGAAGGCGATGCGTGGGACGACTGGACCAACGACATCGGCGGCCCGGGCAAGCTGACCAAGAGCGGCATCGGCTGGCTGCGCCTGAGTGGCGACAACAGCTTCAACGGCGCGGTGGTGCGCGAGGGCGTGCTGGAGCTTGACGGCGTCAATGCGCTGACCAGCGCGGTGGACGTGGCCGGCGGCAGTTTCCTGCTCAATGGCACGTTGAAGAACACTGCGCTGAACAGCCTGGGTGGCAGCAGCCGCATCAATGCCAGTGGCGTGCTCGACGGTTCCAACCTGACCGTCAGCGGCGGCGTGGTGTCCTTCAACGGCGTGCAGAGCGGTGGCCACACCTACGTGGGCGAGAAGGGCACGTTGAAGGGGGTTGGCCAGCTGGGTGATACCACGGTGGCGGGTGTCATCGCCCCGGGCAACTCGATCGGCACGCTGACCATCAACGGCAACTACGTGCAGACCGCCACCGGCGTGTACCAGGCCGAGGTGGCACCGGGCAGCCGAAGTGACCAGCTGCATGTCACCGGCACGGCCACCCTCGGCGGCACCCTGGTGGCGCTGCCGGAACCGGGCATCTACTACCTGGGTGAGCAGTTCAACTTCATCCGCGCCGATGGCGGCGTGAGCGGGCAGTTCGCCACCACCGACTTCAGCGCATTCTCGCCCTTCATGCAGTTCAGCCTGGCCTATGGTGCCAGCGGCGCGCGCATCGAAGTGACCCGCGGCAACGCGCTGGCCAGCTCGGCCACCACCGACAACCAGCGTGCCGTCGCTGTCGTGGCCGATACCCTGGCAATCAACCAGGGCCTGCCCAGGCCGTTGACCACGCTGTTCCCGCAGCAGGTGGGTGCAGCGTTGGACAGCCTCAGCGGCGAACTGCATGCAGCCGCGTCGATCGCGCTGGTTGAAGGCAGCCGCCATGTGCGCGATGCGGCGCTGTCGCGTCGTGTCGGGGCGACCTCGCCGGGCGGTGACGAAGCGGCCGCGACCGGTGTCTGGGTGCAGGCAATCGGTGGCAACGGCAGGCTGGATGGCAATGCCAACACGGCCCGCACCGAGGCCAACAGCAACGGGCTGCTGGTGGGCGTGGACCGCCAGTTCGGCGGCTGGCAGGTGGGCCTGCTGGCCGGCACCGGCCGTACCGACGTCAAGCAGCAGGACGGCCGTCGGGCGAAGTCGAAGATCGACAACACCCACTTCGGTGCTTACGCCAGTCACAACTGGGGCGGTTTCGGCCTGCGTGGCGGGCTGGCATGGAGCGAGCACGAGGTCGACAGCACCCGTGAGCTGGCGTTCGCCGGCTACAGCGATACGCTGAGCGCGCGCTACGACGGGCGTACCCGCCAGGCCTTCATCGAGGCGGGTTACCGCTTCGGCGGCCGCGAGGCCGGCCTGGAGCCGTACCTGCAGGTGGCACGCGTTGAAGTGGACATGAAGTCGGTCAACGAGCGTGGTGGTGCAGCGGCCCTGCAAGGCAACGTCGACGATACCCGCACCACCCTGGCTACTGCCGGTGTGCGCTTCGACAAGGGCCTGAAGGCTTCGTTCCAGCAGGACAGCTGGCTGCACGTGCGCGGCGGGGTGGGCTACCGCCACGCTTCGGGCGACCGCAATCCGGCGGCCAGGCTGGGCTTTGCCAGCGGCGGCGATACCTTCGTGGTCAGCGGCGCCCCGATCGCCGACAGCGCGGTGGTGGCCGAACTGGGCCTGTCGGCCTGGCTGACGGCCAACCAGCAGCTGGAACTGGGCTACACCGGCCAGTTCGGCGATGAAAGCCGCGACCATGGCGCCAACCTGCGTTGGTCGGTGCGCTTCTAAGCCATCCGGTTCCCAAGGGAATCCCCGGGAGGGCGGCCGCAGGGCCGCCCTTCTTCGTTGCCGCTGCCAGGTGTGGTGAGGCAGGCGGGCGCCTACAATATCGGCCCCACGCCGCAGCGGAGCGCCCATGAAGAGCAAGCAGGACATCGTCGACAACTGGCTGCCGCGCTATACCGGCGTGCCCCTGGACCAATTCGGCCAGCACATCCTGCTGACCAATTTCGGGGGCTACCTGCATACGTTCTCGGCGCTGACCGGTGCGCCGGTGATCGGTCTGGACCGGCCCATGGCCAGCGCCACCATCGACGGCATCACCATGATCAACTTCGGCATGGGCAGCCCCAATGCCGCGATCATCATGGATCTGCTGTCTGCCGTGATGCCCAAGGCCGTGCTGTTCCTGGGCAAGTGCGGCGGGCTGAAGCGCAAGAACGAACTGGGCGACCTGGTGCTGCCGATCGCGGCCATCCGCGGCGAGGGAACCTCGGGCGACTACCTGCCCCCGGAAGTGCCGGCCTTGCCGGCCTTTGCCCTGCAGCGTGCGGTCTCGACCATGATCCGCGACCTTGGCCACGACTACTGGACCGGCACCGTCTACACCACCAACCGCCGGGTCTGGGAGCACGACGAGGCCTTCAAGGAGCGGCTGCGGGCGATGCGCTGCATGGCCATCGACATGGAAACCGCGACGATCTTCGCTGCCGGCTTCGCCAACCACATCCCCAGTGGCGCCCTGCTGCTGGTTTCAGACCAGCCGATGATCCCGGACGGGGTGAAAACCGAGGCGTCCGACGCCAAGGTCAGCTCGCAGTTCGTGGAAAACCATATCCAGATCGGCATCGAGGCGCTTAAGCTTATCCGGCGCAACGGCAAGTCGGTCCGCCACCTGCGCTTCGACGAATGATGATGATGGCCTGGCGCGGCGCGCCGGCCCTGGGGAGTAGGTGATGGACGTTGCCGCGCAAGTGGTGGAATTCTGGAAAGACGCGGGCCCTGAAAAGTGGTTCGCCCGCGACGATGCGTTCGACGCACGGTTCCGTACGCTGTTCGCGGACGAACACCATGCCGCCGCATCGCGCGCGCGCGAGCACTGGCTGAGCAGCGCCGAGGGCGCGCTGGCGCTGATGCTGCTGCTGGACCAGTTCCCGCGCAACTGCTTCCGTGGCACGGCCCATTCCTATGCCACCGATGGCCTGGCCCGGCACTACGCCATGCGCGCGATCGAAGAGGGGCTGGACCTGCAGCTGGTACCCAAGCTGCGCGCCTTCATCTACCTGCCGTTCGAGCATTCCGAAGATCCGCTGGACCAGGACCGCTCGGTCGCGATGTTCGACGTGCTGGGTGACAAGGAATACCTGCAGTACGCCGAACTGCACCGCGACATCATCCGCCGCTTCGGCCGGTTCCCGCACCGCAATGCGGTACTTGGCCGCATGCCGTCGCCGGAAGAACTGGATTACCTGGCCGAAGGCGGTTTTGCCGGGTAAACCGGAAGGAGTAGATCCACGCCATGCGTGGATGGGCTCAACAGAAAACGCCGGCTTTCGCCGGCGTTTTCGTGGGTATCAACTGCGGCCGATCAGTACTTCGGCACGCCGCTGTCCACGTCGTCCGACCAGGCATCGATGCCGCCGGTGACGTTGAACACCTTGCTGAAGCCCAGCGCACGGAACTGCTCTGCGGCCTGCGCGCTGCGGCCACCGTGGTGGCACAGGAAGGCCAGGGCGGTGTCCTTCGGCAGGGCTTCCAGCTCGGCGCGGCCGTTGCCATCGAAGCTCTTGAACGGCACGCCGACTGCGGCGATGGCGCGTTCTTCGGCCGGGCGCACGTCCACCAGCATCACGTTGCCAGCACGCACCAGGTCGTCGGCATCGCGCACGCTGATTTCCTGCACCGGCTTGGGCGCGTTCGGGTTGTCGATTGCCAGGCCCTTGCCACGGATGTCGTCAACCCAGTCGATGGTGATGCCGTCGGCGCGACGGGCGCTGGCCAGGTCGAACTGCACGCGCAGGCCGTTGGACTCGGCGGCAATCGCGCCTTCGTCGTACGGGGCCAGCTGGAAGTTCGGCTGGAAGCGGACATCAATGCCCAGCTGCAGCGACGCACCCGGCGAATCGGCCAGCGCGCCCTTCAGCATTTCCACTGCGGCCGGGGTAACGGTGATGCGCGGCGGGGTACGGTCCGGTGCGGCCAGGCCCAGCACGCTGCTCAGCTCACCGCTGGCGGCCATCTGCAGCACGATGTCGCTGCCGCCGACCAGTTCGCCGTCGATGTACAGCTGCGGGATGGTCGGCCAGTCGCCATAGGCCTTGATGCCTTCGCGGATCTCCGCGTCGGCCAGCACGTTGACGTGGGCGAACTCCACGCCCAGGTCCTGCAGGGCACCCACGGCCTTGGCCGAGAAACCGCACTGCGGCATCGACGGCTGGCCCTTCATGAACAGCACGACGCGGTTGTCGTTGAGGATGGTTTCGATGCGCGAACGCAGGGCGGGATCGAGGGACATGGCAGTCATGGGTCCGAAAAATTCGAATCATCAATTCTACCCCCCATGGCATCATGGGGAATGACCAGCGCAGGAACATTGCATCGCATCCCGACCCGGCCCTGGCGCTGGGTGCCTTGGCTGCTGCTGTCGCAGCTGGCTGTGATCCTGATCTGGGTGCTGGCGGGCTGGCACTGGGGCCTGGCCGTGATGGTGGCAAGCCACGCCTTGTTCATGGTGCCGGTGTTCCTGCCCAACAGCCGCTTCTACGCGCCGGTGCTGAGCCGGTTGCCCGATGCCGGCAACCACGTCTGGCTGACCATCGACGACGGTCCCAGTGAAGAGACCCCGGCGGTGCTGGATCTGCTGGACCGGCACCAGGCACGGGCGACCTTCTTCCTGGTCGGCGAGCGCGCATTGGCGCATCCGGCCCTGGTGGAGGAGATCCTGCGTCGTGGACACGACCTCGGCAACCACAGCCACAGCCACCCGCAGGCGCGCTTCTGGCGGCTGGGCCCGGGCACGATGGCGGCGGAGATCGAAGGTTGCCAGCAGGCGCTGCAGGCGGTCAGCGGGCGACCGGTGCGCTGGTACCGCTCGGTGGTGGGCATGACCAACCCGTTCGTGGCGCCGGTCCTGCGCAAGCTGGGCCTGGTGCGCGTGGGCTGGAGCGCCCGCGGCTACGACGGCGTCGGCTGCACGCCGGACGGCGTGCTGGCACGTCTGCTGCCCGACCTGCGGCCGGGTGCGATCGTGCTGTTGCATGAAGGTGCCGCCCACGGCCACAACCTGGCCATCATCGAACGCGTGCTGCAGGCGCTGGACGAGCGCGGCCTGAAGGCCGAACTGCCGCCCGGCTGACCGGTAGCGCCGGGCCACGCCCGGCGAGCGCCAGACGCAGCAAGAGCGAAGCGACCCGCGTTTGCGCTTCGCTTTTCTCTTGTCTTCCGTGGTGGACGCGCCCGTAAACCGTCCGTGGCCGGGTGGGATGGGCTGTGCGGGGTATCCGCGCCATGGATGGCGCGGCTAAGCCCCCAAGGAGGGGTTCACGGCGTCCCCGCGCAGCCCATCCCGCCCGGGCAGCCCTCGTAGACCGCCGCGCACCACGAGGGGCTCAGCCGTTGGCCGCAGTTCCCGGACGCTCAGCCACCAGCAGCCAGCTGTTGAACGGCGTGCGCCCATGCAGCGGCCGTGGTGCCGTCACCCGCAATCCAGCCTCGGCCAGCGTGGCCTGCAGCACCTGCGGATCCGGGTAGTGACGCGGTCGCGTGCCCATCCAGCCGACCAGCCAGGCCAGGCGATCAGCCACCCGCGTGGTGCGGTCGCGGCGGTCGCCGGTCGCCAGCGGCGTGCGCAGCAGCAGGCGGCCACCGGGTGCGACCCGCGCGCTCACCGCGCGCAGCAGTTCCAACTGCGGCGCTTCGTCCAGGTACTGCAGCACATCCAGCAGCAACACATGCCCGGCATGCGCCGGCAAGGGTGCCTGCACATCCAGACAGTCGAAACGTGCATCGGCCAGGCCGGTGCCGGCGCGCTGCGCACGCGCGATCTTGTCGCTGTCCACGTCAATCCCGAGGTACGCCTGCTGGCGGCCACGCTGGCGCAGCACGTGCGCGAACAGGCCCAGCCCGCAGCCCAGGTCGAGTACCGGCTGGCCGTCGTCGGGAAGGTGCTGCAGTACGCCGTCATACAGCGGGTCGCTGCCCAGCTTGCCGCGGGTGTAGTAGTAATCGCGGCGGCTGCCCCAGGCCTGCATCGGCCGGAAGGACTCGGCGATCAGGCGCGCCTGTCCGGCATCAAGCGGCGAGCAGGGCAGAGGCGTGCCGTTCCGTGGCGTGCCGTCCATCGGATCAGTCCGTCCTGCCCAGCAGGTGCGCGGCCACCGGCAGCGCACGCGCACTCCACAGCGCATACATCCGTGCGGACGGGTGCAGGCCATCCTCGGCGATCATCGTAGGGTCAGCGGCGTTGTCGCGGCTGATATCGGTGATGTCGACGAAGGCCACGCCCTGCTGGCTGCTGATCACCTCGGCAGCCGCGTTGAACTCGTCGGTCTCCAGCTCGACGCGGGCCAGGTCGCGACCGCTGCCTGCACCGTACGGCGTGGTGCCCCAGTCCGGGAAGGACAGCACCAGCACGTGGTCCACGCGGCCACCGGCAAAGCCGATCGCGCGCTGCAGCAGGGCCTGGAACTGCACCTGGTACTCGTCCAGCGGGCGCCCGCGGTACTGGTTGTTGACGCCGATCAGCAGGCTGACGAAGTCGAAGGGCCCTCGCGGCGCCACTGCGTCGATGCCGGCGTCGAGCTCGTCGGTGGTCCAACCCGTGGTGGCGATCGTCTGCGGGTCGGCCAGATCGATGCCCTGCGCGCGCAGCGCGGCGGCGAGCTGATGCGGCCAGCGACCGTCGACCGCGACCGCTTCACCAATGGTGTAGGAATCGCCTAGGGCCAGATACGACAAGCCCATCGCTCAAGCCACCGACCGGCGGGGCTTCAGCGGCACCACCTTGGTGGCGTCTTCGGCACGGCGGGCGAGGGCACGATCGATACGGGCGAACACGTCGCGCATCACCGACGCCTCTGGCAGCAGGGTCACGCGGAAGTGGTGGCGGTAAGGCACGTTGAAGCTCGAGCCCGGCACCACCAGCACGCCGTCGTTGTTCATCAGGTCCAGCGCGAAATTGTGGTCGTCGAAGCCCTTGGCGGCGGCGCCGACCACGGCCGGGAACGCGTACAGCGCACCGGCGGGGGCGACCAGCGACAGATGCTCGCTGGTCTCGCAGGCTTCGATCACGGCACGGCGAGTTTCATACAGACGGCCGCCCGGTGCGCACAACTCGGAAATGGTGTCCGGCCCGTTCACTGCGGCGTCGATGGCGTACTGGCCCGGCACGTTGGCGCACAGGCGCAGCGCGCCCAGCAGGTCCAGCGCGGCGCGGAAGTCGCCCAGGCGTGCGTCGTCGCCGCTGAGGTGGGCCCAGCCCACGCGCCAGCCGCAGGCGCGGTGCACCTTGCTCAGGCCGCCGAAGGTCAGGCAGGGATGGTCACCGGCCAGCGGTGCGACCGGCTGGAACACCGCGTCGTCGTACAGGATCTGGTCGTAGATCTCATCGACCAGCAGCAGCAGGTTGTGCTGGCGCGCGATCTCGACCACGCGCTCCAGCAGCTCGCGCGGGTAGCTGGCGCCGCTGGGGTTGTTCGGATTGATCAGCACAATGGCGCGGGTGCGCGAGGACACCAGCGTCTCGATCTCGCTCGGGTCCGGCTGGAAGCCGTTCTCGGCGGCGCAGCGGTAGTACACCGGGCGGCCGTCGTTGAGGATGGTCGAGGCCGACCACAGCGGGTAGTCCGGCGAGGGCACCAGCACTTCGTCGCCCGGGTTGAGCAGCGCACGCAGCGACAGGTCGATCAGCTCGCTGACGCCGTTGCCGACGAACACACGGTCGGGGTGGGCATCCGGTGCGCCACGGCGGGCGTAGGCGGCGGCGATGGCTTCGCGGGCGACCGGCAGGCCCTGCTGGTGGGTGTACGGATCGGTGCGGCCCATGTCATCGGCGATGGCGCGCTGCAGGTGTTCCGGTGCACGGAAGCCGAACGCGCCGGGATTGCCGATGTTGAGCTTGATCAGCTTGTGGCCCTGCGCTTCCAGCTCCCGGGCTCGCCGCGCCAGTTCTCCGCGGATTTCGTAGCGCACTTCGGAAAGGCGCTCGCGGATGACCAGGGGTTTGGGCGAGGGAGTGGACATGGGCGGTGGGCCGCAAAAGGCATGGGGGTTCCATGGTAGCGGAATTGCTGCAGCGCATGGCAAGGGCTGCAGGGCCCGCCAACATTGGGCTGGGCGGCATCGCACAGGTAGAATGGCGGCGATGACCCAGACCCCCGATTTCACCGCCCTGCAGACCATTGGCTGGCCCTGGCCGGGCCCGCCGCAGCAGGCCGACTGGCAGGCCGTGATGGCTGCGCACCCGCAGGCCCACCCGGCGCGGGTGATCGAACAGCACCGCACCCACTACGTGGTGGCGGATGGCCCGGAGGCGTCGATCAAGGCCGAATCGTTGCCGGAATGGCAGCGCCCGCGCTTCCCCAGCCACGAACGGCCAGCGGTTGGCGACTGGGTGCTGCTGGACGGCATCCGCATCGTCGCCCTGTTGCCGCGACGTACCGCCATCAAGCGTGGCGCTGCCGGTGAGCATTACCACCAGCAGGTGATCGCGGCCAACATCGATACCGTCTTCATCGTCTGCGGGCTGGATGCGGACTTCAATCCGCGTCGTATTGAACGCTACCTGCTGCTGGTGGGCGGTGGCGGTGCCGAACCGGTGGTGGTGCTGACCAAGGCCGACCAGACCGAGTACAGCGACGATGCGCTGGCGGTGCTGGAAGAACTGGAGCTGCAGGGCATCGCGCTGCACGCGATCAACGGCCTGGATGCGGACAGTGTTGCAGTGCTGGAGCCGTGGCTGGGCCCGGGCCGCACGGTGGTGCTGGTGGGTTCTTCCGGTGCGGGCAAGTCGACGCTGACCAACACGCTGCTGGGCGAGCAGCGGATGAAGACCAACACGGTGCGCGCCAACGATTCGCGCGGCCGCCATACCACCACCCACCGCGCACTGATGCCGCTGCCGATGGGCGCCTGCCTGATCGATACGCCGGGCATGCGCGAACTGAAGCCGACCGGCGAAGAGACGCTGGCCGAAGGCGGCTTCGCCGATATCGAAGCGCTGGCCGCGCAGTGCCGCTTCCGCGATTGCATGCACCAGCAGGAACCCGGCTGTGCCGTGCGTGCGGCGATCGATGCCGGCGAGATTGAAGAGAGCCGGCTGCAGAACTACTTCAAGTTGAAGGAAGAAGTGGCCGCCGCCGCCGCGAAGCTGGCCGTGCGCCAGGCCGAGACCGCGCAGGAGCGCGGTGGCAGGAAAGGCAAGGGCCAGCAGTTCCGCCCCGCGGGCAAGCCGCGCAGGCGTTGACCTGGATCGCGGGGTCGGATCCCATTGCGCCGCAATGGGCTCTGCCCCCGGCAATGATCCCGCTGCTGCCTGCTTCTGGTAGCTGCCAACCTTGGTTGGCACGAACGCATCCGAAGCCCGCCGTTGGCGGCTGCCAACCAAGGTTGGCACCTACCAAAGCAAGAGCGGAGCGTTATAGTCCGCCCATGGAACCGACCGCGACGCTGGACCGTGACGTGGCCCACCATGCAGCGCTCGATGCGCGCCTGGTCGAGGCCGTAGGAGGCATCCGCCTGCTGGGCCTGACCAGCTGGCCGGCAACCCTGCAAGCACCCTTCCTGGACAGCGTTGCGCGCGGCCAGCCGACGCTGCCGGTGGTCGACTACCCGAAGCTGGACTTCAGCGACGAGCGTCGTGCACTGGCCGCCCTCGCTGCCGAGTGCGATGAAAGCCATCCGCTTGGCCATTACGTGCGGCAGTCCGCGCAGAGCTGGGATCTGGCTGCACAGCTGCTGGAAGGCCTCGGTACCGCGGCCGTGGATGCCTGTTCGGTGCAGTTGTTCGGGTCACCCGAGCAACCGTTGCCCGGCAACGGACCGAGCACGCGCGATGCAGCGCGCCACTTCATCCAGATTGCTGCCGAACTGGATCACGAACTGCTGGCGCCGGAAGAGCAGGTGCCGGTTTCGGCGATCGCGTTGCAGCTGCAGCTGCAGAATGACCTCGATGCGTTCTTCGAATCACGCATCATCCAGGTGCAGCTGGATCCGGAGCTGGTCTCCAAGGCAGCGGCCGGACCGACCCGCATCCGCCTGCGCACCAGTGCGCGTTTCAGCGCCTACGACCGCGCGCAGTTGTTCCACCACGAAGCGCTGGTGCATTCGCTGACCGCATTGAACGGCCGCGCGCAGCCGGTGCTGCCGAGCCTGGCGCTGTCCTCGCCACGGGTCACGGCCACCCAGGAAGGATTGGCGACATTCGCCGAACAGATCACCGGCAGCATCGACATCGAGCGACTGAAGCGCATCAGCCTGCGTACCGAGGCGATCGCGATGGCGCGCGAAGGTGCGGACTTCATCGAGGTGTTCCGCTACTTCTGCGATGCCGGGCAGAACCCGGAAGAGAGCTTCGCCTCGGCGCAGCGGGTATTCCGCGGTGTGCCGCCGAGCGGTGGCCTGGCCTTCACCAAGGACACGGTGTACCTGCGCGGTCTGGTGTCGGTGCACACGTTCTTCCGCCACATGCTGGCCGAGGATCGCCTGCAGGTCTGCCGCTGGCTGTTCGCCGGCAAGATGAGCCTGACCGATGCGATCGCGTTCGCGCCGCTGTTCGAATCGGGCGTGCTGAAGCCACCGCGTTGGCTGCCGCACTGGATGAGCCGGGCGAACGGCCTGGCCGGCATGCTGGCGTTCTCGCTGTTCGCCAACCGCATCCGGATGGACCAGCTGGCGCCGGAATGAAATGCGTTGGCGGCTTATGGCGTCTTGATTGATATCGGGGAGAGCGGGGGGCTTGCGCTGGCCAGGACACGCCGCAAGTACGTCCCTGTAGGCTCGGCCACGGCATCCATGCCGTGGACGGTCCTGGCCAGCGCAAGCCCCCCGCTCCAGACAATTTCCTGCGAGACGGCCAGCAATCCACCAGAGGGGTTACGTTTGAAAAGCTTGAAAAGCAAAGAGCCGGGCAACGCCCGGCTCTTTGCTTTTGCCCTTGCTTCTCATTGTCTCCGCGCCGGAGCGGGAAACTGTCGAGCGAGGTGGGACGGGCCGAGGCAGGACCGTGAGGCGCATGGATGCGCCGACCGAGCCTACAGGGACGTACTTGCGGCGTGTCCTGCCTCGGCCCGTCCCACCTCGCCCCACTACGGCATCCCCGCGCCGCAGCGCCCGCTTTTGATTTAGAACTCCGCCGCCACCGTCATGAACACCTGCCGCGGCGCACTCGCATGGATCGCATAGCGCGTGCCCTTCGGATCGGTCGGTGCGAACGAACTCAACTGGCCCGCATAGCGCTTGTTGGTCAGGTTGGTCGCGTTCAACGACACCCGCACGTTGCGCAGGCCCATGCCCGGTCCGAAGTCGTAGCCGGCGCCCGCATCGAAGGTGGTCACGCCCGGCACCGACTGGTCGTTGGTGTACGTGTAGTAGCGCTTGCCGGTGTACTTGGCGCGCAGGCTGGCGAAGAAGCCGTCGCGGTTCCAGCTGATCTCGCTGGAGGCCATGCGCTGCGGTGTGTCCACGGTGATCTTGCCAGCCACCGGCACGATCGCACCGCCCGAGGTGTAGTCATCCTCGTAGGTGGTCTTGTTCCAGGACAGCGCGTTGTACCACTGCAGGCCATCAACTGGCTTGAGAATGAAGGTCAGTTCGGCACCGTGGCTCTTCACCGAACCGACGTTGATGAAGCGCGTCACGCACTCCGGACGCGTGCCGACTTCGATGCTCGAGCACGGGTTCAGCGACAGCAGGCGGTTGTCGAACTTCACGTTGTAAGCCGCGATCGAGGCCTGGTATTTCTCGCCGAAGGTACGGAAACCCGCTTCCAGGCTCTTGGACTTCTCCGGCTCCAGGCCGGCGCTGGCCGCGAACGATTCCGGCGACACCTGCAGCGGGCCACCGCTGCCGCCGCCGACGAAGGCAGCGATGTTCTCCGCATACGAGGCGAACACCTCGTTGTTGGCGTTGAGCTTGAAGCCCACGCCCAGCTGCGGCAGCACCGATTCCTTGGCGGTCAGCGTGCCCGAGGCGATGCTGGTTTCCACGCCCGGCTGGGCCTTGGCGGTCATGCGCGTGTTGGGGCTCTTGATGCCCACATCCACGGTCAGGCGCTGGTCGAGGAAACGCATCCGGTCCTGCACGTAGAACTGGCGGGTGCGGATGTCGAAGTCCTGGCTGAACAGGCGGCGGTCCGGGTTCTGCAGATACAGGTCATCCAGGAACGGGCCGCTGATGTAGTAGAAGTTGCGCGAGACGTTATGGTCGTTCTGCTCGTACCACACACCGGCTTCCAGTTCGTGGATGCCCAGCGTCCACGACAGCGCTGCGGTAATGCCGTCGCGGTTGATGGTGTAGTTGGTGCTGCGGATCGAGATCGGCAGCATCTTGTCGGTGCCCGGGTAGGACGGCTGGCCCGGTGCCCACCAGTGGCCCTGGCCACGGTTCTCGTGGTGGTAGCCCAGCAGCTTCAGGCGGCCCTGCTCACCCAGGCGGATGTCGGCGTCGATCGAGTACAGGTTGTCGTCGCGCAGCGCACGGCTCTGGTAGTACGCATCGTCGATGCTGTTGACGCCGCCGCTGAACTGGCATTTGCTGCGGTTCAGCGTGCCCGGCGCGCAATAGGCGGCGGCAACGGCGCGGTCCCAGTCCGGTGCATAGATGTTCCAGTCATAACCCAGGCCGCGCGCCAGCATGTCCTTGGACAGGTAGGCATAGTTGGCCTGGCTGGCGCGCGAGGTGGCCACAAAGGCACCGAAGCGGTTGTCGCCCACATTCCACACCGCCTTGGCATTGAACTGGCGGGTGGTCTGGTTCTGGTACGGCGCGGCCCACATGTCCTGGTCCTGGTGCACGCCGGAGACATAGGCCGAGAAGCCGTTGATGTCACCGGTGTCCACGCGCAGGTAGCCGCGGCGCTGGTTGTCATCACCCGCAGTGATGCTGGCGCGGCCGCCGAATTCGGTGGACGGATCCATCGAGAAGTACTGGATGGTGCCGCCCAGGTTGCTGGTCGAGGCCACGCCCAGCGAACCGATGCCCTGCGACAGCTCGGCACCGGCCAGGTTCTCGGCGATCAGTGCGCGGGCGATGCTCAGGCCGTTGTAGTTGCCGTAGCTGTTGTCGCCCAGCGGAATGCCATCCATGGTGTAACCCAGGCGGCTCTTGTCGAAGCCGCGCAGGCTGATGGTCTGCGATTCTTCATTTGCGCCGAACGCATCGTTGGACTGCACCGACACGCCGGGCAGGCGGTCGAGGATCTTCTGGCCGCTGGTACCTGGCGGCAGCACCTGCTTGTCGACGGTGGTGATGCGCTGCACCTGGCGGGTCTCGCCCTGGCCGATGACCGAGACGGTATCCAGCGTCTGCGCGCTCAGCGCGGTATCGGCGGTGGCGTCGGTGGCTTCAGCGGCGTGGGCGCTGGCGGCGGAAAGCGCGATCGCCACGGCGATCGTCAGGTATCGGGTCTGCATGATGGTCCATTGCATGGGGGGTGGTCACCGGCCCGGGGGCGCGGTGCGTGGCCACTATGCGAACGGAACATGAAACCTTGTTTACGAAAAACCAACGAACGGCGTCGCGGGGGGAAGCCGCGCAGGGCGTGAATCTACCGGGGGAGGGGAGTAGATCCACGCCCTGCGTGGGAAAGCGCTAGCCCATGTACAGGCCACCGTTGACCGGATAGTCCGCACCGGTCACGTAGGAGGCTTCATCCGAAGCCAGCCAGGCACACAGGCCGGCCACTTCTTCCGGGCGACCCAGGCGCCGCACCGGCACGGATGCGGCCAGTCGATCCAGCACGTCCGGCGGGAAGCTGCTGATCGCCTGGCTGGCGATGTAGCCCGGCGACAGTGTGTTGACGGTGACCCCGCGCGAGGCGACTTCAGCGGCCAGCGCACGGCTGAAACCGTGCATCGCGGCCTTTGCCGTGGCGTAGTTCACCTGGCCGATCTGGCCCTTGTGGGCGCTGACCGAACCGATGTTGATGATGCGGCCCCAGCCACGCGTGGCCATGCCATCGACCACCTGCTTGGTCAGGTTGAACAGCGAATTGAGGTTGGAGGCGATCACTGCATTCCAGTCCTCCACCGTCATCTGCCGGAACAGCAGGTCGCGGCTGCCGCCGGAGTTGTTGACCAGCACGTCCACCTCGCCAACTTCGGCACGCACCTTGGCGAAGGCCGCCGTGGTCGACGCCCAATCGGTCGCGTTGCCTTCGGAGGCGATGAAATCAAAACCCTGCTCGCGCTGCTCACGCAGCCAGTTGGCCTTGCGCGGCGAGTTGGGCGCGCAACCGGCGACCACGGTATGGCCGGAACGGGCCAGGCTCTGGCAGATGGCAGTGCCGACACTGCCCATCCCGCTGGTGACGTAGGCGATGCGAAGAGTCATTGCAGAACGCTCCTTGATAAGGGAATCAGGTCGTGAAGGGATAGAGCCCGAACAACAGGCCGCCGATCATCAGCAACAACGAAATGGCGATCGCCCACTTCAGGGTGAACTTCTGGTGGTCGGCGAATTCGACCTTGGCCAGCCCCACCAGCAGGTAGGTGGACGGCACCAGCGGGCTGAGCAGGTGCACCGGCTGCCCGGCCAGCGACGCGCGGGCCATTTCCACAGGCGTGATGCCGTAGGTGCCGGCCGCCTCGGACAGGATCGGCAGCACGCCGAAGTAGAACGCGTCGTT
This sequence comes from Stenotrophomonas sp. LMG 10879, assembly GCF_002750935.1. Classification (NCBI taxonomy): domain Bacteria; kingdom Pseudomonadati; phylum Pseudomonadota; class Gammaproteobacteria; order Lysobacterales; family Lysobacteraceae; genus Stenotrophomonas; species Stenotrophomonas sp. LMG 10879. The sequence continues at coordinate 110,071 of NZ_PEJT01000011.1, forward strand.
GGACATGAAGAAGGTGAAGGGCATCGACGCCACAGCGGTGATCACCGCCAGGTACGGGCCCCAGCTGTCGGGGATGATCGCCAGGAAGCTGTGCGACATCGCTTCGACCATGCCGGTGTTGTTGAGGATGCCGGTGAAGATGCCCGCAGCGAAGATCAGCGCCACCACCGACAGCACGCTGCCGGCATGGCTGACCACGCGACGGCGCTGCTCGGCCAGGTTCGGGTAGTTGATCACCAGCGCGATGGCGAAGCCGATCATGAACAGCACCGGCATCGGCAGCACACCGATGATGAGGGCGCTCATCAGGGCCACGGTCAGCGCCAGGTTCACCCACAGCAGCCTGGGGCGCTTGGTGTCTTCTGCGTCTTCCACGGTCGGCAGCGTATTGCCGTCGTCGGACACGCTGTTGTCCATCCAGCTGCCGCCTTTGGGCAGGGTCACCACGCCCAGGCGACGGCGCTCCTTCAGGCCCAGGTACCAGGCCAGCAGCAGCACGCCGGCGCAGGCGATCACCATCGACGGAATCAGCGGCACGAACACATCGGCCGGGTCCACGTGCAGTGCGGTGGCCGCGCGCGCGGTCGGGCCACCCCACGGCGTCAGGTTCATCACACCACCGGCGAGGATGGTCACGCAGGTCATGTTCAGCGCGTTCATGCCCAACCGCTGGTACAGCGGCAGCATCGCCGACACGGTGATCATGTAGGTGGTCGAACCGTCGCCATCGAGCGAGATCAGCATCGCCAGCACGGCGGTACCGAACACGATCTTCATCGGGTCGCCCTTGACGAAGCGCAGGATGATCCGCACCAGCGGATCGAACAGACCCGCATCGATCATCACGCCGAAGTAGAGGATGGCGAACATCAGCATCACGCCGGTCGGCGCGATCTTCTTGATGCCTTCCAGCATCATTTCGTCGATGCCGGCGGCGAAGCCACCGATCAGGGCGAAGATGATGGGAATGGTGATCAGGGCAACGAGTGGCGACAGTCGTTTGCTCATGATCAAGTACATGAACGTAATGACCATGCCAAAGCCGAGGATGCTCAGCATCATCTGCGGACTCCTTGAAGAATCAGGATGTGGGGAAGTGGAAGGGGCTGACGTTTAGAAGTCGAACTGCAGGCGCCCGGTGACCGCGCGCGTGCGGTCCACCGTGGTGCCGGCCAGGCGATCGCGGTTGCGGCTTTCGATCACGTTGAGCATGAAGCGCAGGTTGTCGCGCAGGTACCAGTTGCCGCCCAGCGTCCAGCCTTCGGTGCTGCCACGGCGCAGGTCGGGTTGGCCATCGAGGTGCTGTGCGCCCCACATCTGGTCATAGCGCAGGGCCACTTCGAAGGCACCGGCCTTGTGACGGATGTTCTTGACCCGGGCGAAGCGGCCGGTCTTGCGGTCGTAGGCACGGCTTTCGCCGGTGACGAACCAGCTGAGCATGCCGTAGGCGGCCATCACATCACCGCGCTGGGCGCCATCATCGAAGGTGGCGCCGCTGAACTCGCCCTGCCATGACAGCGGGCCGCGCACCTGCGCATATTCCAGCGACCACTTGTTGACGTCGGTATCGCGGCCGGCGGAGAAATCGACCAGGGTCAGGCGGCTTTCGTCGGACAGGTGGCCGGCCGGCCGCGGGCGGATCTTCAGGCCCGGCGTGCCGTTGCCGCCCGGGTTGTCGTAGGCCTCGCGGGCCAGCGACAGGCCCAGGTGCAGCACGTCGCCCTCACTGGGGGCCGGTGCCCAGGTGACGCGGCCACCGGCGGCGCGGCCCTTGACCTGCCAGGCATCGATGCTTTCCAGGCTGTACACGCTGGCTGCCCAGGTGAAATCGCCCGGATTGGCCTGCCACGAGGCGCCCAGCCGGTACAGCGGTGCCAGCGTGGTGCCGGCGTTGCCGCGCTCCAGGAAGCTGCCGTAGTTGGAGCCGGTGCGGTCGTCCAGCGAGAAATACTGCTTGAACTGGCCCACGGTGAGCCGGCCGGCATCACCGAAGCTGCGGCTCAGGTAGACGTCTTTGGCCTCGACACGGTCGCCGGAGAAATCGGCTTCCAGCTTGTAGTCGACCACGAAGAACTTGCCGGAAACGTCAACCCAGGCGCGACGGATCTCGGTGTCATCCTTGTTCGGCGTACCCCGGTTGTCGTTGTCGAAGGTAGCGAAGTCCAGGTGCAGACGGCCGCCAAGGGTGGCCGTGACCGGACGGTCGTCTTCGGCGGCGAAGGCCGGCGCGGCCAGCGCAGCCAAGGCCATCATGGCGGCAGGACGCCGCCAGGCAATGCTCAATTCCACAAACCCTCCCAGGTGCACGCCAGGCGCGCGGCAATCGTGGGCACCGGACGGTGCGCGGCCGCAGTCTGTGTCGCGCAAGCTGTCATCGTCCTGTCAGCGGTTTGTGCGGTGCAGCGTAAAGACCGCCGCTGCGCTCGCCGGGCATGGCCCGGCGCTACCCCGCGACGATGCACCCGGTGGCGCCGCCACGCCCGGCGGAACAGGTCAGCATCGGTAGCGCCGGGCGATGCCCGGCGAGCGCAGCGGCGCCATGCGGTAGCATTCGTTTCCCCCCTCACGCCCCCGCCCATGCGCCTGCTGCTGGTCGAAGACAACCCGGACCTGGCCGATGCGATCATCCGTCGCATGCGCCGCAGTGGTCACGCGGTGGACTGGCAGGCCGACGGTCTGGCCGCTGCCAGCGTGCTGCGTTACCAGAGTTTCGATCTGGTGGTGCTGGATATCGGCCTGCCCAAACTGGATGGGCTGCGCGTGCTGGCCGGCATGCGCGAGCGTGGCGACAGCACCCCGGTGCTGATGCTGACCGCACGCGATGGCATCGAAGATCGCGTGCAGGCGCTGGATGTCGGTGCTGACGACTATCTGGGCAAGCCGTTCGATTTCCGCGAGTTCGAGGCGCGCTGCCGCGTGCTGCTGCGACGTGCACGCGGGCAGGCCAGCGAAGTGGTGCAGATCGGCGGCTTCCAGTTCGACAACGCTGCGCACCGGGTGACCCTGGATGGCGAACCGATCGAGCTGCCCAACCGCGAGTACCGCCTGCTGGAGATCCTGGTCGGGCGCATCGGCCAGGTCGTGGGCAAGGATGAGATCGGCAATGGCCTGTTCGGCTTCGATGACGAAGCGGGCCCGAACGCCATCGAGCTGTATGTTGGCCGCCTGCGCAGGAAGCTGGCAGGCGCGCCGCTGCGCATCACCACCGTGCGTGGCGTCGGCTATCTGCTCGAAGCCAGCGACGGCAGCGGCGACGCCGATGGCTGACGCACGCGCTGCGAACGCCGCACCGGGCTCGTTGCGGCGCACCCTGCTGCTGTACCTGGGCGCGTTGCTGGCGGTATTCGCGGTGGCGTTGTTGTTTGCTGCACGCGATTACGGCCAACGCGCGGCGAACCGCTCCTATGACCATCTGCTGGTGTCCTCGGCCCTGTCCATCGCCGATTCGGTGGCCTTGGTGGACGGCCAGTGGCAGGTGGACCTTCCCTATGCCGCGCTGGACCTGCTGGCAATGGCGCCGGAGGACCGCGTGTTCTACCGGGTCGCCGACAGCCGAGGCACCCTGATCACCGGTTACGGCGATCTTCCCGCGTCGCCGCGTCGGCCGGGCACGCAACCGCAGTTGTTCGATGTGCCCTACAGCGGCGAGACCGTGCGTTTCGTCGTGGTCGGCCGCAGCTTTGCCGCTGCCTCCGCGCAGGGCGAGGTGCAGGTGCAGGTGGGGCAGACCCGGCGTGCGCGCGAAGCGGTGGCGCAGGAGCTGGTCAACCGCGCGCTGCTGGCGATTGGCGTGTTGTCGGGGTTGCTGCTGGCACTGGTGGCCTTCGGCGTGCACCGCGCGTTCCGGCCGCTGGTGCGGGTCGAGCGCGAGCTGTCACGCCGCGAACCGTCCGACCTGAAGCCGCTGGATGCGCGCGTGCCGCGCGAGATGGACCAGATGGTGGCAGCGCTGAACCGCTTCATGGAACGCCTGTCCAGCAGCAATGAAACCCTGCGTGCATTCATGGCCGAGGCGGCGCACCAGATGCGCACGCCGCTGGCCGCGCTGCGTGCGCAGGCGCAACTGGCGCTGGACGACGACGATCCGCAGGACATGCGGCGCAGCCTGTTGGCGATCGAGCGCAATGCCACTCACATGAGCCGCCTGCTCAACCAGCTGCTCAGCGATGCCAGCGTGATCCATCGATCACATCTGCAGCGCTTCGCCACCGTGGACCTGGCCGAGACCGTGCACCAGGCGCTGCACGAAGCGCTGCCGCAGGCCGGGCCCACCCCGCGCGTGCAGCTGGCGATGACGGCCGAGCCGGTGCAGGTGCACGGCGACGCGCTGCTGCTGCGCGAGGCCATCAAGAATCTCGTCGACAACGCGCTTAAGTATGGCGGCGATGGTCCCTTGCAGATCGCGCTGACCGCTGAGGGCGGGCAGGCCGTGCTGACCATCGCCGACCACGGCACGGGCATCGCCGCAGTGGATGCCGAACGCGTGTTCGAGCGTTTCGCACGGGGCGAGGGCGCGCCCTCCGGCGGTGCCGGCCTTGGCCTGGCCATCGTCAAGCGGGTGGTCGACAGCCATGGTGGCCAGATCGACCTCAGCAATCGACCGCAGGGCGGTCTGGTCGCCACCATCCGCCTGCCCCGGAGCAGCACATGATCCGCCTGTTTGCCGCTGTTGTTGCCCTGCTGCTGGCCGTGCCGGCCCTCGCTGCGCCCGGCGATGTACGCCGCTTTCCCGCACAGGGCACCGCCACCGCGCAGCTGCGCATCCATGGCACCACCGATATCGAGGTCTTCGCCGAGGTCATCGCCGACTATCAGCGCCTGTATCCGGGCAGCGAGGTGGTGTACGAAGACATCATCACCCAGGACCTGTACGCGCGTTACCTGCATGACCGCGCCGGACCTGCGTCGCCGGATCTGCTGATCTCCAGCGGCATGGACCTGCAGACCAAGCTGGTCAACGACGGCCACGCGCTGCCGCACCGCTCGGTGCAGACCCAGGCGCTGCCGGCGTGGGCGCAGTGGCGTGGCGAGGCGTTCGGCATCAGCTACGAGCCGGTGGTGATGGTCTACAACACCCGCAGGCTGCCGGCCGCGAAAGTGCCGCACACACGTCGACAGCTGCTGGACCTGCTGCGTGCGCAAGGCACGCCGTTGCGCGGCAAGGTCGGCACCTACGACATCGAACGCAGCAGCGTGGGTTACCTGCTGGCGACCCAGGATGCCCAGCGCGGCAGCATCGCCGGCGCCCTGCTGGGCGCGCTGGGGGACAACGCGGTGGTGCGCGAGGAACGCACCGGCGTGCTGCTGGACCAGGTGGCCAGCGGCCAGTTGTCGCTGGTCTACAACGTGCTGGGCTCGTATGCGCAGGCGCGTATCGACGCGGGCGCACCGCTGGCCATCGTCGAGCCGGAGGACTACACGCTGGTGGTGCTGCGTACCGCGGTGATTCCGCGCACCGGAGCGCACCCGCAGGAAGCGCGACGCTTCCTCGACTATCTGCTGTCGCCACGCGGCCAGCAGGTGCTCGCGCGCGAGGCGCGGCTGATGCCGATCGTGCGCGGCGATGCAGGCGGCGGCGAAGCGCCCGGCCGCAGCCGCCGCCCGATCCAGCTCGGCCCCGGCCTGCTGGTCTACCTGGATGCGCTCAAGCGCCGCCAGTTCCTCGATGCCTGGCGCAGCAGCGTGGAGCCGGCGGGGCGCTGAGGCTCCGGCCTGCCCGTACAATGGCCGCATGAGCGAATACACCATCCTGATCGCCGATGACCATCCGCTGCTGCGTTCGGCGGTGGTGCAGTCGTTGCGGCAGAGCCTGCCGCTGGCGCAGGTGCGCGAGGTCGCCAGCGCCGAAGCATTGGCCGCGGCGCTGGATGCACAGCCCGATGTGGATCTGGTATTGCTGGACCTGACCATGCCCGGTGCACATGGGTTCTCCGCGCTGCTGCACGTTCGCGGTTCGCACCCGGACATTCCGGTGGTGATCCTGTCCTCCAACGATCATCCGCGGGTGATCCGCCGCGCGCAGCAGTTCGGCGCCGCCGGATTCATCCCGAAGTCGGCCCCAGCCGAAACCATCGGCGAGGCGGTGCAGGCGGTACTCGATGGTGGCCTGTGGTTCCCGGCGATGGCCGCCGAGCGTTCCGAGGCCGACGCGCTGCTGGCCAGCCGTTTGGCGCAGCTCACGCCGCAGCAGTTCCGGGTGCTGCTGTGCCTGGCCGACGGCCTGCTCAACAAGCAGATTGCCTATGAGCTGGGGTTGGCCGAGAACACGGTGAAGGTGCACGTCACCGCGATCCTGAAGAAGCTTGAATGCCACAGCCGCACCCAAGCGGCAGTGTTGGTGAAGGCGCTGGAGCCCGAAGGTGATGCGCGCGCTGGGATGGATGGCTGATCGCGGCAGGACATTGAATTGACCCGTGTATCAGGTCGTTGTTGATTCTGTTCCGCTTCCTGGATCAGTTTCCGCTGATCGAATTCAGTTCCGGATCGGTAGAGAACATGAATCTGTTCTCGTATCCCGCACCGATACCCTCAGATACTTCCGCGTAGCTGTATGTGGGAGACGATCGGTCTGACGCCAGCCTCTGGCCCCATGCCTGGTGATCGGCATTGCTTCGGGCTCGAGCGATACCAATGCATATGCTCAGGCCGCACGCAAGGCGCTCAAGAACGGCGTTCTGATCCATTGCGCGCATGAGAGACGATCGATAGTGCTTGGCCAGGTCCTGCGCATCCGGGCTGGATGCTGCGTCGATGGTCATGCGATCGATTGCTTCATAGGTACTACGGCTGGACCGCAGAAGGTCTTCAGCAGTCTGGCTTGAGATGCCTCTGTTCTGCATGAATCCAGACTCGACCTGAAGGTACTCGGATGTGCGTTCCGTACTATTCCTGGCCGACGCCGAAATGCGCTGATTCGATATGGTGCGGCCACGCGGGTTGGCTGATTCTGTTGTGTCTGGATGACGCTGGCTGATGCTGCTTTCTTCTGTAGTTGTCTGTTGATTCCCATCTTCTTTCGATGATTTTCCATCGATGCATCCGCTGCAGCAAAGGCCGAGAAGCGTCGCCACGATCGGGCTGAAATATCTTGTGGATGCAGGAGGTACGGGAGAAACGGGCACGATCAATGCCTCTGGTCTGGCTGGCCGATTGGCCCGGTCATGCAATTTTCTGATCTTCAGCAACGGTGGTAAGTAGGGCAATGGCTCGTCTGCTGTTCAGACTATGCCCATCCTCTATCCATGGGGGCGATCGCTTTTCAGCCTCGTCTCAAAGAGCGGCCGATGGTCCTCGCATGGTGCAGCACCTTTACCCGCGATGCCGCAACAGCAACTGCGTCATCAATGCACGCAGCGCCGGTGGCCGCACCGGCTTGAGCAGGAAGCCCCAACCGTTCTCGGCAGCATGCGCCTTCAGCGCATCATCGCGCTCGGCGGTCACCAGGATCACCGGCGGCCGCGCTTGCCATAGCGTGCACAGCGCTTCATACAGGTCCGGTCCGTGCCACTGCCCCATGCGCACGTCCAGCAGCAACAGCTGCGGCACGTTCAACGCGCTGGCGATTTCCACCGCGCCCTGCGGGCCGTCGGCAAGTTCCACATTGCAGCCCCAGCGTTCCAGCAGGGCACGGGTCGCCGCGCAGACATGCGGGTCATCATCGATGCTCCATACCCGACATTGCCGCAGCGGGCTGTCATCAGACGGCTCGGTCGCGATGACCGGCGCCGCCGGGCGGTGCAATCACCTCGTCGGCACGCCCGAGTGCCACGCTGACGGCGAATACGCTGCCCTTGCCCAGCGTGGAACGCAGGCTGATGCGGTGGCCGAGCAGGCGGCCGATGCGCTCGACGATGGCCAGGCCCAGGCCGGCGCCACGTTCCTGCTCCACGCCGTCGTTCAGGCGGCGGAATTCTTCGAAGATCTCGCCCTGCAGGCTTTCCGGAATGCCCGGGCCCTGGTCATGCACCTCGATGCGCAGCTGGTCACCTGCACGCCGGCAGCCGATCAGCACGCGTCCACGTGGCGTGTAGCGCAGCGCATTGGACAGGAAGTTCTGTAGGATGCGCCGCAGCAGCGCTTCGTCGCTGACCACAACCGCGCGGGTGTCAACCCAGTCAAGCTGCAGGCCACGGCTCTGTGCGGCGATGCCGAACTCGCGCGCCAGGGTTTCCAGTAAAGGCGAAAGCGCAAAAGCGCGCACGCGGACCTGCAACGACCCCGATTCCAGCCGAGAGATATCCAGCAGGCTGTTGAGAATCGCATCCTGCGCCGCCAGCGCGGCGTCGATATGGTCGCTGGTCTGCTGCTGCGCGGGGTCACTGAGCTTGCCGCGCAGCACCGACACGAACATGCGTGCGGCGTTCAGCGGCTGCAGCAGGTCGTGCACCGCCGAGGCGACGAAGCGGGTCTTGTAACGGTTGGCCTGTTCGGCTTCGCGGCGGGCTTCGTCCAGATCCTGCGTGCGTTCGGCTACGCGGTGTTCCAGCGCATCGGCCAGCGAGCGCAGTTCGCGTGCGGCGTTCTTGTAGCTGGTGATGTCGGCATAGCTGGTGACGAAGCCACCATCGGGCAAAGGGTTGCCGCGGATCTCCAGCACCGTGCCGTCGTCCTTCTCGCTCTCGCGCATGTGCGGGCGGCCGCTGCGCAGGTGGGTCAGGCGGCGTTCGATGGCTTCGTCGATCGGGCCGGGGCCCAACAGACCACGACGTGCGTTGAAGCGGAACAGTTCCTCGATCGGGCGGCCCACCCGCACCAGCCCGGCCGGGAAGCGGAACAGTTCCAGATAGCGAGAATTCCACGCCACCAGACGCTGTTCCTTGTCGATCACCACCACGCCCTGTGGCAGATGTTCGAGGCTGCGGCTCAAGCCAACGTCGGCATCGGTGGCCGCTTCCAACAAGCCGTCCTGGGCGGTGCGCAGCTCCTGCGCGTGCTGCTTGAGCAGGGTTTCCAGCTCGCGCCGGCTGCGCTGGCGATGCTTGGACAAGCGACGCCGTTGCTGCACGAACAACACCAGGAAACCCAGTGCCAGCCATGCGGCGGCGCCGGCCACGGCCGCGCCTCGGCCCGCGCTGGTGGCCGCGCTGGCGTCGTGCAGCAGATGCAGGCTCCAGTCTTCGTCGGGCAGCGCCAGGGTCTGCCACAGCATTGCCTGCGGCAGTGCCGGGTCGAGCAGGCGGACCATGCGGCCGCCATCGGCCAGCACATCTTCGGTGCGTGCACGCAGCGGTTGCAGCGAGCGATCGGCATACTGCCGCGCCGCACGCATCTCGTTGCGTTCCTCCGCGCCGAGCGGGCGCAGCAGGCGGTAGCGCCATGCATCGCGGTTGGCCAGGAACACCACGTCGTGGTTGTCGCTGGTCAGCACCACGTCCGGGCTGTTCAACCACTCCTGTTCCAGTGCGGACAGCTCGATCTTGATCACGATCACGCCGATGCGCTGGCTGTCGGCATCCAGGATGGCTTCGGACATGAAGTAGCCGGGCACGCCGGTGGTCATGCCGATGCCGTAGAAACGGCCACGGCCATGGGCCAGTGCTTGCTGGTAGTACGGGCGGTAGCTGTAATCCTCGCCGACGTTGCTGGTCGGCTGGTCCCAGTTGCTGGCGGCCACGGCCACGCCATCGCGGCCGACCAGCGTCAGCGTCGAGGTGCGGGTGACCTGGTTGGCGCGCTGCAGTTTCAGGTTCAGGCGCTGCCGCTCGGCGGGCGAGGGCGGTACCCGCAGTGCGTGCTGCAGGTCTGGATCCAGCGCCATCACCTGCGGCAGGGTGCCGAACCGGTCGATGCGCTGTTGCAGCCCCTGGCCATACAGCTGCAGCTGGCGCTGCACCTGTGCGCTTTCCGTGCCGAGCGCGCGTCGCCAGGCGTAGTGGCCGGCGGCGGCCGCGCACAGCACGGTGCCGGCCACCATCACCAGAACGGTCAGCAACTGCAGGCGGTGGCGGCTGAGCCAGTACATGGCGGCAGTCTACGCAGGGCCGGCGGGCGCGGTGTACACGCCCGCCGGGATCTGACACGTGGAAGGGATCAGAAGTGCATCTGCGCGCGAAGTTCGAAGATCTCCGGGGTGCTGTGCACACCGCGACGGCTGGCGTCGACCTTCACGTAGTTGGCCTGGAACTTGAAGTGGCTGGTCAGGTACCAGTTCGCACCCAGGGTCAGGTCGTGCTGGCGGCCGCCGAGGATGCTGCCGTCGTCCAGGTCCAGGCGGCTGTAGCGGGCCACCAGTTCCACCGCGCCGTAGTCGTGCGCCGGCTTGATGTTGGCAACGGCGCCGGCGTTGTACGGGCGCGATTCGCCGGTCAGCACCCAGCTGGCCATCGCGTACTGGCCGTGGCCGGTGTAATCGGGCTTGCCGTCATTGCGGGTGACGGTGGCCTGCAGCGCTTCGGCCTGCAGCGAGAACGGGCCGCGGATCCAGATACCTTCCAGGCCGGTGCGGCGGATCTGGTCAGCGGTGACCAGGGCCCCGGAATCGACGAGGCGGATGTCGGTCAGGCCGGCTTCCGGACGGGCGCGCAGGCGCGCGCTGGCTTCATGATGCACGTCGCGGCCATCATGGTAACCGCGCGGATTTTCCTGCGAATAGGCCAGGCCCAGGTGGATCACATCGCCCGGTGCCTTCACCGGCGTCCACACCGCACGCACCGCCTGGGTGGTGCCGGGGTTGTCGCCCTGCAGGTCCTTGCCGCCATAGGCGCCGGCCTGCAGCAGGTACTGCGGACGCTCCAGCACCCATTCCACGCCGGTACGGCGGCCTGCGTAGAACGCCTGCACGGGCAGCGCGGTCTCAAGGAAGCTGCCGGCGCGCGAAGAGGTGTTGGCATCCAGGCCGACCGGGGTCTTCATGTAGCCGAAGCGGAAACGGCCGACATCGCGACCGAAGAACGCCTTGCTCTCGAAGCGCACGAACACGTCCAGCCAGGTGTCGGCCTGGAAGTCGTAGTAGACCATCGCGTCGTACACGCCCTTCTTTTTCAGGGTCGCGCCGAATTCCTTGCGGCGCACCGCGTCGTCATCCTCGATGCCGCTGGCGGACGAGAAGTCGTTGTAGTCGTAGGCGATGTTGGCGGTAGCGGCCAGTTCGGTGCCGTCGCCAAAGGCGTACTTGGTCGGCCAGTTGTCGAAATCCGCAGCGGATGCGAAGGCGGGGAGGGCGGCCAGGGAAAGGGCCAGCAAGGTGGGAATCGGGCGCATGGGTGGTGCGGCTCTCTCAGAATGCGTGTGGACAGGACAACAACGGCCGCAATGGCCGGAACTTTCGCAATGACGCGCCCGGCCGTTCAGGTCGGGCCACCGGCATCCCCGCGATCAGCGGTGCGGCGCCAGTGTAGGCAGCGCAGCCACCTGAACCGGGGGGCTAGTACCAATAGGTTATCTGCGCGGCGGTGCGTGGCGCGTACAAAGGCGTCCATTGGTCGCACCCCGCGCCTGCAATCCAGGGGCGTGCGATCAGTTTCCACGGTAACGGTTCCCGTGCACTTCCGGGGCCGTACGTGCCTGAAAACGCCCCTTCCGGAGTCCGCCATGCACATCCCGACCGCTGCACCGGTGCCCAGCAAGCCGTTGCCGCTCTACCGCCAGCTGTATTTCCAGGTGATCGTGGCGATCGTCCTGGGCGCTGTCCTCGGCCACTACGAGCCGCTGATCGGCGAGAAGATGAAGCCGCTCGGCGATGCCTTCATCAACCTGGTGAAGATGATCATCGCCCCGGTGATCTTCCTGACCATCGTCACCGGCATCGCCGGCATGACCCATCTGCGCACGGTGGGCCGGGTGTTCGCCAAGGCGATGGCGTATTTCCTGTTCTTCTCCACGCTGGCGCTGATCGTCGGCATGATCGTGGCGCACGTGGTGCAGCCCGGCGCCGGCATGAACATCAACCCGGCCGAGCTGGACCAGACCGCGGTGCACAGCTACGTCGAGAAGTCGCACGACCTGACCCTGGTCGGCTTCCTGATGGACATCATCCCGAAGACGCTGCTCAGCGCCTTCGTTGACGGCAACATCCTGCAGGTGCTGTTCGTGGCGGTGCTGTTCGGCATCGCGCTGGCCTCGGTGGGCGAGAAGGGCAAGCCGATCCAGAACTTCCTGGAAGCGCTGGTCGCCCCGGTGTTCAAGCTGGTGCACATCCTGATGAAGGCCGCGCCGATCGGTGCCTTCGGTGCCATCGCCTTCACCATCGGCAAGTACGGCGTCGGCTCGCTGGTCAACCTGGCCTGGCTGGTCGGCTCGTTCTACCTCACCGCCTTCCTGTTCGTTGCGGTGATCCTGGGCGTGGTCTGCCGCCTGTGTGGCTTCTCGGTGTTCAAGCTGGCCCGTTACCTGAAGGCCGAGCTGCTGCTGGTGCTGGGCACCTCCTCGTCGGAGTCGGCGCTGCCGTCGCTGATGGAGAAGATGGAGCGTGCCGGCTGCAGCAAGTCGGTGGTCGGCCTGGTGGTCCCCACCGGTTACTCGTTCAACCTGGACGGCACCAACATCTACATGACCCTGGCCGCGCTGTTCATCGCCCAGGCCACCAACACCGAACTGACCCTGGGCCACCAGATCGCCCTGCTGCTGGTCGCCATGCTCAGCTCCAAGGGCGCCGCTGGCGTCACCGGTGCGGGCTTCATCACCCTGGCCGCCACCCTGGCGGTGGTGCCGGAAGTGCCGGTGGCCGGCATGGCGCTGATCCTGGGCGTGGACCGCTTCATGAGCGAATGCCGCTCGCTGACCAACTTCATCGGCAACGCGGTGGCCACGGTGGTGGTGTCGCGCTGGGAAGGCGCGCTGGACCGCGACCGTCTGAAGCTGGCGCTGGATGGTCGCGAAAGCGAACTGCCGCCGCCGGTCGACGCCGTGCCGCTGGCAATGACCGAGGCGCTGCCCGCCAAGGGCTGATCCGGGTGTGTGGTACTGCGGGGCCGGTCACGACAGTGGCACGGCCCCGCAGCGTTTCAAGGCGTCCCACGGCTGTCGAAGCTGTGCTCTGATAACGTCGCATACGCCATGGAATTGTGCGGTCGCAGCATCACTGCGACAGCATAGCGACAGGTCCGACCGCTCCAACGGGGGTATGATCCCCTGTCCCTTCTGCCCATTCATGTAACCCACATCGATGTCCAACGAAGATTTCAAACAGGCCGCCCTCGATTACCACCGGATGTCTCCGCCCGGCAAGATCAAGGTTTCCGCTACCAAGCCCATGCTGACCCAGCGCGACCTGTCGCTGGCGTATTCGCCGGGCGTGGCGTACGCCTGTGAAGCGATCAAGGCCGATCCGCAGCAGGCCAGCGAGCTGACCGCCCGCGGCAACCTGGTGGCGGTGATCTCCAATGGCACCGCGGTGCTGGGCCTGGGCAACATCGGCGCACTGGCCGGCAAGCCGGTGATGGAAGGCAAGGGCGTGCTGTTCCAGAAGTTCGCCGGCATCGATGTGTTCGACATCGAAGTGGACGAGAACGACCCGGACAAGCTGGTCGACATCATCGCCTCGCTGGAGCCGACCTTCGGCGGCATCAACCTGGAAGACATCAAGGCACCGGAGTGCTTCATCGTCGAGCGCAAGCTGCGCGAGCGCATGAAGATCCCGGTGTTCCATGACGACCAGCACGGCACGGCGATCATCGTCGGCGCCGCGGTGCTGAACGCCATGGCGATCACCGGCAAGAAGATCGAAGAAGTGAAGCTGGCGACCACGGGCATGGGCGCGGCCGGCATTTCCTGCGTGAACATGCTGGTGCAGCTGGGCCTGAAGCCGGAGAACATCCTGGCCTTCGACCGCGAGGGCGTGATCCACACCGGCCGTACCGACCTGGACCCGGAAAAGCTGCGCTATGCGCGCGACACCGACAAGCGCACCCTGGCCGAGATCGTCGACGGCGCGGACATCTTCCTGGGCCTGTCGGCGCCGGGCATCCTGACCGCCGAGATGGTCAAGACGATGGCGCCGGACCCGGTGATCTTCGCGCTGGCCAACCCGACCCCGGAAATCATGCCGGAACTGGTGCGCGCTGCGCGTCCGGACGCGATCATCGGTACCGGCCGTTCGGACTACCCGAACCAGGTCAACAACGTGCTGTGCTTCCCGTACCTGTTCCGCGGTGCGCTGGACGTCGGCGCGACCGCGATCAACGAGGAAATGAAGATCGCCTGCGTGCGTGCTATCGCCGCGCTGGCCCGTCGCGCCGCCACCGACATGGGCTCGGCCTATGGCGGCGAGACCCCGAGCTTCGGCCGCGAGTACCTGATTCCGCGTCCGTTCGACCGCCGCCTGCTGGTGGAGCTGTCGGCTGCCGTGGCCCAGGCCGCGATGGATTCGGGCGTGGCCGCCCGTCCGATCGCCGACATGGAAGCCTACCGGCAGAAGCTGTCGCAGTTCGTCTACCGCACCAGCCTGATGATGAAGCCGGTCTACGACCGCGCGCGCAGCGACAAGCAGCGTGTGGTGTATGCCGAAGGCGAAGAGGAAGTGGTGCTGCAGGCGGTGCAGAACGTGGTCGACGACGGCCTGGCACACCCGATCCTGATCGGTCGCCCGGAAGTGATCGAATCGCGCATCGAGCGCCTCGGCCTGCGCCTGAAGATCGGCGAGAACATTGAAGTCACCAACATCAATGACGACCCGCGCTTCAACGAATACTGGCAGTACTACCACGGCCTGACCGGCCGTCGTGGCGTCACCGTGGCCGCCGCCAAGAACCTGATGCGTTCGCGCCCGACCCTGATCGCCGCGGTGATGGTGGCCCGTGGCGAAGCCGATGCGATGCTGACCGGCATCGTCGGCCGCTTCCACAAGAAGCTGGGCTACGTGCGCAGCGTGCTGCCGCTGGAATCGAAGGTCACCTCGACCTCGGCGATGACCGGCGTGATCAACCAGCAGGGTGTGTTCTTCTTCGTCGACACCCACGTGCAGGAAGACCCGACCGCCGAGCAGCTGTGCGAAGCGACCCTGCAGGCGGCGTACCGCATGAAGCTGTTCGGCGTCGAGCCGAAGGTGGCACTGCTGTCGCACTCCAACTTCGGCAGCCACGATTCGAAGGATGCGCTGAAGATGCGCCAGGTGCGCGAGCTGCTGCTCAAGCGCAACCCGCGTCTGAACGTGGACGGCGAAATGCAGGGCGACACCGCATGGGATGAAGCCCTGCGCCAGAAGCTGCTGCCGGGCTCGACCCTGCAGGGCCGTGCCAACCTGTTCGTGCTGCCGAACCTGGAAGCGGCCAACATCGCCTACAACCTGGTGCGCGTGTTCACCGATGGCGTGGCGATCGGCCCGATCCTGATGGGCGTGAACAAGCCGGTGCACATCCTGACCACCAGCGCGACCTCGCGCCGGATCCTGAACATGACCGCGATTGCCGCCGTCGATGCGCAGATCCGCAAGCAGATCGAAGCGGAAAAGAAGGCGTAAGCCTTCGTTCCGCTGCGATCTGCAGAAACGCGCCCCGCGGGGCGCGTTTCTGTTTCCGCCCAGCGGAAACCGGATCGGGTAGCGCCGGGCCATGCCCGGCGAGCGCGCAGCGCGGCGCTTCTCGCATTCCGCCAGGCGTGGCCCGGCGCTACCGGAGAACTGCAGCCGCCCGGTAATCGCCCTGCAACCTCGCTGCGGCCCAATACGCCCACGCGGCCTGGCCGTGGGAAGGGACCGGACCGGCCTTCCCACCCTGGGCCCGACCAACTTTCCATGGGCGGAGCAGTGTCATGCGCAGTCGAGTGAGCAAGCGGTATTTCCAGCAGTTGTTCGCGCTGTACGCCGGCTTCGTGCAATCGCGTTGAAGGCCGCCGGGGCATCGCCCCGGCAGCGTCGAACTTACCGCCGCTTCGCGCGTCGCGCGGGCGGCGGCGCAGGGGCCGGGGAGCGCGGCTTGGCGAACTCCGTCCACAGCGCCGGCAGCGTCTTGCCGGTGTGTTTCTGCCACAGCGCGGGTGCATAGCGCCCGTCGCGCAGATCCTTGTCCAGTGCCAGCACCAGTCCCGGGTGCGCCGCTTCGGCCCACTTCAGGAAAGCACCGGTTACCCGATAGCCACTTTCCACCGTCTGGCCCTGGCTCAGCTTGTCCGGCAACGCCCAGCCGGCAGCGGCGTTGTTCATGCCGTAGCGATCGCGCGCGTAGTCGGCGATGCCCTCCACCAGCCAGCCCGGCACGCGCTTGTCGCCGTAGCTGGGGTAGCCCTGCACGATGTGCATTGCTTCGTGGGTCACCAGATCGATGTCATCCGGGTGCTGCACCAGCCAGCCCGGATTGATGGTGATGGTGCTGGCCTTGTCCTTGTCGCCGACGAAGGCGACGCCGTTGTACGCCGGATCGATCACGATGCGCACTTCGTTCGGCGCGGCCGGGCGGAAGTCCGCACGCTCGCGCAGGTAGGCGAAGTAGAACGTATCGATGATGCGCTTGCGTACCGGCGCGGCCAGCGCACCGGCAGCATCCTGGTAGTACAGGGTCACCCCGTCACGGCTGACCTGGCCATCGAAGGCCTGGGTCTGCGGCTGTGCCTGGCTGAGACTTGGAAATACAAGGGCGGCAAGAGCGAGGGGGAGGAAACGTAGGCGCATGGACGTCATTGTAGGGGGGAGGGCGCCAACAGTTCGATCTCGGCCAGCTGCAGGCGCCCCGGCGCAGCCAGGCGCAGACGGTACTCGGCGTAGCGTGAGGGCGAAGCGATACGGAACGGGCGGGTCTGCCGGGCCGAGGTGAAATCTTCGCCGCGGCGCTGGTCCAGTGTTACCCAGCGCCCGTTGCCGGTACGTGCTTCCAGTGTCCATTCGCCGCCGCGGATAGCGCCGTCACCGCTGGTCAGCGTGTACATCGTCGGTACGCCATCGCCCACGTGGCTCAGCGCGATGGTCGCGCCACCACCCAGCGGCACCGCCGTTGTGGCATCGTCGTCCACCAGCGCGGGCAGGGCGCGACCGTCGGCCAGCGTTGCCTGCGCGCCGCTGCCCAGAAGGTCGTGCAGCAGGTGCGGCCGCTGGCCACGGGCGGTCAGCGAGCGCGGTACATCATCCACGCCGCTGCCCCAGCGCGACGGCTGCGGGCCCATCACGAAGTCCAGGGTCGCACCCTTGGCGATCACTTCGTGCGGCACCCAGGTCTTCGTCCACGGCTTGCCGTTGATCTTCAGCGACTGCACGTACACGTTCTCACGCGAATTCTGCGGCGCATTGACGGTCAATACCGCACCGCCCTGCAGCTCCACGCGCGCATGCTGGAACGCCGGCGAACCAATCGCGTATTCCGGCGCGCCCATCCGCAGCGGATACAGGCCCAGCGAGGCCAGCACGTACCACGCCGAGGTCTCGCCGTTGTCCTCGTCGCCCGGATAACCCTGGCCGATCTCGCTGCCGACATACAGCCGCGACAGGATCCCGCGCACATGCTGCTGGGTCTTCCACGGCTGTCCGGCATACAGGTACATCCACGGGATGTGGTGTGCCGGCTGGTTGCTGTGCGCGTACATGCCCATGCGCACGTCGCGCGCTTCGGTCATCTCGTGGATGGTGCCACCGTAGGAGCCGGCGAACGCGGCGTCGGCGGTTTCCGGCGTGGCGAAGAAGGTATCGAGCTTGGCGGCCAGCTTGTCGCGGCCACCGTACAGCGCAGCCAGGCCTTCGCCATCGTGGGCGGCGGTGAAGGCGAAGGTCCAGCCATTGGATTCGGTGTAGTCGTGGCCCCACACGCGCGGGTCATAGTCCTTGGCATCCAGGCGCCAGCTGCCATCGGCCTTGCGGCCCTGGAAGAAGCCGGCGGCCGGATCGAACATCGTCGCGTAGCTGGCGGCGCGGTAGCGGAAGTAGTCGGCTTCGGTGGCGTAGCGTTCGCGCGCGGCCGGCGTGCCTGCACGCTTGGCCAGCGCTTCGGCCATGTTGGCGATGCCGAAATCATTGAGCGCCCCTTCCATCGTCCACGACATGCCCTCGTGCACGTCGGCGCTGGCGTAGCCGCGGAACGTTGAGCGGTCCATGCCCTTGCGGCCGACATGGCGGTCCGGCGGCACCACGGTGGCGTTCTTCAGCGCTGCGGCATAGGCCTCTTCGGGATCGAAGCCACCGATGCCCTTCAGCCATGCATCGGCGAAGGCCACATCCGAACTGGTGCCGACCATCAGGTCCGCGTAGCCGGGCGAGGACCAGCGCGCGATCCAGCCACCGGCGCGGTACTGCTCGATGAAGCCCTGTACCAGCTGCCCGGCATCATCCGGGGTGAACAGCGCATACGCCGGCCAGGTGGTGCGGAACGTGTCCCAGAAGCCGTTGTTGACGAAGACCTTGCCGTCGCGCACCGGTGCGAAGCTGCGCGTTGCGCTGCCATCGGTGTTGTCATCGGCGGCGCTGGCCTGGCTTGCATAGCGCCAATCCGGAGCGGCGGCGGTGCCCGCATTCTCGTGGCCGGAATTGGGGTACAGGTACAGCCGGTACAGGCTGGAGTACAGCGTGGTCTTCTGGTCGTCGCTGGCGTTGCCGATGTCGAAGCGGGCCAGGCGCGCGTCCCACGCATCCTGTGCACGCCCGGCCACGCTTTCCAGCGTATCGGCTGCGGCGATTTCCAGCGCCAGGTTGTGGCGTGCCTGCTCGATGGAGATCAGCGAGGTGGCGATGCGCATCGTCACCCGGCGCTCGCTGCCTGCGTCGAACTTGATGTAGCCGGTCGGGCGGCCGGTACCGATCTGGCCGCTGCTGCGCCACGGCTTGTCGAAGCTGGCCACCACATACATGCGGGTGGCGCCGTTGGACAGGCCGCTGCGGGTATCGGTGTAGCCGGATAGCGTCTGCGTGGCGGCATCAAGGGTGAGTCCGCCGCGCGCATCAACGTTGTCGAACAGCAGGTTGGCGTCGCCGCCTGCGGGGAAATCGAAGCGGAACAGCGCGGCATGGTCGGTGGGGGCGATGGATGCGGCGATGCCGTTGTCGAAGCGCACGTCGTACCGATACGGGCGCGCGCTTTCCTGCGCGCGGTCGAAGGACAACGCCCGCTTGCTGCGATCAGCTTCAGGCACACCGCGCGTGGCGGAGGGCATCACCTGGAAGGTCTGGCGGTCGCCCATCCACGGGCTGGGCTGGTGGCTCAGGGCAAGCGCCTGCAGCTGCGGCCGGTTGTTCGCATCGTTCTGCTCGTTCCAGCGGTATAGCCAGTTCAGTGCGCCGGCATCGGTCACCGGCGTCCAGAAGTTGAAGCCGTGGGGTACAGCGGTGGCCGGGAAGTTGTTGCCGCGTGAGAAAGTGCCATTGGCCTGGGTGCCGCGCGTGGTCAACACCCAGTCGGAGACACGCTGCGGTGCCTGTCGTGGCTGCACGTCCAGGCGCACGTCGTCGATCCAGCCCGACACGGGCGCGCCATCGGCGCTGGCCACCTCGAGCTCGATGCCGATCACGCGGCGGCCCTTCAACGCGGGCACATCGCCAAGGCGTACCGCCTTGCGCGCCCACTGCTGCGGATACAGCGTCTTCGAATCGCCCTGCGCCTGTGCGCCCAGCGCCACGCCGTGCTGGTCGCGCGCGCCGCTGGCGGAGACGCGGCTGCCATCGTCCAGCAGCAGGTCCAGCGACACATAGGTGGAGGCCACGGTGTCCTTGCCAACGATCTCCGGCAGTACCAGCCAGGACAACGTGGTGTCGGCGTCGATGGGCACATCGGTCTTGAACAGTTCGCGGCGTGCCTGGCCGCCGTTGGCGCTGTAGTGCAAGGCATGCAGGCCGCTGTAGCCGACATTGCGCTTGGCCGCGTACGGCGCGCCCGGGCCACTGCCGACCTCGACGGACAGCGCGCCAGCGGATCTGGCCGGTGCCGGCTCGCCCGGCTCGAAGGAGGTCTGCAGCCCTTGCGCCAGCACCGGCGTCGCAGTGGTCGCACAGGCCAGGGCCAGGGCGAGCGGAAGCAGGGCGCGGCGTGGATCGGACAGGGTCATGCAGGGTCTCCCGGTAGGGCAGGCGGCAGGCAGAACCCGCATCGGCGAACACCACGGACAGCATCGCCCCGTCCGCCGCAGGGCAGTCGGGAGGCGATGCAGGTCCGGTGGGGGGCGGGCCATGCGATCGGGTCAGGAATGGATCGGACCCGATGCTGCAACAGCGGGCAGCGCCCTGACAAGTGCCATTTAGTTCGATCCAAATGCGGGAAATTCGAACGGCGGCCGGTTCTGCGCGGAACTGACTGGCCTGCTTGGGGATTTCCCGCCGCAGGGCAGGGCCGCGCCGGCGCCAAAGGGTCAGCGCGGTCGCGCGGGGCAGCATCGGCGAAGGCTGGAAGCTGGCCGCCGCGCGCAGCGGCCACGCAGCGCACGGTGTTTGCCGGGCCCAGATGCTAGAATCGCAGGCCTCGCAATCCGTTCATCGACATCCGCCATGAGCCATACCGCCACCGCGCCCGCCAACGCCGAAAAGCGCTACACCGTGCACCGCAGCGATCTGCCGCTGAGCTGCCCGACTCCGGAAATGGCGCTGTGGAACTCGCATCCGCGGGTGTACCTGCCGATCGAAGACGAGCCCAACGGGCAAGCGCAGTGTGCTTACTGCGGCGCCGTGTTCGTGCTGGCCGACTAAGCGGCCGCCCCCTCGATGCGCCGATTGACCGTGGTGCAGTTGCTGCCGGCGCTGCACTCCGGCGGTGTCGAGCGCTCGACCCTTGAAATCGCCGCGGCCCTGGTCGCTGCCGGCCATCGCGCGCTGGTGGTGTCGGCCGGTGGTCGCCTGGTGCAGCCGCTGCTCGACAGCGGTGCCGAACACCTGACCCTGGATATCGGCCGCAAGTCGCTGCTGACGTTGCGCCATCTGCCGACCCTGCGTCGCCTCTTCACCGATGTGGGCGCCGACATCGTCCATGCCCGTTCGCGCCTGCCGGCGTGGCTGGGGCTGTACGCGATCCGTGCGATGCAGCCGGCGCAGCGCCCGCATTGGGTCACTACCGTGCATGGGCTGAATTCGCCCAGCCGCTACAGCGCGGTGATGACCAGCGGCGAACGCGTGATCTGTGTATCCAACAGCGTGCGCGACTACGTGCATACGCATTACCCGACGGTGCCGCACGCCAGGCTGCAGGTGATCCCGCGCGGGGTGGATGTCAGCCAGTTCCCACGTGTGGCCCGCGCCGATCGGCGGCCGCGGCTGGCGCTGGCGGCGGACTACCCGTGGCTGGCCCAGGTCGATGGACCGCTGTTGCTGTTGCCCGGTCGCGGCACGCGGCTGAAGGGGCACGTCCACGCGCTGCAGTTGCTGGCCGATGTCCGTGCAGCAGGCGTGCCGGCACAGCTGTGGATGCTGGGCACCGACGAGCCTGGCCGCGAAGCCTATGTGGCAGAGCTGCGCAAGCAGGCAGACCTGCTTGGCGTGACCGACACCGTGCACATCAGCACGCCGACCGCGCGCATCGCCCAGGCGTACGCCGCCAGCGATCTGGTGCTGCAGCTGTCGGACAAGCCGGAAGCCTTCGGTCGCACCGTGGTCGAAGCGTTGTCGGTCGGCAGGCCGGTGCTGGGTTGGGACCACGGCGGCGTCGGCGAACTGCTGCAGCAGCTGCAGCCCAGTGGCGCCGTGCCGCTGGGCAATGCGCAACTGCTGGGTGAACGTGCGCTGGCCCTGCTGGCACAGCCGCCATCACTGCCGGGTCGTATCCCGTTTACCCTGCAGGCCATGCAGCGCGATACCCTCCGTCTTTATGCCGACCTCGCTGGCTGACGCCACGCCGCCCCTGCGCGACGAGCGCGCCGGCCGCTGGGCACCCTGGTGGGTGCTGGCCTACGTCGCGTTGTGGCCGCTGCCAGGCATCGCCGAAACGGTGCTGGGCCTGGGAGCGTTGTACGCCGCCGCACGCATGGTCATCCGCCGGGTGCAGCATCGACCGCATCTGCTGAGCCCGGCCGCGTGGGCGCTGACATCGATTCTCTTCCTCGGCTACTGGTTGCCGCAGGCGTTCTCGGCCTTCGATGCCGTGGACCCGTCGGCGTCGTGGACCAAGGCGGCGGCCGGGCTGCGCTATCTGCCTTTCATGTGGCTGGTGGCGATCGCGGTGGCTACCCCGCAGCGGCGGCGCTTGACCCTGGGTGGGTTGGCGCTGATCACCGGCCTGTGGACGCTCGACGCGCTGGTGCAGGCACTGGCAGGTACCAGCCCATGGTTCTGGTCGCTGCAGCAGATCAAGCTGGCCATCAGCGGCCACGCATTGTGTCCGGCTGAAGAAGCCGCGCTGGCTGATCGTCTCAGCGGGGCGCTTGGGCCGTGCAACCTGAAATTCGGCCAGGTGCTGGCCAGCCTTTCGCCGTTCCTGTTGTTGCCGGTGGCGCGCCGTTTCGGCAATGCGGGCTGGTTGCTGGCCGCTGCTGCAGTGGGTGTGGTGCTGCTGCTGGCCGGCTCCCGTGCCTCATGGATCACCTTCAGTCTGGTGGTTGTCTACAGCGGCGTGCGCCAACTGGGGTGGAAGCGGCTGGGCCTGCTCGCGCTGCTGGGGGTTCTCTCGGCAGGCGTACTGACCGCCAGCGTGCCGCAGCTGCGGGAGCGTGTGGCCCGCACCGCAATGGCCTGGGATGGGGGCGAGGACGGGGTCGAACAGGCACTGTCCGGTCGTACCCGCATCTGGAGCGCGGCGGCCTGCATGATCGAAGCGCATCCGATCAATGGTGTCGGTGCACGTGGCTTCCGCGATGCCTATCCCCATTGCGTTGCGGATGAAGGGCCGGCGGTGTGGGGCACGATGCCGGCGCTGCACGCCCATCAGATCGTGCTGGAAATCCTTGCCGAAACCGGTGTGCTGGGTCTGTTGCTGTGGCTGGCGGCGGTGGCGCAGGCATGGCGTGCATGGCGCTTCGCCCCGGCAGCGGCGCGTGAGCGTGCACGGCCGGCGATGCTGGCACTGGCGGTCACCGTGTTCCCGCTCAACACCCACCTGGCGTTTTATTCCGCGTTCTGGGGCGGCCTGACCGTGCTGCTCGCCGCGCTGTTCGTCGGCACGTTGCTGGTGCGCGAACCGGACGATCTGCCGCGCGCCACGTAGCGCCGTATCCACGCATGGCGTGGCTCTACTGGAGTGCGTGGGGCGGGGCTGTATCCATGCATGGCGTGGATTTACCGGATTACGCGGGGACGATGGTCGTGTCTGATCAGTAGATCCACGCCATGCGTGGATGGGCTTTCCCATGAACATTGGCCGTCGTCGCGGCTTTTCCCGACCTGCCGCGAGGTGGTCCGCCAATGCACGCAGGGTCGCGCAACCCGCAGTCTGTGCCCATGGCAAGCCCCAGACTCCGTTACGGTCGCTATTCCCGAACCGGCAACGTGTACTCACTGACCACGGCGACCCACGGCCGTGCGCCCTTGTTCGCCGATGCCGCCAACGTGGCGGTCCTGGTCGATACCCTGCGTTTCATCGAACGCAATGGTTTCAGCCACAGCTTCGCCTGGGTGGTGATGCCCGACCACCTGCACTGGCTGATGGAACTGCAGAAGGGAACCCTGGCCCAGTGCATGGCCGTGCTCAAATCACGCAGCAGTCGGCTGCTGAACCGGCAATTGGGACTGAAAGGGCCGCTGTGGCAGCACGGCTACCACGACCATGCGGTGCGCACCGATGAATCCCTTCATGAAAAGGCGATGTACATCCTGGCCAATCCGGTGCGGGCTGGACTGGCCAGCGAGTTGGGGGAATACCCGCATGCGTGGTGTCGCTGGCCGTTGTAGATTCCGGTGTCGGAACGGAGAGCATCCACGCATGGCGTGGATCTACTGGAGTGCGCGCGACGATGGTCGTGTCTATTCAGTAGATCCACGCCATGCGTGGATGGGGCGTTCCCGACCGCCCGTCAAATCACTTGTAGAAATCGCTCCGCCCACCGGGCTGACGCTTGAAGCGGCGATGGATCCACAGGTACTGGTCCGGCGCCTCGCGCACCATCTGTTCGATGGCCTGATTGACCCGCGCGGTATCCGCTTCGACATCTTCGCTGGGGAAGTTCTCCAGCGGCGCGCCGATCTTCAGGAAGTACTTCCCGCCTTCGCGACGATGGAAGTAGGGGATGACCGCACATCCGGTCATCCGCGCCAACTGGTGGGTCGCGGTGATGGTGGATGCGGTGTGGCCGAAGAACGGTACGAACACCGTGTCCTTGCCGCGCATGTCCTGGTCGGGCGCGTACCAGAGGAAGCCGCCCTTCTTCAGGTGGCGCACCGTCGCACGGATGTCCTCGTTGGCGTACATCGCCTTGGCGTAGCGCAGGCGACCGAATTTCACCGCCCACTCGTACACCGGGTTCTTGTGCTTGCGGTACATGCCCGACAGGTCGACGTGGTCGCACAGCAGGCGGCCGCACATCTCCAGGGTCATGAAATGGCCCGAGACCAGCAGCACGCCACGGCCTTCGGCCTGCATCTGCTTGAGGTGTTCCAGCCCTTCGATGTGCACCTGCGGGCGGATACTGTCGATGCTGCCCCACCAGGAGCGCGCGCATTCGAAGATGCCCACGCCCAGTGCGTCGAAGCTGTCGCGCACCAGGCGCTTGCGCCAGGCCTCGTCCTTCTCGGGGAAGCACAGCTTGAGGTTGACCTCGGCGGCGTGGCGGCGGCTGCCGGCCAGGCGCCAGGCGATCGAGCCGACGCCGCGGCCGAGCACGCGCTGCAGCGTCCACGGCAGCCGGGCGATCCCGAAGGCGGTGAACATGACGGCAAACATCGGCCAGTTGCGTGGATCGCGCAGCGACGGACGGACGGCGGTGGTGGCATCGGACATGCCGCCATTCTACCAACCCGGCCGCGTGTCTTTCCCGGGGGGCTCCCGTATCCTTGCCGCATGCGTAAAGACCCTGTCGAATGGATCCTGCGTGGCCTGTACTCGGCCGTGCTGTACCTCCTGCTGCCGATCACCGTGTACCACCTGGTCTGGCGCGGCTTCCGGGTCCGTGAATACTTCCGGCGCTGGGATGAACGCTATGCGTCCTATCCGCAGCCGAGCGGCCAGCCGCGGGTCTGGCTGCACGCGGTCTCGGTGGGCGAGGTCAACGCCGCTGCACCGCTGGTCAACGCGCTGCGCGCGCAGCGGCCGGACATCCGCTGGGTCATCACCACCATCACCCCGACCGGCTCGGAACGGGTGCGCGCGCTGTGGGGTGATGCGCTGGACCACGTGTACCTGCCCTACGACGTGCCGGGCAGCGTTAACCGCTTCCTCGGCCACTTCCAGCCCAGCCTGGCGCTGATCCTGGAAACCGAGCTGTGGCCGAACATGCTGTTCGGTTGCCGCGACCGTCGCATTCCGGTCTACATCCTCAATGCACGCCTGTCGGCACGGTCGCTGCGCGGCTACCGCGTACTGGCGGCGTTGATCCGGCGTGCGCTGCGCACGGTCACCTGCGTGGCCGCACAGTCACAGGACGACGCCGCACGCTTCGTGCAGCTGGGGGCGGCGCCGGAACAGGTGCAGGCGCTGGGCAACCTGAAGTTCGACATCGCCACGCCGGACGTGCAGCCGTTCATCGAACAGTTCCATGCCCACGTACCGGCCATGCGCCCGGTATGGATCGCGGCCAGCACGCATGATGGCGAAGAGCAGGCGGTGATCGACCTGCACCGCCGCCTGCGCCAGCAGCATCCGGACCTGCTGCTGCTGTGGGCGCCGCGGCATCCGGAGCGCTTCCCCAAGGTGGAGGCGCTGGCCCGCGAGCAGGGCTGGAACGTGGCGACGCGGCGCGCACAGCAGTGGCCAGGGGCCGCCAGCGATGTCTTCGTCATCGACACGCTGGGCGAACTGATGCCGTTCTACGGCTGTGCCCAGGTTGCCTTCGTGGGCGGCAGCCTGCAGGCCATCGGCGGCCACAACCTGCTGGAGCCTGCGGCAATGGGCACTGCAGCGGTGACTGGCCCGCACCTGCACAACTTCGCCGAGATCTCGCGGCGCATGCGTGAGGCCGGCGCACTGCTGATCGGTGAGGACGTGCAGGCGGTGGGTGATCTGCTGCTGCACCTGCTCGACGACGCGCAGGCGCGTGAAGACATGGCCCGCGCCGGTTGCACGCTGGTCAGCAATGGTCGCGGCGCGCTGCAGCGGACCCTGCAGCTGGTGGCTCCGCATTTGCCGCCACCGCTGGCCTGAGCCCCCGTGTGTTGCCGCCAGGCCTCCTGCCCGCTGGCTCTCTCTGTCGTGATCGCCTGTATCAAGCGCGCTTGATGGCCTTGAATCTGTCGTAGCCGGACCGCTGCCGCCGTCCGCTGCGTGCAGGCTGTCACAGCATCATTCGTATGGCGCAGATTCCGATTCCGCCTACCGCGTCAGGCTGCCAGCCTGCTGTCGACCGCGCTTGGACGACATCAAGGGAGCTTTGAATGATCGGCGACAACGGAGGCGCGCTGCAGGGCAGCGCGAAGACCAGAGGGTTGGGCACCGACCATCTGCTGGTGGTGGCGCTGACCCTGCTGATGGGCGGCAGCGTTGTCGCCCTGGTCGGCCAGCATACGGCGGCGCAGGCCGGGCCCGCCATTGTCCTCAGCCTGCTGCTGGCGGCGCTGGGCACGCTGCCGATGCTGTATTGCCTGCGTTCGGCGATGCGGCGCGTGCCGGATCCTTCCGGTCTGCACGGTCTGCTCAGTGCCGCCTGGGGCAAGCCGCTTGCGGATGTACTGGTGATCGCCCTGCTGCTGGAACTGACGGCGACCACCGCAGGCCAGGCGCAATCGATGGCGAGCCATCTGTACGCCGCCGCTGGGGCCGTCGACGTCGCTCCCACGCAGTGGATGCCATTGCCGATGGCGGCGTCGATCCTGTTGTTGCTGCTGGGCGCTGCCACTGCAGTGTTGCGGATGCCGTGCGCGTTGCTGGTGGCCAGTGCACTGCTGACGGTGAAGCTGGGCGTGGGCCTGTTGCTGTTGTTGCTGGCGGCACGCCACGTGCACTACGCACACTGGATTCCCTGGCTGCCATCAGCGACCGCGCCCTACCGCTTCGGATTGGGCGGCGTGCTTGCAGCGGGTGTGGCATTGCTCGGTGTCCTGCTCGGTGCAGGTCTGCTGGCAGGGTTTGCCGGGAGGCTGCCGCGCCCTCGTCCGCAGGTTTCCAACGCCGCCGGCGCGGCGTTGCTGATGGCGATGTTGTGGCTGATGGTAGTGGCTGCGCTGCAATCGGGCCTGGTCGAGTTTGCGGCCCTGGCCAGCACCCGGCCGCTGTCGGTGGCATTGCAGGGCGTGCCGCAGCTGCAATGGTTTCTGCCGTTGTTGCCATTGGCGGGCAGCGCCGGGCTGGCGGCCCTGCAGATGGTGTCGCTGCTGTTGGCGGCGCGGTTGGGGCTGGAGTTGTGGCGGCCTGCGTCGGGTGATGCGGGCCCCCATGCGCGTCTGCTGGTGACGCTTGCGCTGACCGTGCTGGCGGCTGCCTTGGCGTTGTCGCTGCCGGATGGTTGGCTTCCGCAGTTGCCCGGGCCTGCAGGCCTGCTGGTCCTTGCCGCCGTGTGCCTGGGCGTTGCCCGCAGCCAATGGCAGTCGCGGACGGCGGGCGTCGAATGGCGACTGATCCCGATGTTGCTCGCACTTGTGGCGACCGCCCTGTGCCTGTTGCCAGCTGTTACGTCCCGGCTGTTCCTGCCGCTGCTGGTGGTGCTGGCGGTCGTTTCGGCAGGCGTAATGCGTCGACAGGCGGGGCGTTCGCGCTAGCGCCACGCGCGGCGCCAGCCATCTGCGATCACTAAAAAAGCCACCCTTGCGGGTGGCTTTCTGATCAGACCGGTGCGCCGACTCAGTTCGTGGTCGTGGACGGGTTGCCCGCGTCCTGGGTCAGCAGGCGGTTGATGTCCTGCAGCTCGGCGACATCCAGGCCACCCACGGCCTGGCTCAGCAGCAGGCGGTTCTGCAGGAAGTTGTAGCGGGCCTGTGCGTAATCCAGCTGCGCGGAAAACAGGATGCGCTGGTTCTGGATCACGTCCAGCACCGTGCGGGTACCCACTTCCAGGCCGACCTGCGAGGCATCGTAGGCGCTCTGTGCGGAAACCACGGCCAGGCGGCGCGCTTCCACTTCGCTGATGCCCTGCACCAGGGTCTGGTAGGCATTGCGCGTGTTGCGGTCCAGTGCGCGCTTCTGCTGCTCGAAACCATCCTGGGCGATGTCACGCTGTGCCAGCGCCTGGCGCACGCCGGACTGGGTGGCGCCGCCAGAGAAGATCGGCACGCTCAGAGTCAGGCCGATGCTGTTGGTGCGTGCATCGGGGGAGAGCGAACCGGCGCCGACGCTGTCGCCCCAGGTCGCGCTCTTGCCCCAGCTGCCGCCCAGCGACAGGGTCGGGTAGTGGCCACCACGGGCCGCCTGCACGCCGGCTTCGGCGGCACCGACCTTCAGTTCCTGCGCCTTCAGCGCCGGATTCTGCGTGGTCGCCTGCTGCACCAGCTGGTCCAGGTTGCCGCGGTTGGCCGGCACTTCCGGACGGAAATCGGCCGGCAGGCCCTTCAGGTTCATCACCGGCTGGCCGGTCAGTTCGGTCAGGGCCTGGTAGTTGTCGGCCAGGGTGTTCTGCGCAACGATCGTGTTGGCGCGCGCCTGGTCGTACTGGGCGCGTGCTTCGTGCACGTCGGTGATCGGCGCCAGGCCCACTTCCAGTCGCTTGTCGGCGAAGTCGAACTGCTTCTTCGCGGCCGCTTCGTTGGTCTGTGCGGCGTTCAGCGATTCGATCGCCACCAGCACGTTGAAGTAAGCCGCCGAGGTGCGCACGATCAGGTTGTCGTTGGCCGAATCAAGGGTGAAATCCGCCGCCTTGCTCAGCTCGCGCTGTGAGCGCAGGTTGTTGATCTGCGTCCAGTTGAACAGCGTCTGGGTGCCATCAACGGTATAGCTGCGGCGCTTGCTGGTGAACGAGCCGGAGTTGGCATCAGCGTTCGGCTCGCTGCGCGAGCGGTTCAGCTGCGCTGCACCGTTGATCTGCGGCAGCAGGGCAGCGCGCGCCTGCACGGCGCCTTCCTTGTCGTACAGCCGGGTGGATTCGGCGGCGGACAGCTGCGGGTCGCCATTGCGCGCCATTTCATAGACCTGCAGCAGGTCGGCGGCATGGGCGGACAACGGCAGCAGGGCAGTGGCCAGCGCAACAGCGAGGGATCGGCGGATCATTGCGGCTTCCTTGGACTCAGAGGTGGAACTGGGGGGCCGGGGCGGCACCACGCAGGTAATCGATATCGGTCTCGAACAGCGACTCGGTGCTGCCATCGGCCTTCACCAGCAGCGCTTCCATGGCCGGCGAACGGCCCTGGATGACATACAGACGACCACCCGGACGCAACCACGAAGCGAACTGTGACGGCACCACGTCAACGGCGCCAGTGACACAGATCACGTCGAAGCGGCGTTCGGTCTGCCAGGCCAGGCCATCGGCCACTTCCACGCGCACGTTGGTGCCCAGGCCGGTGGCATCCAGGCGGGCGCGTGCAGCAGCGGCCAGTTCCGGATCGATTTCCAGGCTCAACACGTCGCGCGCGAGCGCGCCGATGCAGGCCGACAGGAAGCCGCTGCCGGTGCCGATTTCCAGCACTTCGTCACCCGGCTGCAGATCCAGTGCCTGCAGGGTACGGCCCTCGATGACCGGCTTCATCATCTTCTGGCCGTTGCCGATCGGCAGTTCGACATCGGCATAGGCCAGCGCCCGGTGCGCGTCGGCGACGAAGGCCTCGCGCGGCAGGCGGGCCAGGACGTCGAGCACCTTGATGTCCAGCACGTCCCAGGGACGGATCTGCTGTTCCACCATCAGTTCGCGGGCGTGGGCGTAATCAATCGTCATGAGGTTCAAATCCAGCGCAGTGGGCCGGCCATTTTACCGGTGCCGGAGGCCGGCGGCGCGCCCAGAGCATCAGCTGCGGGGTGGCCGGGGTCGCAGTGCCGGAAGTCATCGCGACCTCCGGTTCGTTCAGTTTTGGTTATCCAGCGGTTCCGGCCTCTCGCGGGGCGTAGGCGCGCAGGAAGAAATCCACGCTGGCGGCCACGTGGAGGGCAGCATCGGTCTCGACGGGTGACAGTGGCATGCCGCACATCATATGCATGTGCACTTCGCCCTTCACCAGGGTCAGGAACTGCTGGCCGGCGATGTAGCAGTCGGGGATGTCCAGTTCACCGCGCTCGGCACGCAAGCGCATGAAGTCGGCCAGCGCCTCGCAGGTGCGTTGCGGGCCGGCCTGCCAGAACAGTTCGCGCAGGCGCTCGTCGGTCTCCGGGGCCATCATCACCCGCTGGATCGACAGGGCCGCGTCGGAGGTGATCATCTCGAAGAACGCCATGCCGATGCCCAGCAACTGGTCGCGCAGGGGGCCTTCGACGTCGGCCACGAACAGTGCGTCGGGCAGCATCTCCATGCACTTGGACTGCACAGCTTCGGAGAACAGGGTCTCTTTGTCGCCGAAATGGCTGTATACGGTCAGCTTCGAGACGCCGGCCTGGGCCGCGATGCTGTCCATGCTCACGCCGCTGTAGCCCTGTTCGATGAACAGTGTCTTGGCTGCCTCGAGTATCGCCGCGCGCTTGCCCAGATCCTTGGGGCGCCCGGGACCGGCAGCCTTGGCAGCGGGCTTGGCCAACGGCTTTCGGGAAGTGGGAGAACTCATCCCGCTAATACTAGACCAAGCGGTTCGATATTTATACTATACCGGCTGGTTCACTAATGTACGCGTTGCAACAGTATGTTGCCGGCGCGTTCCCCCCGGATTTCTTTTCAGGTCCTGTACCTCATGAAAAACATGCGTTGGTTGGGCGTAGGCGTACTGGTCGTGGTGTTGGCAGCGTGCGGCAAGCAGGCCGCCGAGCCGGTGGAGGCCATTCCGGTGCTGGTGGTGCATCCCACCACGCAGGACGGACAAGCCGCGGCCGCCTACCCCGGCGAGGTGCGTGCCCGCCAGGAAAGTCCCCTGTCGTTCCGCGTTGGCGGCAATCTGGTCAAGCGCCACGTCGACGCCGGCGAGCGGGTGAAGAAGGGCCAGCTGCTGGCCGAGCTGGATGCGGCCGACTACGCCTCGCAGGCGGCGGCGTCGCAGGCGCAGCTGGCGGCGGCGGAAGCAGACCTGGTGCGCGCCCGCGATGACCAGAAGCGCTACGCCAAGCTGGCCGAAGACCAGCTGGTGAGCCGCTCGGCACTGGACCAGCAGACGGCGGCGTTCAAGGCCGCACAAGGCCAGGCCAATGCCGCGCGGGCCAACCTTGCCGTGGCCCGCAACCAGGCCGAGTACGCGCAGCTGCGCGCGCCCGCCGATGGCGTGATCGCCAGCCGCCAGGCCGAAGCCGGGCAGGTCGTGAGCGCGGGGCAGACGGTGTTCACCCTGGCCGCCGATGGTGGCCGCGAGGTGCTGATCGCGCTGCCGGAAAGCAACATCCGCGACTACAAGGTCGGGCAGTCGGTGCAGGTGGAACTGTGGAACCGCCCGGGTCAGCTTCTGCCCGGCACCCTGCGCGAGATCGCCCCGGCCGCCGATGCACAGGCCCGCACCTATGCCACGCGGGTCAGCCTGGCGCCGGAAGCACTGAGCGAAGTGGAGCTGGGCCAGAGTGCGCGGGTGTTCGCCACTGCCGGTCGCAGCGGCGCGTTGCAGCTGCCGCTGGCGGCCGTGCTGCGCGGCAGTGACGGCAAGGCCAGCGTGTGGGTGGTCAATCCGTCCAGTGGTGCGCTGAAGGCAACCCCGGTGCAGGTCGGTGCCTATGGCGCGCAGGCCGTGCCCGTGGTGTCCGGCGTGGGCGCGGCGGACTGGGTGGTCGCTGCCGGCGGCCATCTGCTGCGCGAAGGCCAGGTGGTGACGCCGGTCGATCGCCAGAACCGCCCGGTGCTGGCACCGTCGGCCGCCAAGCCGGCGCCGGCCGCAGGCAAGGGGCACTGACCCGTGCGCCGCTTCAATCTCTCCGAATGGGCGCTGGGCAACCGTGCGCTGGTGTTGTTCGCGATGCTGGCGTTCGCGGTCATCGGTGCCTGGTCGTACAAGCACCTGGGCCAGTCCGAAGATCCGCCGTTCACCTTCAAGGCGATGGTGGTACGCACGATGTGGCCGGGCGCCACCGCCGAGCAGGTCTCGCGGCAGGTGACCGAGCCGATCGAGAAAGCTCTGATGAACACCGGCGAGTACGAATTCATCCGTTCGTACTCGCGGCCGGGCGAGTCGCAGGTGATCTTCATGGCGCGCGACAGCCTGCGCTCCAAGCAGATCCCGGACCTGTGGTACCAGGTGCGCAAGCGCGTGGGCGATATCCGCGCGACGCTGCCGAGGGAGATCGTCGGGCCCTTCTACAACGATGAGTTCGGCGACACGTTCGGCAACATCTATGCGCTGACCGGCGAAGGCTTCGACTACGCGGTGATGCGCGACTATGCCGATCGCATCCAGCTGGAACTGCAGCGCGTGCCCGACGTTGGCAAGATCGACCTGGTCGGCCTGCAGGACGAGAAGGTGTGGATCGAGCTGTCCAACACCAAGCTGGCCACGCTGGGCGTATCGCTGCAGCAGGTGCAGCAGGCCTTGGCCGATCAGAACGCGGTTTCCGCCACCAGTTTCTTCGAGACTCCGACCGACCGCGTGCAGCTGCGCGTGACCGGCCAGTTCGATTCGATCGAGGACATCCGCAGATTCCCGATCCAGGCCGGCGAACGTACGCTGCACTTGGGCGACATTGCCGAGGTCAAGCGCGGCTTTGCCGATCCCTCTTCGCCGAAGATGCGCTTCATGGGCCAGGATGCGATCGGCCTGGCGGTGGCGATGAAGGACGGCGGTGACATCCTCAAGCTGGGTGCCACCCTGGATGCCGAGTTCGAACGCCTGCAGAAGACCCTGCCGGCCGGCATGCAGCTGCGCAAGGTGTCCGACCAGCCGCATGCGGTGGAAGAGTCGGTGGGCGAGTTCGTGCAGGTACTCACCGAAGCGGTGGTGATCGTGCTGCTGGTCAGCTTCTTCTCGCTGGGCCTGCGTACCGGCCTGGTGGTGGGCGTGACCATTCCGCTGGTGCTGGCGATGACCTTCTTCGTCATGCACTACTTCGACATCGGCCTGCACAAGATTTCGCTGGGTGCGCTGGTGCTGGCACTGGGCCTGCTGGTGGACGATGCGATCATCGCGGTGGAGATGATGGCCACCAAGATGGAGCAGGGCTACGACCGCCTGCGCGCGGCCAGTTTCGCCTGGGAATCCACCGCCTTCCCGATGTTGACCGGCACCCTGATCACTGCTGCCGGCTTCCTGCCCATCGCCACTGCCGCATCGAGCACCGGTGAATACACCCGCTCGCTGTTCCAGGTAGTGACCATCGCGTTGGTGGTGTCATGGATCGCGGCAGTGCTGTTCATCCCGTACCTGGGCGACAAGATGCTGCCGGACCTGTTCAATCCGCAGCTGCCGAAGCCGGACAGTCTGGCCGGTCGCTGGCGTGCCAAGCGCCTGCAGTGGGCAGACCGGCATCCGGCACTCGCGCGCTGGATCGCTCCGAAGGAGCATGCGCACGACCATGATCCGTACCAGCGGCCGTTCTACACCCGTTTCCGGGCCTTCCTGGATACCTGCCTGCGCCATCGCTGGTGGGTGATCGGCGCGACCATCGCGCTGTTCATCGGTTCGCTGATGCTGTTCCGCTTCGTGCCGCAGCAGTTCTTCCCCGACTCGACCCGCCCGGAACTGATGGTGGACATCGAGCTGGCCGAAGGTGCGTCGCTGGCCGCGACCCAGGCACAGGCCGACAAGCTAGAGAAGCTGTTGAAGGGCCGCGAAGGCATCAGCAACTACGTGGCCTACGTCGGCACCGGTTCTCCGCGCTTCTACCTGCCGTTGGACCAGCAGCTGCCGGCCACCAACTTCGCCCAGTTCGTGGTGCTCACCGAAGACGCCAAGGCCCGCGAATCGACCCGCGACTGGATGCTGAAGGACGTGATCAGGCAGTTCCCGGATGTGCAGATGCGCGTGACGCGCTTGGAGAACGGCCCGCCGGTCGGCTATCCGGTGCAGATGCGCGTGTCCGGCGAGCACATCGCGCAGGTGCAGGCGATTGCGCGCAAGGTCGAGGCCAAGGTGCGCGAGAACCCGCACGTGATGAACGTGAACCTGGACTGGAGCGAGCCGAGCAAGGTGGTGCGGCTGGTGATCGACCAGGATCGTGCACGCGCGCTGGGTGTCAGCAGTGCCCAGGTCAGCCAGTTCCTCAGCAGTTCGTTGTCGGGCATGAGCGTGAGCACCTATCGTGAAGGCAACCGCCAGATCGAGATGTTGCTGCGTGGCCCGGACAACGAGCGCGCGCAGCTGGACCTGCTCGGCAGCCTGGCGATTCCGACCAGCAGTGGCACCGCGGTGACGTTGTCGCAGGTCGCGCGGCTGGAATACGCCTTCGAGGACGGCATCATCTGGCACCGCAACCGCCTGCCGACGGTGACCGTGCGTGCCGACATCAGCGATGGCAAGCAGCCGTTGGACGTGGTGCAGCAGATCGTGCCGACGCTGGATGGCATCCGTGCCGAATTGCCCAGCGGCTACCTGCTGGAAACCGGCGGCTCGGTGGAGGATTCGGCACGCGGCCAGAACTCGATCAAGGCCGGCATGCCGCTGTTCCTGATCGTGGTGGCCACGTTGCTGATGCTGCAGCTGCGCAGCTTCTCGCGTGCGGCGATGGTGCTGGTGACCGCGCCGCTGGGCATCATCGGTGCGACGTTGTTCCTGCTGCTGTTCCGCGCGCCGTTCGGCTTCGTGGCGTTGCTGGGCACCATCGCGCTGGCGGGCATGATCATGCGTAATTCAGTGATCCTGATCGACCAGATCCAGCAGGACATCGATGCCGGGCATGACCGCTGGCATTCGATCATCGATGCGACGGTGCGGCGTTTCCGCCCGATCGTGCTGACCGCGCTGGCGGCGGTGCTGGCGATGATTCCGCTGTCGCGCAGTGCGTTCTACGGTTCGATGGCGATTTCGATCATGGGTGGGTTGATCGTGGGCACGGTGCTGACGCTGGTGTTCCTGCCGGCGTTGTATGCGGCGTGGTTCCGGGTCAAGCCGGACGAATCCGGGGCGTAATGCCCCGGGTTTCCCGGGCCGCCGCCCCTGGTAGGTGCCAACCTTGGTTGGCACGGATGCGTGGCCCGCCCATCCACGCATGGCGTGGATCTACTGAGGTTGGCCACCGCCCTGGTAGGTGCCAACCTTGGTTGGCACGGATGCATGCATCCACGCATGGCGTGGATCTACCAGTAGAGCCACCCCATGGGTGGCTGCGGATGTCCTGGCCCGTCCATCCACGCATGGCGTGGATCTACTGCAGCTGCAAACCGTCGCGCAGCAGCGGCTCCAGCCAATCCAGAAACACCTGCACACGTTGCGCGCGATGCTGCCGATGCGGCAGCAACAGGGTCACCGGCAACGGCTGCGCGACGTGCTGCGGCATCACTTCCACCAGCGCGCCCGATTGCAGTTCGGCCTGCACGTCGTAGCGCGGAATCTGCAGCAGTCCCAGCCCCGCGACGCAGCAGGCAATCGATGCCTCGGCGTTGTTCACCCGCACCCAGCCGGTCATCGGCAGCGTGCGCAGCTGCGCGCCGTCCTCCCATTCCCACGGCTCCACCCGCGCCGTGGTCGGCGATGCGTAGTTCACCGCACGGTGCTGCTGCAGGTCGGCAGGATGCTGCGGTACGCCGTGTTCGCGCAGGTAAGCCGGTGCGGCAACATTGACGAAGTCGAGCTGGCCCAGCGTGCGGGCCACCAGGCTGGAGTCACCCAGTTGGCCGACTCTCAGCACCGCATCGCAACCGTCTTCGATCAGGTTTACCGCCCGATCGGTCATGCCCAGGTCCACTTCCACCTGCGCATAGCGTGCAAAGAAGTCGGGCAGGGCCGGAGCGATGATGCGGCGACCGATCCGGCTGGGCACATCGATCTTCAGCAGGCCCTTCGGCTGTGCGTCGTCCTGGCGGAACAGCGACTCGGCATCTTCCATTTCGGCGATCAGGCGCAGGCAGCGTACGTAGAAAGTGTCGCCATCGTGCGTGGTGGAGACCCTGCGGGTGGAGCGCTGCAGCAGGCGGGTGCCCAGACGCTGCTCCAGCTCCGCCACGGCCGCAGACACGGTGGAACGGGGCAGGCCGAGCTGGTCGGCGGCGCGGGTGAAGCTGGAGCACTCCACCACCCGCGCAAAGATGCGGAAACGCTCGATCCGGTCCATTGTTCGCCCACTCTGGAAAGTTAAGTCAATGTTGCGGGCTTTATCCGCGATTTCTGCACGATATCGTCGTCAGCACAGGGTTGCCAGTCCGGCAGCCTCTTCCCCGAGACCGATGCCATGACCGACCACCGTATCCAGGGCAAGACCGTGCTGATCGCCGGTGGCGCCAAGAATCTCGGCGGGCTGATCGCCCGCGACTTCGCCGAGCAGGGCGCCAAGGCCATCGTCATCCACTACAACAGCGCCGCCACCCAGGCCGATGCCGAGGCGACCGTTGCCGCCGTGCAGGCCGCAGGCGCCAAGGCGGTGGCGTTGCAGGCCGATCTGACCTCGGCGGCGGCGATGGAGCGCCTGTTCGCCGACGCGGTTGCCGCCGTCGGTCGCCCTGACATCGCCATCAACACCGTCGGCAAAGTACTGAAGAAGCCGATGCTGGAGATCAGCGAGGTGGAGTACGACCAGATGAGCGCGGTCAATGCGAAGACGGCGTTCTTCTTCCTCAAGGAAGCCGGGCGCCATGTCAACGACGGCGGCCGCATCTGCACGCTGGTCACTTCACTGCTCGGCGCGTTCACGCCGTTCTATTCCAGCTACGCAGGTACAAAGGCGCCGGTGGAGCACTTCACCCGCGCAGCATCGAAGGAATTCGGTGAGCGTGGGATTTCGGTTACTGCGATCGGTCCTGGGCCGATGGATACGCCGTTCTTCTATCCGGCCGAGAGTGCCGATGCGCAGGCGTATCACAAGACCGCCGCGGCGCTGTCGGCATTCACCCGTACCGGCCTGACCGACATCGCCGACATCGTGCCGTGGATCCGCTTCCTGGTAACCGATGGCTGGTGGATGACCGGGCAGACCATCCTGGTCAACGGTGGTTACACCACCAAGTAGAGACACGCCAGGCTTGAGTTCGTGCCGTAGATCCACGCCATGCGTGGGTGCTCCTGGCTTCCAATACGTTCATCCACGCATGGCGTGGATCTACTGTTGGTCCCCAAGTGGACAGCATCAGGGCGTTCACGGGCACAATAGCGGCCAGTTCCAGGGCCGGAGCGCCTGCCATGTTCTTCCGCACGACCTGCGCCTCGGCGCTGCTGCTGGTCGCCTGCAGCGGGTCTGCCACTGCGCAGACGGCAGACGCCGATGCTCTGCCGTTCCTGCATGACCTGCGGGACGTACTTGAGTGCGGTGCGAGCGCGGACGTCCAGCAGGCCGTCATCAGCCGCCTGCGCGCGGCACGCTATGCCGACGCGGCCGAACGACTGCCGTACCTGCGCGACTGGCGATTCGAGCAGGAGGGCGAGGATGACGATCACCGGGTGACCGTCATCACTCCGCCACAGTCGATGACCGTCCACGGTGTCGAAGTACCGCGGTTGTTCGCTGATGCGCTCGGTTTCTCAGTTGCGCTGGACTCCGCACAGCGCGATCGTATCGTCGCTGCGTACGGCTTGCGGCTGCAGTCGAGCACGCTGCAGGAGCCGTTCGAGCTATGGTCGACGCCCTACACGCCGATCATCGTGCGCAGTGCGGGCGACGGCTATCGACTGGGTTGCGCTCCTGCCACGAAGGGTAACGGGGCAGCCGTACGACAGCTGCCGGTTGTTGAAGTCCAGGACCTGCAGAATGCCATTCACTGCCGCGCCGACGAAGGAAGCATGCGCCGGCTGCAGGCGTTCTGGCAGCGGCTTTACGAACAGCCGCAGTTCGAATGGCCGCAGGAAGTCCGTTCGGTCAACGAGGTGAACTACAGCGTCGATGATGATGATCTGCACCTGCTGCTGATCGGATTGCAGGCGCCCATCCAGGCCTACGGCGTTTCCACACACACGATTGCGCTGGCGTTCGGTGGCTTCTTCGGCGCGGATCTTGGCGACGTTGCGCTGGAGCCCGTGCTTGCCCAGGCAGGCTTGGATACCTCGCACAGGGTCGGCAAGGCTGCCTGGCAGCGCCTGTTGCCGCCGGTTGCTTTCAGCGGTGGCAGTTGGATCCCACAGCACATCGTGATGCGCACCAACGAAGGCCGCGTTGTTGCCGGTTGCGCCAGCGATTACGCGCGCAGCACCACGCGCTGAGCTGATCTCATGCCGGGCAACCAACAGCAGGCGGGGTAGGGCGGCGCTACCGATCGGCATGCAAAGGGTGCCGGGCATGTCCCGGCACCCGCGTGTGTCATCCCAGCTTGGCCAGCACCGCGTCGGTGGCCGTCGCCGTACTCACGGCCGAACCCATTGCCGCCAGATCGGCAGTGAACACGCCATCGTCCAGCACTGCGTTCACCGCCGCTTCCACCGCTGCGGCTTCGGCTTCCAGGCCCAGCGAATGGCGCAGCAGCATCGCCGCACTGAAAATCGTCGCGTAGGGGTTGGCGATGCCCTTGCCGGCGATGTCCGGTGCCGAACCATGGATCGGCTCGTAGATGCCCACCGCACCCGGCTCGCCCAGCGATGCCGAGGGCAGCAGGCCCAGTGAACCGGCCAGCATCGAGGCTTCATCGGTGAGGATGTCGCCGAACATGTTCTCGGTCACGATCACGTCGTATTCGCGCGGCTTGGCCAGCAGGTGCATGGCCATCGAATCGACCAGTTGGTGTTCCAGCGCGACGTCCGGGAACTCCTCGCGGCCGATGCGCGCGGCCACGTCACGCCACAGGCGTGAGGTTTCCAGCACGTTGGCCTTGTCCACCGAGGTGACCTTGCCGCGCCGCTGCTGCGCCAGGCGGAAGGCAGTGCGCAGCACACGCTCGATCTCGACCACGGTGTAGCGGCACAGATCGCTGGCGCTGTCGGCATCGCGGGTCTTGTCGCCGAAGTAGATGCCACCGGTCAGTTCGCGCACCACCACGAAGTCCACGCCCTGCAGCAGCTCGGCCTTGATCGGCGAGGCGTGCAGTGCCGCTTCGTGGGTGCGCACCGGACGCAGGTTGGCATACAGGCCCAGCGCCTTGCGGATCGCCAGCAGGCCCTGCTCCGGGCGCACCTTGGCGTTAGGGTCGGACCACTTCGGGCCGCCCACCGCGCCCAGCAGCACCGCGTTGGCGGCCTGGCAGGCGGCCAGGGTAGAGGCTGGCAACGGCTCGCCGTGACGGTCGATGGCGATGCCACCGATATCGTGCTCGCTGAAGGTGAAGGTGTGGTTGAAGCGTTCGGCCACGGCGTTCAGAACGGCGACCGCAGCGGCGGCCACTTCCGGGCCGATACCATCACCGGGCAGGACAACAATCTCAGCGTGCATGCTCACCCTCGTAACGTTCGATTTCAGGGACACGGCCCAACAGATAACCCAATTGATCGACGCCTTCCAGCAGGCAGGTCTGCGAGAAGCCGTCCAACGGGAAGGAGTAGACGCGGCCATCGGGTGTGCGCAGTTCGCGCGTGGCCACGTCGATGGTCAGTTCATCGTCCGGGCGCTGCATCAGCACCTGCACGTCGGCTTCGTCCAGCACGATCGGCAGCAGGCCGTTCTTCAGCGAATTGCCGCGGAAGATATCGGCGATCTCGCTGCTGACGATGGCGCGCAGGCCGAGGTCGGTCAGCGCCCACGGCGCATGCTCGCGCGATGAGCCGCAGCCGAAGTTGCGCCCGGCCAGCAGGATGCTGCGGCCGGCGTTGTGCGGCTGGTTGAAGGCGAAGTCGGCCACCGGGGAGCCATCGGCCTGCCAGCGCCAGTCGTTGAACGCGTTGCGGCCCAGGCCGGCGCGCTCGGTGGTGGACAGGAACCGCGCCGGAATGATCTGGTCGGTATCGATATTGGTCTGGCGCAGCACCACGCTGGCCGAATGCAGGGTGCGGAAGCCGCTCATCAGGCCACCTCCTGTGCGAACAGTTCACGGGCATCGGCCACGTGGCCCTGCACGGCGGCCCAGGCGGCACTCATCGGCGAGGCCAGCAGGGTGCGCGAGCCCGGGCCCTGGCGGCCCTCGAAATTGCGGTTGCTGGTGCTGACTGCCAGTTGGCCGGGGGCGACCAGATCGCCATTCATGGCGATGCACATCGAACAACCCGGCTCGCGCCACTCGGCACCGGCCGCGCGCACGATCTCGTGGATGCCCTCGGCTTCGGCTTGGCGCTTGACGATTTCCGAGCCGGGCACCACCAGCATGCGCACGCGCTCGGCGATGCGACGACCGCGCAGCACCTGCGCTACTTCGCGCATGTCGCTCAGGCGGCCGTTGGTGCAGGAGCCGACGAAGACCACGTCCACCGGTGTGCCGGCCAGCGTCTGTCCCGCCTGGAAGTGCATGTAATCCAGGCCCTTCTGCGCGGCGGCATCGTTGGCTGCCGGGATCGGCGCGTCCACCGCGATGGCGGTGCCGGGGTGGGTGCCCCAGGTCAGGGTCGGGCGGATATCGGCAGCATCGATGTGCACCTCGCTGTCGAAGCGCGCGCCTTCGTCGCTGCGCAGCTGCGTCCAGCGGGCCACGGCGGCGTCGAAGTCGGCGCCCTTGGGACCACGTGGCGTATTGGCAACGAAGTCGAACGTCACCTGGTCGGGAGCGACCATGCCGGCGCGTGCACCGGCTTCGATCGACATGTTGCACAGGGTCATGCGCTGTTCCATGTCCATCGCTTCGATGGTGCTGCCGCGGAACTCGATCACGTGGCCGGTGCCGCCATTGACGCCGATCACGCCGATGATGTGCAGCACCACGTCCTTGGCGCCGACGCCGGGTGCCAGAGGGCCATCGACGGTGATCGCGAAGGTCTTCGCCTTGCGCTGCAGCAGGCACTGCGTGGCCAGCACATGCCCGACTTCGCTGGTACCGATGCCGAAGGCCAGCGACCCGAACGCACCGTGGGTGGAGGTGTGGCTGTCGCCGCAGACGATGGTCATGCCGGGCTGGGTGAAGCCCTGTTCCGGTGCGATCACGTGGACGATGCCGCGATTGTCCGAGGCCATGTCGAACAGCTCGATGCCGTGCTCGGCGCAGTTGCGTGCCAGCATGGCGACCTGCGCTTCGGACGCGGCGCTGGCGTAGGGCAGGGTGCCATCGGCGGCGGGCGGCAGGGTCGGCGTGGAGTGGTCCATCGTCGCCTTGGTCCGATCCGGACGGCGCGGCTTCAGGCCGCGCTCGCGCAGTTCGGTGAAGGCCTGCGGCGAAGTCACTTCATGGATCAGGTGCAGGTCGATATACAGCACGGCGGGCGCGCTGTCGGTTTCTGGAACCACCACGTGGGCGTCCCACAGTTTGTCGTACAGGGTGCGGGGTGCGGAAGTCATGCGTTTGCCTGGCAGGAGTACGAAGTAGCGGACATCGAAGAGAAAGTAACAGGGTCAGGTCAGCGCCGACGCGCGAGCACGCGCAGACGCACGTAGTCGGCCAGCGGCTGGCCAGCGGCGTTGCGCGGCAGATCCGCCAGCAGGGCGGCGGCATCGCGCACGGTGGCGCGCGCGACGGCCGGCAGGTCGTCCAGCAGCGGTGCGGCGAACACCCGCAGCCAGCCGGCAACGCCGGTCGGCAGCGCGGTCGGGCGTGGCAGGCATTCGATCAGCTGCACCTGGAAGCCATGCTGGCGCAGGCGTTCGGCGTAGGCATCGGCGCTGGGGAAGTACCACTGGAATGCGCTGGCACCGTGGCCATGGGCGACGCGCGCGGCCTGTACCGCCGCAATGATCGTGGCCACGTTGCCATGACCGCCGAACTCGGCGACGAAGCGGCCGCCGGGGCGCAGGGCGCGGCGCACGCCTTCCAGCACGCGATCCGGGTTGGGCATCCAATGCAGCGCCGCGTTGCTGAACACTGCATCGAACGCGCCATCGAAGGTCAGCGCGTGGCCGTCCATCACCTGCGCATCGACACCTCGTGCACGCGCGGCGATCACCATTTCCGGTGAGGCATCGACGCCCTGCATGTGTGCGCCGCTGAGGGCCAGTTCAGTGGTGAGCACGCCATCGCCACAGCCCAGGTCGAGAATGCGCTCGCCGGCCCGCGCGTCGAGCAGGCGCGCTACCGCGCCGCCGAGGGTCGGCACGAAGCCGGCGTCGATCGCATAGTCCTGGGCATTCCACTGCTGGCCAGCGCTGCTGGTGGCGGTTGCGGTGTCGAAGGCGCTCATCTTGGATTCCTCAGGCAGTGGCGGTGGCAGGTGCTTCAGTACTGACGCCGGCGTTGGCCTGGCGCTGGCGCAGCAGGCGGTTGGCTACGTCCAGCCAGGCCAGCGCGGAGGCTTCGATGATGTCCTTGCTGGTGCCGGTGCCGTCGTACTCGACGCCCTCGTGGCGCACGCTCAGGTTGGCTTCGCCACGTGCATCGGCGCCGATACCGACGCTGTGCACGTGGTAGCTGTCCAGCATCAGCTGCACGCCGGTGGCGGCCGACAGGGCGCCGAACAGGGCATCGACCGGACCATCACCCTGCGCGGTCTCGG
The DNA here is from genome assembly GCF_002750935.1 of Stenotrophomonas sp. LMG 10879. Lineage (NCBI taxonomy): Bacteria > Pseudomonadati > Pseudomonadota > Gammaproteobacteria > Lysobacterales > Lysobacteraceae > Stenotrophomonas > Stenotrophomonas sp. LMG 10879. The sequence goes on from NZ_PEJT01000011.1 coordinate 152,531, forward strand.
CCACGCGGTTGCCGTCCGGGTCGGACAGTTCGACCAGCGCATTGGCGCGGCTGCCGACATCGCTGATGGTCATCGAGGCCAGGCGGTAGCCCTGTGCGGTGGAGCCGCCCTGCATCAGTGTCTGCAGGTCGGCGTCGGTGACAACGCGTTGCTGCTCGCACAGGCCCTTGAACTGCTCGAACACCAGCTTCAGCTCGTCTTCTTCCAGCCAGAAGCCCAGCGCGCGCAGGCGCGCTTCGACGGCAGCACGGCCACTGTGGCGGCCCAGCACCATCTGCGAGTCCTCCCAGCCCACGTCTTCCGGACGCATGATTTCGTAGGTGCCGCGATGGCGCAGCATGCCGTGCTGGTGGATACCCGATTCATGGGCGAAGGCATTGGCGCCGACGATGGCCTTGTTGCGCTGTACCGGCATGCCGACCAGGCGCTGCAGCAGCTGCGAAGTACCGACGATACGTGGGGTGTCGATGGCGGTGTCCTGCTCGTAGAAGGCCTGGCGCACCTTCAACACCATCGCAATTTCTTCCAGCGAACAGTTGCCGGCGCGTTCACCGATGCCGTTGACGGTGCATTCGACCTGGCGCGCGCCACCTTCGATGGCGGCCAGTGAGTTGGCCACGGCCAGGCCCAGGTCGTTGTGGCAGTGCGCGCTGAAGATCACGTTGCCCGCGTTCGGCACATCGGCGACGCCCGCGATGACCTGCTGGAACATCGTGCGGATTTCTTCCGGCGTGGTGAAGCCGACGGTGTCGGGCAGGTTGATGGTGGTGGCGCCGGCAGCGATCGCCACGCGCGAGACCTCGATCAGGTAATCCAGTTCGGTGCGGGTGGCGTCCTCGGCGGAGAACTCGACGTCATCGATGTAGGAGCGCGCCAGCGCTACGTGCCGGCGTACCGATTCCAGTACCTGCTCGCGGGTCATCCGCAGCTTGTGCTCACGGTGCAGCGGGCTGGTCGACAGGAACACATGCAGGCGCGGGTTGGCCGCCGCTTCCAGTGCACGCGCCGAGGTCTCGATGTCAGCCTGCAGGCAGCGTGACAGCACCGCCAGGCTCAGGCTTGGGCGGCGCAGTTCGCGGCCGATCAGGGCCATCGCTTCGCGGTCGGACTGCGAGCTGGCCGGGAAGCCGGTCTCGATGATGTCCACGCCCAGTTCGTCCAGCGCACGCGCCATCACCAGCTTCTGCGGCGGGCTCATGCTGCAGCCGGGGGACTGCTCGCCGTCACGCAGGGTGGTGTCGAAGATGCGGATGCGCGGGGTGGTAATTCGTTCGATGGTGGTCACAGGGAAATCTCCTCGACAGCGGGTGCGACGGCTTGCAGGGGGGAAGGGGAAGGCGTTGGGAAAGCGGTGGCGGTCGCCTTGCCGGGCGAGCGCGGAGTTTCTGCCCGGCGTCGGCGCGGTTTGCGTGGCGGACGCGGACGGATGTCGGTGAGCAGGCCGGCGAGCACGCCGGCATCGATGTTGCCGCCGGAGACGACCGCGCACTTGCGGCGGCCGGCGACGCGACGCCCGGCGGCCAGTGCCAGCGCACCGGCGCCCTCGGCGATGATGTGTTCTTCCAGTGCCAACCGCACCAGGGTCTCGCGCAGTTCGGCTTCGCGCACGATCACCACATCGTCCAGCAGCGAGGTGCACAGGCGGCGGGTCAGGAAACCGGGGATCTTCACCCGCACGCCATCGGCCAGCGACGGCACAGGATTGATCTCGCGCACGTCGCCACGGATCGCGCGGGCCATCGAATCGACACCTTCGACCTGCGCGCCGACGATGCGCACGCCCTGCGACTTCAGCGCCAGGGCGACACCGGAGGCCAGGCCGCCACCGCCGATCGGTACGATCACCACGTCCGGCGCATGCGCGGCCAGCTCGATGCCGACGGTACCCTGGCCGGCGATGACATCGGCATCGTCGAACGCGGACAGGAAGCGGTAGCCATGGCGCTGCGCCAGTTCGACGGCAAACGCATAAGCCTCGTCATAACTGTTGCCATGCTGGCGCACCGTCGCGCCCCAATGGGCGACGCCAGCGATCTTGGTGGCCGGTGCGCCATGCGGCATTACGGCGATGGCCGGCACATCCAGGCGATAGGCGGCCCAGGCCACGCCCTGCGCGTGGTTGCCGGCCGAGGCGCAGATCACCGGCCGGGTATCGCCACGTTCGCGGGCGGCCAGCAGGGCATTCAGCGCGCCGCGCACTTTGTACGAGCCGGTGCGCTGCAGGTTCTCCAGCTTCAGCCAGGTGCCGAAGCGCTCGGCATGGTGCAGCGGCGTGGGCGGCAGGAAGCGGCGCAGGCGGGCCTGCGCAGCCAGTACGTCGGCAACGGTTACGTCGCCGACATCGCTTTCCGTGCTGGCATCAGCGGCCGGCATGGGCCACCAGCAGGGTGTTGCCGACCAGCGCCTGCGGGCACGGGCGGCGAAGAAGACGCCTCCGTACCGGCACCGTGGTGAATACGGTACGGGCGTTCATGCGGATACTCCTTCCAGTGCGGTCATCTGCACCGAAACGCAGTCGTAGATCTTTTCCATCTGCCGGCACAGTGTTTCCGGCGGGCGCTGGCTGTCCACCACCAGCTGCAGGTGCCAACGGCCATCATCGGCGGCCACCGGCGCACCGGTGATCGCGCGCGGTGCGAAGCCGCGGCGTTCGGCCATGCCGATCACGCGCAGCAGCGCGCCTTCGGCCGGTTGCAGCACCAGGTCAAGCCGGTATTGCATTGGGGATCTCCTGGCGTGCATGTGCAGGGTTGCTTTCCAGCATGGTGCTGTTGGCGGTATTGGGTGGCACCAGCGGCCACACGTTCGCGCGCGCATCGATGGCCACGTGCAGCAGTGCCGGGCCGGGCTCGGCCAGCAGCGCGGCCAGGCCGCCTTCAACGTCATCACGTGCATCGATGCGCGTGGCCGCGATGCCGAATACCTTGGCCAGGGCCACGAAGTCCGGGTTGTCGGACAGGTCGATCTCGCTGTAACGCTCGGCGAAGAACAGCTCCTGCCACTGCCGCACCATGCCCAGCGAACTGTTGTCCAGCAGGATGATCTTCACCGGCAGGCGGCAGCGGGCGATGGTCGCCAGCTCCTGCACGTTCATCATGAAGCTGCCATCGCCGGACACCAGTACCACGGTGCGCTCAGGGCAGGCGAACTGCGCGCCCATCGCCGCCGGCAGGCCGAAGCCCATCGTGCCCAGCGCACCGCTGGTCAGGTGGTTGCGCGGATGATTGAAGCGGCAGTGCTGCGCCACCCACATCTGGTGCTGGCCGACGTCGCAGGCGATCACCGTATCGGTCGGCGCCAGTTCGCTCAGGCGCTTCAGCAGCGCCGGGGCGTAGATGTGCTGGCCCGGTGCGTCGTAGCGGGCGGCGAAGCGGTCGCGATGCTGTGCGCAGCGCTTGCGCCATGCGTCCTGGTGGGCCTTGGGGGAGGGGAAGGCCGCACGCAGGGCGCGGATGGCATGGCCGACGTTGCCGGGCACGGCGACATCGGCGCTGCGCAGCTTGGAGATCTCGTACGCATCGGCGTCGATGTGCACCACGCGGGCGAAGGGCGCGAACTCGGCCAGCTTGCCGGTCGCCCGATCATCGAAACGCGCACCCAGCACCAGCAGCAGGTCGCTCTCCTGCACGGCCATGTTCGCTGCACGGGTGCCGTGCATGCCCAGCATGCCCAGCGACTGCGGGTGCTGGGGAGGCAGCGCGCCCAGGCCGCGCAGGGTCATCACGGTCGGGATGGCGCTGGCTTCGACGAACGCGCGCAGGTCCTGCACGGCATCGCCCAGGGCAATGCCACCACCGGCATAGACCACCGGCTTCTCGGCCGCGGCCAATGCGGCGATGGCTTCGGCGATGGCGGCGTCGGCGGCGGCCGGCGGCGGTTCGACGCTGGCCGGCACATGCGCCGGCAGGTGGCTGGCATCGGCCAGCTGCACATCCTTGGGCAGGTCGATCAGCACCGGTCCGGGACGGCCCTCGCGGGCGATGCGGAAGGCATCGGCCACCACGCGCGGCAGATCATCGACGCTGCGCACCAGCCAGCTGTGCTTGACGATCGGCATGGTCAAGCCGAACACATCCAGTTCCTGGAACGCATCGGTGCCCAGCAGTGGCGTGGCGACCTGGCCGGTGATGCAGACCATCGGCACCGAATCGAGCATCGCATCGGCGATGCCGGTGACCAGGTTCGACGCGCCCGGCCCGGAGGTCGCCACGCAGACGCCAACTTGGCCACTGGCGCGCGCAAAGCCGTTGGCGGCCAGCGCCGCGCCCTGCTCATGGCGTACCAGGATGTGCTTCAGCGACGAATCCACCAGCGCGTCGTAGAACGGCATGATGGTGCCGCCCGGGTAGCCGAACAGCGTACGGACACCCTCGGCCTCCAGCGCCTGGGTCAGCCAGCGCGCGCCGTTGGGCGGCGCGCTGCGGTGTGTGGGAGAGTTCATGGGGGAACCTTGCAGAGCGGGTGGGGGTGCCGCGTTGTTACGCGGCTTGACCTTGCAACCAGACCATCTTGGCGCGCAGTTCCTTGCCTACCTTCTCGATCGGATGCTCCAGGTCGGCCTGCTTGAACCTGTTGTAGTTCGGCAGGCCCGCTTCGTACTCGGCCACCCAGTTCTTGGTGAAGGTGCCGTCCTGGATGTCCTTCAGCACTTCTTTCATGCGCTCCTTGGTACCGGCGTCGATCACCCGCGGGCCGCTGACGTAGTCGCCGTACTGCGCGGTCTCGGAGATGAACTCCAACATGCGCGAGATGCCACCTTCGTAGAACAGGTCGACGATCAGCTTCAGTTCGTGCAGCACTTCGTAATAGGCGATTTCCGGCTGGTAACCGGCTTCCACCAGCGTCTCGAAGCCCGCCTGCACCAGCGCCGAAGCGCCGCCGCACAGCACCGCCTGCTCACCGAACAGATCGGTTTCGGTTTCTTCCTTGAAGGTGGTCTGGATCAGGTTGGCACGTGCGCCACCCAGGCCGCCTGCGTAGGCAAGTGCGTACTCGGCGGCCTTGCCGCTCTTGTCCTGGTAGACCGCCCAGATGCACGGCACACCGCGGCCGATCTCATATTCGCGACGGACCAGCGCACCCGGGCCCTTCGGCGCGACCAGCACCACGTCCAGGTCGTCGCGCGGCTTGATCATGTCGAAGTGCACGTTCAAGCCATGCGCGAACAGCAGCACCGCGCCCTGCTTCATGTTCGGTGCCAGCACGTCCTCGTACAGCTTCTTCTGCACCATGTCCGGGGTCAGCACTGCGACCAGGTCGGCATCCTTCACCGCATCAGCCGGTGCCTTCACGGTGAAGCCATCGGCCTGCGCCTTGACCTCGGTGGGGCCGCCCGGGCGCAGGCCTACCACCACATCGAAGCCGGATTCACGCAGGTTCAGCGCGTGCGCGCGGCCCTGGCTGCCGTAGCCGATGACGGCGATCTTGGTCTGGGGCAGTTCGTTGGTGCTCATGGGGGAGGTTCCTTGCGGGTGGGAAGAAAAAAGACGGCCGGCAGTCGAAGCGACGTACCGGCCGGTCAGGGAAAAGCGGGGAGGGCAACGCCGCGCGTCGCACAGGTACTGCCACCACGAGGATTCGTGGTGCAGCGGGTCCGGGTTGTGCGATGGGCGTTGGTCATGGTGGTTGCGTCTGAAACCAGGTCCTGAAATGAAAAAACCCGCACCTGGGCGGGTGCGGGTTTTGAAGAGTTCCGGTGTATTTGCTGCTTACACGCTGGCTCGTCCCGCACCTGTTGGTTGGGTAATAAGTACGAGCACAAGAATCGAACGCAGCGAGGCGGCGCCGGTATCGGCGGCTTCAATGTGGGTTCGGGGTGGCGTGTTGTGATGCAACATGTGATCGAGAAAACCACAGCCGTTTCGGCGCTGTCAACCCTCGCAGCGATATTCCCGTCAGTTTCCACTGCATGCAGTGCAATCGCTTGTGGCACAAGGATGGTTGCCGCTGAAAGTGTTTCGGTGAACCCGAATTCACTCTTTTCATCGGGTTTTTTGCGCGGAATCCGGGTGATTTCGCCTTGGTAGGTGCCGACCTTGGTCCGCGCCGGAGTCATCGAAGCCGAAAGCAGTGCGGACCAAGGTCCGCACCCACCGAAGGACTGTCGTCCATGACCTATGCCCGATGGCCCCTGATCGCCGCAGCAGCGAAGATCGGGTCACCACCCTTCCATCGGAACCCGACCGTGTCCCGACGTCTTGCCCGTTCCCTGCTGGCGGCTGCCGTGCTGGCTGCCGTGCCCATGCTGTCCCAGGCCGCCGACCGCATTACCGGCCACACCTTCGCCACCCGTTCGGAGGTGATCGCCCCGCATGCGATGGCCGCCACCTCGCAGCCGCTGGCCACCCAGATCGCGCTGGACGTGATGAAGGCCGGTGGCTCGGCGGTCGATGCCGCCATTGCGGCCAACGCAGCGCTGGGCCTGATGGAACCGACCGGCAATGGCGTCGGCGGCGACCTGTTCGCCATCGTGTGGGACCCGAAGACGCAGAAGCTTTACGGCTACAACGGCTCCGGCCGCTCGCCGAAGTCGCTGACCCTGGCCGAGTTCCAGCGCCGTGGCCTGAAGGAGATTCCGGCCACCGGTCCGCTGCCGGTATCGGTACCGGGCGCGGTGGATGGCTGGTTCGCGTTGCACGCCCGGTTCGGTCGCAAGCCGATGGCCGACAACCTGGCCCCCGCCATCCGCTATGCGCGCGAAGGGCATCCGGTGGCCGAAGTGATCGCCTATTACTGGGATCGCTCGGTGCCGAAGCTGTCGCAGTATCCGGGTTTCAAGGAACAGTTCACCATCGACGCCCACGCGCCGCGCAAGGGCGAGATGTGGAAGAACCCGAACCTGGCCGACACCCTGCAGAAGATTGCCGACGGCGGGCGTGATGCCTTCTACAAGGGCGACATTGCCCACACCATCGGCGACTACTTCAAGAAGAATGGCGGCTACCTGAGCTACCAGGACATGGCCGACCACCATGGCGAGTGGGTTGAACCGGTCAGCAGCAACTACCGTGGCTATGACGTGTGGGAACTGCCGCCGAACAGCCAGGGCATCGCCGCACTGCAGATCCTCAACGTGCTGGAAGGCTACGACTTCTCGAAAATTCCGTTCGGCTCACCCGAGCACGTGCACCTGTTCGTGGAAGCGAAGAAGCTCGCCTTCGCCGACCGCGCGCGTTTCTACGCCGACATGGCGTTCCAGCCGGCACCGGTACAGAAGCTGATTTCCAAGGACTACGCCGCGCAGCGCCGCGCGCTGATCTCGATGGACAAGGCGCTGAAGGAAGTGCAGCCGGGTACACCGAAGCAGCTGGAAGAGGGCGACACGATCTACATGACCGTGGCCGACGCCGACGGCATGATGGTGTCGCTGATCCAGTCCAACTACCGCGGCATGGGCAGCGGCATGGCGCCGCCGGGGCTGGGCTTCATCCTGCAGGATCGCGGCGAGATGTTCGTGCTGCAGAAGAATCATCCCAATGGCTACGCACCGGGCAAGCGTCCGTTCCAGACCATCATTCCGGCCTTCATCACCAAGGGCGGCAAGCCGTATGCCAGCTTCGGCGTGATGGGCGGCGCGATGCAGCCACAGGGGCACGCGCAGATTGTGATGAACCTGGTGGACTTCGGCATGAACCTGCAGGAAGCCGGCGACGCGCCGCGCATCCAGCACGAAGGTTCGACCGAGCCGACCGGGCAGGCGACGGCGATGACCGATGGTGGCGAGGTCAACCTGGAAACCGGGTTCCCGTACGAGACGGTGCGTGCGCTGATGCGCAAGGGTCACCGCGTGGTGTTTGCCGATGGTCCGTACGGCGGCTACCAGGCGATCCTGCGTGATCCGGACACGGGCGTGTATTACGGCGCGTCGGAGAGTCGCAAGGATGGGCAGGCGGCGGGCTACTGAGGCTTCCCGGCCAACGGGCTGAGCCCCCTCTGCGGTGGGTTCAGAAGCGGGATCGCTCGTTGGGGCGTGCGGGTGGGAGTGTCGGGGGACGCCGTGAATACGTCCCTGTAGCAACTGTGTTTGCAGGAGGAGCTTCGGCCCTTCCTGCAGACGGGCACGGTAGTGCCGGCCGCTGGCCGGCAGCCTCTGGATGTACGCACGCACTGACGTCAGGCGGGGATCGGTCCGCTCTG
>NZ_PEJT01000012.1:0-155679 GCF_002750935.1 Stenotrophomonas sp. LMG 10879
CCCACTGCGCCGGCATCGCCAATCTGAAAGTAGGTGGTGGCCTCACGCCCGGACATGCCGTCCCGGCTCATCTTCTCCAGAACAGCCAGCTTGAACGCGAGGTCATAGGACCGGGTCTGGCGGTGAAACCCGCGCCAACCGTGCAGCCGATACGTAGCCACCCAGCGTCTGACCGTGGAGAACTCCAAACCGTGGTGTCGGGCGATGGCTTTGACCGACGTGGAGGTCTTGCAGGCTTCTTTGGCGACCTGCAGTTTGAATCGAGCTTCGTACCTGTTCATGTATCCCTCGGGGTTGGATCTGGCGTCCAACTCCCGGGGGTCACTTCAAGGAAGGGTTCACGGCGTGTCCCGCCTGTTCCCGCCTCACCGCAATCCGCAGACGGATCCGCGGTGGCTGCTTTGGTTTCTGCGGGTGCCGGGCGGCAGCTCGGCCGCCTTACTTCCCTAGGCGGGCGACCAGCGCCTGCAGCGCGTTCTGCGCATCCGGGGCGAACCAGGCCTCGACGAAGCGGTCGAGCTGGATCAGGTCCGGGTGCAGGGCATCGTGCAGTTCGGCGCGGGCGATGGCCCGGGTCAGCAGCATCGGCTGCCGCGGCTGCTTCAGCAGGTCCTGCAGCCAGGCTACCGCACGGGCCACCACCAGCTCGCCATCAACCAGTTCATCGACCAGACCGATCTGCAAGGCTTGTTCGGCCGGTACCAGCGCGCCGGTGGCCAGCAGGACGCTGGAGCGATGCGCGCCCACGGCACGGCGCAGCAGGCGCTGGATGCCTTCCGGTGCGATCAGGCCGACCTGCACTTCGTTCAGGCCGATGGCGTACGGGCGCGCCGGATCGGCGCTGCGTGCCATCACCCGGTAGTCGCAGCACAGGGCCAGCACGCAGCCACCAGCCGGGGCGTGGCCGGTGATCGCCGCAACCACCGGGATGCGGCTCTCGGCAAGCGTGCGTACCGCGCCGAAGAACGCGTTCCAGGTGTCCAGCAGCTTGTGCTTGTCATCGCCATGCGAGAGCAGGTGCGGCACGTCCATGCCGCCGGTGAAGATACGCTCGCTGCCGGACAGCACGATACCGTGCGCGTCCTCGGCCATCGCCAGTTCGATGGCATGGATCAACTGCCGGCACAGCTCGGTGTCCAGGGCATTGACCGGCGGCCGCGCCAGCCGCAGTTCGCGGATGGGGCCATGGTTGATCACCTCGATGAGCGTCGTCATGCTGCGGGTCTCGTTGCGAAGAGGGAACTGAGACGATGATAACCAAACCATTCGTTGGCGTACTGTTGGTTCTGTGTGCGGCCGCAGCATCGGCCTCCGCCGCCGAGACGAAGTGCGTCACCGTCGAGCAGGGCTGGGTACGGTTGTTGCCCAACCCGAAGATGGCAATGACTGCCGGTTATGCGGTGATCCGCAACGGCTGCGCCAACGCGGTGGCGATCACCGGTTCACGCAGTGCGACCTTCGGCGATGTGTCGCTGCACGAGACCACGATCGTCGATGGGGTCAGCCGCATGCGTGAGGTCCGGCGCCTGCCATTGGCGCCCGGCGCGCGCGCCGTACTGAAGCCCGGTGGCCTGCACCTGATGCTGATGGACGGCAACCGCACCCTGGAGGAGGGGCAGCCTGTGTGGCTGCAGCTGCAGCTGGAAGATGGCACCGAAGTCAGCACGGCGTTGATAGCGCGCAAGGCCGCGCCGTAACGCGGCGCTCGTTCCGCCGGGCATGGCCCGGCGCTACCCAGGCATCACGGCCGAATCGACACTGGTAGCGCCGGGCCATGCCCGGCGAGCGCGCAGCGCGGTGGGCTTACGACCAGTCGTACGAGAACAGCACCGTGCGGCTTTCCGGCTCGTACAGCATCACGATCGCATCGGCACCGGTGGCGCACCAGTTGTAGCCGGCCACTTCGGCAACGGCGAAGAATTTCCTGCCATCGCGGGTGATGATCGCGCACTCGGCATCGTCCGGCGCATGGCGGTCGTCGGCCGCCTCGGTGAACGCCAGCGCGAAGGCGGCGGGAATCTCCGCGGTTTCAATCCAGTTGCCGGTCGAGATCTGCCCGCCCAGCACATCAAGGTAGGCCTGCTCGCCGGGTTCGCCATCGCCATAGCGCGAATAGCTGGCCAAGCGTCCATGCTGCTGGAAGTACGCGTGTGCCTTGCTGTAGCTCTCACGCATCTCCGTGATGTGCTCCAGCGCGTCGTTGTCCTGCACCTGGTCGCCGATGAAATAGCCCTCCTCACCGAGGAAACGCATGCGGTTGTCGGCGGTCAATTCAAAGGCGATCCAGTTGGTGCCGGTGAACGCGTTGTGGTGTTCTTCGGTGGCTTCGCCGATGCAGCCTTCATAGGGCTCGATCGGACACAGCAGGGTGGCGGCCTGGCCGGCCAGTTCCGGGCGCAGCACGCCGAGGTCGATCTTCAGCAGCGGCAGCAGGTGCTGACCAAGCCAGGCCTGGTCATCAGGGAATACGTCGGCGGGGAAGGGGACCATGCCGGGCAGCAGGTCGCGCAGTTCAGTCTGGTGGATCATGTCAGTCCTTTGATGTGGAACGGTAGCGCCGGGCCATGCCCGGCGGGCCGGTGCCGACCAAGGTCGGCATCTACCAGATGTGTCAGCTCGACGCGTTGCGGATCGCCTCAGGCAGTGGCGCGCTCTTGCCGGTCTGCGTGTCCATCCACACCACCACCACGTTGCCGTCCGAATACAGCCTCGACTCATCCTGCTGGTCGACGATGCGATGGCCGATGGTCACGCTGCTGTTGCCCAGGCGCTCGACGAACAGCTCGACCAGGATGTCGTTGGGCCACACGATCGGCAACCGGTAGTTGACGTTGGTGGCAGCCACCACCGGTGCGATGCGGTCGGTCATCGACACGCCTTCCACGCCCAGCATCCAGCGCACGCGCGCCTCTTCCAGGTAGGAGATGTACTTGGCGTTGTTGACGTGGCCCATGCTGTCCATGTCACGCCAGCGCACGCTGATCGGAATGCGGGCCAGGATCTTGTGTTCGCTGCTCATCAGGCGTCCTTCTTCTTCTTGGTGCCGGCCGTGGCGGTCTTGCTGGCCTTGCCGGTGCTCTTGGCGGCGGCGGCCTTCTTGGCCGGCTTCTCGGGCTTCACCTTGCGCGGCGGGCGCGCATCGGGCTTGTTGGCCACGGCGGCGGGCTGGTCCGGTCGCGCAGTAGTGGAGGGCAGCATCCGGGCGAGGAACTGGCCGGTGTACGAATCCGGGCATGCGGCCACGTCTTCCGGCGTGCCGGTCACCAGGATGGTGCCACCGCGATGACCGCCTTCCGGACCCAGATCGACGATCCAGTCGGCAGTCTTGATCACGTCCAGGTTGTGCTCGATCACCACCACCGTGTTGCCCTCGTCGCGCAGCTTGTGCAGCACGCCGAGCAGTGCCTCGATGTCGTGGAAGTGCAGGCCGGTGGTCGGCTCGTCGAGGATGTACAGGGTGCGGCCGGTATCGCGGCGCGACAGCTCCTTGGACAGCTTCACGCGCTGCGCTTCACCACCGGACAGCGTGGTCGCGCTCTGGCCCAGCTTGATGTAGCTCAGGCCGACATCGACCAGGGTCTCCAGCTTGCGGGCGATGGACGGTACCGGCTCGAACAGCTTCAATGCATCTTCGACGGTCATTTCCAGCACGTCGTTGATGTTGAAGCCCTTGTACAGGATCTCCAGCGTTTCGCGGTTGTAGCGCTTGCCATGGCAGACGTCGCAGGGCACGTACACGTCCGGCAGGAAGTGCATCTCGACCTTGATCAGGCCATCGCCCTGGCAGGCCTCGCAGCGGCCACCACGCACGTTGAAACTGAAGCGCCCCGGCGAATAACCGCGCGCACGCGATTCGGGCACCTGTGCGAACAGTTCGCGCAGGGGAGTGAACAGGCCGGTATAGGTGGCCGGGTTCGAACGCGGGGTGCGGCCGATCGGCGACTGGTCGATGTCCACCACCTTGTCGAACAGGTCCAGGCCATCGATCTCCTTGTAAGGCGCGATCGGGTGCGAGGCGCCGTTGATCTCGTTGGCAGCCAGCGAGAACAGGGTGTCGTTGATCAGGGTCGACTTGCCCGAACCGGACACGCCGGTCACGCAGGTCAGCAGCCCCGCCGGAATGGCCAGGTCCACGCCCTTCAGGTTGTTGCCGGTGGCACCACGCAGATGCAGGGTCATCTTCGGGTTCGGCTTGTGCCGGCGCGCCGGGATCTTGATCGCGCGCTTGCCCGACAGGTACTGGCCGGTCAGCGAACGCGGTGCATCGAGGAGGTCCTGCAGGCTGCCCTGGCCGACGATCTCGCCGCCATGCACGCCCGCGCCCGGCCCGATGTCCAGCACGTAGTCGGCCAGACGGATCGCATCTTCGTCATGCTCAACCACGATCACCGTGTTGCCGAGGTCGCGCAGGCGGGTGAGGGTGCCCAGCAGGCGCTCGTTGTCGCGCTGGTGCAGGCCGATGGACGGCTCATCGAGCACGTACATCACGCCCACCAGGCCGGCACCGATCTGGCTGGCCAGGCGGATGCGCTGCGCCTCGCCACCGGACAGGGTGTCGGCCTTGCGCTCCAGGGTCAGGTAATCCAGGCCCACATCGACCAGGAAGCCGAGACGCTCACCGATCTCCTTGACGATCTTCGCAGCGATCTCGCCGCGCCAGCCCGGCAGGCTCAGTTCGCTGAAGAACTTCAGCGCTTCATCGATCGGCAGCACCACCAGTTCCGGCAGCGGGCGATCGGCCACGAACACGTTGCGCGCGGCCTTGTTCAGGCGTGCGCCGTTGCACTCGGGACAGGCATGCTCGCTGATGTACTTGCCCAGCTCTTCCTGCACCGCCGCCGATTCGGTTTCCTTGTAGCGGCGTTCGAGGTTGGGAATGATGCCTTCGAAGCGATGCTTGCGCTGGGTGCGGCCACCGGCCTCGGTGAAGTAGGTGAAGGTGATCGCTTCCTCGCCGCTGCCATACAGCACGGCCTGCTGCACCTTGGCCGGCAGCGAGTTCCACGCCGCGTCGGTGTCGAACTTGTAGTGCTTGGCCAGCGAGGCGATCAGCTGGAAGTAATAGGCGTTGCGGCGATCCCAGCCGCGCACGGCACCGGCAGCCAGCGACAGCTCGGGATGCACCACCACGCGCGAGGGATCGAAGAATTCGGCCATGCCCAGTCCATCGCAGCCGGGGCAGGCGCCCATCGGTGCGTTGAACGAGAACAGGCGCGGCTCCAGTTCGGGCAGCGAGTAGTCGCAGACCGGGCAGGAATACTTGGACGAGAACAGGGTAGGGGTCGCACCGGCGTCGTCCAGCGACTGCACCGACGCCATGCCATCACCCAGCTTCAAGGCCGTTTCGAAGCTCTCGGCCAGGCGCTGCTTGATGTCTTCGCGCGGGCGGAAGCGATCGATCACCGCCTCGATGGTGTGCTTCTGGCGCAGCGCCAGCGGCGGCACCGCATCGATTTCGTACAGCTCGCCATCGACGCGCACACGCACGAAACCCTGCGCGCGCAGCTGGTCGAACACCTGTGCGTGCTCGCCCTTGCGGTCGCGGATCACCGGCGCCAGCAGCATGTAGCGCTGTTCCGGGTCCAGCGTCAGCATGTGGTCGACCATCTGGCTGACCGTCTGCGCTTCCAGCGGATAGCCGTGGTCGGGGCAGCGCGGCGTGCCGACACGTGCGTACAGCAGGCGCAGGTAGTCGTAGATCTCGGTGATCGTGCCGACCGTCGAGCGCGGGTTGTGCGAGGTCGACTTCTGCTCGATCGAGATCGCCGGGGACAGGCCTTCGATATGGTCCAGGTCCGGCTTTTCCATCACGCTCAGGAACTGCCGCGCATACGCCGACAGGGACTCGACGTAACGCCGCTGGCCCTCGGCATAGATGGTGTCGAACGCCAGCGACGACTTGCCCGAGCCGGACAGGCCGGTGATCACGATCAGTTTGTCGCGGGGCAGGTCGAGGTCGATGTTCTTGAGGTTGTGCGTCCGCGCGCCGCGGATGCGGATGAAATCCATCGCCATGGGGAATCCGGTTGTGGGGGCGTGGCTGGGCCGCCGGGCCAGCGATAGGGCGGCAATCGGTCAGCCTACCGAGGTGACCAGATGGGGGCAATGGGCGACAATGCCAGCCCGGTGTCTCACCTCGTGAGACGGCCAGTAGAGCCGAGCCACGCTCGGCTGGCCGGACCCCGAACCGTTCAGCCGAGCATGGCTCGGCTCTACTGAGGGCGGGGGACAGGTCCCCGCAGGCCCTGCCCAGGGGTTGACTTGACCCGTCCGCGGTGGTCCACGTACAATTCCGCTCCTGTCCGCCCTCGACGGCGGCAGTCCATAGACCACAATAACTACAGAGGAAGTCTGGTCATGTACGCAGTACTGGTCACCGGCGGTAAGCAATACCGCGTGGCGCAGGGCGAAAAGCTCCGCATTGAAAAGCTCGAAGTCGAAGTCGGCAGCGAGATCAAGTTCGACAACATCCTGCTGCTCGGCGACAGCGATGGCATCAAGATCGGCGACGCCCTGAGCGGCGCTGCGGTCACTGCCACCGTCCTGTCCCAGGGTCGTGCCGACAAGGTCCGGATCATCAAGTTCCGTCGCCGTAAGCACCACATGAAGCGCCAGGGTCACCGTCAGTACTACACCGAAATCGAGATCACCGGCATTGCCGGTGGCAGCAAGTAAGGAGATAGGTCATGGCACATAAAAAAGGCGTAGGCTCTTCGCGCAACGGTCGCGACTCCAACCCGAAGTACCTCGGCGTCAAGATCTTCGGTGGCCAGGCCATCGAAGCCGGCAACATCATCGTGCGTCAGCGCGGCACCCAGTTCCACCCGGGTTCGGGCGTCGGCCTCGGTCGTGACCACACCCTGTTCGCCCTGACGGACGGCAAGGTGGAGTTCACCGTGAAGGGCCCGAAGAAGCGTCGCACCGTCAGCGTCGTCTCGGTCGAAGCCTGATAAGGCTGCGTCCGGCGCCCATGCCTCGGCATGGCCGTGCTGGATGAAGAGCTCGCTGCATGAAGAGCCCCGCTTCGGCGGGGCTTTTCGTTGGAATCAATGGTAAAACGGGCATCGCCCGGTTGTCGGCCAGCGGCCGGCACTACATCAAGGTGGCGGCGTGCATGCCGCGCCCATCGCAGGCATCGAAACAATGAAACTGGTAGACGAAGCAGAAATCGAAGTGTTCGCCGGCAACGGCGGCAACGGCTGCATTGGCTTCCGTCGCGAGAAGTTCATTCCGCTCGGCGGCCCGGACGGCGGCGACGGCGGTGCGGGCGGCAGCGTGTGGATCCGCGCCGACGAAAACCTCAACACCCTGGTCGACTTCCGCCATGACCGCATCTTCAAGGCGCAGCGCGGCGAGAACGGCATGGGCCGCCAGGCCTATGGCAAGGGTGGCGAAGACATGGTCATCACCGTGCCGGTCGGCACCGTGATCATCAACGTGGCCACCGATGAAATCATCGGCGACCTGACCCAGCATGGCGACCGCCTGCTGGTGGCCAAGGGGGGCCGCGGCGGCCTCGGCAACATGCATTTCAAGAGCTCCACCAATCGCTCGCCGCGCCAGGCGCTGCCGGGCGAGCCGGGTGAAGAGCGCACGCTGAAGCTGGAGTTGAAGCTGCTGGCCGACGTCGGCCTGCTGGGCTTCCCCAATGCCGGCAAGAGCACCCTGATCCGCGCCGTCTCGGCGGCGACGCCGAAGGTGGCCGATTACCCGTTCACCACGCTGTACCCGAACCTGGGTGTGGTGAAGGTGGAAAACTACCGCAGCTTCGTGATCGCCGACATTCCGGGCCTGATCGAAGGTGCGGCCGACGGTGCCGGCCTGGGCGCGCAGTTCCTGCGCCACCTGCAGCGCACCCGCCTGCTGCTGCACCTCGTCGACATCTCGCCGATGGAAGGTGGTGTGGAGGGCGTTTCCCCGGTCGAGCAGGTGCGTGCCATTGAGCGCGAACTGGAAAAGCACGATCCGGAGCTGCTGGCCAAGCCGCGCTGGCTGGTGCTGAACAAGGCCGACCTGATGTTCGAGGACGAGGCCAAGGCCGCCGCCGAGAAGATCGTGGCCGAGCTGGGCTGGAAGGAGCCGTGGTTCCTGGTGTCCGCACTGGGTCGCGAGGGCACCTTCCCGATCATGAGCCGGATCATGGCGTTCTTCGATCGCCAGAAGGAAGACGAGCTCGAGGCGGCCCGCAACGCGCAGTAATGCCTGTTGTGGTTCCCGCGAAAAAACCCGGCTTCGGCCGGGTTTTTTGTGGGTACCGCTCTTCTGTAGAGCCGAGCCCATGCTCGGCTGCTGTTCGCGCGGCCAGCCGAGCATGGGCTTGGCTCTACAGAAGCGGAAACTGCAGGCAACAAAAAACCCGGCCGAAGCCGGGCTTTTGCGTGCTGCCGGAGCCGAGGCTCCAGCAACCAACCGGATCAGGCGGCCTGGAGGGCCTTGATGCGGTCGTTCAGGCGGCTCTTGTGGCGAGCAGCCTTGTTCTTGTGGATCAGGCCACGCGCGCTGAAACGATCCAGGATCGGCTGGGCAACGGCGAAGGCGGCTTGAGCGCCGGCGGCATCGTTGGCGTCCAGCGCCTTGATCACTTTCTTGACAGCGGTGCGCAGCATCGAGCGCTGAGCCACGTTGCGCGCGTTGCGCACGACGGTCTGCTTGGCGCGCTTCTTGGCGGACTTGATATTGGCCACGGTGGTGGTTTCCTGAAAAATCGGTGTTATGGGAACAGCAAGCTAGCTAGTATGATGGCGTAAGAAATGTACGTCAAGTCGATTGTCAAGAGGGACGTTGAGTGAGTTCACCCAAGATGTTGCGGGGCCTGCTGTCGTTCAGCAGCATGACCATGGTCTCGCGGGTTCTCGGCCTGGTCCGGGACCAGGTGGTGACCTCGACCTTCGGCACCAACGCCATCACCGATGCTTTCTGGGTCGCCTTCAGGATACCCAATTTCCTGCGCCGGCTGTTCGCCGAGGGCTCCTTTGCCACCGCATTCGTGCCGGTGTTCACCGAGGTGAAGGAGACCCGCAGCCACGCCGAGCTGCGTGAATTGATGGCCCGCACCGCCGGCACCCTGGGCGGCGTGCTGATGCTGGTCACCGCACTGGCGCTGATCTTCGCGCCGCAACTGGCGTCGGTCTTCGCCAGTGGCGTCGACACCGACCCTGCCAAGCAGGGCCTGCTGATCGACCTGTTCCGCCTGACCTTCCCGTTCCTGCTGTTCGTCTCGCTGACCGCCCTGGCCGGCGGCGCGCTGAACAGTTTCCAGCGCTTCGCGATGCCGGCGCTGACCCCGGTCATCCTCAACCTGTGCATGATCGCCGGCGCGCTGTGGCTGGCGCCGCGGCTGGGGGGCACACCGGAAAAGCAGATCCTCGCCCTCGGCTGGGCCGTGCTGGCCGCCGGCCTGTTGCAGCTGCTGTTCCAGTTGCCTTCGTTGAAGGGTATCGACCTGCTGACCCTGCCGCGCTGGGGCTGGAACCATCCGGGCGTGCGCAAGGTGATGACGCTGATGGTGCCGACCCTGTTCGGCTCGTCAGTGGCGCAGATCAACCTGCTGCTGGATACCGTCATCGCCGCCAAGCTGACCGATGGTTCGCAGTCCTGGCTGTCGCTGGCCGATCGCTTCCTGGAACTGCCGCTGGGTGTGTTCGGCGTGGCCCTGGGCACGGTGATCCTGCCGGCGCTGGCCCGGCACCATGTCAGCACCGACCGCGAAGGCTTTTCGCGCTCGCTGGACTGGGGCCTGCGCATGACCCTGCTGATCTCGGTGCCGGCCATGCTCGGCCTGCTGCTGCTGGCCGAGCCGCTGATCTCGACGATCTTCCAGCACGGCCAGTTCACCGCCTTCGACACCCGCATGACGGCGCTGTCGGTGTACGGCCTGAGCTTCGGCCTGCCGGCCTTCGCGCTGCTGAAAGTGGTGCTGCCGGCCTTCTACGCGCGGCAGGACACCAAAACGCCGGTGCGTGCCGGTGTCGCCGCGCTGGTGGCCAACATGGTGTTCAACTTCGCCCTGCTGGCGGTGCTGTACCAGGTGATGGTGCCCGATGAGCTGAAGGCGCAGGGGGTGATGGCCGCCCTCGGCAAGCAGCCCGGCCTGCACCTGGCATTGGGCATCGCCAGCGCGCTGTCCAGTTACCTGAACCTGGGGCTGCTCTGGTACTGGCTGGGCAAGACCGATGTCTACCAGCGGCGTCCCGGCTGGGGCGGTTACCTGCTGCGGCTGCTGGTGGCGTGCACGGCGATGGTCGGCGTGCTGCTGGCCCTGCTGTACTGGCTGCCGGGCTTCTCGTCGATGGGCGTGTGGGAACGGATCGGTGCCCTCGGCCTGCTGGTCGGCGGTGGCGGGCTGACCTATCTGCTGGCAATGGTGGCGATGGGCTTCCGTCCGCGCGACCTGCGCGGGCATTGATCGTGGCTCCCGGCGGCTATACTTCAGGGTTACACCATTGAAACGGCGGGCTTGGGCCGGCCGGAACGAGAGTTGATGAGCAGGCTGTTCAGAAGCGTCGAGGGCGGGGAGCTGTTCCCCAACGGAAGCGTGGTCTGCATCGGTGCATTCGACGGCCTCCACCTGGGCCATCGTGCGCTGGTGCGGCACGCGGTCGCGCGTGCGCGCGCCTTGGGTGTGGCTGCGGTGGCGGTGGCCTTCGAGCCCCTGCCGCGCGAGTTCTTTGCCCAAGGCACGCCGCCGCCGCGGCTGACCCTGGCCCGCAGCAAGGTCGAGATCCTGCACGAACTGGGCGTCGATGCGATCGGCCTGCTGCGCTTCGACGCGGCGATGGCGGCGATGCCGGCCGAAACCTTCGTGCGCCAGCTGCTGGCCCATCGCCTGAACGCCCGCGAGGTCTGGATCGGGCCGGAGTTCTGTTTCGGCAACCGCCGCCGTGGCGATCTGGCCCTGCTGCAGGCGCTGGGTGCCGAGCTCGGTTTCAGCGCCGGCGAAATCGAAGCGGTCGACCTGCACGGTGATCGCATCTCCAGCACCCGGATCCGCCAGCTGCTGCAGGAAGGCGACTTCGCCCGCGTCGGCGACCTGCTGGGGCGTCCCTACTCGATCAGCGGGCGGGTGGTGCGCGGGCGTCAGCTCGGCCGTACGCTGGGCTTCCCCACCGCCAACCTGCGATTCCCGAAGACCCCGGCGTTGTCGGGCATCTACGCGACCTGGGTGCACGGGGTGTTCGACCAGCCGTGGCCGTCGGTGTCCAGTTTCGGTACCCGGCCGACCGTGGATGGCGTGGAGCCGCTGCTGGAAGCGCACCTGTTCGATTTCCAGGGCGACCTGTACGGGCGTCACATCGAAGTGGAATTCGTCGCCAAGCTGCGCGATGAAGAGAAATTCAACGATCTGGCGGCGCTGACCGACCAGATGCACCGCGACGCCGAACAGGCGCGTGCCATCCTTTCCGAACATAGATTGCGAGCCACTGCGTGAGCCAGGACTACAAGACCACCCTCAACCTGCCGGCCACCGAATTCCCGATGCGCGGCGACCTGCCCAAGCGCGAGCCGGGCATTCTGGCGCGCTGGGAAGAGCAGGGGCTCTACCAGCAGCTGCGCGACAACGCCGCCGGCCGCCCGCTGTTCGTGCTGCATGACGGTCCGCCGTACGCCAATGCGCGCATCCACCTGGGCCACGCGGTCAACAAGATCCTCAAGGACGTCATCGTCAAGTCGCGCTACCTGGCCGGCTTCGATGCGCCCTACGTGCCGGGCTGGGACTGCCATGGCCTGCCGATCGAAATCGCGGTGGAAAAGAAGTGGGGCAAGGTCGGGGTGAAGCTCGATGCGGTCGAGTTCCGGCAGAAGTGCCGCGAGTTCGCCGAGGAGCAGATCGACATCCAGCGCGCTGACTTCAAGCGCCTGGGCGTCACCGGCGACTGGGACAACCCGTACAAGACCCTGAGCTTCGATTTCGAGGCCAACGAGATCCGCGCGTTGTCCAAGATCGTGGCCAACGGCCATCTGCTGCGCGGCGCCAAGCCGGTGTACTGGTGCTTCGACTGCGGTTCGGCGCTGGCCGAAGCCGAGATCGAGTACCACGAGAAGACCTCGCCGGCGATCGACGTGGCCTACGCCGCGCGTGATGCGCAGGCCGTGGCGCAGGCGTTCGGTGTCAGCCTGCCGGCTGACGTGGAAGTGGCCGTGCCGATCTGGACCACCACCCCGTGGACGCTGCCGGCCTCGCTGGCGGTGTCGCTGGGCGCGGACATCCGCTACGTGCTGGCCGAAGGCCCGGCGCACAACGGCAAGCGCCGTTGGCTGGTGCTGGCTGCTGCGCTGGCCGAGCGTTCGCTGCAGCGCTACGGCGTGGACGCGGTGGTGCTGCACGGTGAAGCCGAAGGTTCGGCGCTGGAAAACCAGCTGCTGGCGCACCCGTTCTACCCGGAGCGCGAAATCCTCGTGCTCAACGGCGAACACGTGTCCGACGAGGACGGTACCGGTGCGGTGCACACCGCGCCCGGCCACGGCCAGGAAGACTACGTGGTCAGCCAGAAGTATGGCTTGCTGGACAAGTACAACGCCGGGCAGATCACGCCGATCGACGGCCGTGGCGTCTACCTGGAATCGACCCCGCCTGCAGGCGACGTGGTGCTGGCGGGCCAGCACCTGTGGAAGGCGCAGGAGGCGATCGTGCAGGTGCTGCGTGACAGCGGCGCGCTGCTGGCGTTCGTCGAGATCCGCCACAGCTACCCGCACTGCTGGCGGCACAAGACGCCGGTGGTGTTCCGCGCCACCCCGCAGTGGTTCATCTCGATGGACAAGGCCAACCTGCGCAACGATGCGCTGGCCGCCATCGACACCGTCGGCTGGTTCCCGAGCTGGGGCAAGGCGCGCATCCAGAGCATGGTCGATGGCCGCCCGGACTGGACGATCTCGCGCCAGCGCACCTGGGGCGTGCCGATCGCACTGTTCACCCACCGCCAGACCGGCGAGATCCACCCGCGTTCGGTGGAGCTGATGCAGCAGGTGGCCGACCGCGTTGAAGCCGAAGGCATCGACGTGTGGTACTCGCTGGACGCGGCCGAACTGCTGGGCGCCGAAGCGGCCGACTACGAGAAGGTCACCGACATCCTCGATGTCTGGTTCGATTCCGGCGTGACTCACGAAGCCGTGCTGGCCGCACGTGGCTTCGGCAAGCCGGCCGACCTGTACCTGGAAGGCTCCGACCAGCATCGCGGCTGGTTCCAGTCCTCGCTGCTGACCGGCGTGGCCATCGACAAGCGCGCGCCGTACAAGCAGTGCCTCACCCACGGTTTCACCGTGGACGAGCACGGCCGCAAGATGTCCAAGTCGCTGGGCAACGGCATCGAACCGCAGGAAATCATGAACAAGCTGGGCGCGGACATCCTGCGCCTGTGGATCGCCTCGGCCGACTACAGCAACGAGATGTCGCTGTCGCAGGAAATCCTCAAGCGCACCGCCGACGCTTACCGTCGCCTGCGCAACACCGCCCGCTTCCTGCTGGGCAACCTGGACGGTTTCGATCCGGCCCAGCACCTGCGCCCCCTCAACGAGATGGTCGCGCTGGACCGCTGGATCGTGCATCGCGCCTGGGAGCTGCAGGAGAAGATCAAGGCGGCGTATGACAACTACGACATGGCCGAGATCGTGCAGCTGCTGCTGAACTTCTGCAGCGTGGACCTGGGCTCGCTGTACCTGGACGTGACCAAGGACCGCCTGTACACGATGCCGACCGATTCGGATGGTCGTCGTTCGGCGCAGAGCGCGATGTACCACATCGCCGAAGCGTTCACCCGCTGGGTGGCGCCGATCCTGACCTTCACCGCCGACGAGCTGTGGGGTTACCTGCCGGGTGACCGTGCCGGCCACGTGCTGTTCACCACCTGGTACGAGGGCCTGGCGCCGCTGCCGGCCGAGGCACAGCTCAACGCCGCTGACTTCGACCAGCTGCTGGCCGTGCGCGAACAGGTGGCCAAGGTGCTGGAGCCGATGCGCGCCAATGGTGCGATCGGTGCCGCGCTGGAAGCGGAAATCACCATCGCCGCCAGCGAAGAGCAGGCCGCACGCTGGCAGCCGCTGGCCGATGAACTGCGTTTCCTGTTCATCAGCGGTGACGTGCAGGTGCGCCCGGCGACCACCGACGAGGTGTTCGTCAGCGCCCAGCCGACGCAGAAGTCCAAGTGCGTGCGCTGCTGGCACCACCGTGCCGACGTTGGCAGCAATGCCGACCACCCGGAACTGTGTGGCCGCTGCGTGACCAACATCGCCGGTGCCGGCGAAGTGCGGAGCTGGTTCTGATGGCCGCCCCGCGCCCGCATCCGAACGCACTGGTCTGGCTGCTGCTGTCGGCAGTCATCATCGGCCTGGACCAGTGGTCGAAGGCCTGGGTGCTGTCGAGCCTGCCGGAGTTCCAGCCGGTGGTGGTCATCGACGGCTTCTGGAACTGGTACCGCACCTACAACACCGGTGCAGCGTTCAGCTTCCTGAGCGATGCCGGTGGCTGGCAGAAGCACTTCTTCACCGTGCTGGCGATCGCCATCAGCGGCCTGATGGCCTGGTGGCTGCGTGCGACTGCCCGTGGCAACTGGAAGGCTGCCGTGCCGTACGCGCTGATCATCGGCGGTGCGATCGGCAACGTGATCGACCGCCAGGTGCATGGTCACGTGGTGGATTTCATCCAGTGGTACGTCGGCGAGCATGTCTGGCCGTCGTTCAACATTGCCGATTCGGCCATCGTGGTGGGTGCCATCGGCATCGCCCTGTTTGGCCTGTTCGACGGCAAGTCCGCCAAAAAGGCGGATAATGCCAACCCGAAACCGTAAGCCGGCCGCTGCCGGGAGACTGAACTGATGGATGTGCTGCTCGCCAACCCGCGTGGTTTCTGTGCCGGTGTCGATCGTGCGATCGAGATCGTCAAGCGCGCGATCGAAACGCTCGGCGCGCCCATCTATGTCCGCCATGAAGTGGTGCACAACCGCTTCGTGGTCGACGACCTGAAGCAGCGCGGCGCGATCTTCGTCGAAGAACTCGACGAAGTGCCGGACAACAACACCGTCATCTTCAGCGCCCATGGCGTTTCCCAGGCCGTGCGCCAGGAAGCCGAGCGTCGTGGCCTGAAGGTGTTCGACGCCACCTGTCCGCTGGTGACCAAGGTCCATTTCGAAGTCGCCCGCCACTGCCGCGCCGGCCGTGACGTGGTGCTGATCGGCCATGCTGGCCATCCGGAAGTGGAGGGCACGATGGGGCAGTGGAACCGCGAAGCGGGCACCGGCCAGATCTACCTGGTCGAGGACGTGGAGCAGGTGGCCACGCTGCAGATCAACCAGCCGGAAAACTTCGCGTACACCACCCAGACCACGCTGTCGGTGGACGACACGCGTGGCATCATCGATGCGCTGCGCGAGCGCTTCCCGGCGATGCAGGGGCCGAAGAACGACGACATCTGCTACGCCACGCAGAACCGCCAGGACGCTGTGCGCGACCTGGCCAAGCGCTGCGACCTGGTGCTGGTGGTCGGTTCGCCGAACAGCTCCAATTCCAACCGACTGAGTGAGCTGGCCCGCCGTGAAGGCGTGGAGAGCTACCTGATCGACGGTGCGCACGAGATCGACCCGGCCTGGGTGGTGGGCAAGCAGCACATTGGCGTGACCGCTGGTGCCTCGGCACCGCAGGTGCTGGTCGATGGCGTGCTGGCGCGTCTGGCCGAGCTGGGGGCTTCCGGTATCGGTGAGCTGGACGGCGAGCCGGAATCGATGGTGTTCGCGCTGCCGAAGGAACTGCGCCTGCGCCTGGTCGACTGACCGGGAAGAGCTTCATCCACGCATGGCGTGGATCTACCGATGGGCCTGCCGGTTTATTGCGATGGCGCATCTGGTGGGTGTGAACCTTGGTTCGCACGGCTTCGGGATGCAGGTCATCCACGCATGGCGTGGATCTACCGATGGGCCTGCCGGTTTATTGCGATGGCGCTACTGGTGGGTGCGAACCTTGGTTCGCACGGCTTCGGGATGCGCCATCCACGCATGGCGTGGATCTACCGATGGGCCTCCCGGTTTATTGCGATGGCGCAACTGGTGGGTGTGAACCTTGGTTCGCACGGCTTCGGGAAGCGCGACATCCACGCATGGCGTGGATCTACCCGGTACTCCTCCGCTTTCCAGTAGATCCACGCCATGCGTGGATGCTGTCAGTCTTCGCCAATGCTCCGATGAGGCTTTGCCGCATCAGGTCGGTGCACTGGCAACCATGACCTTCGGCCATGGGGCTCGGCACCGCACAGGCCTAGCATCGGGGAATCCTCTGCTGCTGGAACCTGCCGATGAAAACCCGTGCCCTGGTGATGTCCGTGCTGTTCGCGCTGGCGGCCACGCCCGCGCTGGCGCAGACCCCGCCACCGGGTGATGCCGCCGCCCCGGGCCTGCTGCGCATCGATGTCGACGCGCGCGACCTGGCCCGGCGCATCTTCAAGGTCACCGCCACCGTGCCAGCCAAGCCCGGTCCGCTGACCCTGCTGTACCCGCAGTGGATTCCCGGCAACCATTCGCCCACTGGCCCCATCGACAAGCTCGCCGGCCTGCGGGTGACCGCCAACGGCAAGCCGTTGGCCTGGCAGCGCGACCAGTTCAACGTATACGCGTTCAAGGTGGAGGTACCGGCGGGTGTGAGCGAGATCGTCGCCCACTTCGATTTCCTGTCTTCGCAGGGGGGAAGCCAGGGTCGGGTGGTGATGACCCCGGAAATGCTCAACCTGCAGTGGAACGCCAATTCGCTGTATCCGG
Source organism: Stenotrophomonas sp. LMG 10879 (assembly GCF_002750935.1). NCBI lineage: Bacteria > Pseudomonadati > Pseudomonadota > Gammaproteobacteria > Lysobacterales > Lysobacteraceae > Stenotrophomonas > Stenotrophomonas sp. LMG 10879. Next base: position 16,737 of record NZ_PEJT01000012.1, read on the forward strand.
CCGGCGTGGACGCGCGCAACCTGCAGGCGCAGGCCAGCGTGACGCTGCCCAAGGGCTGGGCCTACGCCACCGCGTTGGAAACCGCCCGCCGCGATGGCGACACCGTGGTGTTCAAGCCGATCTCCTATGACCACCTGGTCGACTCGCCGCTGTTTGCCGGCGAGCATCACCAGCGCATCGACCTCGACCCCGGCGCGAAGGCGCCGGTGCACCTGAACGTGTTCGCCGACGATGCCAAATCACTGAAGCCAACCGATGCGCAGCTGAAGGTGCATCGTGCGCTGGTGCAGCAGGCCGACAAACTGTACGGCGCGCGTCACTACGATCACTACGAATTCCTGCTTGCCCTGACCGATCGTCTTGGCGGCATCGGACTGGAACACCATCGCTCCAGCGAAAACAGCGCCGACCCGGGCTATTTCACGGAGTGGGACAGCAACGCGTGGATGCGCGACCTGCTGCCGCATGAGTACACCCACTCGTGGAACGGCAAGTACCGTCGCGGTGCCGATCTGGCCACGGCCAACTTCAACATGCCGATGGGCGACAGCCTGCTGTGGGTGTACGAAGGCCAGACCCAGTTCTGGGGCCAGGTGCTGGCCGCGCGTTCCGGGCTGTGGACCATCGAGCAGGCGCGCGACATGCTCGCGAACGTGGCGGCAACCTATGATCGCGGCCGCCCGGGCCTGGCTTGGCGTCCGCTGCAGGACACCACCAACGACCCGACCATCGCCCAGCGCCGCACGTTGCCGTACCGCAATTACCAGATGAGCGAAGACTACTACTCCGGTGGGCAGATGCTGTGGCTGGAGGTAGAGGGCAAGCTGCGGGGGCTGACCGGCAACCGTCGCAGCCTGGATGATTTCGCGCGTGCGTTTTTTGGCGTCGGCAACGGCGATTGGGACGTCAATCCGTACACCTTCGACGACGTGGTGGCGACCTTGAACGGCATCGCGCCGTACGACTGGGCCAGCTTTCTGCGCCAGCGCCTGGACGGGCACGGATCGCTGACCGGCGGCCTGGAACTGGCGGGCTGGAAGCTGGTCTACCGCGATGCGCCGAACGAGGCCTACAAGGCACAGGAAAAGCGCGCGAAGGCAGCGCTGCTGGCCTACTCGCTGGGCGCGACGGTGCTCGACAGCGGCGTGGTCGGCGATGTGATCTGGGACAGCCCGTCGTTCAACGCAGGTCTGGCGCCGGGCATGAAGGTGATCGCCGTTGGTGGTCGCGAATACAGCAGCCAGCGCTTGAAGGATGCGGTGGCTGCGGCGGCCACTGACAAGGCGCCGATCACACTGCTGGTCAAACAGTTCGACCGCATCGATACGATGAAGATCGACTACCACGGCGGCCTGCAGTATCCGGTGCTGGAACGCATCAGCGGCCGCCCGGATCGCCTTGCAGAGCTGTGGAAGGCGCGATGAGCCTGCGTACGCGCGATGGGCTGATCCTGGTGGTGGCCGTGCTGGCCATCGTCGGCGCCTACCTGGACGGCGACGGGCGTTGGCTGCACTGGTTGGCCAAGCCGGCGACCACGCTGCTGATCGCCGCCATCGCCTGGCAGGCGCGGCCGGTAGCGGATGCGTTCTACCGGCGCGCGGTGCTGTCCGGCATGCTGTTGTCCTGCGTGGGCGATATCGCGCTGATGTTGCCGATCGACGCGTTCGTGCCAGGGCTGGTTGCCTTCCTGCTGGCACATCTGTGCTACATCGCCGCGTTCCGTGCCGGCCTGCGCGCGGGTCGCGGACTGCTCGCTGCCTTCGTGCTGCTTGCCGCATTCGCTTCGATCAACGTCGCCGGCCTATGGCCGCATCTGCCGCTGCCGATGCGCATTCCGGTGCTGGCCTACGTCGTGGTGCTGGCCGCCATGGCAGTGCTGGCACTGGCGCGTTACTGGAAACGGCCGCACGCCGATGCGTTGGAAGCGGGCAGTGCGCGTTGGGCTGCTGGTGGTGCACTGCTGTTCGTCGCCAGCGATTCATTGCTGGCGTGGGATCGCTTCGGCGGCGGCCTGCCGATGGCCAGCCTGCTGGTGCTGTCCACTTACTACGCCGCGCAGTACGCCATCGCCCGCTCGGTGAGATAGCAGAAAAGGAGACGGAGGGGGGCAAGTCGCTTTGGCCCTTGTCGTGCCACTTGGCCCCTCCGTCCCCATTTTCTACTGCAGGTTGCCCTTGGCGTCGTAGCGCAGGCGCACGGTCTGGCGGTCGCCCGCCACTTCATCCGGCAACCACACCAGCTTGCCGCCCTTGCGGATGACCACATACACATGGCCGACCTGGGCCGGCGTACGCATCAGGGCATTGCGCTGCTCCTGCAGGGCCTGCGTCACCCGTGGCACGGCATCGAAATCGATGTTGGCCAGTGCGGTGCTGCTGCGGCGCAGGGTGATGGTCGGTGCGAACTGCTGCGGGTTCACCGCATCGCCCTTGCGCCACTGCCCGCGTTGGTAGTGGTAAGCATCCACATGGCCCGGCTGCTGTGGGGCGACCAGGTCGATGTCGATGCGACCGTCGTCATGGAAGTGGATGCTGTGGAAAACGACCAGGCGTTCGCCGGCCAGTCCGGGCATCGCTTCCAGCGCCTGCCTTGCAGCCTGCAGGCGCTCGCTGTCGAGCAGCAGGTTGGGCCGTGCCCGCCCGGGCACGCGCATCGGTTCGAAAGCTGCCCGTGGCGTGGCGATGGCCGCCGTACGCAACGGTTGTTCCCAAGGATGTTGCTGCGTTGCATCCGCAGGCGCGGTCGATGCGGCGCCGCGCAGGGTCGCATCAACGGTCTGTAATACACCGCCCGCCGTGGCGACGCCGGCCAGGGCCAGCACCACGCCGGCGAACACCAGCGGTGTGGACACGGGCCGCTTCACGCGTCCTCCATGCGCACGCTGCGGCGATCATCCGGGTCGTACAGGATGTCGACCTGCCCGCGAGGAATGTTGGCCAGTTCGAGCAGCGCAACGAAGCGACGCACGCTGGCGTGCTGCACGTTGCCCTCGCGGTCGAGGTATTCCAGCTGGAACTCCACCTGCGGTTGTTCGTTGACGTAGGTACCGGTCTGGCGCACGTCGAGCACTCGCGCTTCGGCGCCGATCCCGCGGTACTTGAGTGCTTCGCCGCGCGCGTCGATCTGCAGCGTGCCGGCCAGCAGGCGTGCTAGCAGGCGCAGGCCGATCAGGTAGCAGCACAGCACCAGCGGGCAGATCAGCAGTGGATGACCGAAACCCAGGAACGTCCAACCCATTCCATCGCTCTGCAGCCGGTAGGCCATGACGTACGCGGCAGCGACCACGATGACACCGATCACGCCGCCGATGGCGCGGCGCCACAGGCTGGCGCTGTCCAGTTCCGGTTGCGCGCCTTCCAGCATCAGGTTGGGCGGGGTGCCCGGCGTGCGGCTGAGCAGCACATCCAGCTGTCTGCCCACGGCAAAACGCTGCAGCTGTGGCTTGCTGTCGACCACGACCAGCGTTTCGGTGATCGGCGTGCCGGACAGGTTGTCGAAGGCCAGTTGCAGCCGCCACTGCGCGAAGCCGCGCACCTGCACGCCAGTCTGTTCGGCCTGCTCGATGCGCGCGCTGCGTGGCTCGCCGTTGGCGAGGATGCTGCGTACGCGTTGCAGTGCGCGCGGTGGCGCCAGCAGCAGGTAATGCAGGAAGGCGTACAGCAGCACCAGCCACAGCGCCAGCGACGTCGCCAGCAGGCCAAGCGCCAACCATGGCGCGCTGCGGTCGCCCAGGTCCATCGGCCAGCTGGTGCCGTAATAGAGCAGGCAGGGGAAGGGCAGCGCGAAGAACAACATGAGCGCGCCCAGGAACCAGAGGTAGGCTTTCATGACTCGCCTTCGACGCCGTGGAACAGGCGGCGTAGGGTACTACGCTCAGCGGAATTGCAGGGTCAGCAGGAAGTAGCGCCCCAGCGGATCGTCCAGTCCGGCCATCTGCCCGCCGCTGCCGGCAAGGTAGTTCACCGGCCGCGTATCGAGCAGGTTGTGCACGTCCAGAGCGGCAATCACGCGTGGGCTCAGCCGGCGCGCCAGGTGCAGGTTCCAGCGCAGCTGCGCGGGGTTCATGCAGCGGCGCTGGTCATGCTGCTCCTGCGTGCATGCTTCACCGGCCAGCCATGCGCGGGTGCGGCCGACGCGGTTGCCACGCAGGGCGATGTCCCAGGAAGGGTTCTGCCACTGCACGTTGAGAATGCCCGCGTTCGCCGGCGTGGCATGCCCGCGCAGGTCCACCGATTCGCCATGGCTGCGATCACGACGCAGTTCCTGCTGCTTCAACGCATCCAGCGAGAACAGCCATTGCCCGTTGCGGCCGGCATCCACCCGGTACTCGCCACGCAGTACCCAGTTGCGTGAGGTGGTGCGGCCGATGTTGTCGAATGACAGGCGAAGATCACGCAGGCGGCCCTGCTCATCCAGCTCCCAGGTACCGGGATTCCACAGCGCATCGCTGGGTTGCAGGGCGAGGATCTCGTTGCGCAGTTCGACGATGTTGTGGGTAAGTGACAGCGAGAACGCATCGCTCGGTGTCCAGCTGGCAGCCAGCGAGTGGCTGCGCGAGTTCTCCGCTTTCAGTGCATCGTTTTCCACCACCTCTACTTCCACCGCGCAGCCGCCACCGCGCAGCGGGCGCGCGCACGGCGGCAGGGAAGCCGATGCGGGCAGGGGATACAGGCCGAAGTAGCCCGGCGGTCGCCGCCGCTCGAAGATGCTGGGCGCGCGGTAGCCGCGGCCACTGGCCAGCAGGAACGACCAGTGCGGGCTCGGACTCCAGCGCAGGCCGGCACGCGGCGAGAATGCGGTGTCACTGCCATCGCGGTCCAGCCGCGCAGCCACGTCCAGGCGCAGCGTCGGCGCCAACGGCAGGCCCAGTTCGGCGTAGGCGGCGTTGCTTTGCCGGGTCAGCCGGCGCTGCTCCAGCGGCAGGCCCAGGGCCAGCTCACCCTTGCCCAGCAGCGGATCGGGCAGCGACGTCCAGCGCTCGCGGCGCAGGTCGATACCGGTGGCCAGCTGTGCCGCACCGCCTGGCAGTGTCATCAGGGTGCGCTGCATGCCCCACCAGCCCTGCCACTGTTCGGTACGACCGCGGTTGTGGATGGCCGGAAACAGCTCGTCTGCCAGCCCCGGCGGCAGGGTGGAAAAACCGGGCAGGAAATCCAGCGTGCGTGCGGCCTCCAGCAGGCGCTCGCTGCGCACGGTGCCTTCGGTGCGCAGGTCCACCTGGCTGCGCTGCGCGCTGAGGCCGGCATCCCAGCTGCGGCCGGTGCGCTCGCGGCCCATGCCGAAACTGACGTCGCCTTCAGTGGCATGCACGCGCGGGCGCACTTCGCCGCCTTCCTGCAGGACCACATTGAGGATCGCGCCACGGCTGAAATTGAGGGCGACGGCGGTCGGGCCCAGTTCAAAACGCTGGCGGTTGTGGCTGGCGCGTGCTTCCACATAGGCGTAGCGTCCGTCACCGCGCTCGTGGCGATAGCGCAGGTAGCCGGACAGCGTTTCCGATGCCGGCTGCAGCGAGCGCGGGCGGGCGTTGTCGAACCAGCAGCCGTCGTCTTCGCGCTGCAGTGGCGGATGGCACTGCGTGGCCGGGTAGTAATCGCCGTTGCCCAGGATCAGCCCGATCGGGTACAGCGAGGTTTCCGCATGCCAGTCGCGCTGGTCACCGGCCACATGCTGCAGGCGATGCAGGTCGACGCCGGCGAACCAGCGGTCGCCACCTTCGCGCACGCCACCCGTTGCCGCCTGCAGCCGGTACTGATCGCCGTCGCCACGGCTGCTGACACCCGACTGCAGCGTAGCTTCCGGCCCCTCGGCCTGGTCACGCAGGATGATGTTGACCACGCCGGACATCGCATCGGCGCCGTAGATGGCCGACGCGCCGCCACGCACCAGTTCGATGCGCTCGACGAAGCTGAGCGGAATGCCACCCAGATCGGTCAGCCCGCCTTCTTCCAGCGAGACCATTGGATAGCGCGGCAGGCGCCGGCCATTGACCAGGAACAGGGTCGCGCGCGGGCCCATGCCATCCAGGCTGGTGGTGGCCGCTGCGCCGACCGGCAGGTACAGCGAATCGCCACTGCGCGAGGTGCTCAGGGGCGGGTGGCCGTTCATGCCGGGCAGGTGGCGCAACAGGTCGAACAACGTGCCGTAGCCGCTGCGCAGGATGTCTTCGCGGTCGATCACCGTTACTGGGAGCGTGGTCTGCACGGAGGTGCGCGGCAACCGGCTGCCGGTGACATGGATCGGCGCCAGCTCCACCTGCACCGGCTTCGGTGGCGCCGGCGGCGGTGGCCGCTGTACCGGCTGCGCGACCACGTCGGCTGGCGCAGCATGCCGGCGCACCACGAATCCGCCGCTGGGTGTCTGCAGGATGTTCACCGGCATGCCGGCGACGAGCTGCTTCAGCGCAGCGGCCGGCGCCAGCGAGCCGGCGACGCCGCCGCTGCGCAGGTCGGTCAGCTCACGCGCGTCGAATACCAGGGCGATGCCGCTCTGGCGCGCCCATTGCTGCAGGGCCGGCGGCAGGGCGCCGGGAGCGATCCGGTAGTCGACCTGCCTGACGGCTTCTGCTGACGCCGCCGTTGCCGTCACGCCCGGCACCAGCACAACGCACAGCAGGGCCTGCAGCAGGCCCCACCGAAGCGCGTCCCAACGAAGCACACCCGGCGCCGGCATCGGCCGCCGCCTCAGTAGGTGCGGCGCAGTTCCAGCGCGCCATCCGAGCGCGGCTGGCCAGCAATGGACCACCCCAGTTCCAGGGCGGAAAGCAGTTCGTGCGCGTCGCCTGCACGGAAGGTGCCGCTGACCGCGAGGTCGGCGATGTCCGGGTCGGCGACCACCAGTGGCGTGCTGCCATAGCGGTTCATGCGTTCGACCACGGTGGCCAGGGGCGTGCCGTCGAACACCAGCTTGCCCTGTGGCCAGGCCTCGGCGGCAGCGGTCGAGGACAGCTGCGGGCCCGGTTGGATCTTGCCGGAGGCCAGGACCTGCAGCTGCTGGCCCGGCGAGAGCGTGTGCTGCGCGCTGCCACTGGTGACTTCCACCACGCCTTCCAGCAGCGCGACCTCGACCCGGCCGTCAGTCAGCCGTTCCACCTGGAAGGTGGTGCCGATATCGCGGATCGAACTGCCGCCGGCCTGCACCCGCAGCGAGCGCGATGATGGTTCGACCTGCAGCTGGATGCGACCGTGTTCCAGCGCCAGTTCGCGCTTGCGCCAGCCGAAGCGCGCGGTGAGCGTAGTGCCGGCGTCGAGCATGGCGATGCTGCCATCGGCCAGCGTGCGCTGCTGCGGCAGCAGGCTGGCGTTGGCATAGGTCAGGGGTGTGGGATTGCCATCGGTGTACAGCATCCAGCCCAGGCCAACGGCCAGGCATACGCCGGCAGCGGCGGCCACACTTGGCAACCAACGACGCTGCGGCCTGCGTGCCGCACGCGCGGCGGCGGTGCGCAGCCACGGGTCGCCGGCCAGGCCGGCACTGCGCTGGTGCAGCTTCTCGGCCTGCACCCATGCGCTGACGTGCGCGGGATCCTCGGCCAGCCAGTCCTCGAAGGATTGACGCTCTTCGGGGCTGCAGTCGGGGGCTTCCAGCCGGGCTACCCAGGCGCTTGCGTGTTCAAAAAGCAACGTGTCATCCCTGTTGTCGTTGCGGATCATTCGGTGTCTCCATCATTGTGGAGAGGATCGGGGCCCAGCTCCTTGCGCAGGCCCTGCAATGCACGGGCAATGTGTTTTTCCACGGTCTTGGCGGTGATGCCGCAATGCCGGGCGATCTGTGTATAGCTCATCCCGGTGATGCGGTTGAGCAGGTACACCTCGCGGGCACGTTCGGGAAGCTTGAACAGTGCCTGGCGCAGCAGGGCGAGCATCTGCCCGGATTCTGCCTGACGCAGCGGATCAGGAGAAGCACTGGCAGCTTCTTCGTTGCCGTCGCGTTCGGTCAGCGACAGGTGGTTGCGCGATTGCGGCGAGCGCCCGCGGTCTGCCAGGCGGTTGCGGGCGATGCGGTACAGCAGCAGCCGCAGTTCCTCGGTGTCGTGTGCGCGGTAGCGGATCAGGCGCTCCATGCAGTCCTGGGCGATGTCCTCGGCATCCTCGGGACCGACACCGCGGGCGCGCAGGAAAGCGCACAGCGGCGCGCGTTCCTCACGTACGAATGCAATGAAGACGTCCGGAATCCCAGGCAGTTCCGGCGCAGCACGGAGCAAAGGGGAGGGCACGGACAGGGGAGGACCTCGGACGACAATGACGGACGCGTCATCGAGTTTTACGCGACGGTGACCGGATGGGGAAGCCCGCATTTCTTCTGCATTTCCATTGTGAATGCATTCATCTTTTTTCTCGTCGCCGACTGGGGGCGTCTGCCCCGCTGCTGCGTTCTGCTTTCGACCCGCGTGGTGCGGGCGGAGAGAGAGAACGCAATGAAGCATTCGAAGTTGAGCATCGCCCTGGCGGGCCTGGTGGGTATCGCGACCCTGGGCCAGATGGATGACGTCATGGCAATGAATTATCACGTGCAGGGCGATCGCGTCGTGCTCAGTGGCGGTGTCACCGTCGCCGACGTGGTCGCACTGCCGGCGTTGCTGGCCAAGGCACAGGCCGAAGGCCGTCCGATCCGCGAAGTCGTGCTGCGCACCTCCAATGGTGGCGCGCTGATCGCGGGTGAGTGGCTGCAGGGGGTGATCCGTACCAACGGCCTGAACACCATCGTGTCCGGCCACTGCATCTCGTCCTGCTCGATCATGCAGTCCGGTGGCGTCGAGCGTTACCTGGCCAGCGACCTGCCGCTGGTCGACTCGGTGCAGATCCACGCCGCCAGCAACAGTGGCAAGGTGATCTATACGCCGTCGCCGCGGATGACCGAGATCTACACCGGCAACTACGGCGGCGGCATGGATGCCGGCCTGCTGCACAAGGCCATGTACGAGGTGGTGCAGCCCAACGGTCTGCTGGTGTTCCGCGATCCGGCCCGGACCACCGGCGCGTCGATCAGCTTCGATCCCGATGGCAGTGGCCGCAAGCTGGAAACCTTCCCGGGCCAGGACATCTACAGCAACAACATCATCACCGCCGCCGGTTACCGCGACCCGGGCGACACCCTGACGGTCACCGGCAATGTCAGCGGCGACATCAATCCGGGCTATCTGCGCACCGCACGCCAGCTGCAGGCGTTCGTCGACGACGACTTCGCGCGCTGGAACGATACCGACTTCGCCACCACGTACATCAACCAGGCCGTTTCCATCTACAACGCGGCTGCACGTGGTCCCAACGGCATCGGTCGCTTCTCGGTGCAGGACTTCCTCAGCGATCCGGGCATCCAGGCCGACCTGCTGGCGAGCCTGCGCCTGTCGCAGCTGGATGCTTCCACGCTGGGCAATTCGGCCGGCGTGATCCGCGTGGCCAAAGGCGGCACCTGGCGCACCGCCGAGACCACCGGCGCCGATTTCATGCTGGTGGAGAACGGCACCATCGCCCTGGAAGGCGGCGCCCTGCGGACCCCGGAGCTGCGCGTGCTGGCGGCCGGCATGGTGGTCGGCCACGGTGACATCGCCTCGGTCGCCAACGACTCGGATGCGCTGTTCGCTGGCACCGGTCCGTCGTACCGCGAGGACGGCTTCAACCGCCTGCGCGTGTACGGCACCCTGATGCCGCGTGGTGGTGACCTGGTCACCCACGGTTACGTCAACATCATGCCGGGCGGCAAGGTGCTGTTCGACGTCACCGAGGCGGGCGGCGCCAACAGTGGCCGCCTGCGCGTGGGCGACTTCTACGACAGCGGCGCCAACGAGGGCGCGTTGGTCATCTCGCCGGGCGCGCACCTCGAACTGAACGTGGCGCAGGGCTTCTACGCCGGAAACTACCAGCGCGAGCTGGTGAGCGGCCCGATCTTCCAGGGCTTCACCGATGCGGTGCGCCTGGGTGACACCGGCTATACGGCCAGCATCACCGGCGGCGAAGTATTCCGGCCGCGCCACAACTCGTTGCTGAGCTTCAACATCAACCAGACCGCCGAGGGCCTGTCGCTGACCGCCAACCCCGGCTTCGACCAGCTCGCGCAGCTCACCGGCAACAACGGCAACGATGGACTCGGTCGCGCGCTGGCTACTGCGGGTCAGCGCCAGGATGCCGGCCTGAAGCCGCTGCTGGGGGCACTGCAGTTTGCTGACCGCGATGTGATCGCACAGCAGGCCGGTGCACTGCGCGGTGATGGCCACGCCAGCCTGCGCCTGGCCGACAACGCGCTGGTCGGCAGCATCGGCAGCGTGGTGCAGCAGCACCAGGCCGCACGACGCAGCGGCAGCGGTGACGCCGGCGGCCTGGCTGCACAGGCAGCGCAGGCGGCTTCGGCGCAGCCCGGCATGGCCAATGGCAGCCTGTTCAACCAGTTGGCGATGCATTTGGTGGAGCCGGCGGGCGCGGGCGGTGGCAACACCGACTTCGGCGGCGAAGCACCACGCAACCATGGCCTCTGGGGCCGCGGCTTCGGCAGCCATGGCCGCATCGACGGCGAGGGCGGCGTGGCTGGCCTGAGCCATACCGTCGGCGGCATCGTGCTCGGTGCCGATACGCAGCTGGCCGATGACCGGGTGACCCTGGGCGTCAGCGTTGCCGCGGCGGACATGTCGACCAAGGGCCGCGATGGTTCCGGCTTCACCGGCGACGTGCGCGCGCTGGATGTGGGCGGCTACCTGGATGCCACCTACTCGCGTGGCTACCTCTCGGCCTCGGTGCGCTACACCGACCTGCGCCACGACACCCGCCGCAGCATCGAGGGCATCGACGGTCTGCAGGGCGCGCTGCGTGCCAAGTACAACAACGATGCGATCTCGGCCCGCCTGGAGCACGGCTTCTCGTTCACCACCGCCAAGGGGGTGGTGATCCAGCCGCTGCTGCCGGTGGTCGACTACGCGCGCACCTCGGCCACCGGTTTCAATGAAGGGCAGGGTGCCGGCGCGCTGGTCGGGCGTGGTGACAGCCTGGAAAGCATCCGCGTCGGCGCGGGCCTGCAGCTGTTCAAGACCTTCGAAGGCAACAATGGCGAGCGCATCACCCCGCGCGCGCGCGTGGTCTGGCAGAAGGAACTGGGCGACACCCAGGCCCGTTACAGCACCGGCTTCGCCGCTGCGCCGGACCTGGTGTTCGGTGCCAGCAGCCAGACCGTGGGCGAGCAGGTGCTGGCCTGGAATCTGGGCGTGACCAGCCGCGCCAGCGATCGCCTGTCGGTGATGGTCGACTACGTGGGCGAGCGTCGCGACGGCCAACTGCAGAACGGCGTGATGCTGGGCCTGGGCTATACGTTCTAAGGCAGTACCGGCACCGGCGGCAGTCACGCCGCCGGTGCCATCCCCATCGATGTGCGGGTGCGCTATGGTCGTGGCGGATTTCCGCGCAGACCTTCCCATGCAGATCGCCGTTTTCAGTGCCCGTCCCTACGATCGCCGCTTTCTCGAGGAAGCCAACCTGCGCGAAGGGGCAGGGCAGCAGTTCCAGTTCGTGTATTTCGACGCCGCGCTGGATGTGCACACCGCCGCACTGGCACAGGACTGCGCCGCCGTCTGCGTGTTCGTCAATGACAGGCTTGATGCGCCGGTGCTGCAGGCCCTGCATGCGCTGGGCGTACGCGCGGTGCTGCTGCGCTGCGCCGGCTTCAACAATGTGGATCTGGCCACCGCGAACGCGCTCGGCCTGTTCGTCGCCCGCGTGCCGGCCTACTCGCCCGAAGCCGTGGCCGAGCACGCACTGGCGCTGGTGATGACCCTCAACCGGCAGACCCATCGCGCCTACAACCGCGTGCGCGAGGGCAACTTCATGCTTGATGGCCTGCTCGGCCGCACCCTGCATGGCAAAACCGTGGGCATCATCGGTACCGGCAAGATCGGGCTGGCCACCGCGCGCATCTTCCGCGGCATGGGCTGCACCGTGCTGGGTCACGATCCGTATCCCTCGCCGGCCTTCGCCCAGATCGGTGCGATGGTTGGGCTGGACGAGCTGCTGTCGCGCTCGGATATCGTCTCTCTGCATTGCCCGTTGACGCCGGATACCCAGCACCTGATCGACGACGCCTCACTGGCGCGGATGAAGCCCGGTGCAATGCTGGTCAACACCTCGCGTGGCGGCCTGGTCGATACCCACGCGGTGATCCGCGCGCTGAAGTCGCGCCGGCTGGGCCACCTGGCCATCGACGTGTACGAGCAGGAAAGCGCGCTGTTCTTCCAGGACCTGTCCGGCGAGATCATCGACGACGAGGCCTTCCAGCGGTTGATGACCTTCCCCAACGTGCTGGTGACCGGCCACCAGGGCTTCTTCACCGTGGAGGCGCTGCAGGAGATCTCGGCGATCACGCTGGGCAACCTGGCCGATTTCGCGGCGGGGCGGGACTGTGGTAACCGGGTGATGGCGGGCTGAGGGGCCGGGTGGGTAAGCGTTTGGCGGCAATCGTCACGACCGGATTGACCGCAGGGGTGGGGCGACCGTAAAATCGCCTGCTCAGCCGGAATAGCTCAGTTGGTAGAGCGGCGCATTCGTAATGCGTAGGTCGTAGGTTCGATTCCTATTTCCGGCACCAGTTGTAATGAAAAGCCCCGGCCTTGGTCGGGGCTTTTTGTTTGGGCGGCACGGCCGTTGTTGGTGCCGACCGCTGGCGGGCTGCTTCAGTAGTGCCAGCCCATGGCTGGCAGTCATAAGCTTCCCGTAGCCATTCAATCCCTCGCGAGGCATCGCTGGTGCTTATAGCCAAGGGTCCTGTCCAGCTCAGGATGGCCCCTTTGGCCTCGGCCCTGGAGTTGCATTCCGATAACCTCCTTGTGTCATGAATGCCGAACATTGCGTCGAGGCTCTTTCAAGGAGCGTAAAAGACCCTGCGAAGGTCGCCAAGCAGGTCGGTGGCAGGACTGCCTACACCGGGAAAAGATGCGAAGGTAGTCCTGAATGGTGAGGGGGAAGGTCATAACTGCCATTCCAAGAAGCAGCGATGGGTTGAGAGACCCGAAGGTAAAGTGAAATGAAGCGGTCTATCTCATCCCGTCTGCATTCTCTGCTGGCTGAAATCGCAGCGAAGCACAGCTTTCACCTGCCTGAAGAGGGCATCAAGCACCTTGTCAAGCAGGACCGCGAGTCGCTGATCGATGCATTAGCGCAGGAGTTTTCGGAGACCGGTTTGGGATATGACGATGAGCCTAATCAACGAGGCGCCGAGATCGAAGAGATCATCGATCTCGTTGGCACTATCGCTGATCAGACTGATGCGTCCAGCGACCAGGCAATCGTTGATTTGGAGCCGTAGGTGGCTGGTCGTAATCCTCCAATCATGCCGAGGTCTGTTTGGACTGCCACAAGCAATTGCACGGGAGAGATTAGCAATGAATGAGACGGCCATAGCTAAAGATGGTGAGAACGAGATTGCGGTGCCGCAAGCTTGGCGGCTCACGCTCGCAGCCATCGTTGATGCGCTGATCCAAGGGGGCGAACCATCGCTACCGCAGGTAACCCTTCAAGCCCCAGATGTGTGGGTAAGCGCGCAAGAGAGCATTCGCGCGTATGGCGCACACTTAAAAAGGCTACCAGACGAGTCGTGGAGCTCTTCCGTATGCATTTGGTATGGAGATTTTTGGAACGTTCTGGTTGATCTTTACACAGAAGAGGAGGGGAGGAGTGATCTAGTGCTTCAGGCTCACGTGTACGAAGTTGGCGATGGATATCGATACGAGGTGGTTTTGGTATACGTGCTGTAGAGCCTGTGGGTCTGTTCGAATTTCATCGGTTTTCAGCTTTAGTTGTGACTGAACTGGCGGCTACATGGGGTGTGGTTGTCCACTCCGGACGATCCGCATCCAACATCGCTTGGCATCCTGTCCTAGGTTGGCCTTATCGCCACTTATCGACCTTCCGGCCAATGTCATCCGCTCTCACCAAGCGCATTGTTCTTACGTCGGAGCCCAGGGATCGCCCCTATGAGCTCAGGGATGCTCGGGCTCGCGGTCTGATTCTTCGTGTGCAGCCCTCAGGGCATAAAGCATGGATCGTGACCTGCAAGGCGCGTGGACAGGATAAGATTACGCCCAATCAATCCAGAGCTTTCCTGGACCGCCATGACGGCAGCGAAGATCCAGCACTACGTTCCGAAGTTCCTCTTGCGAAACTTCGGAACAGGGAAGAAGGATCAGCTCTGGGTCTTCGACAAGGACTCCGGACGCAGCTTCCAGACGAACGCCAAGAATGTCGCCAGTGAGTCGCGCTTCTATGATTTTGTGGTCGATGGTGCTGACCACTCCTTGGAAGATGGGCTGTCAAGGATCGAGTCGCAAGCAAAACCCATCATGGAGCGGATTCTCCAGGATGATTCTGTCGGCGCAATTCCAGCCCAAGGCCGCGCTCTTCTGGCCGCATTCTTTGCTATCCAGTTCGTTAGGACGCGAGCGTTCCGGATGCAATGGGAAGACATGCGCCGCTTGCTGCGTGAGAAGATTGAGTCCATGGGCGACCACGTCGCACCAGGGCTCCAGGCTGAAGCGCTCATTCGGCCGCAGACCGAGAACGAAATCAAGATCGACACAGCACGAATGATCTTGCAGGCGCCGACTGACTTCGGCCCTCACTTTCTGAACAAGGTCTGGTTTTTGGCGAAGACCACGAAGACCCATCCCTTCATGATTGGCGACAATCCGGTCGCTCTCCAAAATCATATCGACATGGAGCCGTACGGCAATCTCGGCCTCGGTGTTAAGGGGATCGAAATCTACTTCCCCCTTTCTTCAACACGTGCTCTCGCCATGTGGTGCTCATCGGTGGCTCAACAAGTGGCTGAGGCGGCGAACACACTTCGCTCCATGCCAATCCAGCTCACTGCGTCGGTCGTACGCGACCGTGAAGGAATTTTCGCTTTGGACGATGCCCTGACCCTCGGCACAGCGCTGCCTTACAAGCCGGAGCATGTGATGAACTTCAATTCACTTCAGGTGAGCCGAAGCGAACGCTATGTTTTTTCCTCGATGGGAGACTTCTCATTGCCCATCAGGATGGTTGCGGATCATCCGATTCTTAGAGGTGGGCCGCGAATCACCGATATGGCAAGCAAGAGAACTTCGGCCGAATAGACGATTTACAGCTGGCCGAACTCCCGGCCTTCGTACTTCATCGGTTGGAGCATGATCCAACTCGAAGGGAAGCGCTTTCAAAAGGGACAAGGATTCGTCGCTCCCCTGCCTGTGGCCCACACATCGCACGGGTGATTCACGATAGTGGGATACGGACGATCCGCATCCAAACACCGCCTCGCATCCTGTCCTAAGTTGGCTCTACCGCCACTTACGGACAGTTCGGCCAATGTCATCCGCCCTCACCAAACGCATCGTCCTCACGTCAGAACCCCGGGATCGCCCCTATGAGCTCAGAAACGCTCAGGTTCGCGGAGCCGTCAGGGCACAAAGCTTGGATCGCTACCTGGGCGCACGGTAAGCGTCTTACGTTGGGTTCGGTCGAACACCTGTCACTTGATCAGGCCCGCGACCAAGCCCGGCAAGCAGTCGCTGAATACGTTCAGTCCGGATTGCCGGCGCTCGCAAAGTCCAAGCCCACTAGTTGCACGCTCGAAGCGCTGCTCAACGATCACTTCGAACCTTGGGCTATTGCCGAACTCAAGGGTGGTCGTCAGTACCCGGATCGCATCCGATCAGTGTTCCCATGGCTGCTACGCCGTCAGATCATTGAGATTGATGTGCCGAAGATGGAGCGATGGTGGCGCGCGCGTGTTACTGGACCCGATGCTTTCACTAAGGCTACCGCAGCGCGCGACTTTGCTTGCCTGAGGTCAGCGCTTTCGCGGGCTGTGGGGTGGAAGTTGATCGAGACCAGTCCCCTCATGGGCATGCGTCAGCGATCAGCAGATAGACGCAAGGTGGTTCGGTTCCTGCCCCCGGGCGAAGAAGCGATGCTCCGGGCCGCGCTCGCAGCGCGCGATCTAGCCGGGGTTGAGGGCAGGGCGAACGCGAATGAGGGCCGACGTAAGTACCGGCTAGTGGTTATGCTTGATTTGCCGATGGACGGGTATGTCGATCACCTACGCCCGTGGTTCTTACAGCCATGAACACCGGTATGAGACGGGATGAGCTGCTGTCGATAACATGGGCCGACATCAACTGGGAAGCAAAGATGCTCACCATCCAGGCGGAGAACGCCAAGTCCGGCAGGCAGCATCACATCCCTCTGAACGTCGAAGCCATGGAAGTCCTGCAGCGTTGGGCCGGTCAAGCGGGCGAGCGACGCGCGGGCAAGGTATTCGAGGTGAGCGACATCAAAAATGGGTGGGGCAAACTGATCACTGACGCCCACATCGAACAGTTCCGGTTCCATGACCTCCGGCATCACTTTGCATCGCGCTTGGTGCGGGCAGGTGTAGACTGAACACTGTGCGCGAGCTCTTGGGTCATGCAGACATCACTGTGACACTGCGGTATGCGCATCAGTACTGCGAAGCCGCCTGGCGTTTGGCATCTCCGTGCTGGTCAGCACTTAGGTCGCACAGTCTCCAGCGAAGAGGAGGAGTCAGCACGGGAGCTAGTCGCTGCTCATAGATGATGGGGAAGAGAGGGCCCTGTCGGCGTCACTCGGGCATGGAGGTTGTCCCATGACTTTTGAAACGAACTTCAACCGATACATTGAAGTGAAGTGCCGCAGTGTGATAATTTTCCTGTGCGTTCCCCGACCCAGTTGCCCTTGAAGAGTAATGGCGTATCACCTTCTTGCGTGATTTTTCGCTCGGTCTTTTCCGGTAGCTGACGTCGGGGAGCGTGCCTCATTTTTTTAGACGTTCTCTCGGCCTCGTCGCGTTTCGTATATGGAGTAGAACCAAATCTTCTGCCGTTCCGAATTTTTGTTATTTGGGCGGATGAGGCGTGTTCTCTTTAGCACGACTTGGCAGATGGATTGATGTCTGTAGGTGAAGGTTACCTTTGCGCGTAGCCCTAGGTAATCCGTAACTAGAATATTTCCATCGTCGTACTCTTCTTCAGACGCGTGACCAAGTGTATAAACTTGAGTGCAGCGCATAATCATAGCTTTCGCTGCGCCAAGCAGCATCCAAGATTGAACAATCCGCTCTGGTAATCTTCCGCGGCGGGTGATGTGCTTCCACCCAACACGATTAACAAGGATAGGGCCAAGCATAGGATTTATCTGGCTGGCATTATCTTGCTGCCAATGCCTGTAGAAATCCCTGGCATCTCTGCGGATGGACTCATTTTTTCCTAGGGTTGGTATGAGTGACTCACGTCGCTCCAGGTTGATTCGATCCAAGAGGCGGTCTACCGTTCCGGATCCGCACAGCCTGTGGAAATCTCCCTTGCTGTGCTCGCCGAATCGCTGGGCTCTGGGGATTAATATAATTCCTTTGTTCGTCGGTGAAATACAGTCCTGTCTCAAGTCGACCCACCATGACTCGGGTGACTTTCGGCTAGTTGTGTCGTCAACAAAGATCAGAACGCATGGTCCTGGCGCTCTGCTCCAACGAGGCATGTGGGTGGCGATGTAATCTGGACCTAGCGCGACGCCGATGTGTGCTGGATATTGGACCTGGTCTTTGCGATAACCGTTCCCGCCGCACTTGACCTGGGTAAAAACGATGCCGCCGGTGTCGGAGGGGCGTTTCGTTCCCCTTCTCATAATTATGACCCCGTCAATTGCATCGTCATTCTGTGCGCCATACTCCTGCCAGCCGCATTCCCAAAGATTTTCTACGGTGCTGCGAACCTCATTGATGCCAATCCTTTCCTTGACTCGATTGCTAATCACGCGCCCTCCTCGCGATTAAGCTTGATTCTATTTTTCGATGATTGCATGGTTTCTGGTGTGTGTGTGAAGGCTGCTTTAATGTCGGGGAGTAGTAGACGGTCAATTCTCTGACGGTTTTCCATCTTTTCGCTGTGTCCCGCTAACGGGCGTGCGCGAGGATATCTCTTGCGGAGACGAGAACATAACCAGGCTTGGTTCTCGCTTCAAACGCATGTCTGTTATCTATCGAGTGTACTAACCCGAGTGTTCCCAGCAGCCCGCCGAGTGCGGAAATGGGGCCGTCGCCGATAAGGCACGCTGCGCTTACTGCTAAGCCCAAGATTCCCGCAGAGTTCCGACTAAGAGAGGGGGATCGGGTCGTTGCAGCCTCCAATTCTGAACGAACTTCTGCAGCTTGTTCCCTTAGCTCTTCCACGATTTGCCGCCACTGTCGATTCGGTTCGTCCGATTCACCTATGCCGGACAGCCTGCGTGCCATGAATTCGCGGAGTCGGGGAAGGGCGAGGCTGGCAGCGTCACGCAGCGCAAGCGTTTGCTCAATCGTGAGGTTTGCAACCCAGGGGAGCTCAGCAGTCCTATCCGCTGCAAAGGCCTGTAGCTCAGGTGATGTGAAATGCGCTCCGTCCGAGGATAGAAGAGCAGATACTCCAACTGAAGAGTTCGAGAAAACGCTTCCAGAGGTCCATGCAGCAGTGCGTGCGTCCCAAACTGTAGACCTTATAGCTTCATGCAAAAATACTGATCGGATCTCTTCATCGCTAGCTGAGTTAGCGAATTTAGTTGAAAAGTGCATGAATATCGGTGGGTCATAGACGGCCGTCAGATCAACGTACCCACCGCTGTCAGTGCGCTCTATGACCATATCAGCGCCTATCCGCGCAACGGCCTCCTCAGTGAGGGTTTCAATTCTTCGCTCAAATTCGGCTATGCAAGAATTGCAGGTTGGCATGAAGGGAGAGGTGAAGCGTAGGATTCCCGCTTCAATCAGCGGCTGTACACGCTTGAGCACAAGGGTATCTATTGCCAAGCCATATAACTCGGCGTTCGTCGGGCGAGATCTAAGGGCCGAAATGCGTTCGTAGAAGAAGTCGTGAGCGCTGACCCGATCAGACATGAGGGCTACGGTTCGAGCAATTTGGTCCGCGTATCTGATTCTGCACGGTACCTCTTGGCAGGCGCCCGTCTTGCCGAACAGGTCCAATCCTCCGCTCAATACTGCTCTGAATTCTGGATTGCCAATGGGTACCTTAGGTAAGGGCTCGATCTCACTGATGTTCGCTTGGTTCTTAAGGTCGCGAAGCATTGATCGCAGCCTACGGACAACCAGCGTGGGGTCTGTGAAATCGAAGTCCTCATTCAGTAGGAGCGCTACATGAGGTGGCAGACCAGGGCCCGGATCGATCACGCAAGCAACTCCGCCTTGGGAAGTATCTCGATTCTAGTGTATTAATTTGGTCCTGCACAGTCGCGATGCCTTGTCATCGCTTGTAAGCGTCGGATCTCATACTAACCTCTTTGTAGCCAAGTAGAGCGGATGGCCAAGAGGCGACTGCCAATGTTCCGGCAGCCGCAAGGTGGCGGTTAGATTAATGGTTTGATCTTCTTGGAATAGTCTTTTAGGAGTGATGGAATAGACAGGCCGTGCGCGTCCAAGTTCTTCTGGATGTGGTTGACGGACAAGTCAGCGAAGTCAAGTGGCTGCAGTGACTTGAAGAATGCTCTTATGTTCTTGAGCAGCTTTTTGAGCTCAGTCACCCGCATCACTTCTACCTCATGTAGGAATGATGCCGCGCTAGCTTCTTTGCTCGCTGGATGTACGATAATTCGCTTGGCACTCAGTCCGGGGTAGTGCTTTAGAAACCAGGCGGAGGATCTGTTCATCTGTTCGGCCTCGCGCTTATTGATATCGGCACGATCTACGCCTACCTCATTCTTGCATTCCCAGATAATGTACTGCTTTGAGTCTAATGCCCATAGATTATCGGGACCTTCCTTCCATTCCTTGTCTGGGCGCTCACCTGCAAAGCCAAGTGCCCTGCTAAGTTCGTCCAGAGCATGCTCAAAGCGGTCCGCTTTTGCGCCAAAAGTCAGTCGGCTCAATATTTCGCTGAGCGCTATTTCCATATCCGAATAATTGCCATAATTCTGCAGCCATTCGATAATTCGCTCCGAGCGGCCCTGGCTGATAATCGACAGCTTGGTGACTGTCACGCCTTGATCGGGCTTCAATACAAGGCGATTTGATTTGTGAGCTGTCACCTGAAGCGCCTGAGACCGCAGCCGATCACTGTTGAATAGGAAGCGTGCCATGGATTGAAGATGCCACCCTCTCTCGGAGTCGGGCAGTTTGCCGGAATCAAGCAGTGCTTGTATTGCTGCAACAGCTTTCTCGTTCTCGCCGTTCGAGTGGAGAAGCTCAGCTTCTAGTTCCTTCGTATAGAGAAGAAGTGCTTCTGCGTTGGCGCCTTTAGGTCGAACTTCTTCCATTCTTTCTGAGTAGAAAGTCTTCCAGCCTGCATCTCGTCCAAGGCACTGGCGAATCAGTTGGCTCAGCGCGTCTATAGGTTTCGTGCCTTGCTCGATCTCGTCTCGCGCAAACCCTGATATCTCGAGGCCTATTTCAACTTGGGTTGACATCTGAGATGAAAGGAAGGTTCTGGACTCTCTGTCTCTTATTAGGCGCGTGATGTCCGATCCCGTGATAATTATTACTGAGTAGTCCTTCTCTCCGCGCACACTACGTCCCATGCCCTGTTCGACAGTCCGGACTGTTCGCATGAGGGTGGTGACACTCTTGGGTCTGCATGACTCTTCGTACAGGTCGATCAAGTTCTCAGAGTAGGGTTTGCTGTCGAATACAAGAATTCGACAGGAGTCGTCAGGCAGATCGATGCCGTTATATCGATTTGCGAGGACTACGGCATTGCCATAGTTGCCGGCCTTGAGGTTTTCTATTGTCTTCGAGACCGTGTCGGGTGAGGCAACAATTCCGCCGTATCGCGCCCAATCTTTCGTCCATGCAAACCCTGGTGTCAAGCCGACCAATCCAGATGTCCGCTTCTGGCTCGCGCCGAATGTGCTCACTATAAGTTCGCGGTCAAGATCTTCGTCGATTAATGAAGGGATTATGATCATCTTCTCGCCAGACCACCTCTCGCCTGAGTAGGTGAGTGGTCTGGTGATTGTTTCAGGCTTTAGCCGTAGTCCCTTAACCAAGAATGCATCGTCGGTGACGGTCGCGGACATGAAAATTCGGTGGGAAGCTGAAGCGTAGCTGCCGAACGCCTCAATAGAGGGAAGGTAAGGCTCGATCTCTATCGCAGCTCCGGATATTACGCATTGGCAGTGATGCAAGGAATTCTTGATTAGCGGCCAAGCGAACTTAATTGGCTTCCGATCTGTCCCGGCCGATAGAGTGGTGGCGACGTTCTCCACATGTCGCTGCCAAGACCAGTAGGGCACTGGAAGTAATGCGTCGCGCTTCTCGTTTGTAATGTCTGCAAAAGTTCCGATCCCTTGCTGTTCAAGATCGGATGCAAAGAGAGTCAGTAGCGCTTTATAAGCAGGGTCTTCATGCGGCACTCGAATCCTGCAAGCTTCTCTGATCGTATCCGCGCATGCATGGGCGTCGTCCATTAGGAACGTGCCGATTGTGATTGACTTATGATTCAGTCCGAACTTGGTAAGTCCGTTGAATACCTTCTGTACGGACGTAACCAGAATTTTGTCTCCGCTAAGAAAGTCGTCTGGGAGTTCCGGGTCCGCTCCGCACGTAGCAATGCCAAATTGTCTCGCTTGCTCTCTAGTTTGGTCGATTAAAAAGTTGTCGGGACACAGATAGACGGCGGGCCCCTTCTTGTCATTCAATTGGCTCTGAAGAGCAAGCAGTCCAATTAGGGTCTTCCCCTGTCCGGTGTGTAGCTTTATCAGCACGTCACGGTCATGCTTTCGCTTCGAATGCCATTCCTCTAAGACCGAAAGCTGGGCAGGCCGTAATGGGCCTTTGTCGTGAAGTCTGTCCAGCGTTTCGTACAAGTCAATTGGATTCGTGGGGCGCTGGGTTCTTGTGCTTGAGACGCGCTTTGTAAAGTCGACCATGTTCTCACTCCTTCCTTGTGATTGCTCCTCCGATATTGCCGGTACTCTTGGCTCGTTGTCCATTCGTCTGCTTGTGCCATGACTGGACGAAAAAGTGTCCCTCGCGCGGGTCCGCGCCTTTTCTTGTTGAGTGGCTTCGTTGGCATTTATAGGTGAGGCCATTCGCTAACCTCATGTCTCCTATATGAAATTCTTGAGCAGGTGGCGCATTGGCCTTGCCGCGCTCGTCCGTCTGGCCTTCAGCGATGGGTTGCAGCCATAGATGCCATAGATAAGGAGTGTCCTCGTCCACAGGGGATCGGTTGGAAGGAGTTGTTCGTACCCCGAGGCTTAGTTGGCGCTTACCGTCATTCGGGTCACTTCCTGGTAGAGGAAGCGGCAGCCGCCCTGAGCACTTGCCAGCAGAGTTATGTTCAGCGCACAGGTGGCAACGGTCCACCCCGGTCCGCTCGGCCAGAGCGGGCCTTACCCGATCAGTTGCTAGGCGCTCGGTTGCTAGTAGGGTCCGCGCGGCGCATTCGTAATGCGTAGGTCGTAGGTTCGATTCCTATTTCCGGCACCAGTTGTACGAAAAGCCCCGGCCTTGGTCGGGGCTTTTCGTTTGGCCGGCATGGCCGCTGACCCGCTGCTTCAGTAGTGCCAGCCCATGGCTGGCAACGCGGGAACGCCGCACGTCTTGCATTGTCCCGATCCGACGCACAACTAAAGCGCTGGCGTCATGCTGGGGGATTGATCGACACCTTCCATATCAATCCACCGTTGATGCGTGTCGGACATCGGCCTCGGCCTGAAGTCCAAACCTCGGTCATACGTCCGAAGGCACTTCAAAACCAACCCGCGCTATTCCCCGAACGCGATCACCAACAAACGGCCTACCGAGTTGTCCACCAGAATGACGGGCTCGCCATCCTGGTGGATCTCAAAATACGTCGCCGCGCTGACCATGTTGAATTCCGGCATGCCGGCCACGCTTTCCCGCTGCAACCGCACGCGCAGGTCGTCCTGCAGCTGCAGAAACTCCAGATCGGAAAACTCCCGATAGGTCGTGACGTTGATGCGCGCCTCCGGCCGATAGCTGTGCGCGACCACCAGGCCCAGCACCCCGATCATCAATACGGCGGCCCACGCCAGCGCCCGCCTGCCGAACCGGCCGCGCACTAGCTGCGCGCATGCAGGCAGGCAGTGACCTGTGCGGTAAGGGCCAGGCAGGCCATCATCATGCCCTCCATCGCGCGCTCGCCCACGTATTCGTGGGAAGGGCCGTTCTGCCGGGTGCGTTCCGCCGCCAACAGCATTTCCTGCACCACAGTCAGGCCGGCCAGCGCGCAGTCGGCATCGGCCAGTTGCATGCGGCGCCCAAGCCGCAGGTGGGTTTCCGGCCACGGGCGCCCATCGGCGGCGGCTCCGGCCTGGATGCTGCGCAACGTGGAGACGAAGGCGGTGGGGTCCGCTCCAGGCTCGCCCACGCTCTCGGCATTGGCCGGGTCATGGCGGGCGTTGAGGTCAAGATATTCCGATGCGTGCATGGCAGTGCTCCGTGCAGGACAGACAGCAGCGCCACCGGGGGAGGTGGCGGACGATGCGTGGCGGCAAAAACCGGTTACTGCTGGAACCCGGCGGGCGCATGCAAGCACGCACCCCCACGCACCGCCCGCCATGGAACGCGAACGGATTGTCAGCCGGCGCCACGCAGAGGTGACGCCGGCTGACAAGCGTAAACAACCAGCAGTAATCGGGTTTGCCGACCCGGCCACTCGTTTTCAGTGGCATGCCATGGTGTGCACACCCCGCCGGGGGCTGCCAAGGGCAGATTCCGTCAACGCAGGGCTGCCTTACGCTTCGGGTGCATTTTGGCACGGCGGCCCGCAGGCCGAAACGCTTAGCCGGCAAGGCTGGGGGCTCATCAGGCCCATTTCAGCGGTCGGCGCAGCCAACGTCGAACGCGTCAGCCAGCACGGCCGACCCCACGGCACAACCCGAGGCGATCACGACAGAACGGCCAGAACTGCCGCAGATAACCGCCTGCCGCCCCGGCCACCGCGCCGCAGGCCAGCCGCCCAGCGCCCCGCAGCCCGCGGTCAACCTGCAGTCGCAGCCAGGGCAGAGTGGCCAGCAGTTGCGCACCCAGCAGCAGCGCCAGCACGTCCAGCCCCAACACATCCAGCACCGCCAGCAGCGGCGCCAGTTCCGGGTTGCAGGCCAGCAGCACCACCAGCGTGGCGCCCAGCACGGCAAGCGTGCGGCGCAGGGCGGGCGTGCTGAGCCAGCGGAGCAGGGCGTTCATAAGGCATCTTTGCCAGGACGAGGTGTCTGTCATCCAGTCTCGGTGCGGCAGACATGCACTTCAAGTAGCCTGAGCATGTTCAGCTTGCTTTGCCGAATCTGGTCCCCAGCGCCCGCAACAGGGGCGCGCTGCGCGCGGTGCGACAACGTGTCGCAGCCAGATCCGGGCCTTTCCTGCGCCTGATCATTGTCAATGCCTTTCTTAAATGGTGGGTGACGGCCTAAAATTGAAGGGCTGACTCGACCCCACCTTACCTGCCTGTCTTCTGGACGGGTGGGCCCGGCTTTGGCCGGTGCGGGCAGGACGGGGAACGGCATTCCCTCGCAATTGGATCGACCGATGATTCCGTTGAAAACCCTTGGGCGCTGGTTGCGCCCGGGCTTGCTGCTCGCATTGCTGGTGATGCTCACCGGCTGCGATGCCGTGGCCATCCTCAGTCCGAAGGGCCAGATCGGCCAGGATGAAAAGACACTGCTGATCACGGCCACCGTGCTCATGCTGCTGGTCGTCATCCCGGTCATCATCATGACCCTGACCTTCGCGTGGAAGTATCGCGCCTCCAACACCAAGGCCCGCTACGAGCCGAAGTGGTCCCACTCGACGGCGATCGAGGTGGTGGTGTGGTCGATCCCCTGCATGATCGTGCTGGTCCTGGCGGTGCTGACCTGGCGGTCCTCGCACGCGCTGGATCCGTACAAGCCCCTGGAATCGGACGTCAAGCCGGTCACCATCCAGGCGATCTCGCTGGACTGGAAGTGGCTGTTCATCTATCCGGAAGAGAAGGTCGCGGTCGTCAACGAGATCAAGTTCCCGGTCAACACCCCGCTGAACTTCGAGATCACCTCCGATACGGTGATGAATGCGTTCTTCATCCCGCACCTGGGCAGCATGATCTACTCGATGGCGGCGATGGAGACCAAGCTCCACCTGATCGCCAACGAACTGGGTGAGTTCCCGGGCATGTCCTCGCACTACAGCGGTGCAGGCTTCGCCAAGATGCATTTCACTGCCTACTCGGTCACCGACGCGCAGTACCGCCAGTGGCTGGACCAGGTCCGTGCCGGCGAGCAGACCCTGGACAAGACCTCGTTCAAGGCGCTGGGCGAAGCGAAGAATTCCGAGTGGTACCCGGTCACCTACTTCGGCAAGGTTGAAGACAGCCTGTTCGACTGGGTCATCGCCAAGCACATGGGCGACAACAAGCACTACGGCATGAAGCATGCCCATGCGGGTGCGGCTGCTGCCGATGCGTCCAGCCATGAAGCGCACGAGGGGCACGCCCCGAGCGACGCGCATGATGCCAAGGAATCCGGGAAGAACCTGGATGCCACCGAAGAACACGAACACGCTGGCCATGAAGGCCACATGGGTTCGGGAGAATGAACATGTTGGGAAAACTCTCTCTTGAGTCGATCCCCCACGATCCGATCGTGCTGACCACCCTGGTCGGCGCGATCCTTGGTGGCCTGGGCGTCGTCGCCCTGATCACCAAGTTCAAGCTGTGGGGCTATCTGTGGAAGGAGTGGTTCACCTCGGTGGATCACAAGAAGATCGGCGTGATGTACATCATCGTCGCCTTCGTCATGCTGCTGCGCGGTTTCTCCGACGCGATCATGATGCGTACCCAGCAGGCCATCGCCGTGGGCGGGTCCGAGGGTTACCTGCCGCCGCACCACTACGACCAGATCTTCACCGCCCACGGCGTGATCATGATCTTCTTCGTGGCGATGCCGTTGATCACCGGCCTGATGAACCTGGCCGTGCCGCTGCAGATCGGTGCGCGCGACGTCGCGTTCCCGTTCGTCAACTCGCTCAGCTTCTGGCTGTTCGTGTCCGGTGCGGTGCTGATCATGCTGTCGCTGTGGATCGGTGAATTCGCCGCCACCGGCTGGCTGGCCTTCCCGCCATTGTCGGGCATCGAGTACAGCAACAATGTAGGTATGGACTACTACATATGGGGACTACAGGTGGCGGGTCTGGGTACCACGTTGAGTGGTATCAACTTCTTCATCACCATCCTCAAGATGCGCACCCCGAGCATGAAGCTCATGCAGATGCCGGTCTTCACCTGGACCGCGCTGGTGACCAACGTGCTGATCGTCGCCGCCTTCCCGGTGCTGACCATCACCCTGGTGCTGCTGACCCTTGACCGTTACCTGGGTACGCACTTCTTCACCAATGACGGTGGCGGCAACGCCATGCTGTACATCAACCTGATCTGGATCTGGGGTCACCCGGAAGTCTATATCCTGGTGCTGCCGGCCTTCGGCGTGTTCTCCGAGGTCATCGCGACCTTCTCGCGCAAGGCCCTGTTCGGTTACAAGGGCATGGTCTACGCCACCGCCTGCATCGGCGTGCTGTCGTTCATCGTGTGGCTGCACCACTTCTTCACCATGGGCTCGGGTGCCAACGTCAATGCCTTCTTCGGCATCACGACGATGATCATCTCCATCCCCACCGGCGTGAAGATCTTCAACTGGCTGTTCACCATGTTCCGCGGTCGCGTGCAGTTCACCACGCCCGTGCTGTGGACCATCGGCTTCATGGTCACCTTCACCATCGGCGGCATGACCGGCGTGATGCTGGCGATCCCGGCCATCGACTTCGTGCTGCACAACAGCCTGTTCCTGATCGCCCACTTCCACAACGTCATCATCGGCGGCGTGGTGTTCGGCATGTTCGCCGGCATCACCTACTGGTGGCCGAAGATGTTCGGCTTCCGCCTCAACGAGTTCTGGGGCAAGTGCGCGTTCTGGTGCTGGTTCATCGGCTTCTATGTGACCTTCATGCCGATGTACGTGCTGGGCTTCATGGGCATGACCCGTCGTCTGCAGAGTACCGTCAACCCGGCCTACGAGCCGTTCCTGCTGGTGGCCGCTGTGGGCGCCTTCATCGTGGGTGCCGGCATCCTGTGCCAGATCATCCAGGTGGCCGTGTCGATCCGCGACCGCAAGAAGACTGCCGACCTCACCGGCGACCCGTGGGATGCCCGTACGCTGGAGTGGGAAACCTCTTCGCCGCCGGCTTTCTACAACTTCGGCACCTTGCCGGAAGTCACCGAGCTGGACGATTTCTGGGAGCGCAAGCAGCGTGGTGAAGCCTGGCCGAAGCCGGCCAAGTACACCGACATCCACATGCCGCGCAACACCGGCACCGGCGTTGTCATCGGCGCCTTCAGCATGGTGTTCGGCTTTGCGATGATCTGGCACATCTGGTGGCTGGCCATCATCGGCTTCGTCGGCATGATCGCCACGTTCATCTACCGCACCTTCGACCAGGACGTGGACTACTGGGTCCCGGCCGCCGAGGTGGAACGCATCGAGAACGAACACCGCAAGCACCTGGAAGCCCAGGGCCTGGTGAAGTCGGAGCTGAAGGCATGAGCACCAATACCTCCACCGTGAACCACGGGCACGCCGCACACGCGGCGGCCCATGGCCATGACGACCACGAGCACCACGACACCGGCGGCAACACCGTCTTCGGTTTCTGGGTGTACCTGATGAGCGACTGCCTCATCTTCGCCTCGCTGTTTGCCACCTACGTGGTGCTGGCCGGCGGCACCGATGGTGGCCCCGGCGCGAAGGACCTGTTCGAGCTGCCGTTCGTGGCGTGGGAAACCGCGCTGCTGCTGACCTCGTCGCTGACCTTCGGCCTGGGCATGATCGCCATGCACCGCAAGCAGGTCGGTCAGATGTTCCTGTGGCTGGGCATCACCTGGCTGCTGGGCTTTGGCTTCATGTGCATGGAAGTCTATGAGTTCCAGCACCTGATCCATCAGGGTTACGGTCCGGACCGCAGTGCCTTCCTGTCGGCGTTCTTCGCCCTGGTCGGTACCCACGGCCTGCACGTCAGCGCCGGCCTGCTGTGGCTGCTGGTGATGTTCGTGCAGCTGAAGAAGTACGGCCTGACCCCGACCAACAAGACCCGCATGGCGTGCCTGAGCCTGTTCTGGCACTTCCTGGACCTGATCTGGATCGGCGTGTTCTCCGTCGTCTACCTCAATGGAGCGCTGTAATGGCACATGACAACCATGCACACGACCACGCCGCCGGCGGCGAAAGCCACGGCACCGTGAAGTCGTACCTGATCGGCTTCGTGCTGGCGGTGGTGCTGACCGTCATCCCGTTCTACATGGTGATGTCGGGCGATTTCTCGCGCACCGTCAACGGTGTGGTGATCGCCATCACCGCGGTGCTGCAGATGCTGGTCCACCTGGTGTTCTTCCTGCACCTGGACCGCTCGTCGGAGAGCCGCTGGAACGTCAACGCTGCGGCCTTCACCGTGGTGGTGATCGGCATCATCGTGGTCGGTACCCTGTGGGTCATGCACAACATGAACGTGCACATGATGCACTGACGTCTTCGCGACGTTGCCACGCAGAAAGGCCGCCTTCGGGCGGCCTTTCTGTTTGCCCCGCGATCGCGGGGAACGCATCCACGCATGGCGTGGATCTACCCGTCACCGCGAAGTCCCCGCACAGTAGATCCACGCCATGCGTGGATGCGGTTGCCGTTCAATGCATCCGGAGGATGCAGTAGATCCACGCCATGCGTGGATGCGGTTGCCGTTCAATGCATCCGGAGGATGCAGTAGATCCACGCCATGCGTGGATGCGGTTGCCTCTCACCCCACCTTGCGCAGGAACTCCTCGGCCTCCATCGGCCGCCCCAGGTGATAGCCCTGCAGCTGGTCGCAGCCCAGCTCGCTCAGATAATCGCGCTGCGCCTGGGTCTCCACGCCCTCGGCCACCACCTGCAGCTGCAGGGTGCGGCCCAGCGCGATGATCGACGACACGATGGCCGCATCCTCGTCATTGCGTTCGAGGTCATGCACGAACGCCCGGTCGATCTTCAGCTCGGTGGCGGGCATGCGCTTGAGGTACAGCAGGCTGGAATAGCCGGTGCCGAAGTCGTCGATGGCGATGTGCACGCCCATCGCAGTCAGATCGTTGAGGATCGCCAGGCTTGCCTCGACATCCTTCATCGCCGTGGTTTCGGTGATCTCCAGGGTCAGCCGCGCCGGGTCGATGCGATGCCGTTCCAGCACCGCCCGCACGCTGTCCAGCAGGGCCGGCGAGGCGAACTGCAGCGGCGACAGGTTCACCGCCATCGTCCAGTGGCTGTGCCCGCCGTCATGCCAGGCCCGCAGCTGCGCGCAGGCCTGGTCCAGCACCCAGTCGCCGATCGGCAGGATCAGGCCGCTACGCTCGGCGATGGGAATGAACACGTCCGGTGCCAGCAGGCCCAGCTCCGGATGCTGCCAGCGCAGCAGCGCCTCGGCGCCGGTGGCGGGCGCGTCGGCCGCCGGAAATTTCGGCTGGTAGTGCAGCAGCAGTTCGTTGCGCGCGATCGCCTTGCGCAGGTCCTGCAGCAGCCGCAGCTGGCGGTTGGCACTGAGCTGCATCGAAGGGATGAAGAAGGTGTAGCCGTTCCGGCCGGTTTCCTTGGTGTGGTACATCGCCGCATCGGCATGCGCCATCAACTCGCGTTCGTCGCCGGCATCGTCCGGATACAGGGCAATGCCCAGGCTGGCGGTGACCTGCAGTTCCGCCGCATCCAGCACGAACGGTTCGCTGGCCGCCGCGATCACCCGTTCGGCGACCACCGCCGCATCGTCGGGTGCATCAATGGCCAGCACGATCACGAACTCGTCGCCACCGAGGCGGGCGAGGGTGTCCTGCGGCCGCAGCTGCGCCCCCACGCGCTGGGCCACCGCGACCAGCAGGCGATCTCCCAGCTGGTGGCCATAGGCATCGTTGACGGCCTTGAAACCGTCCAGGTCGCAGAACATCACCGCCACCGACTGCTGGCGGCGTTGCGCCTTCTCGATGGCCTGCTCGATCCGGTCCTGCAGCAGCATGCGGTTCGGCAGCTGGGTCAGTGGATCGTGCAGTGCCGCCTGGATCAGCTTGTCATTGGCGTGGGCCAGGGAGTCGGCCAGCAGACCGGTGCGCACGCGCATCTGGCGGTCGAACAACGAGGCAACCAACGCGATGCCCAGCGTGGCCAGGGTGGTCACGATCACCAGCACGGCCAGCCAGCGGGGATCGATGCCGCCGCTGCCGACCGCGCCGCAGACGCTGCCTGCCGGGAAGCGTGCGGCGGCCATGCCGGTGTAATGCATGCCGACGATGGCCAGGCCCATCACCAGTGATGCCAGTATCCGCAGGCGCACCGTGTTGCGTTGCTCGACGCGCAGCCGGAAGGCGATCCACAGCGCTGCACCGGCGGCGCCGATGGCCACCGCGATCGATGCGGCAAACCAGCCCGGGTGGTAGTCGATGCCCGGCTGCATCCGCATCGCGGCCATGCCCAGGTAGTGCATGGCCGCGATACCCAGTCCCATCAGCACCGCACCGGCGGCCAGGCGCTGCAGCGGCAGGCTGGGCCGCGACACCAGCCACAGCGCATAGGCCGATGCGCCGATCGACACGGCCAGCGAATACAGGGTGATCGCCAGGTCGTATCCGACTGGAATCGGCAGCTTGAACGCCAGCATCGCGATGAAGTGCATCGACCAGATGCCCAGGCCCATCGCGGCGGCACCGCCGGCCAGCCACCAGCGGGCGACCCGGCCCTCGGCCGTGGCCAGGCGGCCGGCCATGTCGAGCGCGGTATACGATGCCAGCATGGCCACCAGCAGCGAGATGGCGACCAGGCCCTGACTGTAACTACCAGTCATGTTGAATCCAGAGGAGAAGGGAGGGGCGCCCGCAAGGCGCACGCCCGCCACCGCTATCGGCACCGGCGGGTGGGACTTGAGTGGTCGCAGCACGTGCGACCCGGCTCGGCTATCCTGCCACGCTCGTTGCCCCTGCAGGAAATCTCCGATGGCCAAAGCCCGCACCGCGTATGTCTGCAATGAATGCGGCGCCGAATACAGCAAGTGGCAAGGCCAGTGCACCGAGTGCAACGCCTGGAACACGCTGTCGGAAATCGTCCTTGAGAGCGCGACGGCGGCCAAGGCGCCCGCCTCACGGCGTGCCGGCTGGGCGGGCAAGATCGACCCGCCGAAGATCACCGCACTGAAGGACGTGGCGCAGACCGAGCACAACCGGGTCAGCACCGGCATCGGTGAATTCGACCGCGTGCTCGGCGGCGGCCTGGTCGAGGGCGCGGTGGTGCTGGTCGGTGGTGATCCGGGCATCGGCAAATCCACCCTGCTGCTGCAGGCGGTGGCGAAGATGGCCGCGGTGCTGCCGGTGCTCTACGTCACCGGTGAAGAATCACTGGCCCAGGTGGCCGGTCGGGCGCACCGGCTGGAGCTGCCGCTGGAGGGCGTCAACGCGCTGGCCGAGACCGGTGTCGAATCCATCCTGCAGCACGCCACCAAGAGTGGGCCGCGGCTGATCGTGGCCGATTCGGTGCAGACGCTGTGGACCGAGACGCTGACCGCCGCGCCTGGTTCGGTCAGCCAGGTGCGCGAGAGCGCTGCGCGGCTGGTGCGCTTCGCCAAGGAAACCGGAACCGCGGTGTTCCTGGTCGGCCACGTGACCAAGGAAGGCGGCATCGCCGGCCCGCGCGTGCTGGAGCACATGGTCGATGCCGTGCTGTATTTCGAAGGTGAGAGCGGCAGCCGCTTCCGCCTGCTGCGGGCCTTCAAGAACCGCTTCGGCGCGGTCAACGAGCTGGGCGTGTTCGCGATGGGCGACAAGGGCCTGAAGGAAGTCTCCAATCCGTCGGCGATCTTCCTGTCCGGTGCCAGCACGCACCAGCCGGGCAGCTGCGTGATGGTCACCCGCGAGGGCACCCGGCCGTTGCTGGTGGAAGTGCAGGCGCTGGTCGACGCCTCGCCGCTGTCCAATCCGCGCCGCGTGGCGGTGGGCCTGGAGCAGAACCGCCTGGCCATGCTGCTGGCGGTGCTGCATCGGCATGGCGGCGTGCTGGTCGGCGACCAGGACGTGTTCGTGAACGTTGTTGGTGGCATCCGCGTGCAGGAGACCGCCGCCGACCTGCCGGTGCTGCTGGCGGTGCTGTCCTCGCTGCAGGACCGTCCGCTGGCCGAGAAGACCATCGCGTTCGGTGAAGTCGGCCTGTCCGGTGAAATCCGGCCGGTACCCAATGGCGAGGATCGCCTGCGCGAAGCCGCGACCCACGGCTTCAAGCGCGCCATCGTGCCCAAGGCCAATGCGCCCAAGGGCGGTTCGGTGAAGGGGATGGAAGTGATCGCGGTCGAACGCCTGTCCGAGGCCATCGACGCGGCGTGATGCCGGTACTGTAGAGCCGAGCCCATGCTCGGCTGCTTTTCCGGCAAAGGCCAGCCGAGCGCGGGCTCGGCTCTACAAACGTCACATGCGGCAACAGTCAGCCTGCCTGTGCTAGTTTTCCCGGCTCGACGAAGACGCCCCCTGGCGCCTTTCCGTGGCAAGGAGTAATCGATTACATGCAGGACCCGATGTTCAGCACCCCCGCCGCCGAAATCCGCCGCGCCGGGGTCGATCTCAATGGATTGATGACGGTGCTGGGCAAGCACCTGTATTCCACCCCGATGGTGGCGCTGCGTGAGCTGGTGCAGAACGCGCACGATTCGATCATCCGTCGCCGTATCGAGCAGCCCGGCATCCAGAGTGTGTCGCGCATCGACGTGCAGGTCGATGTCGCCGCCGGCGTGCTGCGCATCACCGATACCGGTGCCGGCCTGACCCGGCAGGAAATCCACGATTACCTGGCCACGGTCGGGGTCGGTTACACCCGCGGCCTGCGCCAGGACGGCGAGGACGATGAAGGCCTGATCGGCATGTTCGGCCTCGGCTTCCTGTCGGCCTTCGTGCTGGCGCGCCGTGTCAGCGTGCGTACCACCTCCTACCAGTCACCAGAGCTGGGCCACCTGTACGTGTCCAGCAACGCCGAGCAGTACACCGTCAGCGAAGTGCCGGCACGGGCGATCGGCACCGAGGTCGAGCTGGAGCTGCATCCGGACTTCCTGCCGCTGGCCAACGAAGCGCGCCTGCACGAGGTGCTGGGCCGCTACTGCGCGCTGCTGTCCGAGCCGATCTTCATCGGTGCGGCGACCGCCGCGATCAATCCCGAACCGCCGCCGTGGCGCGGGCAGGGTGACGTCGCGCTGCATCCGGTGCAGGCACGCCGCCAGGCGCAGCAGTTCGCGGCCCGCTTCGAACATGATTTCGAGCCCATCGTGACGATGCCGCTACGGTCCGATGGCAGCAGTGATGCCGTCGGCATGCTCTGGGTGCAGGATGGTGCCACCTACGGCACCAGCGACAACCGCAACCTGTCGGTGTTCGTGCGCGGCATTCTGCTGGACGACGACGCGCGCGACCTGCTGCCGCCGTGGGCCGGTTTCATCGGCGGGGTGATCGAATCGTCGAAGCTGACCCCGACCGCCAGCCGCGAGGACCTGCAGCGCGATGACCACTATCGCGCCGTGCAGCACGCCCTGCTGGAAGCGCTGATCGATGGCCTGGCCGACGTCGCGCGGCAGCAGCCCGAAGCCTGGCGGCGCGTGCTCAGCCGCCACAACGAGGCCCTGCTGGGTGCGGCGCTGTGCGATGAGCGCCTGTTCGACCTGCTGCTGGAACACGTGCGCGTGCCGACCTCGCAGGGTGACCTGCCGGCCAGCGCGTTGCCGGCGCGCGGCGCGGTGCATGTGATCCTCGACAACGGTGGCGGCTTCGAGGAAATGCTGTTCCGTGCGATGGGCGTGCCGGTCGCGCATGGCCATCGCTATGCGGTGGTTCCATTCCTTCGCCGCTGGGCCCAGGCCAAGGGCCTGCGCCTGGTCGAACTGGGTACCGAGCAGGGCAATCGCGCACTGTTCCGCACCGACGACAGCCTTGACGATGCGCAGCTGGCCTGGTTGCGTGAACACCTGGGCGATGGCGAACAGTTGCTGCCGGCGCGGTTCAGCCCCGAGGCGCTGCCGGTGGTGGTGGTGCCCGACCGCGAAGCCGAGCTGAAGCAGCGCCTGGAAGACGACGAGAACGACAAGCGCGTCTCGATGGCCGCCCTGCGGCTGGCGCGCCAGTTCACCGCCCGCATCGAGGCGCGTGCACCGTCGCGGCTCTACCTCAACCTGGACAATCCAGCGGTGCAGGCCTTGCTGCAGGCCCAGCGCGATGGCCACCCGCAGGCCGCGTCGGCCGCGCGCCTTCTGCGCTCGCTGAAGATCATCGTGTCCGCGCAGGGCCGGCCGTTGCAGCGCACTGCGGCGACGCCGGGCCCCGATCTCAATGGTGCATTTACCGATATTGCCGGTGCCCTGCAGCAGATGCTGCGCTGAGCACCGCCCCCTCTCATCCAGCCTTCGCTAGACAGGAGCATTACCCCCATGGATATCTGGAACTGGGTCGAAAAACTGCAGGAAGACCTGCGCCAGGCCGGGCAGGCACAGAACGCCCACCTGCTGACCCGCCTTGCCGATGAAGTCAGTGAACTGCAGGTCGACCGCGTCGATGCACTGCTGCCCGAAGCACGCGCGTTGGGCAAGGCGCTGGACAACCCCTGGGTCGACGTCTATGTCGGCCATTGGGCGCTGCGCAACCGCGTCGGCAACCGCGTGGAAGGTGAAAGCGCGCTGGGCGAGTCGGTGGCGCTGTTCGAGCGCGCACACCGTGCCGATACCCTGGACTGCCCGCAGTCGATCTGCGTCACCCAGGATCTTGCCGCCTGCTACGGCAACATCGATGGTCCAGGCTGGGTGCCCGAGCGCATCGAGGTCTGCGACGAGACGCTCGGCCGCATCGACCCGAGCTGGGCCTGCTTCCAGTGCCTGAGCTGCGAGAAGGCCGACGCGCTGCTGGACGACGGCCGTTGCCAGGACGCGCTGGATTACCTGCAGGTGCAGGCGGCGGCGATCCAGGCGCGCGGCAAGGAAGTGTTCGACAGCTTCCCGGAAATGCAGATCAAGATCCTGCTGGCCAGCGGCCGCGCGGCGGAGGCCCTCGCACTGATCGAGCAGCGTGAGGCCGAAGTAGCCGCCGCAGGCGAATACGAGCCGGCCAACTGCACGGTGCCGCGCCGGCTGTCCAAGGCCTGGGCGCTGGCCCAGTTGGGGCGTGATGAAGAAGCGCTGCAGCAGCTGGTGCCCTGGAGCGAGCTGACGCCGAACCACTGGCGGCTGTGGGCCAATACCGTGTCAACGCTGTGCAGTCGTGATGGCGAACGCAACACCTGGGATCTGGGTACGCGCTTCAACACCATCATCGAGCACTTCGCCACTGTTGGCGCGCATCGCCTGGTGATCGAGATCGCTGCGTTGAGCCTGGAACTGGCCCTGCAGCGCGGTGCGCGCTGGGTGGCACAGCGCCAGCTCGGCCTGGCCCGCACCCATCTGGGGCAACTGCGGCAGGACCGCGGCGCTGCCGCGCTGGTGGCGGGTTTGGCGGCAAGAATCGAGGCGCTGCCGGAGACGGCACCGCTGCCGGTGCCTGCCGATGAACTGCTGGCGTGGCTGCAGGCGCAGGGCGAACAGAACCAGTCACGTGATCCCGAGCGCGAAGCGCAGTGGCTGCTGCAGGCCCACGCCGAGCGGCCGGACGACGGCGCGCTGGCCGAGGTGGCCGCCTCGGCGCTGCACGCCTGTGGCGCCAGGACCGAAGCGCAGGCACTGCTGTGGGACTTCGTGCGCGGCCACGCGCAGGAAGATGGCGCAGCGGCGTATACGCTGATGCGTTGGCTGGTCGAGCAGGGCGATGATGACGGCCTGCGCAGGCTGGCTGCGACCTACCGCGACAGCGTGCCGGTGTTCGCGCACTGGTGCGAGGTGCAGCGTGCACGGCGCGCGTCGGATTGGCCGGCGCTGGAGCAGGCCGCGCAGGCATTGCTGGCGTTGTCGCCGGGATCGAACGGTGCACGGGGCACGCTTGCGCGCATGTACATGGAGACCGGCCGCTTCAGCGAGGCGCAGGCCTGCTATGCGCAGCTGGTGGAACTGCTGGAAGAGCCCAACGCCGCGCACTGGGACCACATGAGTGCGGCCAGCGCGGCGCGCGACTGGGATGCGGTGCGCCGCTCGGCAGCAGCGATCGGCATGGAACTGTCCAGCCAGCAGGGCGTGGTCGAAGAGCCCTGGGGCTGGGTGATCATCCGCAGCGAAGAAGGCGGCGAGCCGATGGAGTATTACGCCCGCCGCAGCGGCCCGGTGACCGCGCGTATCGTCGAGAATGCACCGGCCAATCGTGCGCAGCAGGTGGGTGACTGGGTGGTGTTCGACGCCGGTCTGGTGCACCCGGCACCAGAAGACGAAGCGGAGCGCGAGCACTTCATTCCGACCTATGCGCAGGTGCATGTGCTGGAGCGGGGTGGTTTCGCTCGCAGCTGGCTGGTCGACGGCGCGCACCCCGGTGAAGATGCATGGAACGCTTTCGTGGAAGCCGCCGAGGCACAGGGCTGGCAGGTGTGGTCGCACAGCCGTGCGGACTACACCGTGACCGATCCGGACGCGGAAGACGGCACGCTGCCGGGTCTGTTGTTCACTGTCGCCCAGCCGCAGGATCACGCGCCGCTGGCGCTGCATCGCTTCCTGCAGCAGGCGACGGCGGATTGGGCGCACCCACACTGCTGGCTGCGCCTGGCCGAGGCCTGTGACCAGGATCGCCAGCCGCACTTGGATGCGATCGAGCGGTACGGGTTGTAATCTCCGTCGCGCTGCGCGCTCGCCGGGCATGGCCCGGCGTTACCCATACGTGTTGCCGGTAGCGCCGGGCCATGCCCGGCGTCTCTCCACCATCAAGGAACTGGATATGCGAAAGACAGGGATGTTGGCGATCGTCAGCCTGCTGTTGGCCCCCACCGTGCAGGCCGCGCCTGCCTGCCGGGAACCGGCCGAGGTGGCACGTGCCTTCTTCGAAGCGACCACCGGCAAGGGCGACCTGCTGCAGCCGCCGCAGGCGCTGGTCAGCGCGGCATTCGCCAAGGCGCTGCACGCCGAGCGTGCCTGCCAGGTGCGCGAAGAGGGCATCTGCACGATCGATTCCGATCCGTGGCTGGACGCGCAGGACGGGGGCATCGACGGCGCCGTGCGCTACAGCTGGACGCAGGCTTCCGCCACGGTGGGCCAGGTCGAGATGGGCTATGCGGTATGGAACAAGGCCTACGTGACGCGGTTGCCGATGGTGCGCAAGGGCGGGGGCTGCTGGCAGGTCGATGACATTCTCACCAACAGCGGCCGCTCGCTGCGCAGGATCCTGGCCCAGCCGGTGCCCTGAGCATCTGGGGCATCCACGCATGGCGTGGATCTACTGTGCTCCGATTGCCGGCCGGCGGCCGGCACGGGTGCTGTGGGGGTGGGTGCCGACCGTTGGTCGGCACGCCTCTATCGCGAATGCCCGAACACCAGCTCGATCACGAACTGGCTGCCGAAGAACGCCAGCAGCAGCAACAGCATCGCCGTCAGCGTCCAGTGCACCGCCTTCGTGCCGCGCCAGCCATAGCGACGGCGGCCGATCAGCAGCACGCCGAACACGATCCACGACAGCACGCTCAGCACCGTCTTGTGCACCAGCTTCTGCGCCAGCAGGTCGTCGACGAATAGCACACCGGTGACCAGGGTCAGGGTCAGCAGCGCGAAGCCGACGGTGATCACCCTGAACAGCAGCGATTCCAGGTCGGCCATCGGCGGCAGCGCACGCAGCCACGGACGGAATTCGCGGCGCCGCAGCGCACGCTCCTGTAGCCACAGCATGATCGCCAGCAGCGCAGCGATGCTCAACGTGGCGTAGGCCAGCAGCGCCAACCAGGCGTGGCTGGCCAGGCGCCAGCCCAGCAGCTTGCTCGGTTCGTGGCCGTAGCCGTGGTAGACCACCAGCAGCAGCGCGGCCAGCGGGAACACCACCACGCCCAGGGTGGACATGCGCCCGCGCGCGCCCACCAGCGAGGTCAGCCAGGCCATGCCCAGGCCGACCAGCGACAGCGCGGCGAAGAAGTGCATGTCCGGTCCGCCGGTGGTGCGCATCGCCACCAGCACGTGGTAGCCGCCATGCAGCAGCATCGCCGGCAGCGCAGGCCACAGCCACACAGGCGTGGTCACCCCGTCGTTGCGACCAAGGGCGCGCACCAGCAGGGCGCTGGCGGCCAGGTAGAGCAGGACGGCGATGAGAACGATTGTCATCGTTGAAGTTTCGCATACCCCCGGGGTGCTGGCGACGGCCCTGGCGTCGCAGTCCGGGGAGCGCGGTGGACCCGTTATACTGTGAGCCTTATTGTCCCCCGCTTTCAGACAGGTTGCGCCGCATGTTCGAGTCCCTGACCCAGCGCCTTTCCGGCACCATCGAGCGCCTGCGCGGCCGTGGCCGCCTGACCGAAGAGAACATCCGCGAGGCGACCCGCGAGGTCCGCATCGCGCTGCTCGAAGCCGACGTCGCGCTGCCGGTGGTGCAGGCCCTGATCGAGCGCATCAAGGTACGTGCGGTCGGCCAGGAAGTGCTGAAGTCGCTGACCCCGGGCCAGGCCCTGATCAAGGTCGTGCGCGACGAGCTGACCGCGGTGATGGGCGCCGAAGCCAGCGACCTGAACCTCAACGTTCCCGCTCCGGCCATCATCCTGATGGCGGGCCTGCAGGGCGCCGGCAAGACCACCACGGTCGGCAAGCTGGCCAAGCACCTGAAGGAAAAGCGCAAGAAGAAGGTGATGGTGGTCTCGGCCGACGTCTACCGTCCGGCGGCGATCGAGCAGCTGAAGACGCTGGCCGAGCAGGTGGGCGTGCTGTTCTTCCCGTCCAGCGCCGAGCAGAAGCCGGAGGCCATCGTCCGCGCCGCCATCGATGACGCGCGCAAGTCGTTCGTCGACGTGCTGCTGGTCGATACCGCCGGTCGCCTCGCCATCGACGAAGCGATGATGGCCGAGATCAAGGCCCTGCACGCCGCGGTCAACCCGGCGGAAACCCTGTTCGTGGTTGACGCCATGACCGGCCAGGACGCGGCCAATACCGCCAAGGCCTTCGGCGATGCACTGCCGTTGACCGGCGTGGTGCTGACCAAGACCGATGGTGACGCCCGTGGCGGCGCCGCGCTGAGCGTGCGCTACATCACCGGCAAGCCGATCAAGTTCGTCGGTGTCAGCGAAAAGCCGGAAGGCCTGGACGTATTCCACCCGGACCGTATCGCCAGCCGCATCCTCGACATGGGCGACGTGCTGTCGCTGGTCGAGCAGGTCGAGCAGCAGGTCGACAAGGACAAGGCGCAGAAGCTGGCCGAGAAGGTCGCCAAGGGCAAGAAGTTCGATCTGAACGACATGCGCGACCAGCTCGAGCAGATGCAGAACATGGGCGGCATCGGCGGCCTGATGGACAAGCTGCCGGGCCTGGGCCAGATTCCCGAGCACCTCAAGCAGCAGGTCAGCCAGGGCAAGGAAGTGCCGCGCATGATCGCCATCATCGGCTCGATGACCAAGAAGGAACGGCGCAACCCGAACCTGCTCAACGGCTCGCGTCGCGCCCGCATCGCCAAGGGTTCGGGCGTGACCCCGGCCGACGTCAACAAGCTCATGAAGCAGTACATGCAGATGGAAAAGATGATGAGCAAGATGGCCGGCGGCGGCATGAAGGGCATGATGCGCAGCATGAAGGGCATGATGGGCGCCATGGGCGGCCGTGGCATGCCGTTCCGCTGAGCGCGTGCTGTATCGAACGCTTGAACAACCCGCGGAATCAATCAAAGGAATGTGCATGAACAAGTCGATCGTGGTGATGGCGCTGGCCCTGGGCCTGGTTGCCTGCAAGGACGACACCTCCGTGTCGCAGAAGGCCGGCAGTGCCATCAGCGGCACCGCTGCCGATTTCGTCGCTGGGCTGGGAGAGGGCGTGGACAAGAAGATGAACGTGACGCTGCAGGCCGATCCGGGCCTGGCTGCGCGCGGGCTCACCGTCACCCTGGGCAAGAGCCGCGGCATGGGCTCCAAGGACGCAGCGGTCTACGTGGTGGCCGACAAGGCCTTCAAGGGCAAGCTGGTGGCGCGTGCACTGGATGCCGAGGGCACCGAGATCGGCCGCGCCAGCGCCGAGGAAGAGTTCGCCGCGGATGACGCGCGCTATGTGACGTTCAAGTTCAACGAAGAAATGGACAGCCAGCTGGTCCGCACCTACGCGGTGTCTGCGCGCTGAGCAACGCGGGAGCGGATCGCCCGGTGCGACGCTCCCGTCCACAGTGTCTGGCGTATGCTGGCAGCGACTCCTCCCACAGGTGCGTCGCGTGAGCCTTTCGCCGATTCTCGAACGCGCCGACGATTTCTGTCGGCGTTTTTCATTGCAGCTGCCGATCCTGCTGGCACCGATGGCCGGCGCCTGTCCGGTTCCGCTTTCGGCCACGCTGGCCAACGCCGGCAGCATGGGCGCGATGGGGGCCGTGTTGTCGCCCGCGGCGGATATCGGCCGATGGATGCAGGACTTCCGGGCCGCGTCCAGCGGACCGGCACAGGTGAACCTGTGGCTGCCCGATCCCGCGCCGGTGCGCGACGTTGCCGCCGAGGCCGCCACGCGTGCTTTCCTGGGCCAGTGGGGGCCGGAGGTTGCGGCCAGCGCCGCAGATGCCACGCCTGCCGATTTCGAGGAACAGTTCAGTGCACTGCTGGCGGCACGGCCGGCGGTGGCCTCGACCATCATGGGCGTGCTGTCGCCGCATCATGTGCAGCAGTTGAAGGATGCGGGCATCGCCTGGATCGCCTGCGCCACGACGCTGGCCGAAGCGCGCGCTGCGCAGGATGCGGGGGCTGACGCGGTGGTCGCCCAAGGCGCCGAAGCCGGTGGCCATCGCGGCGCCTTCGATCCGATACGTGCAGAACAGCAGCTGGTCGGCCTGTTCGCACTGCTGCCGCGGCTGGCGGACAACCTGAAGATTCCGGTGATCGCTGCGGGCGGCATCGGCGACGGTCGCGGCATTGCTGCTGCCTTGATGCTCGGGGCCAGCGCGGTGCAGATCGGCACGGCCTTCCTGCGCACACCCGAAGCAGCGGTGGCACCGGCATGGGCCGATGCGTTGGCCCGCAGCGAACCCGAAGACACCTGGCCGACCCGCGCGTTCAGCGGGCGCCTGGGCCGTGGCCTGGCGACCGCCTACGTGCGCGCCGCTGCCGCCGAGGGCGCACCCACGCCGCGCCCGTATCCGGTGCAGCGCGGCCTGACCGGACCGATGCGCAAGCAGGCCACGCAGGAAAACCGGCTTGCCGCGATGCAGGCCTGGGCCGGGCAGTCGGCGTGGATGGCACCGGCAGCGCCGGCCGCCGACGTGCTGCGTGGCATATGGCAACAGGCGCAGGCATTGCTGCGATGACGGTGACCTGCAACGGCGCCACGGCGCGGGCTGAAGACCTGCTGCCGGCGCTGACCAACTATGGCCACTTCACCTCGCTGCAGGTGCGCGGCCGCGCGGTGCAGGGGCTCGACCTGCATCTGCAGCGGCTGGCCCAGGCAACGCAGGAGCTGTTCGGCAGCGCGCTCGATATCGCGCAGGTGCAGGCGTGGATGGCGCAGGCGCTGCAGCAGGCCGGTCAGATCGATGCATCGATGCGGGTCACCGTGTTCTCGCGCTGTTTCGATTTCCGCGATCCGTTGGCCAGCGTGCCGGTGGATGTACTGGTTGCCGTGTCCGCGCCGGTCACGCTGACCGCACCCAAGCGCGTACGCAGCGTGACCTGGCAGCGCGAGCTGCCGCAGATCAAGCACGTTGGTACGTTCGGCCTGTTCGCCCAGCGCCGCGCCGCGCTGGCAGCGGGTTTCGACGATGCGCTGCTGGTGGCTGCCGATGGGCAGATCAGTGAGGGCACGACCTGGAACCTGGCCGTGCATGACGGCGAACAGCTGGTCTGGCCGCAGGCGCCTGCGCTGCGGGGAACCGCTGAAGCGCTGCTGCAGGCGGGTTGGGCGGGTCCACAGCAGATCCGCCCGCTGCGGCTGGATGCGCTGGCCGGCATGCAGGCTGCCTTCGCCTGCAATGCCAGCGGGCTGTGGGCGCTGGATGCCATCGATGGTCAAGCGCTGCCACGTTCGCAGGCCCTGGCCGAACAGGGCAGGGCGGTGCTGGCGTGGGTGCCCTGGCAGCCGCTTTCCTGAACGGGAGTCGCTGGGGTCAGATCCCTTTTGCTCGGTAAAAGGGATCTGACCCCGGGGTGGACGCCCGGGGTTGGCTCGGCCGGACTCTGCCGCTATAATCGCCCGCTTACCGCGCCATCCTGGCGACTGGGCAATAGGAAAAAACCACCATGGTCAAGATTCGACTGACCCGCGGCGGCGCCAAGAAGCGTCCGTTCTACCACATCATCGTCACCGACGTCCGCAGCGCCCGCGACGGCCGCAACATCGAGCGCGTCGGCTTCTACAACCCGGTTGCACAGGGTGGCGAGAAGCGCATCGAGCTGGACCTGGCCCGCGTTGACCATTGGGTCAAGAACGGCGCCCAGCCGACCGAGAAAGTTCGCAACCTGATCAAGGAAGCGAGCAAGTCCCAGGCCGCTGCGGCCTGATCCTGACGGGCCGCGCCCTGGTGCGGCCCATCTGATTGAACGCAGATGAAAGATAACGAGCGCCGCATCCTGCTTGGCAGGATTGTCGGCGCTTTTGGTGTGCGCGGCGAAATAAAGCTCGAGTCCTGGACCGAGCCGCGTTCCGCTATTTTCCGTTACCAACCGTGGATCCTGCGCAGCCCCAACGGGCAGGAATCGACGCTTGAAGGCGCCCGTGGCCGGGATACCGGCAAGCACCTGGTGGCCCGTTTCCCGGGCATCGAGGATCGCGACACGGTCGAGGCGATGCATGGCACCGAGGTCTTCGTGGCCCGCAGTGCGCTGCCGCCGCCGAATGCCGACGAGTATTACTGGGTCGATCTGGAAGGCCTGGATGTGAAGACCGTCGAAGGCGTTGCCCTCGGCCAGGTCTCGCACCTGTTCAGTACCGGCGCCAACGATGTGGTGGTCGTACGCGGCGATCGCGAGCGGATGATTCCGTTCGTCGTGCCGGAGTTCGTCAAATCCGTCGACTTCGAGGCCAATCTGGTCGTGGTCGACTGGGACCCCGAGTTCTGAGTGTAAGCATGCGTTTCGACGTCATCACCCTGTTCCCCGATTTCCTCGCCCAGTCCGCTGGGCTGGGCGTGGTCGGCCGTGCGCAGGAAAAGGGGTTGTTCAGCCTGCATGGCTGGAATCCCCGTGACTACGCCGAGGGCAATTACCGCCGGGTGGACGATCGTCCGTTCGGCGGTGGCCCGGGCATGGTGATGCTGATCGAACCGCTGCAGGCCTGCCTGCAGGCGATCCGCGACGCTGATCCGACGCCTGCGCGGGTGATCCATCTCAGCCCGCAGGGTGCGCCACTGACCCAGGCCAAGGTGCGGGAACTGGCGGCATTGCCGCGCATGGTCCTGCTCTGCGGCCGCTATGAAGGCATCGACGAGCGTTTCCTGGCCGCCAATGTCGATG
Organism: Stenotrophomonas sp. LMG 10879; assembly: GCF_002750935.1. Classification (NCBI taxonomy): domain Bacteria; kingdom Pseudomonadati; phylum Pseudomonadota; class Gammaproteobacteria; order Lysobacterales; family Lysobacteraceae; genus Stenotrophomonas; species Stenotrophomonas sp. LMG 10879. Next base: position 60,266 of record NZ_PEJT01000012.1, read on the forward strand.
AGGAGATCTCCCTCGGCGACTATGTGCTGTCCGGTGGCGAGCTGGGGGCTGCGGTCATCATCGACGCGGTGGCCCGGCTGCAGGAAGGCGCCTTGAATGACGCCGAATCGGCCGCGCAGGACAGTTTCGAGGGCGACCTCGGCCTGCTCGACTGCCCACATTACAGCCAGCCGGCCCAGCATCCGCTGGGTGACGTGCCGGACGTGCTGCGCTCGGGCAACCATGCCGCCATCGCCGCCTGGCGCCGGCAGCAGTCGTTGATCCGTACCGCGCAGCGGCGCCCGGACCTGCTGGATGAACAGGCGCTGGGCAAGGCCGACCGCAAGTTGCTGGCCCTGGCCCGCCAGGCCCCGGCAGAAAAGGGCAGGCCCTAGCGCCAGCCCCGCTTTATCGGCTATCATGGCCAATTACCGCCGGCCCAGGCTGGCGTGCAATACCCAAAACAAACGTGCAGCACAGTCCGGTGACTGCATGAGCCCACGCTGTCGAATGACACGCCCACCCGAACAATGAATCGGTGTAACCCATGAGCAAGCTGAACAAGTCCATCGTCGCGGAATTCGAATCCGCCCAGATCACCCGTGAACTGCCGCAGTTCAGCCAGGGCGACACCGTTGTCGTCAACGTGAAGGTGAAGGAAGGTGCCCGCGAGCGCGTGCAGGCCTATGAAGGCGTTGTCATCGCGACCAAGAACGGCGGCCTGAACTCCTCGTTCACCGTGCGCAAGATCTCGCACGGCTACGGCGTCGAGCGCGTGTTCCAGACCCACAGCGCCATCATCGACTCGGTCGAAGTGAAGCGTCGTGGTAAGGTCCGCGCCGGCAAGCTGTACTACCTGCGTGGCCTGGAAGGCAAGGCTGCCCGCATCAAGGAAGATCTGGCTGCTGCTGCTGCCGCCAAGGTTGCCCGTCTGGCAACCAAGGGCTGATAAACAACTTCGGTTGTTGCCGCGACGGCCGCCTTCGGGCGGCCGTTTGCGTTTGTGGTGTCGCCTCGTTAGTTTCAAGGGATGGATGAGACCGACCATCGATACCCGGCCGACATCCAGGTGGCATTGCGCTTCCTGGACGGTTCCGGCGTTCCGCGGCGGGAAGCGGCCCCTCTGCTGCACCGCATGCTGTGGCGGCTGGGTATCGCGCTGCCACCACCGATACTGGCTGGGTTCCTGACCAATACGCTGCTGCAGGGCCTGCTGTTCGGCGTGTTCTGGACGGTGCTGATGTGGCTGCTGCTGTGGCAGGGCAGGGCCCCGGCGCTGGAGCTGCTTCTGCTTGCCGGGGTTGCAGCCGGCGCGATGTTCGGTCTGGTGATGGCCACCCTGATGTGGTTCCTGCGGGGCGCCCGCAAGCTGCCCACCTGGCAGCAGTTCCGCCGCAGTCTCTGAGGTCATGGCGCAGTGCGCCGTGACCGCTGCCGGGCGGCGGCGTACGCTCGGGCCTTCGACCCCCGTGGCCCCTGCGATGCCCGCCAAGCGACCAGCCAACAGTGCTTCGCCCACGCTGCTGTCCGGCGGTAATCCGCAGATCGCCAAGGGTGAGGGCGATGCGCCCGTGCAGGCCTACATCGCCGCCATGCCGGACTGGAAACAGGCCGTCGGTGCACGTCTGGATGCACTGATCGAGCAGGCCGTGCCCGGCGTGCACAAGGCAGTGAAATGGAACTCGCCGATGTACGGCGTCGCTGCCGGCGAGGGCTGGTTCCTCAGCTTTCATTGCTTCGCCCGCTACATCAAGGTCGCCTTCTTCCGCGGTGCGCGGTTGCAGCCCGTTCCGCCGGAACCGTCCAGGAGCGCCGACACCCGCTATCTGCACATCCTTGAGGATGGGGTGCTGGACGAGGCGCGGTTCCTCCACTGGGTGCGGCAGGCCAGCGAGCTGCCCGGCGAACGCATGTAGTTCTCAAGGATCTTTCCCCGTACGAGACCACACGATGGCCACGCAGAAGACCGATCCCGCAGATGCTGCTCTCCCCGCCGCCGCGCTGATCGATGCTCGCATTGCCGAGCTCGGTGATTGGCGCGGCGACATCCTCGCCCGCGTGCGCGCGCTGATCCACGAGGCGCTGCCGGACGTGGAGGAAACCTGGAAGTGGCGCGGCACTCCGGTGTGGGAACACAACGGCATCCTGTGCACCGGCGAAACCTACACGCAGGCGGTGAAGCTGACCTTCGCCCACGGCGCCGCGTTGCCGGATCCGAAGGGCCTGTTCAATGCCAGCCTGGAAGGCGGCACGCGCCGCGCGATCGACATCCATGAAGGCGAAATGCCGAATGCCGCGGCGTTCAAAGCCCTGATGCGTGCGGCCGCAAAGCACAACGCCACGAAGAAAAAGCGGTAGTGCCGGGCCATGCCCGGCGGATTTCTGGCAACCGCTGCGCTCTCCGGGCGTGGCCCGGCGCTAACGGGTCACAGCATCCGGGTCGGCCACCGGCGACGGCGGGCAGGCCGGAATCTCCGACGGCGTGGCCAGTTCCTCCGCGTGCACCGGCTTGCTGATCATTCTCGCCTTGCGCCAGCCACCCCAGCGGTAATACGCGAGCGACAGCAGCATCGACACCAATGAACCGGCCGGGAAGCTCCACCAGATCGCGTCCGCGCCCCAGTACGGCTGCAGGAATTCGGCGAACGGCACGCGCACCCCCCACAGCGACGCCGCCAGGATCAGCAGCGGCGGCAGCACCGCGCCGGTGGAGCGCACCACGCCAGAGATCACGAAGCTGACGCCGAAGAACAGGAACGAACCGATCACGATGTGGTTCAGGTGCCGCGCGATCTGCAGCGACTCGCTGCCCTGCGGCAGGAACAAGGCCAGCGAATACTGGTCCAGCAGTACCAGCGGCAGGATCAACGCGCCGGTCAGCAGGAAGTTGAACAGGATGCCCTGACGAGCGGTGCCGCGAACGCGGTCCCAGCGCTGCGCACCGACATTCTGCGCGGCCATCGACGAACACGCCGCGCCGATCGCCATCGCCGGCATCTGCACGTAGTTCCACAGCTGCAACGACGCACCGTAGGCTGCGCCGGTGTCGGTGCCGTACTGGTTGACCATCGTCATCAGCATGATCACAGACAGCGAGATCAGCACCATCTGCAGGCCCATCGGCACGCCCTTGACCACCAGCGCGCGCAGGATGGTCATGTCCAGCTTGAACAGGTGCATGTCGGCGCGGCCCAGCCACAGCGTGTGCCGCTTGTGTCGCATGTACAGCAGCAGGCCGGTCAGCGACAGCGTCTGCGACACCAGCGTGGCCCAGGCCGAGCCGGCGATGCCCAGTTCCGGGAACGGCCCCATGCCGAAGATCAGCACCGGGTTCAGGGCGATGTCCAGCACCACCGAGACCAGCAGGAAACGGAACGGCGTGCGCGAGTCGCCGGCACCGCGCAGTGCCGCACTGAGGAAGGCGAAGGCGTACAGCGTCGGCATCGCCAGGAAGATGATGCGCAGGTAGGCCTCGGCCAAAGGCAGCGAGGCGGCAGGCGTGCCCATCGCCGCCAGCAGCGGGTGGGCCAGGAACCAGCCGGCGATGGCGATGATCACCGACAGGCCGATGAAGAACGTGGCGCTGGTGCCGACCACGCGCCGTGCCTGGGCAATGTCGCGTGCACCGATGGCCTGGCCGATCAGGATGGTCGAGGCCATGCCGAAGCCGAACACCGAACCGATCAGGAAGAACATGATGTTGTTGGCGTTCGCGGTGGCGGTCAGTGCCGCTTCGCCGAGGAAGCGTCCCACCCACACCGCATTCACCGAGCCGTTCAGCGACTGCGCGATGTTGCCGGCCAGGATCGGCAGCGCGAACAGCAGCAGGTTGCGGCCGATCGGGCCGGAGGTCAGGTCAAGCGGCGCTTTGGCCATGGAGTGGTGATCGATTCCCGGGAGGCGCACACTAGCATCAAGCCGGTTTGCAGGATGTGGCAATGCATCAACGACAGCAGATGACGCGGATCATCGTGGTGGCCTTGATCGCAGCGGCACTGGCCGCATGTTCGTCAGGTGACCGGCTGGGCGATACCCAGGTGCGGCCGACCGACCGCCCCGAGTGCCTGGTCGGCAGCCAGCGCCAGGATCTGGCTGCCGGAACGCCGGCATTGATCGGGGGTACGGGTTGCCGTACCGACCCCGACAATCCGCGCCCCCTGAACAAGCGAACGGAGTAGTCCCCACCGATGTCCGAGCTTTCCCCGTTGGCGCCCAGCGTCCGTCTGGACATCTGGCTGTGGGCGGCCCGCTTCTTCAAGACCCGCAGCCTGGCAAAACAGGCGATCGAGACCGGCAAGGTATCCGTGGCTGGGCAGCGCCCGAAATCCTCGCGCGCGGTGCGTGTGGGGGAGCAGCTGCTGGTCGATCGCGGTGAAGAACACTTCGAGATCCAGGTACTGGGCCTGAGTGACCAGCGTGGTCCGGCGCCGGTGGCGCAGCAGCTGTATGCCGAGAGCGAAGCCTCTAGGGCACGCCGCGCCGAACTGCGTGCGCTGCGCATTGCCGCGCGTGATGGCTACCAGGCGCCGGAGCACAAGCCGGACAAGCGCGCGCGACGGTTGATCCGCGCCCTGGGTGATCTCGACGCGCTTTGACGGCAATTCGCCTGACTGAGCCGGCCCGCGCTCTGGTAGCCGCCCACCTTGGTGGGCGCTGTGCCCTGTGCCGACCAAGGTCGGCATCTACCGTGTCGTGGGTCCGGCCCGCTCTGGTAGTCGCCCACCTTGGTGGGCGCTTGCCGCCCGCGCTCAGCCACCGTTCGGCTTGCGCCCCGCACGTTGGACGGTCCTCTTCATGGAAGCCCACCATGTTCCTGCGCCGCAGCCTGCTGTGCCTGGCCCTGTCCGCCGCCGTCCCGGTGTTCGCCGCCGACATCACCTTCTGGGATACCCCGCAGCGCGGTGGCAACAGCTTCAACGAAGCGCCGCCCGACCGCGCGTACTTCCAGGCCCTGCGTGACACCGGCGCCACCTGGGTACGACTGACCCCGGACAAGTGGCGCAGTGCCGGCGGCCGCGATTTCCTGATGGGCGATGCCGACCACTACCAGGGCCTGGTCCAGGCTGACGTGACCACGTTGCGTCGCGCGCTGGATGACGCCAATGCCGTGGGCCTGAAGGTCGTGCTGGTGCCGCTCTCACTGCCGCTGCTGCGCTGGAAACAGAAGAACGGCGACGTGGTCGACCAGCGCCTGTGGCAGTCCTTCGACAACCACGCACCTGCGCAGCGCTTCTGGCGTGATCTGGCCGCCGCGCTGAAAGGGCACCCGGCGTTGGCCGGCTACAACCTGATCAACGAGCCGGCACCGGAATACGGCACCACGCTGGCCGAACACGCCTCCCGCGAGGACATGCTGAAGTGGTATGCGGGCGTGCAAGGTGGGCCGCGCGATCTGCGCCAGCTGTACACGGAACTGGTGGCCAGTGTGCGCGCGGTCGATGCAGACATGCCATTGATGCTTGATGCCGGCTGGTATGCCGCGGCCGATGCGTTCGACTACTGGCCGGCGCCGCTGGACGACGCGAAGCTGCTGTACAGCGTGCACATGTACGAGCCGTACGCGGCCACCAGTGCGCCGAACCAGAAGCGCAGCACACCGTACCGCTATCCCGCCGAAGTGCCGTTCGGCGACCGCAGCGAGCGCTGGGATGCCGCGCGCGTGCGCAGCTACCTGCAGCAGCCGATGGACTGGGCGAAGACACACGGCATTGGTGCCAACCGGATGGTGATCGGTGAGTTCGGCTGCATGCGTCGCTGGCCGGACTGCGGCCGCTACCTGCGCGACGTGTTGGATGTGGCCGAGCAGCAGAAGGTGCACTGGGCGTTCTACGCGTTCCGCGAAGACGGCTGGGACGGCATGGATTACGAGCTGGGCGACAAGGCGTTGCCGTGGTCGTACTGGCAGGCGGTCGAGAAGGGTGAAGCCGTGCAGCCGCCGCGTTCGATGCAGGCGCCGCTGTTCGCCCCGATCCTGCAGCGGTTGAAGGCCGGAGCGCCTCGGTAGCCGCCCACCTTGGTGGGCGTTGTGCCGTGTGCCAACCAAGGTTGGCATCTACCAGTTCATGGTGCGAACGCTCTGGTAGCCGCCCACCTTGGTGGGCGTTGTGTCGCGTGCCAACCAAGGTTGGCATCTACCAGTTCATGGTGCGAATGCTTTGGTAGTCGCCCACCTTGGTGGGCGCTTTGCCATGTGCCAACCAAGGTTGGCATCTACCCGGTCACGTCAACCGTGCAGGTCGTAGCGGTCCAGTTCCATCACCCGCGTCCAGGCGGCGATGAAATCCTGCACGAACTTCTTCTCGCCATCGGCACTGGCATACACCTCGGCCAATGCGCGCAGCACGGCGTTGGAGCCGAACACCAGGTCCGCACGGGTGCCCGTCCAGCGTGCAGCGCCATCGCTGCGGCCGCGGCCTTCATAGCTTTCGCGACCGGTCGCCTTCCAGGTCGTGCCCATGTCCAGCAGGTTGACGAAGAAGTCGTTGCTCAACGTGCCGGGTCGGTTGGTGAACACGCCGTGCTTGCCGCCATCGATGTTGGCGCCAAGCACGCGCAGGCCACCGACCAGCGCGGTCATTTCCGGTGCGGTGAGGGTCAGCAGCTGCGCCTTGTCGATCAGCAGCGCCTCGCCCGGCACGCTGTAAGCGCCCTTGAGGTAGTTGCGGAAACCATCTGCAGCCGGTTCCAGCACCGCGAACGATTCGACGTCGGTCTGCTCCTGGCTGGCATCGGTGCGGCCCGGGGTGAACGGCACGCTCAGGTCGTGGCCGCCGGCCTTTGCCGCCTGCTCGATGCCGACGCCACCGGCCAGCACGATCAGGTCGGCCAGCGACACCTGCTTGCTGCCTGCGCCGTTGAACTCGGTCTGGACCTTTTCCAGCGCGGCCAACACCTTGGCCAGCTGCTGCGGCTGGTTCACCGCCCAATCCTTCTGCGGCGCAAGGCGCACGCGCGCACCGTTGGCACCACCGCGCTTGTCCGAGCCGCGGAAGGTCGACGCCGAAGCCCACGCCGTCGACACCAGCTCCGCCACGCTCAGCCCAGTTGCCGCGATCTTCTGCTTCAGCGCGGCGATGTCCTTGGCGTCGATCAACGGGTGCTTGGCTTCCGGCACCGGGTCCTGCCAGATGAATTCCTCAGTTGGGATTTCCGGGCCGAGGTAGCGCGCACGCGGGCCCATGTCGCGATGGGTCAGCTTGAACCAGGCGCGGGCGAACGCATCGGCGAAGGCCTGCGGATCCGCAAGGAATTTCCGCGAGATCTTTTCGTAGGCCGGGTCCATGCGCAGCGACAGGTCGGTGGTCAGCATGGTCGGGCGGTGCTTCTTCGACGGATCGTGCGCATCGGGGATCACCGCATCCGCGTTCTTGGCGACCCACTGGTGAGCGCCAGCCGGGCTCTTGCTCAGCTCCCACTCGTGGCCGAACAGGATCTCGAAGAAGTCATGGCTCCACTGTGCGGGCGTACGGGTCCAGGTGACTTCCAGGCCGCTGGTGATGGTGTCGCCCCCCTTGCCACTGCCGAAGCTGTTGGCCCAGCCGAGGCCCTGGCTTTCCAGGCCCGCCGCTTCCGGTTCCTTGCCGACGTTGTCGGCCGGGCCGGCACCGTGGGTCTTGCCGAAGCTGTGGCCACCGGCGATCAGGGCGACGGTTTCCTCATCGTCCATCGCCATGCGGCCGAAGGTGTCACGGATGTCATGCGCGGCCAGCACCGGATCGGGATTGCCGTCCGGGCCTTCCGGATTCACGTAGATCAGGCCCATCTGTACCGCGGCCAGCGGGTTTTCCAGTTTGCGCGAATGCACGTCGCCATCGGCATCGTCATCGGACACCAATACGCCGTGATCCTCCTGCACGCCTTCGGAGCCATGTGCATAACGCACGTCGCCGCCGAGCCAGGTGGTCTCGCGGCCCCAGTACACGTCCTGGTCCGGCTCCCAGGTATCGGGACGGCCGCCGGCAAAGCCGAGCGTCTTGAAGCCCATCGATTCCAGTGCGACGTTGCCGGTCAGGATCAGCAGGTCGGCCCACGAAATGGCCTGGCCGTACTTCTGCTTGATCGGCCACAGCAGGCGTCGCGCCTTGTCCAGGCTGACGTTGTCCGGCCAGCTGTTGAGCGGCGCGAAGCGCTGCTGGCCGCGACCACCGCCGCCACGGCCATCGTCGATGCGGTAGGTACCGGCGCTGTGCCAGGCCATGCGGATGAACAGGCCGCCGTAGTGGCCGAAGTCGGCCGGCCACCAGTCCTGCGAGTCGGTCATCAACGCCTTCAGGTCGGCCTTCAGCGCGCTGTAGTCCAGCCCGTTGAAGGCCGTGGCGTAATCGAAGCCCGCATCAAGCGGGTTGGAGCGCGTGGAGTGCTGGTTGAGCAGGTCCACGCGCAGCTGGTTCGGCCACCAGTCGCGGTTGGTCGTCGCATCACCGACGACGGCATGGTTGAACGGGCACTTCGCTTCGCTTTTCATGGGTCTCTACCTGTGGACTGGCGAATGAGGGAATCAGATCGCTTACCCACCATAGGCATCGCCTAATGATGGGTAAATTCGATTGATTCAACCGATGCGATAGTGACTGCCTATGGTCGGCAGCGCTTGGATCGTTGTGCGCGATCAGCGCTTGAGCAGGCCCGCGCCGAGCTTGAGCAGATCGCTGGCGCCGAACTGGCCATCACCGTCCTGGTCGAGCGCACCGCCGAGCAGGCTGCCGATGCCGCCGCCGGATTGCTGTGCTTCCTGGCCCAGGGCCTGGCTGAGCTGGCCGGCGTTGCCGCTCTGGGCAAACCGCTGGGCCAGGAACGACATGACGATGGGGGCGAGGATCGCCAGCAGCTGGCTGGACTTGCCGCTGTCCAGGCCGGTCTTCTGGCCCAGCGCTTCGGCCGCCTGCGAGGTCTGCCCACCGAAGACGTGGCCGAGGATGCCGGCACCGTTGGTGGCATTGCCACCGCCACCGCCCATCACCGCGCCGAGGATGCCGCCGAGATCGAAACCGCCACCACCGCCGCCGGCCGAACCGAGGTGGTCGCGCTGCAGGGCATTGAGCAGGGACTGCGCACCCTGCGGCTCACTGGCGTTCTGGCCCATCGCGCCGAGCAGCAGGGGCAGGGCGCTGCCGACGGCCTGGGTGGCCTGGCTGCTGTCCAGGCCGAGCTGCTGTGACACCTGCTGCAGGCCTTGGCCCTGCTGCAGCTGCTGGAAGAGGGATGCAGCGAGGGATTCGGTGTTCATGGCGGTCTCCGGTCTGTGAAGGACGAACCGCCCGAGCATAACGCCGTGTACACGACGGAAGTGCGAAGGGCAGCCGAGCGTGGGCTCGGCTCTACGACGGTAGCGCCGGGCCATGCCCGGCGGCCGGGATTACAGCAGGGCCTTCAACCGGTACAGCGCTTCCAGCGCCTGCTTTGGGGTCAGCTCGTCCGGGTCGATCGCGGCCAGCGCCTCCTGCGCCTTGTTCGGCGGGGCGGCAAACAGCCCGAACTGCTGCGGTGCATCCAGCGCCTGCGGGGCGAGTCCGGCGGCATGGCTTTCGCCGCCGCGCTGCTCCAGCTCTGCGAGGCGTCGACGCGCCTGTGCCACGGTGGCACGCGGCAGGCCGGCAAGGGCAGCCACCTGCAGGCCGAAGCTGCGGTTGGCCGGGCCGTCCTTCACTGCATGCATGAACACCAGCGCTTCGCCGTGCTCGACGGCATCCAGATGCACGTTGGCGATGCCGCTGCGGCCGCCCTCGTGCTGCTCGTCGGCCAGCGCGGTCAGTTCGAAGTAATGGGTGGCAAACAGCGTGTAGCAGCGGTTCTCGTAGGCGAGGTGGCGCGCCACCGCGTCGGCCAGGGCCAGGCCGTCGTAGGTCGAGGTGCCGCGGCCGATCTCGTCCATCAGCACCAGCGAATGCGCGGTGGCGTGATGCAGGATGTAGCTGGTTTCAGCCATCTCGACCATGAAGGTCGACTGCCCACGGGCAAGATCATCGCCGGCGCCGATGCGGGTCAGGATGCGGTCGATCGGGCCGATCAACGCGCGGCTGGCCGGCACGAAGCTGCCGATGTGGGCCAGCAGCACGATCAGCGCGTTCTGCCGCATGTAGGTCGATTTACCGCCCATGTTCGGGCCGGTGATGACCAGCATGCGACGGTCCGGGTGCAGGTCCAGGTCATTGGGCTCGAACGGCTGGTCGCGCACGGCTTCCACCACCGGATGGCGGCCGCGTTCGATGTTCAGGCACGGCTCGGCCTGCAGTTCCGGGCGCGCCCAGTCCAGCGCCTGTGCGCGCTCGGCGAAGGCGGCCAGCACATCCAGTTCGCTGAGTGCGGCGGCGCACTGCTTGAGCGGCTCCAGCTGGGTGCCCAGCGTGTCCAGCAGCTGCTCGTACAGGTACTTCTCGCGCGACAGCGAGCGGTCGCGGGCGGACAGCACCTTGTCCTCGAACGCCTTCAGCTCTTCGGTGATGTAGCGCTCGGCATTGGTCAGCGTCTGCCGGCGGGTGTAATGCACCGGCGCGCGCTCGGACTGGCCCTTGCTGATTTCGATGTAGTAGCCGTGCACACGGTTGTAGCCGACCTTCAGGGTGGCGATGCCGCTGCTCTCGCGCTCGCGCTGTTCCAGGTCGACCAGGAACTGGTCGGCGTGGGTCGACAGGCGGCGCAGTTCATCCAGTTCGGCGTCGAAGCCATCGGCCAGCACGCCACCATCGCTGAGCTTGAGCGGCGGCATCTCGGCAATCGCGCTGGCCAGCAGGTGCGCGCACTCGTCGTGCTCGCCGAGTGCCGCGTGCAGGGTCTGCAGGCGCGGTGAATCCAGCGGTGCCAGCACCTCGCGTACGGCCGGCAGCAGGCCCAGGCCATCACGCAGGGTGGAGAAGTCACGCGGCCGCGCCGAGCGCAGGGCGACGCGGGTCAGGATGCGTTCCAGGTCGCCGAGGCGGCGGAACTGCTCGCGGATATCTGCGTCCGCGCCGCGGTCGATCAGTGTTTCCACCGCGTGGTGGCGCTGCACCAGCACCTCGCGCAGGCGCAACGGCCGATGCAGCCAGCGGCGCAGCAGGCGGCCACCCATCGGCGTCACCGTGCTGTCGAGCACGCCGAGCAGGGTGTTGCGGGTATCGCCGTCGACGCGGGTGTCCAGCTCCAGATGGCGACGCGTGGCCGCGTTCATCGCGATCGCTTCGCTGGCGGTTTCCATCGAGATGGAGGTCAGGTGCGGCAGGCGCTGCTTCTGGGTTTCCTCGACATAACCGAGCAGGGCGCCGGCAGCGGCAGTAGCACGCGGCTTGTCGTCGATGCCGAAGCCACTGAGGTCGTGCAGCTTGAAGAAGTTCAGCAGCTGACGGCGACCGCTGTCGGCGTCGAACAGCCACGGTGCGCGGCGACGTACGCCGCTGCGCTGGCGCAGGAAGTCCGGCCAGTTCTCTTCATCCGGCACCAGCAGTTCGGCCGGTTCCAGACGGGCCAGCTCGGCTTCCAGTGCATCGTCGGTGTCGACTTCGTTGACCAGGAAGCGGCCGCCGGCCAGGTCGGCCCAGGCCAGCCCATAGCCGCTCTTGTTGCGTGACAGCGCCATCAGCAGGGTGTCGCGGCGCTCGTCCAGCAACGCTTCGTCGGTGACCGTGCCCGGGGTGACGATGCGTACCACCTTGCGTTCGACCAGACCCTTGGCCAGCGCCGGGTCGCCGATCTGTTCGCAGATCGCCACCGATTCGCCCAGCGCCACCAGTCGTGCCAGGTAGCCCTCGTAGGCATGCACCGGCACGCCGGCCATCGGAATCGGTGCGCCACCGGAGCTGCCGCGCTGGGTCAGGGTGATGTCGAGCAGGCGCGCGGCCTTGCGCGCGTCGTCGTAGAACAGCTCGTAGAAGTCGCCCATGCGGAAGAACAGCAGCAGGTCCGGATAGTCGGACTTGGCTGCGAAGAACTGCTTCATCAGCGGGGTGTGTTCGGCGGACTTGTCTTTGGACATGGGACTCGTGGATCAGGGGCGTCCGCTCGCGCCGGAAGGCAGCGGGGGCGGAGCGGGTACAGGGTCGTCCATGGTAACGGGTAGGGGCCCGGGGTGCCTCGATTGCCAGGGGGGACCTGGTCCATCGGAACGGGTGCCCTGGCACGCACGGCCGGACTGCACGGGGGCGCGCACAGGACCGGTTGCGCGCACCGCTGTCGACGCCACCCTCAGGCCGGCAGCAGTGCAACGTTCCGGTGGCCGGCGAAGATCTGCATCACGATGTCGAAGTAGGTCTGCCCCTCGCCGCGCTGCAGGGCGTCCAGCTGCTGGCCGATGGTTTCGGCATTGAACGTACCCGGTTGCCGCAGCTTGTGCTCCAGCCACGCACGTGTGGTCTCCAGTCCCAGTGCCTCGCGGCTGCGCTCGATGTCGCGCCAGACCACCGTGGCGGTTTCGTGCCCGGCCAGCACACCATGGCCGCCGTACAGAAGATCGTCCAGCGCATCGAGGCTGGGCCCGAGCTGCCAGTCTTCGCCGGCCATGAAAACCCGGTTGATCTCCGCATAGAGGCTGGGGATGTCAACGATGGCGGTGCCTTCGATCTGCAGGAACACGGTCATGCGCCGACTGTAGCGTGGGCCGGCGGAAGGCGTTGTGCTGAACACTGTTGCTTTGCGGCGTGGCGCGTGCCCCCGCATACTCTGGATTGCCGTCTGCGGTGTGCTTTCCCGTAGCTCTGGGCATTTGAAAATTTCCCTATAGAAATCCTCGGGGCAGCCGATAGCCTATGCGCCACTTCGCGTCGGGCGCGGTGGCATGCCGTTGCATATCCCCGGCGAACCTCGATTCAAGCCTTCGGGTTGGCCCTTCTCCCTTCCGGGAGCAGGACCGCTGACGCGTGGCATCAACACCTGGAATTGATTGTGCAAGCAAGGAAGAAGTCTGTGCGCGGTGCGCGCCGCGTTGGTGGAGGGGTGCTGCTTCTGGGCATGGCCTTCAGTGCTGCTGCCCAGCAGGTGGGTGACCCGGGCGCACAGGAGCTGCTGCGCCAGCAGGAGCGCGAACGCGCGCTGCGCGAGCAGCAGGAAAGCCGGCCCGATGTACGCCTGGAGAGCAGCCAGGGTGAACAGGGGGAGCGCCTGCCGACGCAGGAGCAGCCCTGCGTGCGTATTGATCGCATCGTGCTGGAGGGCGAGGGTGCCAAGGGCTTCCAGTGGGCATTGGCCGCAGCCGATCCGCGCGAAGATCCCGCCAGTGGCCGCTGCCTGGGCACTGAAGGCATCAACGTAGTGATGAAGCGTGTGCAGAATGCGATCATCGCGCGCGGCTATGTCACCACCCGCGTGCTGTCGGCCCCGCAGGATCTGAATACCGGCACGCTGACGCTGTCGGTGGTACCGGGGCGATTCCGCGAGGCGGTGTTTTCCGAGGCGGACGCGCGGCATCCGGTCCTCGCCAATGCGCTGCCGATCCGCAGCGGTGGCCTGCTCAACCTGCGGGACATCGAGCAGGGCCTGGAAAACCTGCAGCGCGTGCCCACCGTCAGCGCGGACATCAAGATCGCACCCGCCGATGGCGAAGGTGCCGCACCCGGGCAGAGCGACCTGCAGATCGACTGGAAGCAGCGTTCGCCGGTGCGCGCCAGCGTGACCCTGGACGATGCCGGCAGCCAGGGCACCGGCAAACTGCAGGCCAACGCCACACTGTCGTTGGACAATCCGCTGGGCCTGAACGAGTTGTTCTACGTCAGTGCCGGGCGCGGCGTGTTCAACGGCCAAGGCAAGGACACCAGCAGCTGGACCGCGCACTACGACGTGCCCTACGGCTACTGGCTGTTCGGCGCCACGGCCAGTGCCTACGACTACCGCCAGACGGTGGTCGGGGCCTACGAAAGCTATGACTACAGCGGCCGCAGCGGCAATGCCGAGGCACGGGTGGATCGCCTGCTGCTGCGCAACGCCAAAACCAAGCTGGGCATCTTCGGTCGCGGTTGGCAGCGCACGTCGAAGAACTACATCGACGATACCGAGATCGAGGTGCAGCGCCGCCGCACGTCGGGCTGGGAGCTTGGCCTGAGCCACAAGCAGTTCATCGGCGCGGCGACGCTCGATACCACGCTGGCCTACCGCCGCGGAACAGGTGCCTTCCATGCCCTGCGTTCGCCGGAAGAGATGGCCCAGGCGTGGGATCCGACCCTGCCGTTGGAAGGCACCTCGCGGATGAAGGTGATCACCGCTGACGCGCAGTTCACCGTGCCGTTCCAGCTGGGCAAGCAGCGACTGCGCTACACCGCCGCCTGGCGCGCGCAGTGGAACCGCACGCCGTTGTCGCCACAGGATCGCTTTGCGATTGGTGGCCGCTACACGGTGCGCGGCTTCGACGGCGAAAGCTCGCTCAGCGGTGAGCGCGGCTGGTCGCTGCGCAACGATCTGTCGCTGGGCATCGGCGGCGGTCAGGAGTTCTACGTCGCCGCCGACTACGGCCGCATCGGCGGGCCGTCGGCGCAATGGCAATCCGGCCGCGATCTGGCCGGCATGGCGTTGGGCCTGCGCGGCGGCTGGCAGCAGCTTTCCTGGGATGGCTTCGTGGGCTCGGCACTGCACAAACCGGCCAACTTCCCTACCGACTACACCACCTTCGGTTTCAGCCTGGCGTGGCGTTACTGATCTGGCACAAGGATTCGTGAAATGAACAGCATCTATCGCCTGGTTTTCAACCGCGCGCTGCGCGTGTGGCAGGTCGCTTCGGAACTGGTGAAGGGCGGCGGTGGCCTGGTCGGCCAGGTCGCTGGCCGGCAGAGCGCCGCATTGTCGCCCCTGGGCTTCGCGTTGATGTGTTCGCTGGGCTGGGTCAGCCTGCTGCCCTTGGCGCAGGCGCAGTCGGGTGGCCACATCTTGTCCGATCCCAATGCGCCCGGCCGTGAGCGGCCCACCGTGGTGACCGCGCCGAACGGCGTGCCGATGGTCAACATCACCACGCCGTCGGCCGGTGGTGTCTCACGTAATCGCTATTCGCAGTTCGATGTCGGCCGCGAGGGCGTGATCCTCAACAATGCGCGTGGCCAGGTGCAGACGCAGCTGGGCGGTTGGGTGCAGGGCAATCCATGGCTGGCCACCGGCAGCGCACGGGTCATCCTCAATGAGGTCAATGGCCCGGCCAGCCGACTCAATGGCTACGTGGAAGTGGCTGGACAGCGCGCCGAGGTGATCATCGCCAATCCGGCCGGTATCCAGGTCAACGGCGGCGGTTTCCTCAATGCCAGCCGCGTCACGCTCACCACCGGTACGCCGATGTTCACCGGTGCCGGTGCACTGGAAGGTTATCGGGTCAGTGGTGGGGCGATCGAGGTCAACGGCGATGGCCTCGATACCAGCCGCGCCGACTACACCGACCTGATCACCCGATCGCTGAAGGTCAACGCCGGCATCTGGGCCAACCAGCTGCAGGCATCGCTCGGCAACAACGTGGTCAGTGCCGACCACAACCAAGTGACCGCCACGGCGGCCAGCGGCGATGCACCGACCTTCGCGCTGGACGTGGGCGCGCTGGGCGGCATGTTCGCCAACAAGATCTGGCTGGTGGGCAATGAACACGGCGTGGGCGTGCGCAATGCCGGCAGCATCGGTGCGCAGGCCGGCGAACTGGTGGTCACGGTGGATGGCCGGCTGGAGAACACCGGCGCGCTGCAGTCGCTGCAGAACGTGCGCGTGCAGGCGAGCGGCGATCTGGCCAACAGCGGCACGATAGCCGCCACGCGCGAGGCTGCAATCACTTCCGGCGGCACGCTGGACAACAGTGGCGGCAAGCTCAATGCACAGCGCCTGCAGCTGCAGGCGCAGGGGCTGCGCAACCGTGGCGGTGCGATCGAGCAGACCGGCGTGCAGGCGTTCAATGCCAACGCGGGCAGCGTGAGCAATCGCAGCGACGGCCTGATCGGTGCGCTGGATGCGGTGGCGTCGGGCGGTACCGGCGGTACCCCCGGCAGCGGCACCTCCCCGGGAAGCGGCGGAACGCCAGGTACCGGAACGCCCGGAACCGGTACGCCCGGTACAGGTACCCCCGGTACCGGCACGGGGGGCGGTACGCCGGTGACGCCGGTGGTTCCGTTGGCCACGGGTGTGCTGGACATCGCCGGCCTTCTCGACAACGACGGCGGCAGCATCAGCAGCGGCGGTCGTGTTTCGCTGGTTGCCGGCAATGGTCTGGACAACAGCGGAGGTCGCATTGGCGTGGCCTCGCTGCAGGCCAGGGGCGATCTGAACAACGACGGCGGCACCGTGCAGGTGCACGGCGACGCTGCGCTGCAGCTGGGTGCGCTGTCCAACCAGAAGGGCACGCTGAGCGTGGCCGGTACGCTGCAGCTGGAGGCGCGGTCGCTGGACAACCGGGCAGGCGAGCTGCGCCATGCCGGCAGTGCAGCATCGGCCTGGACGGTGCACGACACGTTCAACAACGACGGTGGCCTGCTGGCCACCAACGCCGAGCGTCTGACCCTGGGCGCAGGCCGGGTATCCAATGCAGGCGGTCGCCTCGAGCATGCCGGTGACGGCGGGCTGCTGCTGACCACCGGCGACTGGACCGGTGCCGGTGGCCGCCTGAGCACGCTCGGTCGCCTGGACTGGACGGTGGGCAACGCGGACGTGCGCAATGGCACGCTCACCGCAGGACAGTTCCAGATCGTCGCCGGCACGCTGGACAACCGCGGTGGCAACCTGCTGTCGCTGGGCAACCAAGGCAGCACGCTGCGCGCCGGTACGCTGGACAACAGCGCCGGTGGCACCGTGGCCGGCAATGGCGATCTGAACCTGACAGCGACCACGCTGGACAACAGCAGGGGCCTGCTGCAGCAGGCAGGCAATGGCTCCCTGCGCGTGCACGCCGATACCCTGCGTGGCAGCGAAGGCCGCCTGCTCAGCAACGGCGACCTGACGCTGACCGGTGGCCAGCTGGATGTGAGTGGCGGCACCACCTCCGCCCAGAGCGTGCAGATCAACGCCGATGGCCTGCGCAATGCCGGTGGCCAGATCGTCTCGCTCGGCACTTCCGAGCTGGCGCTGGATGTGCGCGGAACCTTCGACAACCAGGGCGGGCAGGTGCTCGGCAATGCAGGCCTGCGCATCGACGCCGGCGGCATCGACAACCAGAAGGGCACGCTGCAGTCGGCCGGTACCCAAGGCGCGACGCTGAGCGTGCGCGACGATCTGGACAACAGCGCCGGTACGATCTCCGGTAACGGTGCGTTGCAGCTTCAGGTTGGCAGTCTGCTCAACCAGGGCGGCAGGGTACTGGCTGCGGGTAACGGCCTGTTGCAGGTGCAGGCGCGCGAGCTGCTGGACAACCGCAACGGCGGCCGTCTGGCCGGCACGGGCGATGTGCTGCTGCAGGCGGCGCGGCTGGACAACCGTAGCGGTGCAATCGAACACGCGGGCAGCGGCACGCTGCAGATCCGTGCCGATGCGCTGCAGGGCGCGGCGGGCCGGATTCTCAGCCAGTCGTCGCTGACGCTTGAGGGTGGGGAGCTGGTGCTGGGTGCCGGCAGCACCACCCAGGCCGAGCGTATTGCGATCAATGCCGAACGCCTGGACAACGCCGGCGGCAACCTCAGCGCAACGGGTAGCGACGCGCTGCAGGTGCGCGTGGTGCAGGCCGTGGACAACAGAGGCGGCACGATTGCCGGCAACGGCGCGCTGGACGTGCAGGCCGGTGAACTGCTCAACCGCAAGGGCACGCTCAGTGCCGCCGGTACGGCCGACAGCGCGCTGCAGGTTACCCGGACGCTGGACAACCATGAAGGCACCATCGCCAGCAATGCCAACCGACTGACCATTACTGCCGCGCGGGTCGACAACACCGCCGGTTCCATCCGCCAGGCCGGCAACCTGGGCCTGGACATCACCACGACCCGCCTGGATGGCAGCAAGGGCACGCTGGTGTCTGCGGCCACGCTGACCCTGCGTGCGGACGCGGTGGACCATCGCGAGGCAACGCTGGGCGCTGATCGCTTCGACCTTGAGGCCGGAACGCTGGACAACGCCGGTGGCCGCATCATTGCCAGTGGCGAGGGCGCCAGCCGCATCAGTGCCACCACGCTGGGCAATGCCGGCGGTACGCTGGCCAGCAATGGTGACCTGACGCTGCAGGCACAGACGCTGGACAACAGCGCAGGCAAGATCCAGCACGCCGGCAGCGGCCAGTTGCAGGTGCATGCGCAGACCCTGCTGGGGTCGGGCGGCAGCGTGCTCAGCAATGGCACGTTCGTACTGGAGGGCAAGACCCTAGATCTGTCGAAGGCGACCACCTCGGCGCGCCGCATCGATATCACTGCCGATAGCCTGACTACCGCCGGCGGTGCGCTCACTGCCACCGGTGAAGAGGCACTGCGCCTGCGTGTGCAGGGGCTGCTGGACAATCGCGGCGGCTCGCTGGCCAGCAACGGTGTGCTCGACGTTGCCGCGCAGCAGCTGATCAATGCGCAGGGCACCCTGCAGGGTGCCGGCAGTGGCCGGTCCGCCCTGGCCATCGGCCAGGCACTGGACAACCATACCGGGCGCATCCTGTTGGCTGGCGCCGGTACGATCACCGCGGCCAGCGTCGACAACCGCGGCGGTACCGTCCACGCCGGTGGCAGCGAGCTGGTACTGGGCATCGACGGTCGTCTCGACAACGGCAGCCAGGGGCTGCTGTCCAGCGCCGGTGCGATGACGTTGGACGCTGCCAGCTTCGACAACCGGCATGGCACGGTGGTGGCTGGCAAGGACCTGTTGCTGACCACGGTTGCAGGCGTGGACAACAGCGATGGCGCGATGCAGGCCGGCGAGCTGCTGCAGCTGCAGGCCAACGGCCTCGACAACCAGCGCGGCACGCTGCTGGGCGGCCAGCTGACCGTCGATACCCGTGGCCAGCGACTGGACAACCGCAGTGGCACGCTGGGTACACAGACGGGTGCGCTGACCGTGCACAGCGGCGCACTGGACAACCAGGGCGGCCGGATACAGTCGGCCACTGATCTGCGCATCGATACCGCAGGGCAGGCCATCGACAACCGGGGCACCGCCAGCAGTGGCGGCCTGTTGGCGGCGGGCACGCTACAGCTGGACGGTGGTGCGCTGGACAACCGCGGTGGCACGTTGAGCGCACAGGGCGATGCGCGGCTGCTGCTGGCCAGTGTCGACAACAGCGCCGGCGGTACCCTTGCCAGCGCGGCGGGCCTGTCGCTGCAGGCGACGACGCTGGCCAACGGCGCCGGGCGCGTGCAGGCCGGGCGCAATCTCGACCTGACCCTGAGCGGGCACCTGGACAACACGGCCGGCGCGATTGCCGCCGGTCAGTTGCTGACCCTCACCGCAGCCAGTGTCGACAACCGCAACACGCGCGGCGGCGATGGTACCCGCGGCCTGCAGGCGGGCCAGCTGCAGTTTGGAACGCAGTGGCTGGACAACAGCCAGGGCCAGATCGTCACCGACGGTGGCGCGCGGTTGCAGGTCAACGGCCAGCTGCAGAACAACGGGGGTGTCATCACCACCGGCGGCAACCTCGACAGCAGTGCCGACAGCGTTGCCAACAGTGGCGGCCTGCTGCGGGCCGATGGCAGCCAGACCCTGGTGGCGCGTGCACTGAGCGAGGACGGTCAGGTGCATGCCCAGCGCGACCTGAGCCTGACCCTGCAGCAGGGCCTGAGCAACCGCGGCGAATGGGTTGCCAACGGCACGCTGGCCCTGCATCTGTCCGGCGACTTGGACAACCAGGGCGTGCTGCGGGGCGGCAACCTCGATCTCAACGCGCAGAACATCACCAACGCTGCCAACGGCGAGATCTCCAGCGAAGGCGTTACCCATCTCAATGCCCGTGGCCAGCTGACCAACCGCGGCCTGATCGACGGCAAGGTGACCCACCTCGAAGCCGATGTGCTGGACAACCTCGGCACCGGCCGCATCTATGGCGACCACGTGGCGATCTCCGCCGGCGTGCTGAAGAACCATGCCGAGGATGCCAACGGTGCCACCCGCGTCGGCACCGTGGCCGCGCGCGAGCGCCTGGACCTGGGCGTGCGCGAACTGCAGAACACCGGCAAGGGCCTGATCTACAGCGGCGGCGATGCGGCCATCGGCGGATCGCTGGGGGCTGACCGCATTGCTGCGGGCACGGCCGGCAGGATCGACAACATCGGTTCGATCATCGATGTGGCTGGCAACCTGGCGATCGATGCGGGTGTGATCAACAACATCCGTGAGAATGTGTCGGTCGTTTCGACAAAGACGATAGACACCACCGCGAGCATGACTGTTGCGTCGTGGCAGAAGAACAGCAAGAACACGGCGGGAACGGTCAGCGACACCAGCAACTACAAAGCATGGGAGTTCTACTACATCGCGCCGGAAGACGTGCTGCAGGACGAGCCCTTCATTGCTGCCGACGGCACCCGGCTGGGCAAAGCGGTGATCCGCCTGACTGCGAACACCTCGCGCTTCTTCTTCGGTTCCGGCGGCCTGGGCTATGACGTGCGTGGCGAGCGCTGGCGCATGGACCCGGTGAACGGGACGGTCACGATCTACTACGTCAGCAAGGGTACTGCCGCCAATCCGGACCAGGTGGCAGGTGGCGACCCCTTCGATGTGCTCAAATCCAAGGAGAAGTTCACCTACCAGACCGACCGTCTGACCTTCTCCAATGCGTATGGAACGTGCAGCACCAGCTGCATCCAGTTCATCACCCCCGCCGGTTTCAACAATCCGGACGCGACGATTTTCGGGCGACGCCAGCACACCCAGGAAACCAGCCTCAACGAGCAGAACCGCCTGGCGCACCACGTCGCCTACGAGGACCAGCTGCAGCCTGGCGTCGGCGCCGATGCGGTCATTCGATCGGGTGGCAACATGCGCCTTTCGGTAGATGAGCTGAACAACCTCTACGCGCAGATCGCTGCCGGCGGCAACATGCAGATCGTTGGCCACGGTGCGGACAGCCGTGTGCGTAATGAGGGCGTGGAGCTGTTTCGAACGCATACGTTCAACAACACATCGATTGCCTACAACGGCACCCGCACGCAGTGGGAAGCAGCACCCATCTCCGAAAAGATCGGCCAACTGGGCGGGCAGATCACCGCCAACGGCACGCTCACCATCGACGTCGGCGATCTGAGTAACCTCAACCAGGGCCGCAACGCGCCCAACGTGCAGGATGGCGCGGCAATGGCCAACCTCAACGTGCAGGGGCCGAAGACACTGCCGGACGGCCCTGGCCACGGTGGTGCACAGGGCCCGGGCCATGCCGGTGGAACAGGTGCGGAGCGCGCGCTGGCGCAGGCGGCCGATGCAGCGGGCACGCAGCAGGGCGGCACGGTGGGCGGTATCGCAGGCAACGGCGCCGCATCCGGGTCGCGCGTGGTTGCCGCCGCCGGGGACTCGCCGGACCGCATCGCGATGGGCGCGCCGGACACCCGTGCACCCACGGCCAGCCTGTTCAACGTCAACCGCAATGGCGGCAACTATCTGGTTGAAACCGATCCGCGCTTCACCGACCACAAGACCTGGCTGAGCTCGGACCACCTGCTGGGGGAGATGGGCTACTCGCCCGATACCGTGCAGAAGCGGCTGGGTGACGGCTACTACGAACAGAAGCTGGTGCGCGAGCAGATCGGCGAGCTGACCGGCCGCCGCTTCCTTGATGGTTACGCCAGCGATGAGGCGCAGTACCGCGCGCTGCTGGAAGCCGGCGCTACCGTGGCCAGCGAATGGGGCCTGCGGCCGGGCGTGGCGCTGACCGAGGCGCAGATGGCCCAGCTGACCAGCGACATTGTCTGGCTCGTCGAGCAGACTGTGACGCTGGCCGACGGCAGCACCACCACCGCACTGGTGCCGCAGGTCTATCTGCGCCTGCGTCCGGGCGACCTGGATGGGCAGGGGACGCTGCTGGCCGGTGCCAACGTGGACATCAAGCTGGCCAATGGGCTGGTCAATACCGGTGACATCGCCGGCCGCAAGCTGGTGACCATCGATGCCGGCAACATCGAACACCTGGGCGGAAGTATCTCCGGCCAGTACGTGGGTCTTTCCTCGGACAAGGACATCCGTATCGTCGGTGCGACCGTTACCGCTACTGATGCGCTGTCTGTGCAGGCGGTGGGAAATGTCACTGTGGCCTCGACCGTGGAGACCCTCGGCGCAGGTGGTACGCATGCGTTCGAGATTACCCAGCTCGATCGTGTCGCCGGCCTGTATGTGACCAACCCCAGCGGCGATGGCATGTTGTCGGTGGTGGCCGGCGGTGACATCAGCCTGCAGGCCGCGCAGATCCATAATGCCGGTGCTGATGGGCTTACCCAGTTGGCGGCAGGCGGCAGTCTTGATCTGGGTGCGTTGACGCTTGGCCAGCGCAACGACTCCACCTACGACGAGCGCAATCATGTGCGCAGCAGCCAGACCACTCACGCAGTTACCACGGTGCAGGGCGCTGGTGACGTGGTGCTGGCTGCTGGCAAGGACATCAACCTCGCTGCAGCACAGATCAAGGCCGGTGGTGGCCTGGCATTGCAGGCCGGCGGTGACATCAACAGCCAGGCGCTGGTGGACAGTGTCAGCAACGACTCCAGCGCGGCGGGCAAACGCAGCTCGCGACAGGTCAGCCAGAGTGATGAGACGGTGCGGGGGAGCACGCTGCAGGCGGGGGACAATCTGCTGCTGAGCGCAGGCCGCGACGTGAACCTGACGGCCGCACTGGTCGACAGCAGCGATGGCGCAGTCAGCGTAGCCGCCGGCCGCGACGTCAACCTGCTCTCGGCCAATGAGACGCACGACTACAGCCTGGACAGCTACGAGAAGAAAAAGAAGACGCTTTCCAGCACTACCACCACGCGCAGCGTCGACAACAGCGACAGCTATGCCATCGGTACGGCGATCCAGGGCGAGAGCATCAACATCACTGCCGGTCGCGATCTGACCGCAGTCGGTGCGGTGGTCGATGCCACCGGCAACGTGATTCTGGGGGCAGGCAACAACGTACTGATCACCGCCGCCGAGGACCATCACAGCAGTGAATCCAGCGAGAGCAAGAAGAAATCCGGCATTACCGGAGGCTTTGGCAACGGCGTGGCATCGGTGGGCTACAGCAGCGCGAAGAACAGCAGCACCAGCGCCGAGCAGTCCACCACGCAGGTCGGGTCGGCCATCGCCTCGCGCGAAGGTAATGTGCTGATCAATGCTGGCAACCAGCTGACGATTGCCGCTTCGGACGTCGCCGCTGGCGAAAACCTGACGCTGGTGGGCAAGGACATCGCCCTGCTGGCGCGGCAGGACACCACGGACAGCGAATCCAGTCAGGCGAGCAAGTCCAGCGGATTCTCGGTGGGCGTGACCTATGACCCGACCAAGGCCTACCGCAGCGCCCGCGATTCGACCACCGACGGTATGGCCGACAGCGGCTCGGCGATGGGACGGATCACCCGCACCGCTGAAGGCGCAGCGTCCGGCCTGCGTGCGGCCACTACCTCGACCGTGGTGACCGCCGGCAGCCAGCGCTCCAACAGCGAGCAGAGCCATTCGACCAGTGACGCTCGTGTCAGCCAGTTGGCTGCAGGAGGGGATCTCACGCTGATTGCCAACGGGGGCTCGATCCTCAGCCAGGGCACGCAGATGTCGGCCGAGGGCAACGCCGTGCTGCTGGCCACCAAGGACATCGTGTTCGACGTGGCCCACAACACCGAGCGCAGCGACAGCAGCAGCCGCGGCAAGGGTTGGGGCCTTGCCAACAACACGAGTGGGCTGCCGTTCGGTACCAACAACTCGCAGAGCCAGGGCAGCGGCAGCAGCGACACCATCACCGGCACCCAGCTTTCGGTGGGCGGCGGCGTGCGCATGGCCACTACCGAAGGCAACATCAGCCTGACCGCGGCCAACATCGCCGCCGAGAAGGACGTGAACATCCGTGCGGCTGGCGATCTGCTGGTGCGCAGCGGGCAGGACACGGTCAGCAACGCCAATACGTCGGACAGCAAGGCGATCGGCTCGGTACAGATTTCCGATACCGAAAAGTTCTCCGGCTGGCACCGCGAGCAGCATCAGGACGACAGCGCGCAGGTGTCACAGGTGGCCAGCAGCATCGGCAGCCTGGGCGGCAGTGTGAACCTGACCGCTGGCGGCAAGTACACGCAGACGGCCAGCAATGTGGTGGCCGCCAAGGACGTGAACATCACTGCCGCCGAGATCGAGCTGCTGACCGCCGACGAAAGCGGTCATTACTCGCAGAGCGACAAGGACCTGAAGATCGGCGTGTTCGCGCGGGTGAAGTCGCCGCTGATCGACCTGATCAACAACGTGGACGCGGCCCGTCACTCTGATGATCGTCTGCAGAAGATGCAGGGCATGGCGGCAGGTGCCAACGCCTATCAGGCGGCCAGTGCGGTCGCCAACGCCTTTGGCGAGGGCGGCAGCGGTGCCTTGTTCAGTGCCGAGGCCGGTATCGGCTTCAAGACCGCCAACAGCAGCGCTGATGGTAGCAGCATGGTATCGCGCGGTTCGACCATCCAGGGCGGCGGCAACGTCAACCTGACCAGCACCCGCGGGGATATCCACGTGGTGCAGGGCAACCTGAGCGCGGGCAACTCGCTGAGCCTGGATTCTGCCGGCGACATCCTGCTGGAAGCGGGCAAGTCGCAGCTGGCCGACCGCAGCAGGAGCAGCAACGCCGGTGCCGAAGTAGGCGTGGGCGTGGCAGTTGGCGCGCAGACCGGCGTGTATGTCTATGCCGAAGCCAGCGTGGGCAGCAGCAAGTCCAACGCCGAGAGCACCACCTGGCAGAACACCACACTGACCGGCCAGAACATCTCGCTGAAAGCCGAAGGCGATACCACCCTGCGGGGTGCGACGGCGACTGCCGACCGAATCGACGTCAAAACCGGCGGCACACTGACCATCAAATCGCTGCAGGACATTGCCGAGAGCATGTCCAAAAACAGCCAGGTGGGCGGCCGCGTGCAGGTTTCGTTGGGTACCGCGTGGAATGCCGATGGCTATGCCAGCGCAGGCAAGGCCAACGGGAATTATCAGGGCGTGGGCCAGCAGAGCGGGTTGTTTGCCGGCAATGGCGGGTACAACGTTGATGCCGGACACGTGAATCTGATTGGCGGCGCGATTGCCAGTACGAACGCGGGCAACAGTGCGCTGACGGCGGAAACGTTCACCTTCAGCGATCTGCAGAACCAGATGGACTACTCGGCCAGCTCGGGGAGCATCAGTGGCGGTGCAGGCGGGCAGATGAAGGGGTGGGATCCGAAGGCGGGCACTACCGCCCCCCGCGGTGGCCCGGGCTTGCCGATGTCGGAGAGCGGCAGCGACAGCAGTTCGACGCTGGCGACACTGACCGAAGGCACTATCACCATCGGCGGCAAACAGACCAGCGCGGCAGAATTGGGGGTCAATACCGATGCCGCTGCGGCGCACCGCGCGCTGGAGGCGCTGCCGAACGCGGACAAGTTGTTGGCGGATCAGCAGGCGATGGCTGCTGCCGCGGGGACGGTACTGGCTACGAGCCAGCAGATTGCCAATGACATTGGGAGTTTGGACGCGCGCAGGATCACGGACAAGTATCAGGAACGGATGACCGCCGCAGAAAAGGAGGCATTCAACGCGCTTGCTCCGGAGGAGCAGTTCAATCGCCTGAAAGTGTTCGATCCGTCATACCCCGAGGCGTTGGTCACGCAGCAGAAGTGGGCTCCTGACGGTGTCTACGGTCGTGCGCTTGGCGCGGTGACCAGCGCGTTGGTCGGAGGTGTTGCAGGACAGGGACTGGGTCAGCTGGGTTCCAATGCGCTGGCACCATATGCGGCTGAACTGATCGGCAAGACGTTCGACCCGAACAAGCAGAGCGCTGTGCCTAGTGAGGCCATGCAGATGCTGTCGCACGCGTTGCTGGGGGCGCTGTTGGCAGAGGCCAACGGTGGCTCGGCGGGGAGTGGGGCGCTTGCGGCCGGTGGTGGTGAGCTTGCTGCCAAATTTCTGGGCGACTACTACGCCAAACAGAATAAGGGGCAGTTGACGCCCGAGCAGGCGGAGCAAGTAAGGGTGCTCGGACAAGCGGTCGGCGCAATGGCGGGAGGACTTTCCGGTGCAGGAATTTCTGGCGCGACATTGGGCATGGGTATCGCGAAAAACTCCGTTGAGAACAACTACCTGAATCACGACGAGCGGATGGAGTACCTTCAGGCGACTGTTATCTGTTCTGATGCAGGTAAAGACTGCGATATCAAGGAGAACTTCGAGCGGCTCTCCGCTGAGCGCGATTACAAGCTGATGATGGCATGCCAAGTGCCAGGGTCTATCGCGTGCAGTGAGCAGCGATCACTTGCGAAGATTGCATTGGAATCGCATAACTCTCCTATATACAAGGGGGAGTATGACGACTGGATGGCGGAAAACGCCGATAAGCTCATCGCTGCGAGCAAGAATGCCGGTTCTGGGGTCAACCTTGACACGTTGGCAATTCACTCTTCCACCGAAGATCTGCAAAGGAAGGTGTACTGTTCGCTGGTTGGTGAGTGCGGTTCGAACACCGTTGATCTATTGCGTGGCGCAGGCTACGGTGCGGAAGCCGACTGGCTGTTGTCGACGAATCGGGCGGTCGCTGGTGCTGCGTTCGTAAACGGGCTTTGGACCGGCGGAAAGGACCTTGTAGCTGGTGCGGCAAGCATGAACCAGATCAGTGTTCTGCTGGGCCTTTTCTCGGATTACAAGGAGATGGACAAACTTGGCTTGCAAGCCTTCTCCGAAAAACGCAACAACGCGATAAGTCAGGCCATCAATGGGTACATGGAAAAGACGGCAGGCCTTGCGTACTACCTGACTGGTGGTAGGAACTCGTGGAATTTTGAAGACGTAGATCAAGCGGCTGACATTGGTGGCAAGCTCACGTTTGACATCGGAACTTCCTTGGTCGGGCCGGAGGCATTCCTTTCAAAGGGGGCTAAGACCACCGCATTGGAGGCCGCCGCCTCGGAGGCGCTCGAACGAGCTCGAGAGGCGCGGCTGGTGAAGTTGGAGCCAGATGGCTCGCTGCCCCCGCATCTGCTGCCAGATAATATTGATGGGATCGGTTTAATCGAACATCCCGTTCTACAAGTTCCGGATTCGTCAATCGTCGCCGCCGATCGGCTGAAGTCTGATCTGTTCGAGCTACAAAAAGTTGATGTTAGGCTTAATACGATGTTGCCCGGTGGTGGAAAGCCAATTGAGGTAATTGCAGAGAGTAGCATTGGTGGCCAAGTGCTGTGGGATACCAATCAGGGGTCGCGGCCAGCTCATTTGGCCGATCCGAATCGGCCGACCTTGATCTCAGATTTAGTGGCTCCAGGACGTCCAAATTCAAATATGAAAGAGGCACATGCCGAGATCGCGTTGATTCAACAGGCGTTCGATGCAGGCCTTACAAGAGGGGAGGATATGAGTATGGTCGTCCGAGGAAGATCCGTTTGTGATTTTTGTATGTCCGATATCGGAAAGGCTGCTGATCGCGCCGGTTTGAATAGTGTGAGAGTGTTGGATACGAGTAATGGTAGAGTTCATGTTTGGGTAAGGGGGAAGGGGTGGGAATGATGATGGATGATAGTCTTAAGGACGGTCGAGCGTTCGAGGTTGAAATTCTTGTCGGGCGTTCCAGGCCGCATGTTGAAATCACAGAAGGGGTGGTATGGAGTAGGATTGAGGCTGGAGTTAGAGCGGTGTTCGCTCAAGGGGGGCGAGTAAGATTGCGGCTTCTCGATGCAAGCGATTGCTACATCCGTAAGATGAGCATGGACGCAAATCCGGGCAATTTCAGGATGTTTGCTTTTACTTCTTCGGATGATATGAAGATGGAAATTCTGGAGTGGTGGGGGTCTGATGGTGGAGCGGCTAGTGGTTACGTAACATTTGACGATGATTTATGGGATTCTCGAAAAGTATGTAGTGATGTCAATGTTGCACTTCGATTGTTTGGTGAGTTTTACAGTCAAGGAGATCTCCTTGCTGGGCTTGTGTTCTTCAGGTCGCCCTGGGATCCATTGCAGTGAACTGCGGGAGGTGCTGCGACTCTTGGCCGAAGGGCCGATAGTTAATCATCTGTAGTTGTGTTGCTGGTAAAGCATCACGCTCACCGGCCAGAACATTTCGCTGAGGGCCGAGGGTGACACCACCTTGCGCGGCGCGACCGCGACGGCTGACCGCATCGACGTCAAGACTGGCGGCACGCTGACCATCGAATCGCTGCAGGACATTGCCGAGAGCATGTCCAAGAACAGCCAGGTGGGTGGGCGCGTGCAGGTGGCCTTCGGCAACGCGTGGAATGCCGATGGCTATGTCAGTGCAGGCAAGGCCGAGGGCAGCTACCAGGGCGTGGGCCAGCAGAGTGGCTTGTTTGCCGGCAACGGTGGCTATCACGTGGATGCCGGGCACGTGAACCTGGTTGGCGGCGCGATTTCCAGCACCAACGCGGCCAACAGTGAACTGACTGCACAAACGCTGACCTTCAGCGACCTGCAGAACCAGATGGACTACTCGGCCAGCTCCGGCAGCATCAGCGGCGGTGCCGGCGGGCAGATGAAGGGTTGGGATCCGAAGGCGGGCACTACCGCCCCTCGCGGTGGCCCAGGCATGTCGATGTCGGAGAGTGGCGGCGACAGCAGTTCCACGCTTGCAACGCTGACCGAAGGCAGCATCACCATCGGCGGCAAGCAGACCACGGCGGCGGAGCTGGGTATCAATACCGATGCCAGTGCCGCGCATCGTGCGCTGGAGGCATTGCCGGATGCCAGCAAGTTGCTGGCCGATCAGCAGGCGATGGCGGCTGCGGCGGGGACGGTGCTTTCAACGAGCAGACAGATTTCTGGAGACCTTGCCTCCCGCGCTCAGGCCGGTGCTGCGAACGCCTATGACGGCTTTGTGGAAAAGCTTGAGGGACAGGATCTTGCCGACTTCCAAGCACTTGATGCCGAGGGACGGCAGAACTACGTCCTCAGCCATAGTGCAGACTACCGCAACTTCTACAGATCCCAACTCCAGTGGGGGATCGGCGGGGACTACAGCCGGGCCTTGGGCGCCGTTACTATGGCCCTTATCGGCGGTGCGTCCGGCCAAGGCGCCAGCCAGGTCGTGGGCAATGCACTTGCTCCCTACGCGGCCCAGTTGATCGGAGAAAAATTCGACACAGGCCACGGTAGCGATCCCAATGCCGTAGCGCAGGCACTGTCACATGCGTTGCTTGGTGCAGTTCTGGCGGAGCTCAATGGCGGCTCGGCGTCAGGGGGGGGCGCTGGCTGGAGCGGGCGGAGAGATCGCTGCGGGCGTGCTGATGCAGGCTTTCCCTTACGCGGACAAAGAAACGATTTCGGCGCTCTCTCAGGCGGTTGGAGCACTGGCGGGTGGTGCGGCGGGGGGCGATCTTGCACAGATCGCTCTCAGTATGGGAATCAGCAAAAATGCCGTAGAAAACAATCGACTTCTAAATGCAGTAGAGCTGGCCCGCATCAAGGAGTTGAGCAACGGCGACGTTGTTCGTGAAGCTGAGCTCACAGCAGCAGCGTGTGCTCTCGTCAAATGTTCAGCTGGGTTCGCGGAAGGCAGTGTTGAGAGGGCCGAGTGGGCAGCCATCGAAGCGTTGGGCTCGACCCCGGAGGCTCTGGATGATCGACAGTGGCTGAAGGTGCAGGTACAGCCAGGCTATTTGTACACGGCGGGCAATGGAGTGGCAACCCAGGAACAGCTGTTCGACTATGCATTTACGGATTACCTGTTTGACTGGGGTTCGAGAAATCAGGCTGGAGTGCGTGCATTCGGCGGCCTGCAGGCGGTTGGCGGAGCGGCGCAGGCGGCTGGTGGTATTGCGATATCACCATCGTGTGCGTCGATAATCGGCTGTGTAGGCGCAGGTTTTCTGATTGCAAGCGGCTATGACAACGCGGTAGCCGGCACCAGCACGCTGTTCACGGGTAAGCCTGCCGCTACTTGGGGCGGACAGGCATTCCAAGCGGCTGGAATTTCGCCAGATGTGGCAGAGCTGCTGTATGCCTTGACTCAAATTGGCGCGGCTGGAGGTACGTCAGGCGGCTTGGTGCGCGGGACAGGAGAATTGCTTGGTGAGCAGGCAGGAAGTAAAGCGAATCAGGGAAATTTTTCCCGATATTTGTCCAACTCCACGGCCCCGGAAATCCAGCAATCTCTGGCCGGACGTGTCTCCGACTTGCGCGGCACTCTACCTCTAGAGTTGCAGGCCAAGGGAAATATCGCCGTTGCTAACGTTGAGATTGCGGGGCTGCCGTCTGAGCTCCGTGCTTTCAGTCGCTATGCTGAAGGAGAAGCGGGCTTCGTTGCTGCCCCTGAGGGAGAGACCGTATTCAAGACTCTAAGTGTGGGTGACTGGGGTAAGGTTGACGGAAAGAATGCTTTCCTGAGGGATGTTGATGGTGAGTTCAAGATTCTTGAAAATGTTGCAAGATCGTTGGGGGACAATCCGTCTGCCGTTGGTAGGATCGATCTTTTTACTGAGTTGAAGGCGTGTGCTAGTTGTTCCAGGTAATATTGCAGTTTAGGGCCCGGTATCCGGGAATACAGCTTAATGTTTATAGTGGGAAGTGATGATGAAGCCTTGGGGGTATAGGGATTACGTGAGGTCGGTAAGCTCTGATGTGGAAGAGGGCATTGGTAAGTTGGGTTATGATTTCGGCCAGGCTATTCTATTTGCATATTCTTCTCTCGAGTTGAAGTTGGAGAATTTTCCCGGGGAAGAGATTTTTGCGCTAACTGCGCTTCTTGCTTGCATATTGGATAGGGGGGCTTTGTCGTTTTATGAGGTTGAGGATGAGATTCCATTTAAGTTTGCAAGAAGTTGCGCGGACGGCAGCGCCGGGAATGCCTCTCAGGCGCTGAATGGAGCCGAGCTCGTAGATTTCTTGTGCGACTTGGGGCGAGTAAGGGCTGCGCTGAGTGTATGAGTGGCATGGTGTTGTTTCGCACACCTAGAGTTTGGCTTTCCTCGAGATTGATTCGTTATATTTTGAGCGAAATTTGGGTGTGGAAATAAATGTGGTTTGGGGTTTGGTGTGCAATGCAGGAGTCGGTCTTGTTTGCCGCCTTCTGCTGAAATGAGTTCGCTATTGAGATAGATGTCTAGCTGGTATTTTTCGATGGCGGAGTTTCTTCACATGGCTCGACCATCCAGGGCGGCGGCAACGTCAACCTGACCAGCACGACGGGCGACATCCACGTAGTGCAGGGCAACCTGAGCGCAGGCAACACACTCAGCCTGGATTCTGCGGGCGACATCCTGTTGGAAGCGGGCAAGGCGCACGTGGCAGACCACAGCAAGAGCAGCAATGCCGGCCCCGAAGTGGGCGTTGGCGTTGTCGTGGGCGCGCAGACGGGCGTGTACGTGTATGCCGAAGCCAGCGTGGGCAGCAGCAAGTCGAACTCGGACAGCAACACCTGGCAGAACACCACGCTGACCGGCCAGCACATTTCGCTTAAGGCCGAGGGTGATACCACCTTGCGTGGCGCGACCGCCACGGCCGACCGCATCGACGTCAAGACCGGCGGCACGCTGACCATCGAATCGCTGCAGGACATGGCCGAGAGCATGTCCAAGAACAGCCAGGTGGGTGGGCGCGTGCAGGTGGCCTTCGGCAATGCGTGGAATGCCGATGGCTACGCCAGCGCAGGCAAGGCAGAGGGCAGCTACCAGGGCGTGGGCCAGCAGAGTGGCTTGTTTGCCGGCAACGGTGGCTATCATGTGGATGCTGGACACGTGAATCTGATTGGCGGCGCGATTTCCAGCACCAACGCGGCCAACAGTGAACTGACCGCACAGACGCTGACCTTCAGCGATCTGCAGAACCAGATGGACTACTCGGCCAGCTCGGGCAGCATCAGTGGCGGTGCCGGCGGGCAGATGAAGGGTTGGGATCCGAAGGCGGGCACTACCGCCCCTCGCGGTGGCCCAGGCATGTCGATGTCGGAGAGTGGCGGCGACAGCAGTTCCACGCTTGCAACGCTGACCGAAGGCAGCATCACCATCGGCGGCAAGCAGACCACGGCGGCGGAGCTGGGCATCAACACCGATGCCAGTGCGGCACATCGCGCGCTGGAGGCATTGCCGGATGCCAGCAAGCTGCTGGCGGACCAGCAGGCGATGGCGGGTGCGATAGGGACGGTGGTGGCTACCAGCAGGCAGGTTGCCAATGACATCCAGACCCATCAGAGCAACAAGGCCACGCAGGACTATTACGACAGCCTTTCGCCCGAAGAGCAGGTTGCGTTCGACAAACTTGATGCCAAAGCGAGAGACAAGCGGCTGAGTGATAACAGCCAGGCCTACAAGGATGCGAAGAAGTGGGGCAGTGGTGGTGACTACAGCCGGGCACTGGATGCCGTGACTACCGCATTAGTGGGAAGTGCAGGCGGACAGGCTGTCGGCCAGCTTGCGTCCAATGCGCTTGCACCTTATGCAGCCTTCTTCATTGGTAGCACATTTGATCCGAACCATGGCAAGGACCCCAACGCAACCATGCAGTTGCTGTCGCATGCACTCTTGGGCGCGGTGTTGGCCGAGGTCAATGGTGCCGGCGCAGGGGCAGGTGCGGCGGCCGCGGTAGGTGGTGAGGTGGCAGCCAAGTTCCTGACCGACACGCTATATGGGGGCAATGCGTCGAAGCTGAGCCCTCAGGAAAAGGGGACGATCCTGGCGCTGTCGCAGGCGGTGGGTGCGTTGGCCGGCGGATTGTCGGGGCAGGATCTGGCCGGGATAGCGTTGAATGCGGGAATTGCGAAGAATTCGGCCGAGAACAACTTCCTGGGGCAGAACGATCACGCGCGAATGATTCACCTGCGCGAGAAGGCCAAGCGGCAAGGTGGGTTGGACAAGCAGGAATCCCTGGAGCTTGTACTGCTGGATGCAGGGGATCAGATGAGTGCAGGGCTGCTACGGAAGGCGTTGGCAGGCGAGAACCTGAGTGAGGTTCAAGCGGCTGACCTCGCGACCTACATCAGCCGATATGAGTCCCAGAACGGTCCTCTTGATCTGCCTGAGCTTCAAAAGCAGTTCCAGGAGCGCGCTGGAACGCTACGCCCGGGCGAACTGCAGGGAGTCAACCCGTCGCAGGCGTACGAGCGTCCATATGCTGGTCTGGGGGACGACCAGAAAGCGTACAAGGATGCCAATTACTCGTGGGTTGAGGATATTTTCTACCGCAAGAAGGGCGCGAACGAACGGCTGTTCGAGAACGCTCTGCGCAAGTCGGGCCTGGAGCCCAGTCGCACCGAGGACTTGCTCCCGTCGTCAATGCAGTTGCGGAATTACTTCGCAATCCAAGATGCACAGACGTCGAGTGCTATGGCCAGTATCGCCTTCGTGGCTGCGACCGTGGGAGACATGAGCGAGGACAACCGTCGTGCGTTGACGTTAACGATGGGGGGTATCGCAAATATCGCTGGGATAGCTATCTCAGGTAAGACGGGATTACTGCCGCAGACAGGCGGACTTGGCGTGACACGATCTCCTTCGAGAAGGCGTGTAAGTGAGGCGCCTGCGATCAACGCATTGTCTGTAGAGCAGCCCAAAAATCAAGGCGGGGATTCGGGCGGAAGTAGTACGAAGAATTTCATTCCGCCAGGTCCAGTTCGCGTCAGTGATGCGCACAGCGTGGAAACAATTGGAGCGGGCACAAGATTTGGTGGCGGGAACAGGAATACTCTAAAATCAGTGTTGATGGGGGGGGATGACATTGATGGTGACATCAGGGAGATAAATTCAGGCCAAGGGATTCTGCTGCCTGACGGTAATGTTGCCGTGTCTTCTGGTCGAGTATGGGGTGCGCATCCAGGGAGTGCCACCATGTTCCCACGGTCGGGGCCAGGTATCGTTCAACTCTCGCAGGCAGAGTTCCGTCTCTATAGAGATATGGTCCGTCAGAATGGTATGTCTTCATCTATTGAGAAGGCGTTGGATGGTATGATCTCAGTTGGTAACAGTGGTGTTAGTTCGGAATCTCGTTCGAAACTGAATGAGCTATATAGGTCGCGAGATCTTGGTAAATGAGGGGGCGGAGTGGAGGGTTTTGAATTTTCTGTGGGTCGAGTTGTTGAATTTTTGGAGTTGAAGCCAATTCTTGCAGCTAGGTTGGGCTTGGATGCGTCGTCGATTCTTACTGAAGATGATTATTGGGGGAGGTCGGATTCCTCTGCCTTTGCAGGGGTTTCTATTGAGTACGTGGGCGGGGGGTTTCCGACATTTGTTAATGTTTATAGTGATGCGGAGTTCTATGGTGAAGCGCTGGGTGAATTGGCGGTAGGACTCTCGGTCGATCTGGGTTCACCTATTCTTATAGGTGACTATATTAGTGAGATTGATGTTGCGTCAGGGCGTTTCATAGTGGTTCGGCCTGATGGTAAATTCGAGTTTGCTTATGAAGCCGAAGGCGGTGAAGTCGTGTTATTCGATCCGCCGAGGATAATTGATGTCGGCTAAATAGGGTGGCGTCGTCGAATATTTGAAAAGCTGGTCGCTATGCTTGCTTGTTGAGTGGTTAAAATTTTCTATGGACATAGTCCGTGGATTATTTGGGTCGGGTTGAAGTGGCTGCGCGGGCCGGTATGTATTTATGTGCCGAGGCCGGCGCAGGCAGCAGCAAGAGACAGCAATGTCTGGCAGAACACCACGCTGACCGGCCAGAGCATCCCAGGGTGGCGGCAACGTCAACCTGACCAGCACCACGGGCGGCATCCACGTAGTGCAGGGCAACCTGAGCGCAGGCAACACACTCAGCCTGGATTCTGCCGGCGACATCCTGCTGGAAGTGGGCAAGGCGCACGTGGCAGACCGCAGCAAGAGCAGCAATGCCGGCGCCGAAGTGGGCGTTGGCGTGGTGGTGGGCGCGCAGACGGGCGTCTATGTGTATGCAGAAGCCAGCGTGGGCAGCAGCAAGGCGAACTCGGACAGCAACACCTGGCAGAACACCACGCTGACCGGCCAGAACATCTCGCTGAAGGCCGAGGGTGACACCACGTTGCGCGGCGCGACCGCCACGGCCGACCGCATCGACGTCAAGACCGGCGGCACGCTGACGATCGAATCGCTGCAGGACATGGCCGAGAGCATGTCCAAGAACAGCCAGGTGGGTGGGCGCGTGCAGGTGGCCTTCGGCAACGCGTGGAACGCCGATGGCTATGTCAGTGCAGGCAAGGCCGAGGGCAGCTACCAGGGCGTGGGCCAGCAGAGTGGCTTGTTTGCCGGCAACGGTGGCTATCACGTGGATGCTGGACACGTGAAGCTGATTGGCGGCGCGATTTCCAGCACCAACGCGGCCAACAGTGAACTGACCGCGCAGACGCTGACCTTCAGCGACCTGCAGAACCAGATGGACTACTCGGCCAGCTCCGGCAGCATCAGCGGTGGTGCGGGCGGCAAGATGAACGGTTGGGACGCGAAGGAAGGCACCACCGCTCCGCGCGGTGGCCCGGGCATGCCGATGTCGGAGCGCGGCAGCGACAGCAGCTCCACGCTTGCAACGTTGACTGAAGGCAACATCACCATCGGCGGCAAGCAGACCACGGCGGCGGAGCTGGGCATCAACACCGATGCCAGTGCCGCACATCGCGCGCTGGAGGCATTGCCGGATGCCAGCAAGCTGCTGGCGGACCAGCAGGCGATGGCGGGAGCGATAAGGACGGTGGTTTACACGAGCCAGCAGATTGCCAACGACATTGGCAGTGCGGGCGCGAACAGGATCACCGACAAGTATCGGGAAGGGCTGAGCGTTGAAGAAAGGCGGGTATTTGATGAGCTTTCTTCGGACGAGCAGTTCAATCGCCTGAAAGTGTTTGATCCGTCATACCCCGAGGCATTGGTCACGCAGCAGAAGTGGGCTCCTGACGGCGTCTATGGCCGCGCGCTTGGCGCGGTAACCACCGCTCTGGTGGGAGGCATGTCCGGGCAGGGGCTGGGCCAGCTCGGTTCCAACGCGCTGGCACCGTATGCGGCAGAACTGATCGGCAAGACGTTCGACCCGAACAAGCAGAGCGCTGTGCCCAGTGAGGCCATGCAGATGCTGTCGCACGCGCTGCTGGGCGCGTTGTTGGCTGAGGCCAATGGTGGCTCGGCGGGGAGCGGGGCGCTTGCGGCCGGTGGTGGTGAGTTGGCAGCGAAGTTCCTGACGGACAAGCTATTCGGCGGGGATCCCTCGAAGCTGAGCCCACAGGAAAGGGAAACAGTTCTGGCGCTGTCGCAGGCGGTGGGTGCACTGGCGGGTGGGTTGTCGGGACAGGATCTGGCCGGAATCGCATTGAATGCTGGGATTGCCAAGAATTCTGTTGAGAATAATTTCCTCGGGAAGAACGATCAGTAGCGGCTGGCAGATCTACGTGAGAAGTCTAAGAAGGGAAAACTGACGCCACAGGAATCCGCGGAGCTTATTTATCTCGACGGTGGGGATCATATGAGTGATGGTCTGCTGAATATGCTTGCCGGCGGCCAGCCTCTTTCTGTCGTGCAGCAGCACAATCTGGAGCTTTATCTGGGGGCATATGCCCAGCAGAACGGCACGGATGCGGCGATTGCCCTCGTCAGTGGGGGTATTCGCGAGGCAAGCGAATTCCCTTACTCGGGACTTTCGCGTGATAAGCAGAAGTTCACTGATGAGAACTTTTCGTTCTTCGAAAAGAACATTTGGAGAGCTGATAGCGAAAACGAGGCAATCTTCAACAAGGCTGTCATCAGGTCCGGCTTGGAGGTATGGCGCTCTGAAGATCTCCTGCCAACGGTGATGAGGCAGCGGCGTGATTTTGCGCTGATGGATGCCTTGGTCGGTAGCCCTCTGGCGAGCGGAAGCTACCTGTTCGGCAGCCTTGTAGGGCTGAGCGACGATGATCGATATGCGCTCACCATGACTGCGGGGAACATCGCGCTGATTGCCGGGGCAACGGCTGCGGGAAAGACGGGTTTGCTGCCTGTGACGGGCCGCTTGGGAATTAACCCGGTTGGTGAGGGCGGCCAGAAGAGCAGCGCTTCGAGCAGAAGGCGCGTGGGGGAGTCTCCTAGAAGCGATAGTGTTTCCGTCTCCACCAATAGTGGAACAATCAAGGCCAGCGAAACGATCGGTCAGCCTGTAGAGGCTGTCATAAATGGTCGTAAAAGGATGCTTCGGGTCGATATCGAGCCGAATGGTAAGCTTCAGATCCAGTCAGGAGGCGGAAAGGACTCGTTCGTAGACTTCCGTCCGGATCTATCATTGCCCTTGGCTCCTCAGATAGACAAGGCGTTCAGGCGATTGCCAAAATCTGCAAGGGATCAGCTTGTCAGAAACGCTGAGAAGGGGCTAAGGCGCCTGCAAGAAACAGGAAATATGTGATGGGAACCAAATTTATTGTTGTTTTGAAGGGTGGCATGAAGTTGCCCGAGAGAAAGTTCTTGATTGACCAGGCATGGGGTGATTTTCCCGTGTCCTACTTTCAGGATGATGAGAGTCTTGATGAATGTAGTTTTCTTGATCTTAAAGTTAATAAGTGGGAAATTAATAGCGAGTGGAGTTTGGTGCAAGGGGACGCGCCTTGGATCAGGGTTGAAATATTGCGGGGCGCTCCTCTCGAGGAGTATTTAAAAGGTCAAGGGGTCTTTCCGCTGATAAAGGGGTCTGGTGAGCTGCTGCTTGTTTTTGAGTTGGATGATGGCGGTAACGATTTGGATGAAATTCTTCTGCTTCGGCTTGTGATGGTTTTTTGGGGTAGTGGAATAATATATCGATGGGATGATGGTTTTCATGCCCTCGATGAAGATGCCATTGCGTCTTTACCAGGGCTCGAAGTAGTTCGGAGTCGCTTGCATAGATGTGAGTAGCTGAATTCTGCTTGCCTGAGCGCTTTCCTGCCAGGTGGCAGTAAAGTGGGTTGAATGCAGTCGTGAGTGATCAATTGTTCGGGTTGTGGGCGGATCGGAATGATCCTGATTGGGTCGTATTTACATGTTTGGATTGGATCTATGGGCTGGTGTGTTCGTGCAGATGCTGAAGTGTCTGACGAAACGTTGTGGATTTTGGCCTGATGATGTTGACTGTAGTTTCCAGAATTTGAACAGCTTTTGCGCGGATGATCACTTCTGTAGCGTAGGGTTTTCATATGGAATTCTGTGCGAACCCGACGTGGTTATTGTCAGTGATGAAGATTTTTCCACATATTTGTCTATGGCGTTCTCCAGGTATGTTGAGGGGAATCCTGAATCTGCTGATCAAGTGCTTTCAATGATGTATGTCAAAGGGTGTGTCTGAATTGTTTGCCAGTGGAGGGTTCAAGTGTCCAGTAACGCGCTCAACCATCGCGGCCATGCTCGGCGTGCTTTCTGCAGTAACTTGACGTTGGCGACAACTATCGCCATAGCGAGTCTGGCACTCACTCCACATCCCGCGCTGGCTGCCGAATCCGGCTTCGAGGGCGTCGCCTGGGGCGCAACCCAGGCCCGGCTGAAAGAAGCACTGGGCGAGCGCTTGGCTACGCGAGCCTGCCCCGAGGAACAGCAGGAAGAGCCGGAACTGAAGCGATACGCGAGAGCCTGCGGCCCTTACATCGAGGATTACACCATCGACGGAATCTCCTTCGTGGCGTTCTTCGGTCTTCGCGGAATCGAGGGGCCGCTGAGCGCTATCTATCTCGCTCGCGCCGCGACGGTAACCAACGAGCAGATCAAGGCTGGTAAAGGTGCGGAGTTCAGGTACAACCGGGTCAAGAAGGTGCTGGCAGAACGGCATGGCCGGCCTGAAAGGGTGAGCGAGACGTCTGCGCGTCCGCGCGACAAGCCTGCGGTGCTGCTGACCGAATGGGTGAGTGGTGATACGACGATCACCCTCACTGAGACGATTGTCTCCGAGGCTCGCGGTCAGCAGTACTACCTCAGTGTCGTCTACGCGCCGAAAACCCAAGTGCCGGAAGCTCGCTGACCTTCTGCAGCCTTTCGAGCGATTATCAATGTGTCTTGTTTTTGGATGAAGAATCAGTGCAGATGAAGATCGAGCCCACTTTCGGTAGAGCCGGGGGGGGCGGAGCGAGAGTCTGTCTCGGTCGCCCACGAACCATGTGAAAAGAGTGCACTGGCGACTGTGGTTGGGGACCGGTTCTCTACCTATTGCCGGTTATGGAGGCTGGACGACGCTGCCGGCAGGGCGCCGAGACGATGGCATTGGCCGGCATTCCTGTTTTCATCATTGTGGTTCTTCTTTCGACGCATGCCTGTATGGGGCACGATCTGGTTCATCGTTCCGCCTTTGGCGATGACCACGTTCACCTTGATGGGTCTGCCATGGTTGGCGGCAGTCGGCTTCGTGGTCTGCCGCGTGCTTGCTGGAATCCTGGCGAATTCCCTGTATCTGTCTCATTGCCGGAGGATTGTTCGCAAGGTTATTGCTGGGCATGGAGGCGCGCACAGGCGGCACGCGGAACTGCAGAAGGCCGGTGGTGTCAGCTATACCGCTCTGGTGATCGCCTTGGCTGTAACGGCCTCACAGAACACCCTTATCAATCTGGCGGTTCGTTCGATGCCGAAGGAGACCCCCATGCAGTCTTCAGTGCATCTGCCAGCGAACCGGCCCGACCCGGATCTCGAATATGCGGAGAGGGAGGCGTACGAGGAGGAGCTGCGTGCGATCGCGATGACGGCGTGGCCGGCGGGTGTTCCAGCGGACGGCAACGTCTGCATTGTCGAGCTACGTCTGACGCCACCGGGTAAGGTGCTGGATGCCAATGTTCTGGAGCCTTGCACGTTGGACGAAGCACAGCGCGAGCAACTGCTGGTCGAAATCAGACGTGCCGATTTCACGGTCGAGGGAAAAATGCGGTTCTTTACCCGCCATACTGTTCTCGGCTTGCGTGGCTGATTCCCCACCACGGACCTGACTGGACCGTGGGAAGGGAAGGACGTCCTCAGGCGGGGATTCTGCTTGAACGCATTTATGTTGATACAACGTTGTTTCAATAAATGTGCTTAAAGTTTCCTCGGGTCGTGCCGCCACCGATATAGGGCCACGATCAAGGGAATTGAGATGCTCGCCTTACGCAACCTCCGTGTGGGATCCCGGCTTTCTGCCGGCTTCGGTCTGCTGTTGCTGTTCATCATGGCCATCGTCGGCCTGGTGTTGTACGGAAACCATCTGAAGTCCGCCCAGTTCGAGAAAGTGGTGGGCGTGAACATGGTCAAGATGCGGTTGTTGAACGACATGCTTGATACCAACAACGCGGTGCTGATGCATCGTCGCCTGATGGTGATCAAGCGCGGCGAGGAGTTCGACAAGGATTACCAGCGGGCGCAGGAACTGAGTCGCACCTACGACGGCATCTGGGACAAGTACGTCAAGATTCCC
Source organism: Stenotrophomonas sp. LMG 10879 (assembly GCF_002750935.1). NCBI lineage: Bacteria > Pseudomonadati > Pseudomonadota > Gammaproteobacteria > Lysobacterales > Lysobacteraceae > Stenotrophomonas > Stenotrophomonas sp. LMG 10879. The sequence goes on from NZ_PEJT01000012.1 coordinate 100,525, forward strand.
CGCGATGCCACCGGCGATACGCTGGTGGCGCAGATCGCGGCGGCACGCAAGGCTACCGACGTCTCCACCCAGCAACTGCACGAGCGGATGAAGGCGGGCGACTACGATGGTGCAGCCACCGAGCTGCTGGCCGAGCACGGTCTGGCCACGGCCTGGAACGGAGCGATCTCCAGCCTGCTGCGGCACCAGGAGGCCTTGACCGAACGCAGCCGTGAGGAATACCGCGCCACGGAAGCGTGGACGGGAACCCTGTCCATCGCCTTCGGTGTGCTCAGCCTGATCCTCGGTGCACTGGCTGCGTGGGCGATCACCCGCAGCCTGACCCGCCCCTTGGCGGGTGCGGTGAAGCTGGCCGATGGCATCGCCAACGGTCGCCTGGACAACGTCATCGATGCCTCGGGCAATGACGAGGTGACCCAGTTGCTGAAGTCCATGCAGCGCATGCAGGGGCAGTTGCAGGCGGTGATGGCGGCGCAGGGCGAGATGGCGCGGCAGCATGATGACGGCAGCCTGGGCTATCGCATGGACGAGAGCGCCTTCCCAGGCGACTACGGGCGGATGGTGCATGACACCAACGCACTGGTGGGTTCGCACGTGCAGGTACAGAACCGCCTGATCGAAGTGATGAAGCACTACGCACGCGGCGACCTGTCGGTGGACATGGATCGCCTGCCGGGCGAAAAAGCGGCGATCACCCAGGCCATGGACGAGACCAAGTCCAGCCTGTCGGCCATCAACGGCGAGATCCGCCGGCTGGCAACAGCTGCTGCCGCCGGTGACTTCAGCCTGCGTGGCGACGAAACTCGCTTCGAGCATGATTTCGGCGAGATGGTGACCGGCCTCAACCGGTTGATGCAGACCACCGATGGGAACCTGGTGCAGGTGTCTAGCCTGCTGCAGGCCATCTCGCGCGGCGATTTGACCGTACGCATGCAGGGCGATTTCCACGGTGTCTTCGCGCGCATGCGCGACGACTGCAATGCCACCGTCGAACAGCTGACCCAGATCGTCGGCCGCATCCAGGCCAGTGCATCCAGCATCAATCTGGCGGCGGGGGAAATCGCCTCGGGCAATACCGATCTGTCGCGGCGTACCGAGCAGCAGGCGGCCAATCTGGAAGAGACGGCAGCGTCGATGGAGGAACTGACCTCCACGGTGAAACAGAACGCCGAACACGCGCGCCAGGCCAACCAGTTGGCCATCGGTGCACATGGGGTGGCCTCGCAGGGCGGCGAGGTGGTCGGCCAGGTGGTGACCACCATGACGGCCATCGAAGCGTCGTCGAAGAAGATCGCCGAGATCATCAGTGTGATTGATGGCATCGCCTTCCAGACCAACATCCTGGCGCTCAACGCCGCGGTGGAAGCGGCGCGCGCGGGTGAGCAGGGCAGGGGCTTTGCCGTGGTGGCCAGCGAGGTGCGCACGCTGGCTCAGCGCTCGGCGGGTGCGGCCAAGGAGATCAAGGGCCTGATCGAAGAGTCGGTGGGCAAGGTATCCGACGGCTCGGCGCTGGTGCGTCAGGCGGGCACGACGATGGGCGAGATCGTCGCGTCGGTGCAGCGGGTGACCGACATCATGGCCGAGATCTCGGCGGCCTCGCAGGAGCAGAGCTCGGGTATCGAGCAGGTCAACCAGACCGTGATGCAGATGGACGAAACCACCCAGCAGAATGCTGCGCTGGTGGAAGAGGCCAGCGCGGCAGCACGTTCGATGGAGGAACAGGCCAACCTGCTGGCCGAGGCGGTGTCGGTGTTCCGCACCGGGGCTTCGGTGGCGGCGGCAGCGGTCCGGCCGATGTTGGCAGCGGTCGCTGCAAGCGTGCCGCCGGTGCGTCGCGTGACCGGCGTGCCGCCGCGCATCGCGCCGTCGCTCGCTGCCAACACGGGTGGGTGGGAAGAGTTCTAAGCCGGGTGGGAGACGGCGCCCATCGCGATGCTGGTCGCGATGGGCGCATTTTTGTTTCCTGAACCGATGGTGGCCGCTCAACCCCCGCAGACGCGGATTTCACCTGCAGTTGCCACCCGCAGGCAGACACTTGCGCCATACCGGAGCACAGGAGATGGCCATGAAGACCTCGACCCGATTGATGGTGCTGGGCACCCTGCTGACGGCGTCGTCCGTTGCTGGCGCACAGAATTACGGCCCGCGTGATGAAGGCCGCAAGTTCAACGATGGCAGCCGCGTGGTCTGCAAGAACGTGGAAGTGCAGCGCAATACCCGCGATCCCAACCGCATCACCGGCACCGCTACGGGCGCCGTGGTCGGTGGCCTGCTGGGCAACCAGGTAGGCGGCGGCAACGGCAAGAAACTGGCGACGGTTGCCGGTGCCGTAGCGGGCGGCGCGGCCGGCCGGCAGATCCAGGGCAACCACCAGCAGAAGACCGGCGACCGTGTGGTCGAGCGCCGTTGTGAGCGCGTCTACCGCTGATCCGTCCACGCGATAACCCCTTCCACACTGCTGTACCCCGAACGCCGGCCCTGTGCCGGCGTTCTTCGTTTCCGGTCCCGTTCCGTGAAGCAGGGCGCATGCCTATACTGCGCCGACCTCCAGGGATGAATCGCCAGTGAACGAGTCGAGTGCTGTAGACCGACGGGAACCGTCCGATGTTGCCGATGCAGTGCCTCGCACGACAGCCAGCTACTCCCGCGTGCGCGACCGCACCGACGAGCTGGAGCTGTTCATTTCCGGCCTGCTCGCCTTCGCACTGCTGGCCGTGCCGGGCTATCTGTTCGACGCGTGGGCGCGCAGCAGCCTGCATACCGAAGGGGTCTATTTCCAGGCGCTGTGGTTCGCCTTCAGCATCGGCGTGGGCATGTGCTACGTGCTGGCGGTGGCCTTGATCATCCACCTGGCGGTGCGCGGCTACTGGATCGGCCTGATCGGTCTGAAATCGCACTTCCCCAACGGCATCGACTGGGATCGACTGACGATGCTGGGGCCGTTCTCACGCGCGTTCCTGAAGCAACGCGACGGCGGGCTCGACGGCACCATCGAACGTGCGGACCGGCTTGCCACCATGCTGTTCTCGAGCACGCTGCTGTGCGTGCAGACCCTGGCCGGCACGCTGGTGGTGGCGATCGTCTCGCTCGGCGTGGCGATGGCCATCGGTGCCGCCTTCGGCGATGTCGATCGCATCACGCTGGCGATTGTCGCAGTACTGATGGTTGGCCTGCTTGGGCTGGCGATGGTGCCGATGCTGCTGGAGAAGTCGATCGCGCGGCGCCACGCGCGGGGCCTGGACACCGCACGGCAGGAGAAGCGGCTGCAGTCGGTGCTGGCGGGTCTGCAGCGGGTACCGATGCTGCGCCTGCTGCAGACCATGCAGTGGACCCTGCAGAGCAACCTGCGCGGCCGCTCGTTCACCGTGATCTATATATCGGCGGTAATGCTGGCGATGGTGCTCGCTGCCCTGCAGGTGTACGGCTCGATGAAGTTCTCGCTGTTCAACCGCTACAGCGTGATGACCGAAGAAGCGGTGGACCACGGCATGCTTGGCGCGCACTACGAATCGCTGCGCTCGGCGCATGACCAGCTGCTGCCCTATCCGATGATTCCGGCCGATACCATTAGTGCATCGCGGTTGCGGCTGTTCATTCCGCACCGTCCGCAGCGTGACAATCCGGTGGCGCGGCAGCGCTGTGCCGGTGGTGCCCGCAACGAAGCGCAGGGTGCACAGGCGGCGACGGCAGCGGTGAACTGCATGGCACTGCTGTGGACGGTGCAGCTCGATGGCGGCAAGGTCGACCTGCATGAGTTCGTGCCGATGGAGCGCCGCGACCTGGACATGCGCGGGCTGGTGGGCTACCTGCCGATGGCGGACCTGAAACCGGGCAGGCATGACCTGCGACTGGTCTGGAACGCCGACGGCGGCGAACGTGGCCCCAGCCGCCGCCGCGAATACAACATCCCGTTCTGGTACGCGCCGGAGCCGTAAAAAGGGAACGGAGGGGATCCAGTCGGTTTCTCCCCTCCCGCGCCGGTTACGACTTGATCCCCTCCGTCCCCTTTTTGCCGTGCAGGCGCCAGAGGGCGAGGGCGCTGTACAGCACCAGCAGCACGGCCAGGGTGATCAGCTCGTGGCTGACCTCGGCCAGGCTGGCGTCCATCTGGTTGAGGCGCACCATCAGGTTGATGCCGGAGGTGGTCGGCAGCAGCTGCGCCAGCCACACCAGCGGGCGCGGGGTCATCACCGCCGGCCAGGACAGGCTGGCCAGGAAGAACAGCAGGATGGAGGTGGCGATGATGTACTGGAAGGCGCGTTCGCGGGTGCGGAAGAAGCTGCCGACGAACAGGCCGAACGCTACCGTGGCAGCGATGAACAGCGTACCGCCCAGCAGTTGCCCGAGCGGGTTGCCACCACGCGGATAGTCCTGCACCCAGGCGGTGAAGCCGGCGTACCAGAACAGCCCGAACAGCCCGATCAGGCCGAAGCCGAGGGCCATGCCGGTCAGGGTGGGCAGGTCGAACCGCAGGCGCCGGCCCAGCACCAGCCGGCGACCGCCGAGCAGGACGCCGATGCCCATCAGCAGCGTCTGGTGCACGATCAGTTCGGCCACGCCGGGCACGATCGCGCTGCCATAGCCTTCCTGCGTGTTGAACAACGGCCGCTGCACGAGAGTGATCGGTGGCGCCTGTGGCGCGCCCATGAACGCGGCCTGGGTGACTGCGGCTTCGCGGCCGAACGCGCCCAGTGCATCCGCCACGCTGCCCAGCACCCAGCTGGCGCGACCGAGATAGGCGCCGTTGCCGAGCAGTACCAGCTTGGCCGGATGGCCACGCAGGATGTCGCGCTCCAGGTTGGCCGGGATCAGCACGATGCCTTCGGCATGACCGGCCTCCAGCTGTGCACGCGCTTGCTGCAGGTCGGCCGGTTGCCCGACCACATGGGCCACGCGCAGCGAATCGAGCTTGCGCAGCAGTTCGCGGCTGGTCGCGCTGTGGTCTTCATCGACCACCAGCACGGGCAGGTTGCCAGCCACCTGGTGGCGATAGGCGGCGGGGTAGAAGAACGAGTACAGAATCACCGCGCCGACCATCACCACGATCGCGTAGCGGTCGCAGAGCACGGCCAGCAGGGTCTGCCGCAGGCTCTGCCAGATCCGGCTCATGCGCCAACCCCGGCGGGTTGCGCGGCCTGCGGCGTGCGCGCGAACACCAGCAGGCGCCAGCCACCGATGCCACCGGCGACCAGGATCATCAGCAGCAGCGTGGCCAGCGGCCACAGCGACACCACCAACGGCGAGCCGATGAACTGCTGCTGGGTCTGCAGCTTGATGTAGGCGCTGAGTGGCAGCAGCAGGTGCCAGACGCGGGTGAACAACGGCGCGTCGATCACGGGGAACGTGGCGCTGGAAAAGGCCAGCGCGGTGCCGATGCTCAGGCCCACGGCGGACAGGGCCGTGCCCATGTCGCGGGTGACGCCGACGAAGAACAGGGCATAGGCCGCGGTGGCGAAGTAGAGCAGGGGTTGTGCGAGCAGCAGCAGAACCACGCTGCCGGCGATGCCGTCGCCGCGCAGCCAGGCCAGGTAAGCCGCGCCCAGCGCGCCATACAGCGAGAACAGCAGCACGTAGGGCAGCACCTTGCCGGCAATGGCCGACCACGGCGTCTGGCCCAACCAGGCGGGCAGGGTGCCGTCGCGGATTTCGCGGCCGAGGCTGCCGGCCACCGCCAGCGCCAGTACCAGCGACAGTACCGCCGGGAAGATCAGTGGCAGCAGGAACAGCTCGTAGCTGCGGGCCGGATTGAACAGGATGTCCGACTGCACCGCGATGGGCGCGGCACGCAGCTTGCCCGGCCCGACCTGCAGGCCGATGCGTTCGCGCAGCAGCCGCGCGTTCCATGCCGACACCGCATCGCCGATATCACGCGCAGCGGACTGGCCGGTGGTCATGTAGGTGGCGTTGTAATAGGAAAACACCGTGCCCTGCCTGCCGCGCAGCGCCTGGCGGGTCACATCGCGCGGCACCAGCACCACCGCAAACACCTCCAGCCGGCGCAGCTGCGCGCGCGCCTCCTCCATGCCCGCCGGTTGGCTGGCGATGCGCACACCGGGGCTGGCATCGAGCATGCGCAGCAGCAGGCGGCTGTCGCTGCTGTGGTCCAGGTCGACCACGGCAATCGGCACATCGCGCATTACCGATGCGGAGAACATCCAGGCCATCACCACCAACATCAACAGCGGCAGCACGGTGACCAGCGCCAGGTCTGCACGGTTGCTGCGCAACCGGCGTAGTTCGCGCTGCCATGAGCCGCCGAAGCCGCCGCGGTCGGTATTCAGTGCTGCGGCCATGCGAACAGCACGCTCATGCCGGGGCGGAAGCCCTCGATGCGGCGTACCGGGCGCACCCGCACTTCGAAGCTGCGCACGTCATAGCCCGATGACTGGCGGGTGGTGCGCCAGCTGGCGTAGTCGCCCGCGGGATTGATGAAGTAGACCTCGAACTCGCCGTCCTTGCCGAGCGCCGGCACGCTGCCCTGCAGCTTGCTGCCGACCTTCAGGCCCTGCATCTGCGATTCGCGCAGGTTCATCGACACCCACATGCGGTCGATGTCGACCAGGGTGAACACCGGGTACCCGGCCGGTACCAGTTCGCCCGGGTCGGCCATGCGCTTGTTGATCTCGCCGGCCACCGGCGCGCGACCCTCCACTTCAACGCGTGCAGCGTTGACCTCCGCCACCGCGCCCTGGGCCTGCTGCACCTGGCCCTGCGCGGCACGCTTGTCCTGCTCGCGCGCACCGGCCAATGCCATGTCGTACTGAGCGCGGGCGGCGCGGGCCAGTTCGCGCGAGCTGGTGGCCTGGGCAGCGGCTTCGTCGCGCTTCTGCCGGGTCATCACCCCTTCGTTGAACAGGTTCTGCACGCGCCGGTAGGTGGCTTCGGCGAGGGTGGCGCCGGCTTCGGCGCGCTTCCAGTTGGCTTCGGCCGCGCGGATGTCTTCGCTGCGTGCGCCGTCGTTGGCCTTGTCGGCCACCGCCTGCGCCGCGGCCAGCGCGCCGTGCGCCTGCTGTTCCTTGGCTGCGACTTCGGGGCTGTCGAGCAGGAACAGTACTTGTCCGGCCTGCACGCGATCACCCTCGCGCACCTTCAGTTCGGCCACGCGCGCAGTGATCTTGGCCGACACGTTGAGGGTGTCGGCGTCGGCCATGCCCTGGATCTGGTCGGCGGGGCTGCGCCAGGCCAGCCATAGGCCCAGCACCACTGCTACCAGCAGCACCACCAGCAGAATCGGCCCCAGCCGGCGCTTGCCGGGGGGCGTCGTTGCTTCGTCGTGCAACACATCATTCATGATCGATCACCTCGTCTGCACGCCGCCGATGGTCTTCGAAGCGGTCCATCTGTCCACTCACCTCAAGCAACTGGGCCAAGGCGATATCGTATTGGTAGGCCGCCTGCGCACGTTCGACGCGGGCGCCGCCGAGGCCGAGCCGCGCATCGATCACGTCCAGCGAGGTGGCCTGGCCTTCGCGGAAGGCCAGCTCCTGCAGGCGCAGGTTCTCGTCGGCCTGGGCGATGCTGCTGTCCAGCAGCACGAACTGCTGGCGTGCGGTTTCCAGCTCATTCCAAGCCTTGCGCACACCCAGTGCGACCTGGTTCTCGGCCTCGCGCAGGCCGGCCTCGGCCTGCTCCTGCTGCGCGCGTGCGGCGCTGATCTGTGCCGGTCGCGAGTTCGGCGACAGGAAGGTGTACTTCAGGCCGATGCCGAACGCCCAGTCCGGATCGGTCAGCATTTCGTCGCGGCGCCGGAAGTCGTACTGGCCGAACAGGAATATCGTCGGCTTGAGCTTGGCCTGCTGCACGCGCACGCCCTGTTCGGCCTGCGCGACGATCGCCCGCAGGCGCGCGATCTGGGGCTGCCGTGCCTGTGCGGTGCGCTCGAAGCTGGCGACCGGTTCCAGAGGCGCGCGCTGCACGAACAGCGGTGACAGCGGCTGCACATCGCCGCCACTGCGCAGCAGGGTGGCCAGTGCAGCCTTCAGCGTGGCCAGGTCATTGAGCGTCTTCTGGTATTCGCGCTCGGCCTTGTCGCGGGCGACGGTAGCCTGCAGGCGCTGCGCGCGGGTAGCGAAGCCTTCGCGTTCCAGCTTTTCGGCATCGGACAGGTGGCGGTTCAAACCATCGCGCACATCGCGGCGTACGACTACGGCCTGTTCGGCCAGGCGCTGGCCGAAGTAGGCCTGCGCCAGTTGCACGGTCAACGACTGCCGCTGCGCTTCGCGCTCGGCGCTGGCCTGTTCGCTGGCCGCACCGGCAGCACGCTGCGCGGCGGGAATCAGGCCGCCGGTGTACAACGGCAGCACTGCAGTGACCACCGGCCGCGTGCGCCAGTCGCGTTCGGTGAACGACAGCGGCGAGTCGATGCCAAAGGCCTCGGCCACCGGTGCCAGCGAGCCCAGCGGCAGGGTCAGTGTCTTCTGGAACTGGAGGCGGCGCACTTCACCGGTGATTTCCGGCAGGCGCAGCAGGCGAGTGGCTTCCTGCAGTTCTTCCTTGTTGCGCACGCCGGCATCCGCAGCGGCCAGTGCGTCGGAGACCTGTTCCAGCCGCTGCCGCGCCTGTTCCCATTCCAGTGCGGGAGGCGCGCTGGTCTGCGCCGCCGCAGCCAGCGGCAGGCTGGCCAGCAGGGCCAAACCGGCAGCGCTGAGTGCGCGGTGCATCCTTGTCCGTGGGCAGCTCAGGCGCATGCCGTTCCTGTAGTGAAGAAGTGGGCAAACGGTAGTGGTCCGGGCGTGAAGCCGGGGTCTGCGGTAGTCTGGATCATGCTCTTTTCAACGTAGGGTGTTGCCAGCGGCGGTGCGCAGCGCCTGGGTGATGTGCTGCAGCGTGCTCGATCGCACGGCGGCATGCTGCCAGAACAAGGGTACGTCGAGCCAGCGACGAGGTTCCAGCACCACCACCTGCCCGGCCTGTACCGCTGGCGTAACCAGGGCCTCCGGAGCAAGGCACCAGCCGAGTCCACGCGCGGCAGCATCGACGAAGCCGGTGGAGGAGGGCAGGTAGTGTACGGGCGGTTGCAGGCGTGCGCGGGTCAGCCTGCGCAGGAAGCGCCATTGCAGTTCATCCTTGCGGTTGAACACGATCATCGGCGCCGACGCCAACGCGTCGGCCTGCATGCCCTTGCTGAAGTGGCGCCGCGCAAAGACCGGTGCGGCAATGGCGTGGTAACGCATCGCGCCCAGCGGATGCACGTTGCAGCCCTTCAGGGGGGTGCGTTCGGCGGTGACCGCGCCCAGCACGCTGCCGTTGCGCAGCAGTTCCAGGGTGTGGTCCTGGTCGTCCATGCGCAGGTCGAACAGGTAGCCGTGGCGCTGGTGCAGTTCGGCGATGGCGGCGACGAACCAGGTATCCAGCGAATCGTCGTTGACCGCCAGCGGGATCGGCGTGCGGATGGCATCGCTGCCGCGTTCCGGCAGCAGTTCGGCCAGCGCTTCGGCCTGCAGCGTCTGCATCGGCCGCACCCGCCGCAGTAGCACTTCACCGGCAGCGGTAGGCCGGCACGGCGCCTGCCGCACCACCAGCACCTGGCCCAGCCGGTCCTCAAGCGCCTTGATCCGTTGCGACAACGCCGACGGGCTGATCGACAGACGGCGTGCGGCGGCCTCGAAGCTGCCTTCTTCGAGCACCGCGGTGAAGGCGCTCAACTGCGGATGTACCAGGTCCACGCGGTGCCTCTTCAGTTTTTCTGCACAGGATAAAGAAAAACCAGCTGGCCTTAACGGGTCAGTTCGTCGCACCCTGCGCCTCCTTTCACGGTGGAGAGCGTCGGATGTGGATTGCTGCGGCCTTGGCCGGCCTGTTTGCGGGGGCTGGCCTGATCATCGCCATTGGTGCCCAGAACGCCTTCGTGCTGCGGCAGGGGCTGCAGCGGCGCTACGTGGGCATGGTGGTGCTGGCCTGCATGGGCACGGACATTGCGCTGATCCTGGCCGGCGTGGGCGGCATGGGGGCGCTGGTGCTGCAATGGCCGCTGCTGTTGCAGGTGCTGCGCTTCGGCGGGGCCGCCTTCCTGCTGTGCTATGGCCTGCAGGCCGGGCTGCGCGCATGGCGCGGTGGCAGCGCGCTGGCCGCGGCCGATGCCAGTGGTGGCAGCCGGCGGCAGGTGCTGCTGGCCTGCCTGGCCTTCACCCTGCTCAACCCGCACGTCTACCTGGATACGATGGTGCTGCTGGGCAGCCTGTCCACGCGCTATCCGGGTGAGCTGCGCTGGGCGTTCGCGGGGGGCGCCTGCGTGGCCAGCGTGGCCTGGTTCTGCACGCTGGGCTATGGCGCGCGCCTGTTGCAGCCTGTATTCCGCAGGCCAGACGCCTGGCGGGTGCTGGATGCAGGCGTGGCAGTCTTCATGTTCTGCCTCGCCACGCTGCTGCTGTTGCGCCCATTATCGCCATGAGTGCGTGACGCATGCCGCTGTTGCGTGTGCGATTCACCGATACGTCTCACGCGGCCGGGTATAGCGCGCTTGAGTTGTACTCCGTGCATATGCCAATCACAGCGAGAGCTCCCATTGCAGGCGAAGACTGGGGACAGAACGTCGGGTGTTGCGAAGCACCTGCGATCCGCCTTCGTCGAAACGCCACTGGCCGGTCTCGATGTCCTGTGCCAACAGATTCGAGGCGGTCAAGCGCAGCTTGCCGCGCCTTTCCGTTGCGTACTGTGCCCAGGCCTCAAGTTCGCGTCGGTAGGACGTGATGTCCAGCTCGCTCAGGCTGTAGCGTATTCTGCCTCCGCTGCGATGAGTGTACGCCAGGCCACTGCTCCACCGCGATGAAATGCGGTAATCGAGCGATGCACTGGCGGTGAATGGCACCTGGTCTTCTATCCGATTGTCAGGTCCGGGAAGATCCCTGACCCGGGAGTGGTTCCAGGTGGCGTTGCCGCGCAGCTCGATATTCGGCCCTCTGCGGAACAGACGTGCCAGCGGCATCCTGCCATCCATTTCGATGCCCCAGGCAATGGCGCGGGTACCATTGACCGGTGTCGATACCCAGCGCCCGTCACGTAGTACCGTTTCATTGCGGATCGGTGCGTCGATGCGGCGCAAGTAGCCGCCGACGCTCCCTTGTGTACCGTCACGGCCGTGGATTTCCCAGGCCGCATCCAGACCCCACGCCAGTTCCGGACGCAGCGCTGGATTGCCGATCTCGTCGGGGTTCAGTGGGCGGTTGTTGGTGGATGTGTACGGGCGCGGGACCAGTGAGCGCAGCGCCGGTGCGCGGAAGCTGCGGCTCAATGAGACCCGCAGCTGGTCCTTGCCCTTCGCACGCTTCCACAGGCCCTGCAGAACGGGCGTGAACACGCTGGTGCTGTGGCGCATCGTGGCGAAGTTACGCCCTTCGCTGCGGGTCTGCAGTTGTTCCCAGCGGCCGCCGATGTAGAGGGCACTGTGCGCTCCCAACGGAAACTCATCCTGCGCGTACAGCGCCAGGCGCTGCAGGCGCGCATCGAACGAAAGGTCGCTGACCGTTGATTGTTCGCTGGGGGAAGAGTGCAGCTGCTGTACTCGGGATTCGCGGCGTGAGTCCATGCTGCTTTCGGCACCGACCTGCAGCGTATGGCGCCCCCGCGCCGGGAGGGTCCACTGCACGCGGGTGGTGCCGCCCAGCACGTGCAGCTGCGCATCGGTGCGATCGAAAAGATTGTCCTGCTGTGCCTTGTCCTGCCCCTGTTCGCGAAAGCGGTAGTCTTCCCGGTTTCCGTCCACGGCCAGACGCAGGTTCAGGCTACCTCCATCCTGCAGTTTCTTCTCCCACTCTGCGCTGACCTGACCCTGGTCAAGGCGCAGGCGCGTGCGCTGCCGATAATGCGGAGTGCGTAGCGCCGGGCCCAGCAGCGTGTCCCAATCGATGTACATGTCACGACGAAAGTCGGAAGCATCCACCAAGGCCTGCAGCGAAAGGGTCGTGTCATCGCTGGCTCTGAACGTCAGTGAAGGCGAGAGCGAGACGCTGTCGCGTCGGCCGGTGGCACGCAGGCGCGATTGTCGATGCAGCAACGGCGCATCAACACCATCCCAAGCGTCTTCGCTGCCGTGTTCCTCGACCAGGAATGCGCGGGCGGTCGCCGTAGCGGTCAGCGAAAAATCGCGGTCGAGGTTGGCACGGCTCTGCCGCCAGCTTGCTGACGGGGTCATGCGCCCTTGGGTATCGGCCCATGAAACCGTCAGCCGTTGAGTGTCCTTTGCAACCGGTGCACGGGTGACGATGTTGAGTGTGCCGGCGATGGCACCCATGCCCTGATCAACGGAGGGCGCGCGCAGGATTTCGACGCGCTCGATCAGATCGGTGGCCAGTGAGTCCAGGCTGAAACCGGCGGGTGCGCGTTGGCCGTTCAACAGGATCTGCGTGTAGCCCGCGCCCAGGCCGCGCAGTGACACGGTGCCTGGGCGGCCCGGCGCGCCGCCTGAAACGCTGACACCGGGCAATCGCTTGAGTGCCTCCAGCAGGTCGGTGTCGCCGTGTCGCTGCAACGTATCGCGGTCCACCACAATGCGGCTGGCGGTGTCGTCACGGCGAGCGTCGTAGCGCTCGGCCTGGACCTGTACTGCATCCAGATCGGCCGTGATCGGAGGTGCGGGTGTCAGAGGCGGAGCGGCTGCAGCGGTCGTTGATCCTGTCAGACAGCCGATGGTGAACCATACGCTGGCGCGGGCGCGTACCGTTGTCGGGGAGGACGAAGATCGTTGCATTGTCGTGCAGTTCCTTTGTCGTGGTGCGAAAGCCGGTCGCAGCAGGCCCTCCCGCGGCCAGGTATCGAAACGATGCGTAGAGGGGGCGGCCGGGAGAGCCGCCGGTCATTGCCTTACTGCAGCCAGTCCTGTGGGTCCACGCGTGCTCCGTTGCGCAGCAGTTCCATGTGCAGGTGTGGACCGGTGGTACGCCCGGTGTTGCCGCTGCGGGCGATGGGATCGCCCCTGCGCACGCGCTGGCCTGGCTGCACCGCGAAGTCCTGCAGGTGTGCAAACAGCGATTGCCAGCCAGCGCCATGATCAATTACGACAACCGTGCCGTAGTTGGCGCCATCGGGATAGGCGTGCGTGGCGGCGATCACGGTGCCGTCGGCGGGGGCGAGCACGGCGGTGCCACGGCGCGCGGCGAAGTCGGTGCCGTGATGGGCGTTCTGGCGGAAGTCGGAGACGTGACCGAACACGCTGGTTACCCGCGCATTGGACAGTGGCATGAAGAATGACGGGGGTAGCGGCGTGGCTTCCACCAGGGTTACCGACGCGATGGGCAGTGGCAGTGTCAGTGACGTCGGTCCTGCCACCGCGGCGGCCTGTACGGTGGCCAGGCCGACTGTGCAGGCAGAGCCCAGTGCGAACATCAACAGGATGCTGATGATGCCTGGGCGGCGACCACCATCACCCTGCAGCATGTGCTGCAAGCGCACCTGATGGCCGCCGAAATCGCGATGGGTGAGGGCGCTGGCCGGCTGCACTGCCGTCGCGCAGCGAAGTGTCTGGACATAAGCGTGGGCCAACAGGCGGCCGTCGTTGGCAGCACCCCCTTCGGCCAGTGCACGTGCATCGCATTGCAGCTCGGCGGACAGTTGCATGCGCGCGGCAATGCGTCGAACGAAGGGATTGAACCAGTACAGTGCACCAACAAGCCGCATCAGCGCTGCGCGTTGGGGATCACGGCGCTGCAGGTGGGCCGCCTCATGGCCGATGACCAGGCGAAGCGTACGATCCGGCAGGGTCAGGCTGGCCGTGGGCAGGATGATCTGCGGCCGCGGCATGCACAGGGCGAACGGCGTACCGCTACCTTCTACAGTACGCACCGCGATGCCTTCCTGCCGCAGCCCCTGCACGGCGTGGCGCGATTGCGGGCCAGGCAACTGCACTGTCTGCAGCGCATGGCTGCCGCGCAGCAGGACCCACAACCGGCGGCTGGCCAACGCCCAGCGAACGAGGGCCAGCATGGCCCCTGCGATATAGACGGTCAGCAGCAGTGGCGTCAGCCAGGCCATCAAGGATTCGGTCGCCGCGAGCGCAGGCAGTTGCACGGGCAGCAGTACGCCGGTGCCGCTGTCCAGCGCAACAGGCAATGCGCTGGCCAGCTCCTGCAACGGTGTCGCCTTCACCGGCAGCAACAGTGCAAGCAAGGGGGGCAGCACCGCACACAACCATGCCCCCAGCCAAAAGCGCGCCGACGCGTGCGAAAGCCTGAGCAGTCGCTGCAAAAACTGCGCGCCGTACCAGACCAGGCCAGCCCCCAGCAGGCTCGCAGCGAGGCTGATCATCCACAAGGCGGTTGATGACAGGCTCATGGCTGGTCCTCGTCATCCTCGAGCAGCAGCGCCTGCAGTTGCTCGATTTCCTTGTCGCTCAGCAGGCGGCTTTCGGCGAACGCCTGGGTCGGCAGCGGCCCGTCGATCTCCAGCACGCGGCGGGCGAAGTCGGCACTGAGTGCGGCCAGCGTGGCTACCTTGCCGGCCCTTGCGGTGTATACATTCAGACCGTGCTGGCTGCCTTCTTTCACCAGGCCCTTGTCGACCATTCGTTCCAGCGTCTTGCGCGTGGACGAATACGACCAATCCAGCGTGGCGGCCGCCGCGTTGTGCAGTTCGCGTGCGCTGCAGGGGCCGTCGCGCCACAGGCACTTCAACAACTCCAGTTCGGCGTTGGAAGGTGTCGGAATGCGGGGCATGGTCAGACCTGTGCATTTGAACGATGTCGCAAGTGTGCGACATGTGTCGCATGTCGCGCAAGAGGGGGTATCGAGGCAGCGCGCAAGCGCTGAAGTCAGTCGGTCACCATCCGGTCGATGGCGCACAGCGGTGTTTCACCGGGGCGCAGGGTCAGCACGCGCACACCGCTGCGGGTCACGGCCACGGTGTGCTCGAACTGCGCCGACAGCTTGCCGTCACGCGTGTACACCGGCCATTCGTCGGGCTGCTGGCGGATCGCAGGCTTGCCCTGGTTGAGCATCGGCTCGATGGTGAACACCATGCCTTCCTGCAGTTCCATGCCGGTGCCGGCATGGCCGTAATGCAGGATCTGTGGCTCCTCGTGCATCTCCTGGCCGATACCATGGCCGCAGTATTCCTTGACCACGCTGTAGCCGTGGCTGCGGGCATGGCGGGCGATGGCGTGGCCGATATCGCCCAGGCGCGCGCCGGGCCGCACAGCGGCGATGCCCTTCCACATGGCCTGGTAGGTCACCTGCACCAGCTTGCGCGCGGCGTAGTCGACTTCACCCACCAGATACGTGGTGCTGGAATCGGCGATGTAGCCGTTCTTCTCCAGCGTGATGTCGAGGTTGACGATCTGGCCATTGCGCAGCACGTCATCGGCCGACGGCATGCCGTGGCAGATGACGTTGTCGATCGAGGCATTGAGCACGTACGGGAAACCGTACTGCCCTTTGCTGGCGGGCCGTGCCTGCAGGTCGTCGACGATCATGCGTTCGACGATGTCGTTGATCTCCAGCGTGCTGCGGCCCTGCAGGGGCAGGGCATCGAGCATGGCGAAGACCTGCGCCAGCAGTCGCCCGGACTCGGCCAGGCGGCCGATCTCGTCGGGGCGCTTGATGATGGCCATCGGCTCAGGCCCGCCCGGGTGCAAGCAGCTGCGGCTGCACGCCGGCGGCGCGCAGTTCGCTGGCGACGACGTCCTGGAAGCTCAGGGTCGGGTTCATCTCGCACAGCATGCCGACCCGGATCCAGAACGTGGCCTGGGCATTGATCGAGCGGTTGGAGACGGTGCAGGCACGGCGCAGCTGGTCGTGCAGGGTGTCATCGATGTTGACGATGCCCATGGGCGTTCTCGACAGGGGTTATATGAAGCGTATACGAAGCGTATATTCCCACTCAAGCCCGCGGCATTCAGCCAGCGTCCGTGGCGAAGCGCAGGCGGTTGCGGTCCGGATCGACGATCAGCATTTCGCGGCTTCCCCAGTCCGTATCGTGTGGCGGCTGCTCGATGGGTACCCCCGCAGCGCTGAAAGCACGATGCAGGGCATCGACGTCGGCGACGATGAAATACACCGCGCCGCCCACTTCGCAGTCACCGCTGTGTTCGGTCAGGAAGATCGTCTGGCCCTCGCGGGTGAGCTGGGCGAACAGCGGCAAGCCGGGTTCGAAGCGGTGCTCCCAGTCGACGATGAAACCCAGGCCCTGCACGTAGAACGGCAGGCTGGTATCGGCATGGCGCATGCGCAGCTGCGGGATGACGGTCTGGGGCATGACGGCGGCTCCGGGGGCGGGACGCCAGTGTAGTGTCGAGCCATGCTCGGCTATCGCCTTTTGTAGAGTCGAGCCATGCTCGACTCAGGGGACCGCGAACAGCAGCCGAGCACGGCTCGGCTCTACAAAAAAAGCACTCAGCAGGCGGTCGGCACTGCGGCCATCGCCGCCAGCAGCTCGCGGTTCACCTGCTGGTGCTGCTGCTGCCAAGCCGGCAGATCGCTTGCAGTGATGTCCGGTTGCCCATCCAGCGACGACAGCCAGCGCTTGAAACGGCTCTGATAGTTGGCCAGTGACACCTCGCCGGTGATATCGCTGCCCACCAGTCCACCGGTGCGCAGGGCCTCGATCACCATCAGTGCGTGTTCAAGCTGGAAGCGGCCCTGGTCCCAGTTGCTGCGCGCTACCTCTTCGGCGAACACATCCTTGTCGATCGATAGATAGGTGGGTCGCGGCGCCTGCGCCTGTTCGGCGGCGAACGCTGCAACCAGCGCCTCGGGATGTTCGAAGCGGCGGAAGGCGCCTGCCATGCCCATGCGGCTGGCCCAGCCCACATCCACGTCCATGCACCAATAGGTCAGCCGTCGCCCCAGCAAGGGCCGCCAGTGGTTCTCCCACGCGTGGCCCCGGCCGATATCGGTGGAGGTGATGCCCAGCACGTGCACATGCGATACCTGCGGCAATGCGGCGGCGGCATTCACCCAGGAACCGCAGTGCATGCCGAAGGGAAAGCGCATGTTGTCCGGGTGGTTGTCCAGTACCACCAGCTGGAACGGGGCGCGTGTGTGCAGGCGCTGCAGCAGTGGCAGGCTGAGATGGTGGAAGTCGCCGCTGCCGAGCATCACCGTGCCGAGTTGTGCCGGCAACGGCAACAGAACGTCATCGGCGAAGCGCGCCAGCGTGGCGTTGCGGCAGGCAAAACGCAGCCGGTCATGCCAGTGCTGCAGCGCGAGCGTGCGTGCCTGCGGCAACGGCAGTACGCCACCATCGAGGTCGAGGATCAGCGGGGGACGCAGTTGCATCGGTCACCCCCCTCCATCCGGCTCAGCCTGCAGGTGCGGGGCCAGCCTGCGCAGGGCGGCGCGCAGCAGCGGCGAACGCGCGTGCACCGCATGCACGGTGGAAGTGAAGCGGGCACCCAGTTCGGCCTTGATGCGGGAATCGGTCCAGCCGGCGACGTAGTGGCTGAGGCCGTGCTGCAACGCGTATTCCAGGTTGTGCATCCAGCTGACCGAATACAGGTTGTGGTCGCGCGACTGCGGATAGGACAGGCCGATGTACTTGTCCACCAGCTTGCCGGCGTGCACGTAGCACAGGTTCCAGCCGATCAGCTCGCCGTTGTGACGGTAGAGGAACAAGCGCCCCTGGCCCTGCGTGTCTGCCAGCAGGTGCTGGAAGAAGGGCAGGTCGAGCTGGTCGAAATGCACGGCGCTTTGTGCATACACCTGCAGGTACAGCCCGTGCAGTTCGGCCTGCAGCCGTGGCTCGGCAAGCGCGGGATCGCCGGTAGCGATACAGTCGATCTGCAAGTGGGCACGCGAGCGCAGTTTGCGCCGGATGTTCTTGCGCCGCGCCGTGGACAGGCGTGCCAGGTAGGCGTCGATGTCATCGAAATCGATCGCCACCCATGCCAGTGGCATGCCTTCCAGCTGGATGAACCCACGTTCCAGCAGCGCCTGCAGGAACGCCTGGCTGTGTGCGTTGGCCGCATCGTCCAGCAAGGGCGAATCGATTGCCAGGTCCTTGACCACCAGCAGCCGGCTGTCACCGACGCCGTGGCGCAGCACGTCGTCGGCCAGTGCCGCCGCCGACACATGTGCCGGCAGCGGTGTGTACTCGGTGCTGGTGGCACCGATGAACCGCGTCTGCCAGGTCAGCCACGGCCGCCACAGGCGCGACAGCGGCAACCCCAGCAGGCGCGAGCGCAGTGCATCGTCCAGGGTCGTGGTCAGATCCAGCGGTGCACGGAAGCTGGGCAGGCCACTGGGCAGGCGGCTGGCATCAAAGCCCAGGGGCGGGTGGGCCAGGAAGCCCTCCAGCAGCGCGGCCGGTTCCAGCGCGGTGCTGGAAACACGCGGGATCATGTCCATGCGGGGCACGGGAACCGGCAGCGCATTGCAGTTCAGCCCTTGGCCTTGGTCAACAGCTGGTCCAGCAGCGTGATCGCCAGATCGATCTCTTCGTAGGTGATGTTCAACGAGGGCGCGAAGGTGATCACGTTCTTGTACCAGCCACCGACATCGAGCACGAGGCCCATGCGCTTGCCGTCGTGCAGCAGGTCGCCGGCCAGGCCGATGTCGACCATGCGGTCCAGCAGCTCACGGTTCGGAGTGAAGCCATCGGCGGCGCAGATTTCTGCACGCAGGGCCAGGCCGAGGCCGTCGACATCGCCGATTTCCGGATGGCGTTTCTGCAGGCCGCGCAGGCCGTCGAGGAAGTAGGCGCCCTTCTCCGGCACGGTGCGCTCGTAGTCCATCTCCTTGCCCAGCTTCAGCACTTCCAGGCCCAGGCGCGTACCCAGCGGATTGGAATTGAAGGTGGAATGGGTGGAGCCCGGCGGGAACACGGTCGGGTTGATCAGCTCTTCGCGCGCCCACAGGCCCGACAACGGGTTGAGGCCGTTGGTCAGCGCCTTGCCGAACACCAGCACGTCCGGGGTGACACCGAAGTGCTCGATGGACCACAGCTTGCCGGTGCGCCAGAAGCCCATCTGGATTTCATCGACGACCATCAGGATGCCGTACTTGTCCAGCACGCGCTTGAGGCCCTTGAAGAAGTTGCGCGGCGGAATCACATAGCCGCCGGTGCCCTGGATCGGCTCGACGTAGAACGCGGCGTACTCGGCCTGGCCGACCTTGGGGTCCCACACGCCGTTGTATTCGCTTTCGAACAGGCGCTCGAACTGGTGCACGCAGTGGTCGGAGTACTCGTCCGGGGTCATGCCCTTCGGGCGACGGAACGGATACGGGAACGGGATGAACATCGCGCGTTCGCCGAAGTGGCCGTAGCGACGGCGGTAGCGGTAGCTGGAGGTGATGGACGAAGCGCCGAGGGTGCGGCCGTGGTAGCCGCCTTCGAACGCGAACATCAGGCTCTTGCCGTTGCGCGCGTTGCGGACGATCTTCAGCGAATCCTCCACCGCCTGCGCACCACCGACGTTGAAGTGCACGCGTCCATCGAGGCCGAACTTCTCGTGCATGTCCACCGCGATGGTCTTGGCCAGCTGCACACGCGTCGGGTGCAGATACTGGCTGGCGACCTGCGGCAGGGTGTCGATCTGGTCCTTCAGCGCATTGTTCAGGCGCTGGTTGGCGTAACCGAAGTTGCACGCCGAGTACCACATCTGCAGATCGAGGTACGGGGTGCCGGCGGCGTCGAACATGTAGCTGCCTTCGCAGCGCTGGAAGATCTTCGGCGGATCGACGTAGTGCACGGTGTCGCCGAAGGAGCTGTAGCGGGCTTCGTCTGCCAGCAGCTGCGCATCGGTGATGGCGGCATCGGCGTTCTTGTCAAAAATATTCATCGGTTCGGTTCCGGAGAGGGCATTCGAAGGAAGCAACGGGCGGAGCGATCAGGCGGTGGCGAGCAGCCGCGGAAGCGAGGGCTGAAGCAGGCTGCCGTCGAGCAGGCGCGGCAGCAGCGCGGCAGCGTCGTGGAAGGTGTCGATGGCGGCATGGGGGATGCCGGCGTTTGTGCAATGGGCAATGAGGCGACGCTTGGCGAACACGAAGTCGGCGTGTTCGGATACGCAGAAATCCGAGGCACCATCACCGATCATGAGCACGCGGGGTGCTTCGTCGGCACGTGCCTGCGCCGCGCAGGTGCACTTGCAGGTGCCGCTGCGGCAGCCTTCGGCCTGGTAAGGGGATTCCAGCTGCCAATGGTCGTCACACCAGCGCAGGTGGTTGGCCACTACAGGCAGCGGTGGCAGGCCATGGTTGGCGAGGATGCGATGGATCGCGTAGTCCAGACCGTCGCTGACGATGCGCAGAGGCAGGCCCAACGCGTGTGCGCGATTGACGAAGGTGGCGAAGCCCGGATCGATGCGTACCTGGTCCAGGTGTGCATCGAGGGCGGCCGGATCCAGCTTCAGCAGGCGGACCTGGCCCTGCATGCATTCACGCGAGCCGATCTCACCCGAACGCCACTGATCTTCCAGCTGCTGCCAACCGGGCTGGCCGAACTTTTCCAACAGTGAATCGATGACGTCCTCGAGGCTGATGGTGCCATCGAAGTCACACAGGATGCTCCATTGCATGGGCAGCTCCGTCGATGAAGAGAGGCCTTGGCACGATGCCGGCGACGGGGCCAATGTAGGCAGGCCGTCTTTCTCGTTCCTTTCCGCCTGAAAGCTCGAATGGAGGCACTCGGGAAGCGTTCAGCCAGCAACGCGGCGCAGGCCTCGCCGGGCTTCCGCTGCTACTGGCGCGCGAGCACCTTCACGATCTCGCGGGTGTCTGCATGGGTCAGCCAGGGACTGTTGCCCACGGTCAGGCAGCGGGCGGCGAAGTCGCGGGCATTGGGTACGTCCGCGTCTGCGACGATGCCGCGCAGATAGGCGTAGTCCGGCAGGGCATGGATGAACATGCGGCTGACACCCAAGCCGCGCTGCCACAGCGCGGACATCGCCTTGTCACGTGCACGTTCACTGGGCAGCAGCAGCATCAGCATCGGCCAAGTGCCCTGGGTGCCAGGCATTCCGTCCACCACGTCAACGGCGGGCAGCGACTCCAGCTGCACGCGCAGCTGCAGCGCACGCAGGCGGGCCGCCTGCAGGAAATCGGGCAGGCGCTGTGCTGCGCGTGCACCGACGTTCTGCCGCCAGCGGCTGACGCGATGCTGCGGAATGTCCAGCGGAAACACATCACCCACCGCCGCTTCCAGGTCGCCGCTGCGCAGGGCACGCCGCAACGGGTTTCCATACACCAGCGACAGCAGGGAAGGGCGGTAGCAGGCTGCCAAGCCCAGCAGCTGCAGGCTGCGGGTCAGTTCCCAGCGCAGGTTGAAGGGCGTGTGTCCTGCGGCCTGTTCGATCAATGCCGCACGCAGTTCCTCGTCACGCGTCAGCAGCAGGCCGCCTTCATGCAGGCTCAGGCCCTTGCCAGCGGCCAGGCTGAAGAAGCCGATATCACCGCGCAGGCCGACGCTGTTGCCGGCCACGCGTGCCCCCAGTGCCTGCGCGGCGTCCTCGATCACCCATGCGCCGACGCGGTGCGCAATGGTACATGCGCGATCAACATCGGCGATGCGCCCGCCCAGATGCGTGGGCACGATCGCCAGCGTGCGCGCATCGGCTGCGGCGTGCAGTGCCAGCGGGTCGAAATCGAAATGGTCGCGGCGGGCATCGCACAGCCGTATGCGCAGGCCGAGGCTGTGCACGGCAATCGGCACCAGCGGACAGGTATAGGCCGGCAGGATCACCGTATCGCGTTGCGGCGCGCGCCTGCGCAGGGTGCGCAGGGCGATCAGCAGGGCGTGGGTGCCCGAGCAGGTCAGCTGCAGCGGCGGCGTGCCCAGCTGCTCGGCGAGAATCGCGCACAGGTCACCACCGCCGGGAAGGAAATCGCCGGCCTGCAGTGGCAGACCGGCGGTGGGCGGCAACTCGCGCGACAGCAGGCTCACGGGGATGGTTCAGTTGCAGCGTGCGGATCATCCGCTTCGGCACGACCCAGGCAGATGATGCCGGCCACGATCAGCACCGCACCGATCAGGTGATGCAGCGTCAATGGTTCGTGCAGCAGCCACGCCGACAGCAGCAGCACGCTGATCACTTCCAGGTGCGAGGCGGCGAACGCAGGGCCGATCGGCGCATGCCGCAGCAGGCTCATCCAGGTAAAGAACGCGCCGACGTAACCGAGCATCGCGCCGTATACCCAGGGCTGTGACAGCACACGCAGCAGCCACGCACTGTTGGCCTCGACCGGCAGCGCGGCATCGCCGGCATACTTGAAGCACAGCTGGGCCAGGGTGTCGAAGGCCATCAGCAGCGGAAAGCCGATCAGGTACAGCCGCCTCATGTTCCGGCTCCGACCACGGCGACACCGGCACTGACCAGCAGCATGCCGATCACCCGCAACGGCGTCAGCCGCTCGCGGAACAACAGGCGGCCGGCAACCATCAGCGCGACGATGTTGATCGAGCCGAGCAGCACGCCCTGCGACAACGGTACCAGCGACAGGAAGGCGATCCAGGCGACGAATTCAAGCACGTAGCAGGCGATGCCCAGCCACAGCCAGGGACGGCCGAACATGTGTTTCCAGCGCTGCAGGCCTTCGCCGTCCTGCGGGTCGCTGGCGGCGGCCTTGAAGGCCAACTGGCCGCCGGTGTCGAGCACCACGTTGACCAGCCACAGCAGGGTGGCAAGCGATCCCATCTCAGGCGACCGCCTGCAGCACGCCCGCACGTTCGCCGATGTCGCTGAAGAAGCGCGCGCTGCGGCGGATCACCTCGCGCCGTTCGCGATCGATGGTGATCATGTGGTAGCTGTCTTCCAGCACCACCAGTTCGGTCGGTCCGCTGACGCGTGAGATCACCAGCTCGGCATTGCCCATGCTGGCCACGTCGTCCTCGCGGGCGTGCATCACCAGGCACGGTGCCGTGACCTGGTGCAGGTGACGGCGCGTCCAGGTGCTCAGTGCGCGCATTTCGGCCAACGCATGCCACGGATTGCCCGGCAGGCCGGCAGCGGCACTGTCACCGGACAGCATGGCGGCGCTGACCTGCGCGCGCAGGCGCTCGTCGCGCAGGCCATACGGCGGCTCTTCCATGAACATGCGGTCGCGGCCGATGCCCAGGCGTTTGAACCACGGCAGCAGGAACGAGAAGCGCGCGACCGCCGGAATGTTCCAGCCGTCGTAGCGGAAGGTGGCGCCGTACACGCCCACGCCGGCGACCCAGTCCGGCCGGCGCGCGGCCAGTGCCAGCGCCAGCACCGCACCCATCGACAGCCCGCCGACGAACAACTGGTCGACCTTGCCGCGCAGGTTCGCCGCCGCATCCTCCACGCCTTGGTACCACTGTTCCCAGCGGGTCTGCAGCAGATCCTCGACGCTGCCGCAGTGGCCGGGCAGCTGCACACCGTGCACGCTGAAGCCGGCATTGTTCAGGCCTTTGCCCAGCATGCGCATCTCGGCCGGCGTGCCGGTCAGGCCATGGATCAGCAGGACGCCCTGCGGGCCACCGGGAAGAAAGAACTCATGGGATGCGGACACCAGTCGGCTCCAGCGCGGCAGTCGGGAAGCTCAGCATCGCAAGCGCGATTTTCGGCAACCTTTCAACGGCCCGGCTGGATCAAGGGCCCTTCAGCAACGGTATGGTGATGGACACCTTCAGGCCGCCACCGGGACGGTTGAGGTAACCCAGGCGCCCGCCCAGATGCTCGACGGCCTCATGGGCGATGGCCAGGCCCAGGCCGGTGCCGCTGGCGGCAGTGCCGGGCGCGCGGAAGAAACGTTCCCCCAACCGCGACATCACGTCCTCGGGTACGCCCGGGCCGTTGTCTTCGACGTACAGCTCGACATCGTTGTCGTCCAGCGCCTGCACGCCCACCGTGACGGTTGCATCCACGCCGGCGTAGCGCAGGGCGTTGTCGATCAGATTGTCCAGCGCCTCGTGCAGCAGGGCGCCGTTGCCCAGTATCCGCACCGGCTGCTGCGGACCCAGGTAGCCCAGGTCGATGCCATCACGGATCGCTTCAGGCACGCGCATGCCCACCCATTGCGGCACAAGTTCGGACAGGTCCAGCGCCTCCACCGTCTCCGGCACGGTCTGGGCACGGCTCAACGCCAGCAGCTGGGTGCTGACGCGCGCGGTTCGCTGGTTGAGCCGGCGGATGTTCTGCAGCGCTTCGCGCACGGTCTCCGGATCGCCGTGGGCCAGTGCCTGGTCCACGTGCAGTGCCATGCCCGCCAGCGGCGAGCGCAGCTGGTGGGCGGCATCGGCAATGAAGCGGTTCTGCAGCGTGATCATTTCTGCCTGCCGCGCGAACAGGCCGTCAATGGTGCTGATCAGCGGCTGGATCTCCTCAGGTACGTCGGCATCGGAAATCGGTGCCAGTTCGCCGCGGCGCTGGGCCAGGCGCGAGGTCAGCGGGGTCAGGATACGCAGGCCATGGGTGACGCCGAACCAGACCAGCGCCGCCATTCCCAGGGCCAGCATGGCCATCAGGGGAATGACGATCATCAGGATCTCGCGTGCGCGCTGGCGGCGGTCGGCCATGCTTTCGGCCACGGTCACCGCCAGCTGGTCCTGCGGATCGTTCATCGCCTGGGTGCAGACCGTCGACATGCGCACCTGCTGGCCGTTCAATTCACCTTCGTAAAGCGCCGGGTGCGTGCCGCTGCAGTCCTGCGAGGGTGCATAGGCGCTGAAATCGGCGTTGCCGGCGATGGTGCCCAGGCGGCTGCTGTCGACGTTGAAGTAGCGATGACCGTCGGGGTCGTACTCGATGAGGAAACGTGCCTGCGGCGACAGGTCGCTGCTGACCGGCATGGTGCTGAGCATCTGTGCGAACGACACGGTGTCGTCGGTCAGGTTGCGGTCGTGGATGCGGTTGGAGTAGTCCAGCGCCACGTAGTAGGCCAGCAGCGTGTTGAAGGTCAGCAGGCCCAGCATCGGCAGCGCCAGGAAGGCGAGCAGACGCCGTCGCAGGCTGGGCGGTCCGCTGATCACGGGCTGGCGTCTTCCAGCATGTAGCCGAGCCCGCGCACCGTGCGGATGCCCATGCCGCCCGGCTGCAGCTTGCGGCGCAGGCGATGCAGGGCGATGTCCAGGCCATTGTCGGTCAGGTCCTGGCCCCAGTCGCACAGGGCCTCCACCAGCTGCGCGCGGGACACGATGCGTTCGGCACGCACTGCCAGGGCGGACAGCAGGCCGAATTCGCGCGCGGTCAGCTCCAGCGTCTGCTCGTCTATCCACACCCGGTGCCCGGTCAGGTCCAGGCGCAGCCGGCCGATGCGCAGGTCAGGATTGCCGTTGCTGGTGACCCGGCGCAGCTGCGCGCGCACGCGTGCTTCGAATTCGTCCAGCGCAAAGGGTTTGACCAGGTAGTCGTCGGCCCCCAGGTCGAGCACGCGCACGCGCTCGGCCAGGCCATCGCGTGCGGTGACCACCAGCACGGCCAGGCCATCGCCGCGCTGGCGCAGCCGCTGCAGCACATCGCGGCCATCCAGCTGCGGCAGGCCAAGATCCAGCACCAGCAGGGCGTACTGGGTGGAATTCAGTGCGGCATCGGCATGCGCGCCGTTGTCCACGTGGTCGACCACGTGGCCCTGCCGGCGCATCGAGGCGCACAGGCCGGAGGCGATGTCGGGGTCGTCTTCTGCGATGAGAACGCGCATGGGCGGGGCTCCTGGGGGCGGATGGGCCGCCCGCTGGACAGGGCGGGCCTCTCGGCTGCCGAGGGTAGCGGCAAACCGGGTGCAGGTGGCGGGCGTGGGGTGCCTGGGCCGGCCCGGCGCTGGCCCTTCGTTCAGTCCTGCAGGCCGGGCTCGCCCTTGGCCAATGGCACCCGCGAACCGTCCAGCAGGCCGCGACTGAGCTTGCCGTCCTCGATGAACAGCAGTTCGCCGTTCTCGCCATTCTTGATGCTGCTGTCGATGGCGATCACGCGGTCGTCGTGGAAGCTGCTGACGTGTGGCATGGAGGTGTGGCCGACCACGATGCGCTTGAGCTGGAGGCGGTCGAGCACCGCCTGCACGCCCTGCGTGTCCAGGCGTCCGTCGAAGTAGCCGCGGTACCAGATCGGGCTGGTCTTGCCGTCGTACAGCGGTGCAGTGGCGGGGTCTGCCTTCACCTCGGCCTTGGGGATGCCCAGCGAGGCCTGGTAGGCGGCGTTGGTGCGGGCCGGGTTCAATGCCATCTGCACGGCATCGGGCGAGATGCCGCCGTGCAGGAACAGGGTGTCGCCGATCTGCAGCAGCACCGGGCGCGTGCGCAGCCACTGGCCGATCACCGAGTCGGCAGCATACAGCTGCGGATAGCTGCGACCGAGCAGCTGCGCGCTGCGCAGGTACTTCGGGTTGACGTAGCGCAGGTCGTCGTACAGCACCATGGTCTCGTGGTTGCCGAGCACGAAATGCACCGCGCCACCGGCCGCCGCCGCCTGCTGCTGCAGGCCGTACAGCAGCCAGAACGCTTCGGTCACCCGTGGGCCGCGATCAAACACGTCGCCCGCGATCACCAGCGTGTCCGCGCCCAGTGCCCAGCGGTCCTGTGCGTCGATCACCCGGTTGGCGCGCAGCAGGCGGACCAGCAGGTCGTACTGGCCGTGGATGTCGGACACGGCGACGATGCGGGGCACGGCGGGCAGCACGGATGCCGACGGGGCATTCGGCGGCAGCACATGCACCGCATGCGGATAGCCGCAGTGCACGGCAATGTCCGCGCCCTCGCTGCCGGCGTGCACGGTCTGGGTTTCCACCTGGTCCTGGCAGATCCACTGCGCTTTCAGCTGGGCGCCTTCACGGAACACGTAAGGACCATCGCTGTCGACGTGTTCTGCGGGTGCTGCCACGTCGCGGGCCGAGGCCAATGGTGCGGCCAGCAGCAGGGCCAGCGGCAGCAGGATCGACAGGGGTCGGGCGTAGTTCGGCATCGGCGGCATTCAGCGACGGAGGACAACCGATGCTAACCGCCCGGGGACGTCGCCGGTGTGCGTGAACGGGCGGATCAGGCCCGGCCGCCTCCTTCCTTGAGCTTGCGTACGCGGGTATCGGCGGCGCGCAGGGGCTGGCCATCGCGTCCGTGCGGTTGCATGTAGGGCAGCGGCCGGCGGCTGCTGGATTCGATCAGCTGCGAGTGTGCCTCGCCTGCAGCGAAGCGATGCCGTTCTCCCCATTGCCGCAGGGCGACCAGCAGCGGGAACAGGTCCTGGCCGGCTGCGGTCAGCACATAGTCCTGGTAGGCGCTGCCATCGGCGGCAGGCTGCTGCACCAGCAGCCCCGCCTCGACCAGTCGCCGCAGGCGGTCGCTGAGGATGTTGCGCGCCGCGCCCAGGCTGCGCTGGAAGTCGCCGAAGCGGCTGATGCCATCGAAGGCGTCGCGGATGATCAGCAACGCCCAGCGGTCGCCAAGCAGATCGGCGCTGCGGGCCACGGGGCAGGGGCTGTTGGCGTGCATGGTGGACTCCATCGATTGTGGTTGCAGTTTAAAACCAGTGGCGCTACCGTGCACGCAGTTTCAAATTGCAACCACACTGATGATGCCTTCGCTGTCCCGCCCGTTGTTGGGTCTGCTCGCCATTGCTGCCGGTGCCAGCGTGGCCAACGTTTACTTCGCGCAGCCGCTGCTGGAGCGCCTGGCCCACGATTTCGCCCTGGATGCCGCGGTGGCCGGCGTACTGCTGGCTGCCACCCAGGCCGGCAGCGTGCTGGCTCTGCTCGGCTTGCTGCCACTGGCCGACCGTGGCGACCGTCGCCGACTGCTGCGGGCGCAACTGCTGGCGCTGGTGGTGGCGCTGCTGTGGCTGGCCGCCGCCCGCAGCACCGCGTGGTTGCTGTCGGGCATGCTGCTGGCGGGGCTGCTGGGTACCGCGCTCACCCAAGGGTTGATCGCCTACGCCGCCAACCTCGCTGCACCGGAGCAGCGCGGGCGGGTGGTCGGCATGGTCCAGGGCGGCGTGTTCATCGGCCTGCTGTCGGCACGCGTGGTGTCCGGCGCGGTCGCCGCCGTGGCGGGATGGCGCGCGGTGTACCTGCTGTCGGCACTGCTGATGGCAGCGCTGGCGCTGCTGCTGTGGCGTCGGCTGCCGCACGTGCCGGTGCCTGCAATGGCGCCGGCGTGGCGCGAGCTGCTGCGCTCCATGGTGCAGATGCTGCTGCAGGATCGGGCACTGCGCGAACGTGGGCCCTTGGCACTGCTGTTGTTTGCCGGTCTCAATGTGTTCTGGGCGGCGGTGCCACTGCCGTTGTCGGCGCCGCCCCTGAGCTGGTCGACCGCTGGCATCGGCGCGCTGGGCCTGGCCGGCATCATCGGCGCGCTGCTGGCAGCAAGGGCCGGGCACTGGATGGATCGTGGCTTCGCCCATCGGGTGAGCCTGGGGGCGCTGCTGCTGATGCTGGTCGCCTGGGTGCCGCTGCTGGGCCTGTCGCACTCGCTGGCCCTGTTGCTGCTGGGCGTAATAGTGCTGGACCTGGGCGGGCAGGCGTTGCATGTGTCCAACCAGGCCCTGCTGCTGCGTGCACCGGCCGAACGGCATGGGCGCCTGGTGGCGCTGTACATGCTGTTCTATGCGGTGGGCAGCGGTGCGGGCGCCGCCGCAGGCACCTGGATGCAGGCGCGCTACGGGTGGCCGGCGGTGTGCGTGCTGGGAGCGGGAATCGCCCTGCTGGCCTTGGCGTGGTGGGCGGCGTGGCGCATTCCGCGCAACGCCGCCGCGTAGCACCGAATCTGTTCGAGGCCCTGCCGCGCGCGCTGCAGGCTCAACGTTGCAGCGCGCGTCGCCCGGGTGCCTCCGGCAACGCTTCGTCGGCCACCACCACACGGTTGCGGCCCTGTCGCTTGGCGGCATACATCGCCGCGTCGGCGCGCGCCATCACCCGCTCGTAATCGGGATGCCCATCGTGCCCGGCCACGCCGATGCTGGCGGTCAGCCCCAGCGTCTGTCCATTCGGCAGGGTGATCGGCGATTGTGCAATCTGCCGACGCAGGCTTTCGGCAATCACCTCCGCCTGCGATTCGCTCGCCGCCACCAGCACCACCACGAACTCCTCGCCGCCGTAGCGGAACAGGTAGTCGCTGCCACGGGTCTGCTGGCCGAGCAGGGCGGCAACGTGCTGCAGTGCGCGGTCGCCGGCGTCGTGGCCGTGGCCATCGTTGATCGCCTTGAAGTGATCCAGGTCCAGCAACAACAGCGAGAACGGCGTGTGGTTGCGCGTGGACAATTCGATCTCACGGCGCAGCACGGTCGGCAGGAAGCGCCGGTTGAGCAGGTTGGTCAGCGCATCGCTGCCCGCATCCAGTTCGCCGATGCGTTCGAACAGCAGGGTCATCAGGTTGCGGATGGTGGCCAGGTCTTCACGGATCGCCGGCAGGGCGGTCAGACGCCGTGCCGGATCTTCATCCGTGGCGCGCTGCAGGCTGCTGTCGATGCGTGCCATCAAGCCGCCGACCTGCTGCGTCTCGCTGCTTTCGCCGAAGCTGGGAATGCCCTTGTGGGTGAACCACAGGCCGAATTCCGAGGTCGCCAGACTGGCGTTGTCGGCGCCTGTCGCATGGCCGGCGAGGGTGTACAGCAGGCTGTTTTCCCAATCCAGCAGCAGGGCGCGCTGGCGCTCGCGCTCGGTGCTGACGTTCTGCACCAGCGAGAACAGCCGGTACGCTGCATCGGTGCGCGACGAGCGCTCGCGGGCATGCGTATAGGCCAGGGTCATGCCCTCCATGGCGATGTCCATGATCGCGCTGAGGCAATCGATGGCGGCGAAGGCGGTGTCGCTGTCATGGGCGTCGGCGCGCAGGCGCACGAACAGCTCGTGCTTGAGCACGCGTGCTCCGCGAGTCACCAGGTCAACCGGAATGCCGACCCGCGCATGCACATCGCCGATCACCCGCTGTGCGGCGACCGTAGCGGCAATGCCATCCGCATCGGTGGTCAGCAGCTGCGCCAGCCAGCGCTGCATCGCCGGTTGCAGGCGCTGCTTGACCTGTTCATGGGACAGGAAGCGGCGCGCACGCGTGTCCTGCAGCAGCACTTCGTAGAAGCGCCGTGCCAGCGTCGGCGGTGCATCGGCGGCTACGGCATGCAGCAATGCAGCGGCGGCGGGGCCGGCCTGCAGCAGGCACTGCTGCCAGGCCTGAGCCAGCGGTTGGCTGGCTTCGTCCAGTTGGGGT
This sequence comes from Stenotrophomonas sp. LMG 10879, assembly GCF_002750935.1. Classification (NCBI taxonomy): domain Bacteria; kingdom Pseudomonadati; phylum Pseudomonadota; class Gammaproteobacteria; order Lysobacterales; family Lysobacteraceae; genus Stenotrophomonas; species Stenotrophomonas sp. LMG 10879. The sequence goes on from NZ_PEJT01000012.1 coordinate 130,534, forward strand.
GTATCCACGTCGATCTCTATCGGCGCACAACAGACCACGGTATCGGCCGCAGCTGTCGACGGTTGATGGCAGGTAAGCCGGCCAGTTTAAGCGCCATGCAGGCCGAAAAACCCGCGCAGAGCACATGCCGGCAGATGTCGCAATGCGTTGACGCATTTGAGAATCACTCGCATTTGTGAAAAAATGACGGCAGGAACCGACCTGCGGGCATCCCGCAGCGATCGTTCCTCCTCCCCCGTCGCCGCCTCGTGCCCTATGCCAGAGGCTTCCGCTGCCCTGCCAGAAGGTCCAGAACATGCCTGCACACACTCTTTCACCGCGCCCGCTGGCGCTTGCCGTCGCCACGCTGCTGGCTGCCGGTACGGTTACCGCGCATGCGGAAACCGATGCCACCGATATCGATACCGTGCATGTCACCGCCTCGCAGATCGCGCGGCAGGCGCTGGGCACCTCCACCATCACTGCTGAAGACATCGCCAAGCGGCCGCCGGTCAACGACATCGCCGAACTGCTGCGTACGATGCCTGGCGTCAATCTGACCGGCAACAGCGCGTCGGGCCAGTACGGCAACAACCGGCAGATCGATCTGCGCGGCATGGGCCCGGAAAATACCCTGATCCTGATCGACGGCAAGCGCGTGGGTGCACGCGACGCGGTGCGCATGGGCCGCAGTGGCGAGCGCAACACGCGCGGCGATACCAACTGGGTGCCGGCGGAAATGATCGAGCGCATCGAAGTACTGCGCGGCCCGGCGGCGGCGCGCTATGGCTCGGGTGCCTCCGGTGGCGTGGTCAACATCATCACCAAGCGCCCGACCGGCGACCTGACCGGCGCGGTTGACCTGTACGGCCTGGTGCCCGAACACAGTGCCGAGGGTGGCAGCAAGCGCGTCGGCCTGCAGCTGAGCGGGCCGATGACCGACACGCTGTCGTTCCGGCTGTACGGCAACCTCAACAAGACCGATGCCGATTCGCTGGATCTCAACCGCAACTTCGCCACCGCTGCCAACGCGGTACCGCCGGCGGGCCGCGAAGGCGTCAAGAACCGCGATGTCAACGCGCTGCTGCGTTGGGACGTGACCGCCAACCAGGTGGTCGAATTCGAGGCCGGCACCAGCCGCCAGGGCAACATCTATGCCGGCGACCGTGCGGTCAGCACCACCGGAACCTCCACCGGCGTCGACCTGGCCGCGCTGGCCGAGCAGCAGGCCGAAACCAACCGCATGTACCGCAGCACCGGCGCGATCACCCATCGCGGACGCTGGGGCGATGTCAGCTCGCGGCTGACGGCAGCGGTGGAAGGGGTCAACAATTCGCGCATCAACGAAGGCCTGGCCGGTGGCCCGGAAGGCAGCTTCAACGGCGCTGACTGGTCGACGTCGCGCCTGCGCAACTACCAGCTGGACGGCGAGGTCAGCTTCCCGACCACCCTCGGCGGCGCCGAGAACGTGTGGACGCTGGGCTTCGAATACCTCGACAGCCGGTTGACCGATCCGTATTCCATGAGCCAGTCCAGCAGCAGCGGGGGGGGCATTCCGGGCCTTTCGGCCGATCGCGCACGCGGCAAGTCCGATGCACAGACCACCGCCGTCTACGTGGAAGACAACATCTACCTGGGCGAACGCTGGATCGTGACCCCGGGCCTGCGCTTCGACCATCACAGCCAGTTCGGCAACAACACCAGCCCGAGCCTCAACGCGCAGTTCAGGCTCAACAGTGACTGGGTGGTGAAGGGCGGCATCGCACGCGCGTTCAAGGCGCCGAACCTGTATCAGTCCAACCCCGACTATCTGTATTACACCCGTGGCAACGGCTGCCCCAACGCATTGCCGAGCCTCGGCGCCGGCTGCTACATGCGGGGCAATGCAGATCTCAAGGCAGAGACCAGCCTGAACAAGGAACTGGGCGTGGAGTGGGCACCGCAGAGCGGCTGGCAGGCCTCGTTGACCTATTTCCACAATGACTACAAGGACAAGATCCAGGCCGGCTACACCCAGATCGGCCTGACGGCCGACAGCAAGGGCCGCATTTTCCGCTGGGAAAACGCACCCAAGGCCATCGTGCAGGGGCTCGAGGGCAACCTGGTGATTCCGCTGCTGGGCGAGCAGGGCGATCGCCTGAAGTGGAGCAACAACTTCACCTACATGGTGGAGAACGAAAACAAGAGCACCGGCCAGCCGCTGTCGGTGATTCCCAAGTACACCGTCAACACCATGCTGGACTGGCAGGCCACCGAGCAGCTGTCGCTGCTGCTGACCGGCACCTTCTACGGCAAGCAGGAACCGGCCACGACCAACATCAACAACGACCCGCGCTGCACGGCCAACTGCGATGCGTCCACCGTGCTGCAGACCCGCGGCGCGTACAACGTCTGGGGCGTGAGCGCGCGCTACAAGGTGACCGACACGGTCAGCGTGGGCTTCGGCGTCAACAACCTGGCCGACAAGCGCCTGTTCCGCGAGGCCAACAGCAGTGATGCCGGTGCGGCGACCTACAACGAACCCGGTCGCGCGTACTGGGCGAGCCTGCGTTTCGGGTTCTGATCCGATGCGGGGCTGCGCCGGGCGATCCCCGGCGCGGCCTGGTGGTTCACTTCACCTGACGGCAATCTCGCAGGTGCACGCCGCCGGTATCCATCTTGTCGACCACACCTTCCAGCTTCACCCAGTCATTCTCGCGCAGGGTGGTGCCCAGCGCCATCTGATCCGCGGCCAGTGCGCAGTGCACGGTGAAGTTGGCGTTGTTGTCGCCGTTCGACTGGCGCCCACCGATGCCACCGATGCCCTTCATCTTGGTCACCAGATAGCCTACTTCGATGGTTTTGCTGAAGCGGTTGGGCTGGGCTGTGTAGACCTGGCCATCGATGACGAAACGACGACCGAAATACTTGACGAGTAATGGCTGGTACATCGCGTCGGTGTCCGGTGCGGTGCTGGTGCCGGAAAACAGCGCTCTGAGCGGTGCGGTGTTGATCTCCCGTTGCAGCCGTTTGGAGTCCTTGCCCATTTCGGTGGACATGCCGACCGCGGTGGCCTGGATCGGCTTGTCGAAACCGCTGGAGACACGCACGGCTTCGGCGATCGCCTCGCCCTCCGCGCCGGTCTTGAGCTTGTCCAGCCAACCACACAGCGCGCTGCGAGCGTCCTCTTCCTTGGCGGTCTGCCCGCGTGACAGCTTGGTGCCGACCACCACGGTGCCTCCATTGGAGGCGGTGATGATGCTGACCAGGGGCATCTTCGTGTCGGTCTGCAGGACATACATCTGTCCTTCGGTCTCGGCTATGACGTCACCACTGACGAAGTTGTTGCCCTCATCAAGTGCCGCCTTGCGCAGCTGGCCCAGCGCACTTCGGGGCTTCAGCCCGGGTAGGGTGACCTCGGAGGTGAAGAACTGCCCATTGCGGGGGTCGCCTACCGAACGGAAATTCTGCTGGCAGGTCTTGGCCGAGGCGTTTGCGACAATGCCAAGCGCGCAGGCTGCGGCGACGGCGATCCAAGGTGTTTTGGTGGTCCACATGTTCCGGATTCCTTGTGCTGGTATGTCCATTGGGGCAACAGAGCCGAGGCGACCCGTCTGCCCGTCCCCGTCCAGGGGGATGCGGTCATCATAGTGTGGCCTGGCATGGGCGCAAGCTGCAGCAACCCGCCTCGCGGACTCCGCAATGTTATAAACACCGTGATAGTTTCCCAACGCCCGTCGGCGTAGCCTGCCTCCATCGCAAAGGAGCTGTTGCCATGGGTCACGACCACGATCACCTGCCATCCGAGATCCGCCACGAGAAACCCTTGTGGTGGGCGCTCGGCCTGACCTCCACCTTCCTCGTGGTGGAGGTGGTTGGTGCGTTCTGGACCAACAGCCTGGCGCTCCTGTCCGATGCCGCGCACATGGCCACCGACACCCTGGCGCTGATGATCGCGCTGGTGGCCGTGCGGCTGAGCCGGCGTCCGCCGGATGCACGCCGCACCTACGGTTATGCGCGCCTTGAAGCACTGGGCGCGATGATCAATGGCGCCATGCTGTTCGTGGTTGCCGGCTACATCCTGTGGGAAGCCATCGGTCGCTTCCGCCAGCCGCAGGAGATCGCCTCCACCGGCATGCTGGTGATTGCTGCGGTCGGTCTGGTGATCAACATGATCTCCATGCGCCTGCTGCAGGCCGGCAGCGGCGAGAGCCTCAACGTGAAGGGCGCCTACCTGGAAGTGTGGGCCGACATGCTCGGCTCGGTGGCGGTGATTGCCGGTGCGCTGCTGATCCAATGGACCGGTTGGAAGCCGATCGACCCGATCCTGGCCGTGCTGATCGGTCTGTGGGTGCTGCCACGTACGTATGTGCTGATGCGCGAAGCCATCAACGTATTGCTGGAAGGTGTGCCCAAGGGCATGGATGTGGCCAGGGTGCGCGACCGCCTGTCCGACCACGACGCGGTGTTGGACGTGCATGACCTGCACGTGTGGGCGCTGGCATCCAGCACGCCGGCACTGACCGCGCACATCGTGATGCGCGAAGGCGACGACGCCGACCGCCTTCGTCGCGAACTCGGTGATCGCCTGCACGATGATTTCGGCATCGAGCACGTGACCCTGCAGATCGAAGCCGACCATTGCGGCGAAGCCTGTGGCCAGCCATCAGCGGCCAAGGATGACGACCACGCCGGGCACGATCATGCAGCCACCGACGCGCAGGGCCATCGCGGTCACGTGCATCGCTGAGCGGTATTGCCCAGTTGCACCGCTATTTGTCGCGCCGCGAGGCCAGCCGATCCGCCAACCGGGTCGGCTCGGGCAGGCGATAGCCGCGCAGCGTGCGCCGCACCCAGGACAGCGCGGTATCGGCACTGACCCGATGCCCGCCGGCAACGAACAGCGGCTTGCAGCGCAGCTTGCTGCGCAGCACCCAGCCGAGCTGCTCGCTGCCATCCAGCAACGGCGTATGCGCGCCAGCGTCGGCGCCCGGCTCGACGAAGCGGCCGACCAGCTTCGATTTGGCCACGCCGATGCTTGGCAGGTCGGTCACCACGCCCAGGTGCGCGGCGATGCCCAGGCGGCGCGGATGGCTGATGCCGTGGCCATCGACGAACACCAGGTCCGGTGCGCGCGGCAATAGTGCCAACGCGGCCAGCAGCGCCGGCAGTTCGCGGAAGCTGAGCAGGCCCGGGATGTAGGGCATGACGGTGGCGATGCGGGCGATTTCCTGCGCCACCGGCTGCAGGGTCTCCGCGTCGAGCAGTACGGCCGCGGCACGGGTGATCGCGCCGTCTTCCTCGAAGCCGACATCCAGCCCGGCCAGCCAGCGCACGGTGGCGGGCAGGTGGTCCTGGCGCTGCACGCGGGTGGCCAGCTGCTTCTGCTGCTCGCGGGCGGCACTGACGCTGCCTTCCCAGCGCCCGGGGTCGATCACGGTATTCATCGGCCACAGGATGACATCCCCACCGCCACGGCGCGGTGAGCGGGCGCCGGGGCTACAATGGCCGCCTGCCTTTCCTCGCGTTGGAGACCCTGCAGTGACCCGTAAACTCGTACTGTTGCGCCATGGCCAGAGCCAGTGGAACCTGGACAACCGCTTCACCGGCTGGGTCGACGTCGACCTGACCGAACAGGGGCGCCGGGAAGCGGCTGCCGCCGGCCGCCTGATGCGCGAGGAAGGCCTGCAGTTCGACGTTGCCCACACCTCCGTGCTCAAGCGCGCCATCCACACCCTGCAGGGTGCGTTGGCCGAGCTGGAGCAGGACTGGCTGCCGGTGAACAAGTCCTGGCGCCTCAACGAGCGCCACTACGGTGGCCTGCAGGGCCTGGACAAGGCCGAGACCGCCGCCAAGCATGGCGAAGACCAGGTCAAGGTGTGGCGCCGTTCGTACGACATCCCGCCGCCGGCAATGGACCTGGAAGATCCGGGCCATCCGATCCATGACCGTCGCTACGCCGGCCTGGACCGCAACGCGCTGCCGGGCACCGAATCGCTGGCCACCACCCTGGACCGCGTACTGCCGTACTGGCACGACGCCATCGCGCCGCAGCTGAAGGATGGCAAGACGGTGCTGGTCACCGCCCACGGCAACTCGCTGCGCGCGCTGTACAAGTACCTCAACAACGTGTCGCGCGAGGAAATCCTCGAGCTGAACATCCCGACCGGCATCCCGCTGCTGTTCGAGTTGAACGACGACCTCACGGTGAAGTCGTTCCGCTACCTGGGTGACCCGGAGGCGGCGCGCAAGGCCGCTGAAGCCGTGGCCAACCAGGGCAAGGCGAAGTAAGAACGAAGGGCCGGCGCACGCCGGCCTTCGCTTCTGTAGAGCCGAGCCCACGCTCGGCTGATGCATTGCCGACGTTTTCAGAAAGCAGCCGAGCATGGGCTCGGCTCTACAGGCGCACTCCTGTGACCTTTGGCCGGTCCGTATTGCCGGCCTTCCCGGCTACCCTGTGGAATTACCCGCAGGAGAGCCTCATGAACTTCCGCAATCTGGTCCCGTTGGGCCTGACCATCGCCATCGCCGCTTCGCTCGCCGCCTGTGGCAAGAACGAGACCGCGCCCGCTGCCGACGCCGCCAAGCCGGCGTTCGACCAGTCTCAGATCAAGACCGCGCTGATCTCGCTCAACAGCGCCGATCTGGATCCGTCCATCGCTGCATGCACGGACCTCAACGGCTTCGTCAACAGCAAGTGGCTGAAGGCCAACCCGGTGCCGGGCGACCAGACCACCTGGGGCAGCTTCGAGATCCTTCGTGAGCGCTCGCTGGAAGTGCAGCACGCGCTGGTCCAGCAGGCCGCCGCCAGCCAGGCCAAGGCCGGCTCGGTGGAAGCCAAGATCGGCGACATCTGGAAGACCGGCAACGACGAAGCGAAGATCGAGGCTGCCGGCCTGGCGCCGCTGCAGCCGACGCTGGACAAGATCACCGCGCTGAACGATACCGCCGCCATCACCCAGTACCTGCGCGACAGCCAGGCGCAGGGCCAGGGCGTGCTGTTCTCGCTGTTCGCCAACGCCGACTACAAGGATTCGGCCAACGTCATCGCCTATGTCGGCCAGGGCGGCCTCGGCCTGCCGGAGAAGGGCTATTACTTCGACGAATCACAGGCCAAGATCCGCGACGCCTACGTGGCCTATATCGCGCAGGTGCTGACCCTGTCCGGCGTGGACGCCGCGCAGGCCGCGGAGCAGGCCAAGGCGGTGATGGCGTTCGAGACCCGCCTGGCCAAGGCCTCGATGTCGCGCATCGAGATGCGTGACCCGGCCAAGCGCTACAACCCGCTCAGCGCCGCCGACGCGGACAAGCTGACCCCGAACTTCAGCTGGACCGCGCTGTTCGACACCCTGAAGGTGCCGGCCGCACAGAAGTTCTCGCTGGCCCAGCCGGGCTTCTTCAGCGAGATGGACAAGATGCTGGCCGACGTGCCGGCCGCCACCTGGCAGTCCTACCTGCGCTTCCACACCATCGATGATGCCTCGCCGTACCTGAGCAGCCAGTTCGAGAAGGCCAACTTCGAGTTCTATGGCAAGACCCTGCGCGGCCAGCAGGAAATGCAGCCGCGCTGGAAGCGCGTGCTGGAGTCGGTCAATGGCGGCATGGGCGAAGCACTCGGCCAGCTGTATGTCGATGCGGTGTTCCCGGCTGAATCCAAGGAGGCCATGCAGCACCTGGTGCAGAACCTGTCGGTGGCGCTGAAGGCGCGCCTGGAGCAGCTGCCTTGGATGGGCGAAGAGACCAGGAAGAAGGCGCTGGAGAAGTGGGCCAGCTTCACCCCGAAGATCGGTTACCCGGACAAGTGGCGCGAGTGGACGGGCCTGCAGACCAACGGTGACAGCTACCTGGGCAACATGCAGGCCGCGCGCGCGTTCAACTACCGCTACATGCTGGACAAGGTCGGCAAGCCGGTGGACAAGACCGAGTGGGGCATGACCCCGCAGACCGTCAATGCCTACTACAACGCCACCAAGAACGAGATCGTGTTCCCGGCGGCGATCCTGCAGGCGCCGTTCTTCGACGCCAAGGCCGATCCGGCGCTGAATTACGGCGGTATCGGTGCGGTCATCGGCCACGAGATGATGCACGGCTACGATGACTCGGGCAGCCAGTTCGCCGCCAACGGCAACTTCGACAACTGGTGGACCGACAGCGACCGCAAGGCCTTCACCGAGCGCACCGACCAGCTGGTCGCGCAGTTCGACGGCTACGAGTCGGTGCCGGGCGTGTTCGTGAAGGGCAAGCTGACCCTGGGCGAGAACATCGGTGATCTGGGTGGCCTGACCGTGGCCTACGATGCTCTGCAGATGGCGCTGAAGGAGAACCCGAAGGCGAACGTCGAGGTTGACGGCCACAGCCAGGACCAGCGCTTCTTCATGAACTGGGCCACCGTGTGGCGTCGCAACTTCACCGACGGTGAGCTGCGCGTGCGCCTGAACACCGATCCGCACGCACCGGCGAACTTCCGTGCCAACGGTGCGCCGTCGAACATGCCGTCCTATGCCGCTGCGTTCCAGTGCAAGGCCGGTGATGCGATGGTGCGCGCCGACGACAAGCGCGTGGTGATCTGGTAACCGATCGCCCGCAACGCGTGAAGCAGAAGGCCCGGCGCAAGCCGGGCCTTTTCATTGCGGTCGCCTACAAGCGGCTGCGGCTCAGGCCGGGCACTTCAGGTACTGCGACAACGTCGCCTGCCATGCGCTGGCCGGCTCGAAGCCCGGCACCAGCCCGCCCCCCGTGCCGGTGAAGTTGGACATGCCATGGGCCAGCATGTAGGTGGGGGTGTACGAGGGCGGCCCCACGCGCTTGCTGAAGCTGCAGATGCCAGCGACATAGGCGGGTGCCTTGTCGGGGGACAGCTGCGCCTTCAAGGCGCTGTCGAAGCGGCCGAGATTCTCCTCGCCCATCGCCGAACCCGCCATCGCCTTCAGCCCGTTGTAGGCACTGTGTCCGGTTTCGTCAGCGACCCGCTGGCGATCGAAATGGGCGAATACGCCAGCGATGTTGTAGAGATCGATGGCGTCCTGCATGCGCCCATCCTGCACGCAGCGGGGCAGGGCGTTCATCAGCGCGGCGGGTGAGGTGCCGGCGGTGACCTCGCTGCGCGAGAGGCAGGTGGCAGCGGAGGCGTTGCCCTCCTGCTGGGCCTGTGCGAACGGCGCCAGGGCCAACAGCAACAGTCCCAGCGGTGCGGGGGTGCGGGTGTTTCCTTTCATGGGTGGTACTCCTCGTAAGCAGGCGACCGTCTTTGGCCGACGATCAGCTTGCGAGGATTGCCGCGGCTGCGCAAGCGAGGCGCAGCCCAGCCGGTGAATGCTCAGGCCAGCGCCGGCTCGTGCTTGAGCATGCCGTGGAAACGTTGCAGTACGTAGGGGTCGATCGTGCCACCGGCCTGCTCATCGAGTATCCGCAGCACCGTCTCATGCTCCATCGCTGCGCGATAGGGACGTGCACTGGTCATCGCATCGTAAGCATCGACGATGGTGACGATGCGTGCGCCCAGCGGGATGTTCTCGCCCTGCAGGCCATCGGGATAGCCGCTGCCGTCGAACGCTTCATGGTGGGCACGGATCAGGCGCGCGACCGGCGCGGCATCGCTGCGACCGGTGGCCAGGAAGATGTGTTCGCCACGTACCGGATGTTCGCGCATGATCGCGCGCTCTTCATCGTTGTGCCGGCGCGGGCTCAGCAGTACGTCGTCGGGAATGCCGATCTTGCCGATATCGTGGAAGCGCGCGGCCAGGCCGACCTGCGTACAGGCCTCCTCATCCAGGTCGCAGTGCAGGGCGAGGTGCTGTGCAAGAAGGCCCACGCGGTCGCAGTGGTGGCGGGTATAGGCATCACGCATCTGCAGCGACATCGACAGGGCGTCGATCAGGCAGGCCTGCGCGTGCAGGAGGTCGGGAGGTCTGGGCTGGGGCATCGGGACTGGCGGCGCGGCGAAGCCACGCAGGAAACGGAAAGGCCCGCAAGAGCGGGCCGGGGCGGCGCATAGGGTACCCGCATCGGTGTTGCGCGGGGCGCATCGACGGTATCGCGTGGGGCCATGCGTTCAGTCGTGCAGCGTATCGTCGCCCCGGCCGCATCGGCAACCGGGGCGGCGTGGATCAGCCGGTGGTCTGCAGGTGGATGCGATGGGCTTTGGCGAAGGCGTCCTGCGCGTCGCTCAGGGTCTGCATGTCTTCGTCCATTTTGCTCACGGCCTCATCCAGCGTCTGCAGCAGCGGGGTGACCTGTTCTTCGCTGTAGCCATCGGGCAGGGCCGCCAGCTGTTCCATCACCGCGAACATCTGTTCGGTGCTCTTCAGGGAATCGAGCAGGTTCTGGTGCAGTGCATCGGCGTCCTTGCCATGGGTGAACTGCTGGACGAAGACCAGCCGGTCGGCGATTTCCTTGTGCGCGTTCTTCAGGCCGAAGCGATGCTGCTGCATGCTCTTGCCATCCTGCAGCGACGCATGGAAGGACTCGCCGTTCGGGCCGTTGGTCCATTGCTCGACCATGCTGACCGTCCCGTTCCAGCTGGCGACATTCTCAAGCAGGTAATCGCGGTTGCTCATGCCGCTGTGGCAGGCGGCAAGCAGGCCCAGGCTGGTGGCAAGCAGAAGGGGGGCGAAACGATTCACGGCAACACTCCTTGTCGCGGGCGCGGTAAACGGAAAGGGTACCGGTCTGCCGCCCGCGGCGGACCGGTAACTTGGAGATCGATCAGCGCAGGGCCAGGGTCAACAGCAGCGCGCGTGCGGCATTGAAGCGGTCTTCGGGCAGCGGCAGCGGATGCTTGACGCGCAGCTTGTCCGGACCGTCCATGGCATAGAGGTTCGGTTGTTTCTGGATCAGTTGGATCACCGCCATCGGGTCGATGTTTGGCTTGGATTCGAACACGATGCGACCGCCGTTCTCGCCCAGGTCCAGCTTGCGGATGCCCAGCATGCTGGCCTGCAGCTTCAGCTCGGCGATGGCGAACAGGTTCTTGGCCGCATCCGGCAGCAGGCCGAAACGATCGATCATCTCCACCTGCAGCTCGCGCAGCGCATCGCTGTCGCGCGCGCTGGAAATGCGCTTGTACAGCGTCAGGCGGGTATGCACGTCCGGCAGGTAGTCGTCCGGAATCAGCGCCGGCACATGCAGCTCGACCTCGGCGCCACGCGCTTCTTCGCCGGCATCGATGTCGGGCAGATGGCCCTGCTTGATGCTGCGCACGGCGCGTTCCAGCAGCTCGGTGTACAGGCTGAAGCCCACTTCGGCCATCTGCCCGCTCTGGTCCTCGCCCAGCAGTTCACCGGCACCGCGGATTTCCAGATCGTGGGTGGCCAGGGTGAAGCCGGCACCCAGTTCGTCCATCGATGCGATCGCTTCCAGGCGCTTTTCCGCGTCGGGCGTGATCGAGCGACGGTCCGGTACAACCAGATAGGCATAGGCGCGGTGGTGCGAACGACCGACGCGGCCACGCAGCTGATGCAGCTGGGCCAGGCCGAAGCGGTCGGCACGGTTGATGATGATGGTGTTGGCGTTGGGGATGTCGATGCCCGATTCGATGATCGTGGTCGACAGCAGCACGTTGAAGCGCTGCTTCTGGAAGTCCAGCATCACCTTTTCCAGCTCGCGCTCGGGCATCTGCCCATGGGCGATGCCGATGCGCGCTTCGGGCACAAGTTCGGACAGCTCACGCTGCATGCGGCCGATGCTTTCCACGTCGTTGTGCAGGAAATACAGCTGGCCACCGCGTGCCAGCTCGCGCTGGAAGGCTTCACGCAGCAGCGCGTTGTCCCACTGGGTGATGAAGGTCTGCACCGCCAGCCGGTTCGGCGGCGGGGTGGCGATGATCGACAGATCGCGCAGGCCGGCCATGGCCATGTTCAGCGTGCGCGGGATCGGCGTAGCGGTCAGGGTCAGCAGGTGCACGTTGGCACGCAGTGCCTTCAGCGCCTCCTTCTGGCGCACGCCGAAGCGCTGCTCCTCGTCGACGACGACCATGCCCAGGTCCTTGAACTTCACGTCCGGCTGCAGCAGGCGATGGGTGCCGACGATGACGTCGATGGTGCCGGCGGCGACCTTCTCCAGCTCGGCCTTGATTTCCTTGGTGCTCTTGAAGCGCGACAGCACCTCGACCTTCATCGGATAGTCGGCGAAGCGGTCGCGGAAATTGCGGTAATGCTGTTCGGCCAGCAGCGTGGTCGGCACCAGCACCGCCACCTGCTTGCCGGCGCTGGCGGCGGCGAATGCGGCACGCACCGCGACTTCGGTCTTGCCGAAGCCCACGTCGCCGCAGACCACGCGGTCCATCGGCTGGCTGCTGGCCAGGTCACGCAGGGTGGCGTCGATGGCGGCCAGCTGGTCCGGGGTTTCCTCGAACGGGAAACCGGCAGCGAACGGCTCGTACATCGCGCGGTCAACCTGTAGTGCCAGTCCGGCACGCGCCTGGCGGCGGGCCTGGATTTCCAGCAGTTCGGCGGCTACATCGCGCACCTTCTCGGCGGCCTTGCGCTTGGCCTTGCTCCACTGCTCGCCACCCAGCGAATGCAGGGGGGCGGTCTCGGCCGAGGCGCCGGAATAGCGGCTGATCAGGTGCAGCTGCGCGACCGGCACGTACAGCCGGTCGCCCTTGGCGTATTCGATTTCCAGGAACTCGCCGGGCATGCCGCCGACGTCCATCGCGATCAGTCCGCGATAGCGGCCGACACCATGGTCCTCGTGCACGATCGGCGCGCCTTCGGTCAGCTCGCCGAGATCGCGGATGATCGCTTCCGGCTCACGTCCGGCACGGCGCGTGCGGCGCGTGCTGCCTGCGCGCTCGGGGAACAGCTGGCGCTCGGTCAGCACCGCGATGTGCGGCGCATCCAGGGCGAAGCCGTCTTCCAGCGGCGCCACGGCAATGGCGAAGCGTTCGTCGCTGGCGAGGAAGGACAGCAGGTCGGCCACCACCGGCGGCTTCAGCTCGGCGGCCTGCAGCACTTCCAGCAGGGCCTCGCGGCGGCCGGGCGAATCGGCGGCAATCAGCACACGGCCGGGGTAATGGCCGAGGAAGGATTTCAGTGCGTCACCGGCTGGTGCTTCGCGCGCGGCCACCGGCAGCGGCGGCAACGGCTGGTCGCCCAGCGCATGCGCCTCGGCAATGCGCGCGTGATCTGCAGCCCAGACCTCGATGCGCGGTGCGTCGTTCAGGCGCTCGCGCAGCAGGTCCGGCGACAGGTACAGCGCCGACGGTGGCAGCAGCGGCCGTTCAACATCATGGCGGCGTTGCTCGTAGCGTTCGCCGGTCTGCGTCCAGAAGGTCTCTGCCGCTTCAGCGGCGCCGACGCAGACCACCGGCAGGCTGCCGCCCGGCAGGTAGTCGAACAGGGTGGCGGTGCGCTCGAAGAACAGCGGCAGGTAGTACTCGATGCCGGCCGGCGCCAGGCCCGATTTCAGGTCCTGGTACAGCGAACTGCGGCGGGTATCGACGTCGAAGCGCTCGCGCAGGGTGGCCAGCACCCGGGCGATGCTGGCGTCGTCCATCGGCACTTCGCGACCGGGCAGCATGTGCACCGCCTCGACCTTGTCCAGCGAGCGCTGGCTTTCCGGATCGAACGCACGGATCGAATCGATGTCCTCGTCCAGCAGCTCCACCCGCAGCGGCTCGTCGGCACCCATCGGGTAGACGTCAAGCAGGCCACCGCGCACGGCGAAGTCACCCGGGTCCATCACCTGCGGCACGTTGCGGTAACCGGCGCTTTCGAGGCGACGCTTCTCCGCTTCCAGGTCCAGGCGCTGGCCGACTTCAAGATTGAAGCTGCCGCCGATGACGTAGCTGCGGGGCGCCAGCTGCTGCAGCAGGGTCTGCACCGGCACCACCACCAGACCACGCTTCAGCGTAGGCAGGCGGTGCAGGGCCGACAGGCGCTGCGAAATGATGTCCGGGTGCGGGCTGAAGCGGTCGTAGGGCAGCGTTTCCCAATCCGGGAACGCCACCACCGGCAGGCTCGGGTCGCCTCCCAGCAGGGTATGCAGGTCCGCTTCGAGCTGGTTGGCACCGTGGTTGTCACGGGCCACCACCAGTACCGGGGCGTCATGCGTGCGCGCGGCCTGGGCCAGATACCAGGCCAGGGCAGTGGGCGAGGCGGGGGCGCGCCACCAGGCGCGGAGCTGGCCGGCACGGGGCAGCGGCGGGGCGGGGTAGGGAGTACGCGACATGAACTGCGGATTTTAGCAGAAGCCCCCGCCGGGCCCATGATTGTTACGTGACCGGGGTAGCGCCGGGCCATGCCCGGCGAGCGCAGCGGTCGGATCAACATCGCCGGGCAGGGCCCGGCGCTCCCGTCAGTTGTCCAGCTCCAGCACCATCCGCACCAGGCCCTCGGCCCCGTTCGGGTGCGGCACCGGCTTGAAGCCCAGCGAGGCGGCCAGCTGCTTCATCGGCTCGTTCTCGGCGGCAACATCGCCGTACAGGCGGTCCAGGTACTTGCCGCGGCCCCATTTCACCAGCTTGCGCATCAGCTGGCGGCCCAGGCCCTGGCCGATCAGGAACCGGCTGATCAGGATCGCGTACTCGGCTTCACGGGTACCGGGGATGATCGAGGCACGGGCCACCGCGCCGACCACGGCCTCACCGGCCGGCAGCGACTCGGCGGCGACCAGGGTGATCTCGGTTTTCGGATTGGGGTGGGTCAGGCGCTGGGTGGTTTCCGGCGACAGCTCGGTCACCGACTGCAGGAAACGGTCACGGATTTCTTCCGGCCCGAACAGGCTGAAGGCGGCCTGCAGCGGCGCGCCATCTTCCGGGCGGATGGGGCGGATCAGCAGCTCGTGGCCGCTGGGAGCCTTGAAGATCTCATGCCAGGGCGGCATGCGGTTGCGAGTGGCCATACCGGGTGATTCCTTGGTGGTCCATCGATTGTGTCATCACCGGGGCCGTATTCCGTGAACGAAAGGCTCACGGTCGTACAGCCTCGTGAAGGCCCTTATTCGGCCGTCTTCAGCCAGTCCAGGCGGGTGCTGGCACCGGGTTCGCCCAGATGCTGGCGCAGCGCCGGCAGGGCCGGGCCGACCACGCGGTCGAACTGCCAGGGCGCATTGAGCACCAGCATGCCACTGCCGTTGAGGCGCAGCGGCGAGTCGTCCGGGCGCACCAGGAACTCGATGGTCATCGCCGACTTCACCGGCAGTGCGGTGGCCTTGCGCAGGAAATGCAGGATGGTGCGGCGCTGCTTGATCGGGAACCAGACCGCACAGGTGGCCTGCGGCCAGCGCGCCAGGGTCTCGGCCAGCGCGGCCAGGATGGCCTGGTACTCGGCGTCCTGGGCCTCGTAGGGCGGGTCGATCAGGACCAGGCCGCGGCCGATCTTGGCGCCGTTGGCCTTGGGCGGCAGCAGCGAGCGCAGCAGTGCGTAGCCGTCACCGGGGTGTACGCCGACGCGGTTGTCATGGGCGAACAGGGTCTTCAGCGACGCGGCTTCGTCCTCCTGCAGCTCGCACACCGCCATCCGGTCCTGCGGGCGCATGGCCTGCGCGCTGAGCAGCGGCGAGCCGGGGTAGGCGATCATCGCGCCGACCGGATTGTCGGCCTGCACTGCCTTGAGGTAGCGCTCGACCACCTCCGGCAGCTTGGGCTGGGCCATCAGCCGCATGACCCCGGATTCGGCTTCCAGGGTCTTGCGGCTTTCTTCGCTGGCCAGCAGGTAGCGGCCGGCACCGCCGTGGGTGTCGAGCACGAAGAACGGGCTGTCCTTGCGCTTGAAGCTGTCGATCAGGGCCAGCTGCACGATGTGCTTGAGGACATCGGCGTGGTTGCCGGCGTGGAAGGCGTGGCGATAGTTCATGGGCGGCAGTGTACGGGGCAAGGGCCGCAGCGGCTATGCTGCGCGCCATGACAGCGCCTGTTACCCATGTCCTGGTGGTTGAAGACGAAGCGGCCATCGCCGAAACCGTGCTCTATGCGCTGCGCAGCGAAGGCTATGCGGCCAGCCATTGCCTGCTGGGCGGGCTGGCCCTGCAGCAGCTGCAGGCCGGCGATATCGACCTGGTGGTGCTGGATGTCGGCCTGCCGGACCTCAGTGGTTTTGAGGTCTGTCGCCGGCTGCGCGCCCTGCCGGGGCCGGTGGCGCAGGTGCCGGTGATCTTCCTGACCGCACGCAACGACGAACTCGACCGCGTGCTGGGCCTGGAGCTGGGGGCCGACGACTACATGGCCAAGCCGTTCTCGCCGCGCGAGCTGGTGGCGCGGGTGCGTGCCCGGCTGCGGCGTGCCACGCCCGCTCCGACCGCCCCGGGCGCCGAGACCGGCTGGCAGGAACATGGTGCCTTCGCCATCGATCGTGAAGGCCGCCGCATCCGCTTCCAGGGCCACGCGCTGGACCTGACCCGCTATGAATATGCCCTGCTGGAAGCGCTGCTGCAGCGCCCCGGCGCGATCCTCAGCCGTGCCCAGCTGATGGACCGTGGCTGGGACAGCGCCGCCGACAGTGCCGACCGCACCGTCGATACCCACGTCAAGACGCTGCGCGCCAAGCTGCGGGCGGCCGGCGCAAGCGGTGAGCCGATCCGCACCCATCGCGGCCTCGGCTACGCCCTGGAGGTCTGACGGGTGCGTCTGGTCCTGAAACTGTTCCTGGGCTTCTTCCTGATCGTGGGCATCGCCGCGTTCTTCGTGATGCGCGTGTTCGTCAATGAAGTGAAGCCGGGCGTGCGCCAGGCGATGGAATCGACCCTGGTGGACGCGGCCAATGTGCTGGCCGAGATGGCTGCCGCCGACGTCAAGGCCGGCACCATCCGCAACGGCAGCTTCACCCGCAACCTGGCCAAGGCCCGGCAGCGCGACCTGAAGGCGATGGTCTGGCGCTTCCCCAAGCGTGCGCTGGACTACCGGGTGACGATCACCGACGCCAAGGGCATCGTGATCTACGATTCGCTGGGCCGCGACGTGGGTCGCGACAACTCGCGCTGGAATGACGTCTATCGCACGCTGCGCGGCGAGTACGGCGCGCGCTCCAGCCCGGAAACGCCGGGCGATGACAGCAACACGGTGATGCACGTGGCCGCGCCGGTGTACGACCCGGCCGATGGCAGCACCCTGATCGGCGTGCTCAGCCTGGCCCAGCCCAACCGCAGCATCGATCCGTTCATCGCCGCCAGCCAGCGCGCCATCATCGAGCGCGGCGCGTGGCTGATTGGGCTCTCAGCGCTGGTGGGCGTGCTGGTGACCATGTGGCTGACCAACGGCCTGGGCCAGCTCAGCCGCTACGCACGGGCGGTCAGCGCCGGCGAACCGGTGCCGCCGCCGAAGCGCCGCAACGATGAGATCGGCGAGCTTGGCCAGGCCCTGGAGACGATGCGGCGCAAGCTGGAAGGCAAGGCGTACGTCGAACAGTACGTGCAATCGCTGACCCACGAGATGAAAAGCCCGTTGGCGGCGATCCGTGGTGCCGCCGAACTGCTGCAGGAGCCGATGGCCGACGCTGACCGTGCGCATTTCGCACGCAGCATCGTCGACCAGCAGGAGCGGTTGACCGAAACCATCGACAAGCTGCTGGCGCTGGCTGAGGTCGAGCAGCACGGCTGGCTGCAGACCCGTGATCCGATTGCCTTGCCCGCGCTGCTGCAGGAAGCCGCCGCGGCGGCGCAGGTGCGCGCGCAGGCCGCCGGTGTCCAGCTGCATATCGACCAGGTGCCCGACCTGCGCGTGCAGGGTGACGGCTATCTGCTGCGACAGGCGCTGCACAACCTGATCGACAACGCCATTGCGTTCTCGCCACCCGGCGCACAGGTGCAGCTGGATGCGCAGGTGGACGGGCAGGGTGTACGCCTGCGGGTTGCCGACCGTGGCGCGGGCATTCCCGATTACGCACGCGAGCGCGTATTCGAACGCTTCTATTCGCTGGCCCGACCCGCCACCGGCCGCCGCAGTTCCGGCCTCGGCCTGCCCTTCGTGCAGGAAGTCGCGCGCCTGCATGACGGCCGCGCCAGCCTGCAGCCGCGCGAAGATGGCGGCACCGTGGCCAGCCTGTGGCTGCCGCTGGCGATATCGGGGCAGCGCCCGCGGCGCTGACTTCACACTCGCTTCAACTTCGCCACAAACCCTGCTCACCGCAGGCGTCCATCCTGCAGTCCTCTCCAACGAGGACGGACGATGAAATCCCTGAAGATGCTGCTGCGGTTCGCCATTGTCGGCGGCCTGATCCTGCTGCTGCTGATCCCGCTGTTCCTGATCCGCAGCGTCATCACCGAGCGCAGCGCCTATCGCGAAGAGGCCTACTCGCGGGTGGCCGAAAGCCGTGCCGGGACCCAGCGCGTGGTCGGACCGGTGCGCGTGGTGCCGTGGTCCAAGCGCGAGCAGGTGGAGGTGGTCGATGCACAGGGCAACAAGAAGACCGAGCTGCAGACCACCCAGGGCTACTGGTTGCAGCCGCCGGCCACCCTGCAGATCAGCGGCGAGCTGCTGCCCAGCCAGCGTTCGGTCGGCCTGTTCAAGGTGCCGGTGTACAGCTGGAATGGCCAGCTCAAGGCGACCTTCAGCGAGGATGACTACCCGGAGCACGATGGCACGACCTATGGCGAGGCCTATATCGCACTGGGCGTGTCTGATGCACGTGGCCTGGTCGGTACGCCGAACCTGCGCGTTGATGGACAGCAGGTCAAGCTGCTGCCGGGCGTGGCCGGCGCATCCGCACTGGGCCGTGGGCTGCATGCGCCGATCGCCGGCATCTCGCGCAGCGGAGGCACCTTGGCGGCCAGCAGCGTGGAACTGGAACTGCAGCTCGATGGCAGCCGCTCGCTGTCGGTGGTGCCGGTGGGCGATGACAACCAGATCGCGCTGCGCTCCAGCTGGCCACACCCGTCGTTTGCCGGTGCGTTCCTGCCGAACGAGCGGCGTGTGGATGCACAGGGCTTCGATGCACGTTGGGCCGTGTCCTCGCTGGCATCGGACGCGCAGCAGCGACTGCACGAGGGCGATGACCTGGACGCGCAGGCGGTGCAGGTCTCGCTGGTGGACCCGGTCGATACCTATACCCAGGCCGACCGCGCTTCCAAGTACGGCGTGCTGTTCGTGGTGCTGACGTTCGTTGGCTTCATCCTGTTCGAGCTGATCAAGTCGCTGCGCATCCACCCGCTGCAGTACCTGATGGTCGGCCTGGCGCTGGCGATCTTCTTCCTGCTGCTGATCAGCCTGTCCGAGCACATCGCCTTCTGGCAGGCCTACCTGGTCTCGGCGCTGGCCTGTATCAGCCTGCAGGCGGTGTACCTGGCCAACGTGCTGGGTCACTGGAAGCGGGGCCTGGGCTTCGCCGCGATGCTGACGGTGCTGTATGGCGCGCTGTATGGGCTGCTGGTGTCGGAAAACAATGCGCTGCTGATGGGCTCGCTGCTGCTGTTCGTGATCCTGGCGCTGGCGATGTGGGTGACCCGTCGGGTCGACTGGTACGCCCTGGCCGAGCAGAAGTAAGGAGCAGGCCATGGGTTGGCGCCAAGGATTGCAGCAACGGGCACGACAGGGCATTCCCGCCCTGCTGGAAGTGGATGCGCTGCTGCAGGCGCATGGGGTGTTGGCGGCGTTGCCGGGGGCACGGATCGCGCCCGGCCTGGTCCGCTTCCAGCTGGCCGCCATCACCTGCGAGGGATTGCAGCGGCGTGGGCTGGACTGGTTGCGGGAGGCGCGGCATGGACGCGGCGCCCTCGCGGGCAAGGTGCCGCGTTACCGGCCATGGAAGGCCGGGGCGGCGGCATTGTCGGAGATCGGCATCGACGGGCTGCCTGCGGACTGGCCGGAACATGCCGCCGTGTTCGGCTGCAGCAGCATCGACCAGCGGCATTGGTTGCTGCTGCTGCCGGAGCGTGCGCAGCTGTGGCTGGGGTGGAGCGGGTGACAACTGGCAGAATGGAACTCGATCCAGGAGCACCACAGGACTACATGCACATGGACATTGTTGTGTTGACCGAAACCCGCGACGGCTATGACATTGATGCCTCAGGATGGGATGCTCACGTCGCGCGCATTGAAGCTGGGCTTCCCGAAGCGATCCGGGCATTTGTGGGCGCGCCCTGGCGCTATGATTTCCAAGATCCACGCTGTCTGCATGATGCCAGACTGCAAGAGCTGGTCATACGCGAGGCAGAGAGCGTCGCCGGTCGTGGCAACGAGGTGGTGCTGGTTCTTGAAGGGGCGTGGGGCGGCCGCATCGAGCTGTGTTATCAACGGATTACCCGGCTGCGTCTGGACAAGTCAGGTGGCCCTGACGACGGATTCGGGGACCTGCTGGTCGAGGAGATGGTGCCGGCGGATGGGCAGGGATTCCGGCATGAACTGGCCTTTACGGAGGGTTCGATCCTGTTGGAGTTCAGTGGATTCAGTGAATTCCGCCTCGATGTTCCGGTTAGAGACGCTGCCGCCCATGACCGATGGGACGGTATCAGCGCTGCCCCTGCTGGCTAGACTCGAGGGCTGGATGATCGAGCCGAAGGGCAGGGGTGCGATGTGCTGAAGTGGGGCGTGCTGGCAGTAGCGCTGGCGATGGCTAGCAATGCGGTGGCGCAGCAGCGCGAGCCGGTGGACCTGGACATGGTCGGCAAGATCCGCCAGCAGGCGTTCCACAAATCGCAGGTGATGGACACCTTCAGCTACCTCACCGAACGCATCGGGCCGCGCCTGACCAACTCGCCGGCGATGGGCCGCGCCAACGCCTGGACCCGCGGCAAGTTCAGCGAATGGAAGCTGGACAATGTCCATGACGAAGCCTTCGACGAATTCGGCCGTGGCTGGGAATTCACCTCGGCCAGCGTAGAGATGCTGGGCGATCGCGTGCAGCCACTGCATGCCCTGCCCAAGGCGTGGACGCCGGGCACCCACGGCCCGGTCGAGGGCGAGCTGCTGCAGGTGGACATCAAGAAGCCTGAGGACATCGAGAAGTATCGCGGCAAGCTGCGCGGCAAGATCCTGCTGCTGGGCGAGGCACGCGAATACAAGCGTGGCACCGACGCCGATTCGCACCGGCACGACGCCACCTCGCTGGAAGGCCTGCAGGAGTTCACCCTGCCCAAGGACAAGGACGTGGCCGCCGACCGCGCCAAGCGGGTCAAGGAATACCAGGAAAAGCAGGCGCTGACGGCGAAGGTCAACGCGTTTTTCGTCGAAGAAGGTGCGCTGGCCGCGATCAGCATCAGCAGCTGGGACAACGGCATCATCCGCGTGGCCGGTGGCGGCTCGCGCAAGGCCGGTGAATCGGTCGGCATCCCCGAACTGGCGATGATCGCCGAGCACTTCAATCCGCTGGTACGCGCGCTGGAAGCCAAGCAGAGCGTGCGCCTGCGCGTGGATGTGGCCGCACGCTTCACCGACGAGGCCGACCAGCCCGGTTACAACACGCTGGCCGAGATCCGTGGCAGCAGCCGGCCCGATGAAGTGGTGATGATCGGTGCGCACCTGGATTCCTGGCACAGCGGCACCGGTGCAGCCGACAACGCCGCCGGCGTGGCGGTGATGATGGAGGCCATGCGCATCCTCAAGGCCAGCGGCGCCAAGCCCAAGCGCACCATCCGCGTGGCGCTGTGGAGTGGCGAGGAACAGGGACTGATCGGCTCGCAGGCATACGTGGCCAAGCACTTCGGTCGATTCCCCGAGCCCACCGACCCGGCGCAGAAGGCGCTGCCGGCCTCGCTGCGCGAACCGACCGGTGCCCTGCAGAAGACCCGCGACTACGGCAAGTTCCAGGTCTACTTCAACATGGACAACGGCTCGGGTCGCTTCCGTGGCATCTACGCACAGGAAAACCTGGCGGCGATGCCGATCTTCGAAGCCTGGCTGGCCCCGTTCCATGACGTGGGTGCAACCACCGTGGCCACCCGCAACACCGGCAGCACCGACCACATCAGCTTCGACCGCATCGGCCTGCCGGGCTTCCAGTTCATCCAGGACAAGCTGGACTATTTCAGCAACGTCCACCACAGCCACCTGGACACCTGGGACCACGCCGAACCGGAAGACCTGAAGCAGGCCGCTGCCATCGTTGCCTCCTTCGCCTACCACGCCGCCATGCGCGAGCAGCCGTTCCCGCGCAAGCCCGAGCCCTGAAAAGGGGACGGAGGGATCAGGTCGTATTTCCCCTCCATTGCCCGCGCATCCCGCAGGAGCGGGGGAGTAGCGACTTAATCCCCTCCGTCCCCTTTTTCCGCAGGGGACGGAGGGCTGGTAAAATCGGGGGATACCCGTTCCTCGAGCCCTCCATGACCTGCCGCACCCGCTTCGCCCCCAGTCCCACCGGCTACCTGCATATCGGTGGCGCCCGCACCGCGCTGTACTGCTGGCTGGAGGCGCGCCACCGTGGCGGCGAGTTCGTGCTGCGCATCGAGGACACCGACCGCGAACGCAGCACCCAGGGCGCGATCGACGCCATCCTGGAGGCGATGGAGTGGCTGGGCCTGGACTACGACGAAGGCCCGTTCTACCAGACCGAGCGCGTCGCCCGTTACAAGGAAGTGGCCGAGCAGCTGATCGCCGACGGCAAGGCGTACTACGCCTATGAAACCCGCGAAGAGCTGGATGCCATGCGCGAGGCCGCGATGGCCAGGCAGGAAAAGCCGCGCTACAACGGCGCCGCGCGCGAGCAGGGGCTGCCGTACCGGGACGACCCGAACCGCGTCATCCGCTTCAAGAACCCGCTTGAAGGCACGGTGGTGTTCGATGACCTGATCAAGGGCCGCATCGAGATCGCCAACAGCGAGCTGGATGACATGGTCATCTTCCGTCCGGATGGCTACCCCACCTACAACTTCGCGGTGGTGGTGGATGACTGGGACATGAAGATCTCCGAAGTCATCCGTGGCGACGACCACATCAACAACACCCCGCGCCAGATCAACCTGTACGAAGGCATCGGCGCGCCGGTGCCGAAGTTCGGCCACATGCCGATGATCCTGGACGAGCAGGGTGCCAAGCTGTCCAAGCGCACCGGCGCGGCCGACGTGATGCAGTACAAGGACGCCGGCTACCTGCCCGACGCGCTGCTGAGCTACCTGGCCCGGCTGGGCTGGTCGCACGGCGACCAGGAACTGTTCAGCCGCCAGGAGCTGATCGACCTGTTCGATGTGAAGGACTGCAATTCCAAGGCCTCGCGCCTGGACATGGCCAAGCTGGGCTGGGTCAACCAGCACTTCCTGAAGACCGAGGAACCGGCCGCGATCGCGCCGCACCTGGTCTACCAGCTGCAGAAGCTGGGGCTGGACGTGGCCGCCGGCCCGGCGCCGGTGGACGTGGTGATCGCCCTGCGCGAGCGCGTGCAGACCCTGAAGGAAATGGCCGAGAAGGCCGTGGTCTGGTACCAGCCGCTGACCGAGTACGATGAAGCGGCGGTGGCCAAGCACTTCAAGGCCGGCGCGGAACTGCCGCTGGGCAAGGCCCGCGAGCTGCTGGCAGCCCTGCCGGAGTGGACCGCCGAGGCCGTCGGCGTGGCCCTGCACGATGCTGCCGCAGCGCTGGAAATGGGCATGGGCAAGGTCGCCCAGCCGCTGCGCGTGGCCATCACCGGCACCCAGGTCAGTCCTGACATTTCCCATACCGTGTACCTGGCCGGCCGCGAGCAGGCCTTGAAACGCATCGATGTGGCCATCACCAAGGTAGCAACGGCCTGAGCCCACCGGCCCACGCCCGAACTGGAGAACGCGCATGTCCGCCAAAACCGCCTGTACGGCCCCGCACCACCATGTCCACGACGCTTCGGATTTCGTGGCGGTGGTCGAGCGTGTCTCGCGTGAGCGCGGGCTGCGCCTGACCCCGATCCGCGCCAACGTGCTCAAGCTGATCGCCGAGGCCGGCAAGCCGGTCAAGGCCTACGAGCTGCTGGAGTGGGTGCGCAACGGCAAGGGTGTGGGCGCTGATGCCCCCCCCACCGTGTACCGCGCGCTGGATTTCCTGATGGCCAATGGCTTCGTGCACAAGCTGGAATCGGTCAATGCCTTCGTGGCCTGCCACCATCCCAGCAGTGCGGCCCATTCGGTGCCGTTCCTGATCTGCAACAGCTGCCACAGCGCGGTGGAACTGGAAGATCGCGAGATCGTGACCCAGCTGGAGAAGCGGGCCAAGGAACTCGGTTTCCAGCCGCAGGCACAGACGCTGGAAGTGCACGGGCTCTGCGCCCGCTGCGCCGGCTGACGAAACGGTAGTGCCGGCCGCTGGCCGGCATCCTCGCGATTGGGGTCAGATCCCTTTGCCAGTGGCAAAGGAATCTGACCCCATCTCACAGATGCCTGCGCAGATGCTTCAGCACTGCCTTGCGTGCGGCGATCAACTCCGCATCCTCCAGCACCAGTGACTGCACCCAGTCCAACGCCTCGGCAACGCGTGCGCCGCGCGCGGCATACAGCGCCATGCACTGGCGTTGCGGCGTCGGCGCTTGGCCCCACGCGCGCTGCACACGCTGCAGCAACGTCTGTTGGATATCCGTAGACACCGCCACACCCTTGTCGAACGACAGCAGCACGTTCAACGCAGCCAACGCCCGCCACGGCGTTGACGTGGGATCGTCCTGGCTGAAATCGGCCTGTCTGCAGAACGCCAGCAGGGTGGCAACCGAAGCCTCGCTGCGCACCTCTCCCAGCACCCCGATCGCATAGGTCGCCATGCGCGGCTGATCCAGCAGCGGCGACATCGCCGCCACGCCGCCGTACCCGAACGCAGCACAGGCCCTTGCCCACGGCGCCATCGGCGCGAAATGCGTGCCATCGCCGTTGTACTGGAACTCCTCGCGCCAGCCATGCAGCGCGCACAGACGTTCAATCTCGGCCGCACCTTCGGCACCATGCTCCAGCACGAAGCCGATCAGGTCTTCCACTTCGACCGCACCGCCATGCTGCAGTGGTGCAGGACCCTTGGCCGCCTTGCGGGCCAGTGCGTTGAATTTCATCGTTGTCGTCTGTTCCTGCAGCAAAGCAGTCGAGCATGGCTCAACACTACAAAAAAGCGGAGCCGCGCGCTTTTGCTTTTGATTTTCATCCTTTGATTCACGTGGCTGACGCGCACGGAACCTGTCCGTGGCCGGGTGGGTGGGGTAGGCGAGGCCGCAGGCGCCATGGATGGCGCCTACGAGCCCCCATGGATGGGTTGCGGTGGTCTAATCAACTTGGACACTCGATAGGATCATTTTCGAGCATCGAGGTAGACCCATGGCAAAACAGATCACTCAGGGCATGAGGGACGAGGCGGTTCGCCTTGTCGTTGTAGAGGGGCAG
>NZ_PEJT01000013.1:0-147722 GCF_002750935.1 Stenotrophomonas sp. LMG 10879
CTGCCCCTCTACAACGACAAGGCGAACCGCCTCGTCCCTCATGCCCTGAGTGATCTGTTTTGCCATGGGTCTACCTCGATGCTCGAAAATGATCCTATCGAGTGTCCAAGTTGATTAGACCACCGCAACCCATCCATGGGGGCTCGTAGGCGCCATCCATGGCGCCAACGGTCCCGCTGGCCCATCCCGCCCCACCTCTGACAGTTGTCCGGTGACGGATCGAAGAGCATTGGGTTGTCGGGACGGAATTTGAAAGAGGGACGCGGCTTCGCCGCGTCCCTCTTTGTTTTGGTTTTTAGGGTCTTTGTAGAGCCAAGCCCATGCTCGGCTGGTTGTTCCAACAGCAAGCGGAGCGTGGGCTCGGCTCTACAGATGCACGAGCAAGCGCAGCGCGCGACCCGCTCTTGCCTTTGATTTTCTTCTTCCATTCCGTGGCGGGCCCCGCAGGAAACTGTCAGGGGCCGGGCGGGTGGGCCATGCAGGGGCGTTGGCGCCATGGATGGCGCCATCGAGCTTACAGGGACGTACTTGCAGCGCCCCCTGCATGGCCCACCCGCCCGGCCAAGCGCGGCTTTTGCTTTGAACCCGACCGCCACGAGGGGCTCAGCCGTTGGCCGGAACCCCGCGACAAACCACCGCACGTGCGCAATCCCAACGAACGTCGGACAATGGAGGCCTTGGCGGCCCGCCACGCCGCCCCTCCCGCTTTCCGCTGCAAGGATTCCCCCATGGCCGCCCGCAAGTCCTCCGCTCCGCTCATCGAAGTCACCGCCCGCCCCGGCCAGCCGCTGGGCATGTCCCCGGCCGTGTTCCTGCGCGACTTCTGGCAGAAACGCCCGCTGTTGATCCGCAACGCCTTTCCCGACTTCCAGACCCCGGTACAGCCGGAGGACCTGGCCGGCCTGGCCTGCGAAGAGGGCGTGCTGGCCCGCCTGATCGAGCATGACAAGACCCAGGACAGCTGGCGCGTGCGCAGCGGCCCATTCCAGGAAGACATCTTCCCGGCCCTGCCCGACCACGACTGGACCCTGCTGGTGCAGGACGTGGACAAGTGGGACAAGGACGTGCGCGCCCTGATCGAACACTTCAGCTTCCTGCCGCGCTGGCGCATGGACGATGTGATGATCAGCTTCGCCGCTACCGGCGGCTCGGTCGGCGCCCATGTCGACCAGTACGACGTGTTCCTGCTGCAGGCCCACGGCCACCGCCGCTGGCAGATCGATGCCAGCGAATCGATCAAGGGCAAGCGCCCGCCGCTGGGCTTCCGTCCCGACGTGGAGCTGAAGCTGCTGGAAGTGTTCAAGCCGACCCACGACTGGGTGCTGGCGCCGGGCGACATGCTGTACCTGCCGCCGAACGTTCCGCATCACGGCGTTGCTGAAGACCCCTGCCTTACCTTCTCGTTCGGCATGCGCGCGCCGTCCTCGGCCGAGCTGATCAGCGACTATCTGGACACGTTGATCGCCGATGCCGACGAAAACATCCGCTACCAGGATGCCGACCTGAAGGCACCGGCCGACCCGAACGAAATCGACACCGTGGCGATGGCGCGGGTGATCACCGCGCTCAACGCCATCCGCATGAACGACCCGGACAAGCTGGGCGACTGGTTTGGCCGCTTCATCACCACCTACCGCGCCGCCGGCGAGGTGATGGCCCACCAAGCCGCGCCACCGCAGGAAGAAGTGCTTGAGTCCCTGCTGTCGGGCCTGCTGCTGCAGCGTCACCCGTGGGCGCGACTGGCCTGGCGCCGGGCCAAGCGTGGCGCCAGCCTGTATGTCAGCGGCCAGGATTTCGCCCTGCCAATCAAGGACGCGCAGCGTCTGGCCGGTGCCGAGCAACTCGACGCAGCCGCCTACCGCGGCCTGTCCGACAAGGGCCGCGCAGTACTCCAGCAGCTGCTGGTCGGCGGCGTGTTCCAGCTGATCGATCCGAACGAGGTGTATGCCGACGAGGAGGAAGCGGTGCTGGGTGAGGTGATCGAGGGCCGCGAGCAGGTCGAGGTCATCGACGCGGACGCCATGTCCGATGACGTCCATCTGGTGACCGTGCACGACGACGGCATCGAAGTGATCGTCAACTTCGACGACCACGACGAAGACGACAGCGACCCCAGCCGCGGCTGAACCATGAGTCCGCTCCGGGTCCAGCAGGTACACCACGCCGAGGCCCACGTCGCCATCCACGACGTGCGCCAACGGGTGTTCGTGCAGGAACAGGGCATCGACGCAGCCCTGGAGCGCGATGCCCTGGACCCGGTCTGCGCCCACGTGCTGGCGCTGGATGCCGACGGGCAACCGGTCGGCACCGGGCGGCTGGCGCCGGATGGTCGCATCGGCCGCATGGCGGTCTTGGCTGCGTATCGCGGCCACGGCGTTGGCGAGGCCCTGCTGGAGGCGCTGGTACAGGCCGGGCGCCAGCTCGGCCTCGCCGAGCTGCACCTGCATGCGCAGCTGCCGGCGCGCGACTTCTACGCCCGCCAAGGCTTCCTGCCGGAAGGCCCGGAATTCGAAGAAGCCGGCATCGGCCACCAGCAGATGCGGCGACGGCTGCAGACCACATCGGCCATCGACAGCCGCGCCGAAGCGGTGGCGATCACCACGGCGATCATCCATCGCGCCCGCCGCCGGCTGTGGCTGCACAGCCGGCAGCTGGACCCCGGCCTGCTGGATGCACCACCGGTACAGGCAGCCCTGCGCCGCTTCGTCACCGCCCGCCACGACAAGCAGCTGCGGGTGATCGTGCATGACGCCGCCGCCATCGCCAGCGCCGGTGCGCCGCTGCTGGCGCTGTTCCAGCGCCTTCCCAGTGTGATCCAGTTCCGCGAGGTGGCCGATCCGATCGATCGCGCCCTGGCCTCCGCCTGCCTGCTCAACGATGCGGGCGACTTCTACTTTCGTCTCATTGGTCATCGCCTCGACGGCGAATCCGCAATCGCGCTGCCGGCACGTTCGCAGCCGTTCGAGCAGCAATTGCAGCGTGTCTGGGACCGTTCGCGCGAATGCAGCGAATTGCGCGCGCTCGGCATCTGACCGCGACCGGCGCGCTCAACCTGTCTGGGACCGACACCGGGGGACGCCCGATGCCCTCCTCGCTGCCCCTTCGTGTCCGGATGGGGGTACAATTTGGCCGTTTGAACGCGCCCGTGCATGGCTATTCATCTTCGTGCCGGGTCCTTCTGAAGCCATACCCCACAAAGCGAATCAGCACCCTCCATCGTGGACAATCAACTGAAGCAGTTTGCGCAATCTTCGCAACTCGCCGGCGGCAACGCCTCCTATGTCGAGGACCTGTACGAGCAGTACCTGGTCTCCCCGGATAGTGTCGATCCCAAATGGAAAACCTACTTCGACGGCTTCAAGGGCCGCGAAGCGGGCGACATTCCGCACTCGGCCGTCATTTCCCATATCGCGGACGCGGCCAAGGATGCGCTGAAAGCAGGCACCGGCACCGGTGCAGGCGATGAGCGCGAGCGCAATGTCGGTCGCCTGATCACCGCCTACCGTTCGCGTGGTCATCTGGACGCCCGCCTGGACCCGCTGGGCCTGGCCGCTCCGGTCAACACCCCGGACCTGGGCCTGCCCTTCCACAACCTGTCCGATGCTGACCTCAACAGCGAGTTCAGCACCGGCGGCGTGGGCGGTCAGCCGCGCATGAAGCTGCGTGACCTGCTGGCGCGCCTGAAGGCGACCTACACCGGTTCGATCGGTGCGGAGTTCATGCACATCTCCGAGGTCGAGCAGCGCCAGTGGATCTACAAGAAGCTGGAACTGGCCGGTGGCAACTACCAGCTGGACGCTGACACCCAGCGCCGTACGCTGGAGCGCCTGACCGCCGCCGAAGGCCTCGAACGCTACCTGCACACCAAGTACGTCGGCCAGAAGCGCTTCTCGCTGGAGGGTGGCGACTCGCTGATCCCGATGATGGACACCATCATCCGCAGCGCCGGCAAGGATGGCGTCAAGGACGTGGTGGTGGGCATGGCCCACCGTGGCCGCCTGAACGTGCTGGTCAACACCCTCGGCAAGAACCCGCGCAAGCTGTTCGACGAATTCGAAGGCAAGTTCGAGCACGACGAGCACGCCTCGGCCGGCGACGTGAAGTACCACATGGGCTTCTCCGCCGACGTCGCCACTGAAGGTGGCCCGGTCCACCTGGCGCTGGCGTTCAACCCGTCGCACCTGGAAATCGCTGACCCGGTGGTTGCCGGTTCCGTGCGTTCGCGCCAGGAACGCCGCAAGGACACCGCGCGCAAGCAGGTGATGCCGATCCTGATCCACGGCGACGCGGCCTTCTCCGGCCAGGGCGTGGTCATGGAGCTGTTCCAGATGTCGCAGGCCCGCGGCTTCGCCGTTGGCGGCACCGTGCACATCGTGGTCAACAACCAGGTTGGCTTCACCACCTCCAATCCGCTGGATACGCGCTCCACGCGCTATGCCACCGACGTGGCGAAGATGATCGCCGCACCGGTGCTGCACGTGAACGGCGATGATCCGGAAGCAGTGGTGTTCGCCGCGCAGCTGGCCTTCGAGTTCCGCCAGAAGTTCGCCAAGGACGTGGTCATCGACCTGATGTGCTACCGCCGTTGGGGCCACAACGAGGCCGACGAGCCGGCGATCACCCAGCCGCTGATGTACCAGGTGATCCGCAAGCACGCCACCACCCGCGAGATGTATGCCGAGCAGCTGGAAAAGGCGGGCGTGATCGCCGCCGGCGCCGGCAAGGCGATGGTCGATGCGTACCGCGAGAAGCTCGACGCCGGTGAAGTGACCACCGAGCTGGCCAAGGTCGAGAAGACCCCGCCGACCAGCCCGCTGTTCGTTGATTGGCCCAAGCTGCTGGAAGGCAAGCTGTCCGACCCGGTGTCGACGAAGGTCGACAAGGACAAGCTGGTCGCGCTGGCCAAGCTGATCAACACCGTGCCCGAAGAAGTGCAGCTGCACTCGCGCGTAGCCAAGGTGTACGACGATCGCCGCAAGATGGCTGCCGGCGAAATCCCGGGCGACTGGGGCTTTGCCGAGAACCTGGCCTACGCCACCCTGCTCGATGAAGGCAGTGCGCTGCGCCTGGTCGGCCAGGACGTCGGCCGCGGTACGTTCACCCACCGCCACGCGATCCTGCACGACCAGAAGACCGACAACTACTACCTGCCGCTGCGGCAGCTGGTGGATTCGCCGGAGAAGGCCACCGTCATCGATTCGCTGCTCAGCGAAGAAGCGGTGATGGCCTACGAGTACGGTTTCTCGACCACCGACCCGAACACCCTGTGCATCTGGGAAGGCCAGTTCGGCGACTTCGCCAACGGCGCCCAGGTGGTGATCGATCAGTTCATCGCTGCCGGCGAAGCAAAGTGGGGCCGCATTTCCGGCCTGACCCTGCTGCTGCCGCACGGTTATGAAGGTCAGGGTCCGGAACACAGCTCGGCGCGCCTGGAGCGCTTCCTGCAGCTGTGCGCGCTGGAGAACATGCTGGTGGTGGTGCCGTCGACCCCGGCGCAGGCCTTCCACATGCTGCGTCGCCAGCAGCACCTGACCACCCGCAAGCCGCTGGTGGTGATGTCGCCCAAGTCGCTGCTGCGCCACAAGCTGGCCGTGTCGACCCTGGACGAGCTGGCCAATGGCGAGTTCCAGCACCTGATCGGCGATGCCACTGCAGATGCCAAGAAGGTCAAGCGCGTGGTGCTGTGCTCGGGCAAGGTCTACTACGACCTGCTGGAAGACCAGACCAAGCGTGGCCAGGACGACGTGGCGATCATCCGCGTGGAGCAGCTGTATCCGTTCCCGCGTGCGCTGCTGGCTGCCGAACTGAAGAAGTACGGCAAGGCCACCGACGTGGTGTGGACGCAGGAAGAGCCGCAGAACCAGGGGGCGTGGTACCAGATCCGCCACCACCTGCAGTTCTGCCTGGCCGATGGCCAGAGCCTGCACTACGCCGGTCGCGCACGTTCGGCTTCGCCGGCTGCCGGTCACATGGCTGACCACGTCCGCGAACAGCAGCAGCTGGTCGCCGATGCACTGGTCAACCCGTTCAACGACTCGTTCGCTGAATAACTCTCCCCCTATTTAGAAGACAAACCAGGAAGCTCCCGCATGGCCACCGAAGTCAAAGCCCCGGTACTGCCCGAATCCGTCGCCGACGGCACCATCGCCACCTGGCACAAGAAGGTGGGCGACGCCGTCAAGCGCGACGAAAACCTGCTTGACCTGGAAACCGACAAGGTCGTCCTGGAAGTGCCGTCGCCGGTCGATGGCGTGATCAAGGAAATCAAGTTCAAGGAAGGCGACACCGTCACTTCCAGCCAGGTCGTGGCGATCATCGAAGAAGGCGCCGTGGCCGCTGCCCCGGCTCCGGCTGCCGAAGAGAAGAAGGCTGAGGCCGCTCCGGCCGCTGCTGCTCCGGCCGCTGCCGCTGCTCCGGCCCCGGCCGCCAAGTCGGCTGCCGACGCACTGCCGCCGGGCGCCCGTTTCAGCGCCATCACCGAAGGCGTGAACCCGGCCGACGTCGACGGCACCGGCCGTCGTGGCGCCGTCACCAAGGAAGACATCGTCAACTTCGCCCGCAACGGCGGCGCCGGCAAGGCCGGTGGCGCACGTCCGGAAGAACGCGTGCCGATGACCCGCATCCGCAAGCGCATCGCCGAGCGCCTGATGGAGTCGAAGAACTCCACCGCCATGCTGACCACCTTCAACGAAGTCGACCTGTCCAAGGTGTCGGCGGCGCGCAAGGAACTGCAGGACGAGTTCGTCAAGGCACACGGCATCAAGCTCGGCTTCATGAGCTTCTTCGTGAAGGCCGCCGCCAATGCGCTGCAGCGCTTCCCGCTGGTCAATGCCTCGATCGACGGCGACGACATCATCTACCACGGCTACTCGGACATCTCGATCGCCGTGTCGACCGAGAAGGGCCTGGTCACGCCGGTGCTGCGCAACGTCGAGCGCATGTCGTTCGCCGACATCGAAAAGACCATCGCCGACTACGCCAAGAAGGCCCGTGACGGCAAGCTGAGCCTGGAAGAACTGCAGGGCGGCACCTTCACCGTGACCAACGGCGGCACCTTCGGTTCGCTACTGTCGACCCCGATCATCAACCCGCCGCAGAGCGCCATCCTCGGCATGCATGCCATCAAGGAGCGTCCGATCGCCCAGAACGGCCAGGTCGTGATCGCGCCGATGATGTACCTGGCGCTGTCCTACGATCACCGCATCATCGACGGCAAGGACTCGGTGCAGTTCCTGGTGGACATCAAGAACCAGCTGGAAAACCCGGGCCGCATGCTGTTCGGCCTGTAAGAGACCTCCCGCCCCTCCGCGCCTGCGCGGAGGGGTTCTGGTAATGCAACAAGGACTATTTCAATGGCTGAACAATTCGACGTCGTCGTCATCGGTGCCGGCCCGGCCGGTTACCACGCTGCCATCCGCGCGGCCCAGCTTGGCCTGAAGACCGCCTGCATCGACGCAGCGCTGGGCAAGGACGGCAAGCCGGCCCTGGGTGGCACCTGCCTGCGCGTGGGCTGCATCCCGTCCAAGGCGCTGCTGGATTCCTCGCGCCAGTTCTGGAACATGGGCCACATCTTTGGCGACCACGGCATCAGCTTCAAGGATGCCAAGATGGACGTCGAGGCGATGGTTGGCCGCAAGGACAAGATCGTCAAGCAGTTCACCGGCGGCAT
The DNA here is from genome assembly GCF_002750935.1 of Stenotrophomonas sp. LMG 10879. Classification (NCBI taxonomy): domain Bacteria; kingdom Pseudomonadati; phylum Pseudomonadota; class Gammaproteobacteria; order Lysobacterales; family Lysobacteraceae; genus Stenotrophomonas; species Stenotrophomonas sp. LMG 10879. The sequence goes on from NZ_PEJT01000013.1 coordinate 7,670, forward strand.
CGCCATGCTGTTCAAGGCCAACAAGGTCGCCGCCTATTACGGCTTCGGCGAACTGCAGCCGGGCAACGTGGTCAAGGTTACCCAGCATGACGGTTCGGTCGTCGAGCTGAAGGGCACCAACGTCATCATCGCCGCCGGTTCGGATTCGATCGAACTGCCGTTCGCCAAGTTCGACGGCGAGACCATCGTCGACAACGTCGGCGGCCTGGACTTCACCGAAGTGCCGGCACGCCTGGCCGTGATCGGCGCCGGTGTGATCGGCCTGGAACTGGGCAGCGTGTGGAAGCGCCTGGGTTCGGAAGTGACCATCCTGGAAGCGCTGCCCGACTTCCTGGCGGCGGCTGATACCGAAGTGGCCAAGACCGCCGCCAAGGAATTCAAGAAGCAGGGCCTGGACATCCGCCTGGGTGCCAAGGTCTCCAAGGCCGAAGTGACCGGCAAGGGCAAGAAGAAGGAAGTCGCCCTGACCTACAGCGACGCCGAAGGCGAGAAGTCGCTGGTGGTGGACAAGCTGCTGGTGGCCGTCGGCCGTCGCGCCGCCACCAAGGGCCTGCTGGCCGAAGGTACCGGCGTCAAGATCAACGAGCGTGGCCAGATCGAAGTCGACGCGCACTGCCACACCGGCGTCAACGGCGTCTGGGCGGTCGGTGACTGCGTGCGCGGCCCGATGCTGGCACACAAGGGCTTCGAGGAAGGCATCGCGGTTGCCGAGCTGATCGCTGGCCTGCCGGGCCACGTCAACTTCGACACCATTCCGTGGGTCATCTACACCGAGCCGGAGCTGGCCTGGGTCGGCAAGACCGAGCAGCAGCTGAAGGCCGAGGGCATCCCGTACAAGGCCGGCAGCTTCCCGTTCGCCGCCAACGGCCGTGCCGTGGCGATGATCGAGCCGGCAGGCTTCGTGAAGGTTCTGGCCCACGCCGAAACCGATCGCATCCTGGGCATGCACCTGGTCGGCGCCAATGTGTCCGAGCTGGTGCACGAAGGCGTGCTGACCATGGAGTTCAGCGGTTCGGCCGATGACCTGGCGCGCATCTGCCACGCCCACCCGTCGCTGTCGGAAGTGGTGCACGACGCGGCAATGGCCGTGAGCAAGCGCGCGATCCACAAGGCGAACTGATCCATCTGACGGTGCCGGCCGCTGGCCGGCATCCCCGGATACTGGAAACCCCGCCTCGGCGGGGTTTTTTGTTTCTCGGTGACTGCAGAACAAGGGTGGGAGACCCTTGGCACTCGGCGCGCGGCAGGCGAGCGTCCACCGCCCTCACACGGGCGTCGACCTCCAGTGCGGTAGGCTCACCGCTGAGGTCGCGTTGCATCGCCAAGCCACGGATGCGCGACAGGTGGTGCTCCCGCACCTGCTCGTGGGGCTGCTCAGACAGTGGAGATATCCATGGAAAACGAACGAATCGAGACCCGCGGCGAAGATGGCCGCAGGGTGTTGGTGTTCAAGTTCTGGCCGCAGTTCGACGCGACGATTCTTCCCGGCGCACGCCTGGCCGAAGGCCTGCCGAGATACGCGCTGGCAAACGGCAATTCCGTAACCTTCGACGGCGTGGATTTCGAAATCGCCGCGACCGGCGAAGAGCTGGTCCGGTCGCTGGCTGTTAGCCGACCGCCCTCGGGCTGAGTCGTGCGTCGTCCGGGTCCTGTCGCGTGCCGGGACTGCCTGCACCCATCGCAGGTCGCGCATCAACGCTGCGGCGGTGCAGTTTCCCGGTCCGTAGTGTCCGGCTTCGGCGGATCGTCACAGATACGGTGCTGAGCGATCACCTCACCCACCTTCCATTCCTTCACCACCCGGCAGCTCTCCTTGCCGGCGTCCTTGTCGGTCGCCTTGGCTTCCGTCTTGCCGGCAGGGTGCTGACGCTCAAGGTAGGCCGACGGCGGTTGCCTGGCCCAGGCCGGCGCCGCCATCAGCAGCGCCAGCATCGCGATGGGCAGCGGCCTCATGCCGTCACCGCGCCGCGGCCACCGCCGAGCAGGCGTGCGGGCAGCATGAACAGCGCGCGCAGGAAGGCGAACAGCGCCGAGAACGTGATGCCGACCAACCGGAACGGCAGGCTCAGCAGCCATACGAACGGCCAGGCGATCAAGGCGAGGATCGCCAACGGCCAGCACAGCACGAACAACAGGCACCACACACCGAGCGCGAACAAGGTCTTCATCACAGGCTCCCTCGGCGGCACCCCGCCGCCTGCCATCACCTTGGCGCCCTGCCCCGGCCCGGGCAAACGGTTTGCGATGAAACCCGGCTGGAGGCGATGAAACCGATCCAGCGCCGTTGTAGCGCCGAGCCCCTGCTCGGCTTTCCAGAAGCAGCCGAGCGTGGGCTCGGCTCTACAGGAGCTGCATTGCGCCCGGGCGGCCGTGGGTGACCTGGAAGCGGGCCGCAGTACGCACCGGCGCATCCGCGCGCAGCACGCTGTCGGCGAAGCGCAGTTCCGCGTCCACGGTCTGCCGGTTCAACTGCAGCTTCCACCAGCCACGCCGGTCGCCATCGAAATACCGGATGTGCGGATTCTGCGGGATCGACGGGCCGTAGTACGGGCCATACGGCGTGTCATCGCCACCGCTGCTGATTGCCGGGGCGATGAACTCGGTGGCGATCACCGGCGCGTCAGCGGCATCGAAATCCAGCTTCAGGTCATTGACGAACGTGGAGTGCCAGTCGCCGCCCAGTACGATGGCGTTGCCCTGCCCACCGGCCTGCATCGCCTGCAGCAGGCGCTTGCGGGCGGCCGGGTAGCCATCCCAGGCGTCGTTCCAGAAACGTTCGCGCGGCGTGCCCTGCTCCAACCGCAACTGCGCCATCAGCAGCTGCTGCACCACCACGTTCCAGCGCGTTCCCGCCGCAGCCGCCATCGACTGCGCGAACCAGGCCTCCTGCCCCACCCCGAGCATGCTCATGCGCGGGTCCAGCGCCGCCTCGCAGCGCGCCGATTCGCCGACGCCACAGGGATTGGCCGGACGGAACTGACGGCAGTCCAGCAACGTCAGCTGGGCCAGGTCGCCGTAGCGCAGGCGGCGGTGCACGCGCAGGCCACCGTTGCCGGCCGGCGTGCTGCGCATCGGCAGGTGTTCGTAGAACGCGCGATACGCCGCGGCGCGACGGACGATGAAGTCCTCGGTCGGTACGTCGCTCTTTTCCGGATGGATGCCGGAATAGTCGTTCTGCACTTCGTGGTCGTCCCAGATCACCGCGAAGGCGTGCGCGGCGTGCGCGGCCTGCAGGTCCGGATCGAGCTTGTACAGCGCGTACTGGTCGCGATAACGCTCCAGGCTGAGCGTTTCACCGCTGAAGCGCTGAGCATCCAGGGTGCTGCCACGCGCGTTCTGCAGCGGGCTGTATTCGTACAGGTAGTCACCGGCATGCAGCACCAGATCGACATCGCTGCGGGCGATATCCGCCAGTACCGGGTAGTAGCCGCTGTTCCAGGCCTGGCAGGTGCACAGCGCCAGCCGCAGCTGCTGCAGCTGCGCGTCCGGCAGCGGCGCGGTGCGGAAATGCCCGACCGGACTCTCCTCGCCGCCGTCGCAGGCGAATCGATAGTAGTAATCGCGGCCTGGACGCAGGCCGGTCACTTCCACGTGCACCGAATGGGCCAGCTCCGTTACGGCCGCCGCCACGCCACGCTGCACCAGCCGCCGCATCGCCGGATCTTCGGCAACGAACCAGCGCACCGGGATCGCGCGCGACGGCATGCCACCGCCGTTGAGGGGATCCGGTGCAAGACGCGTCCACAGCACCGCGCCCTGCGGATCCGGATCACCTGCGGCGATGCCGAGGGTGAACGGATCGCGCCCCAGTCGCGGCCGCGGACCGGTGGCGGCGACGCCGGGCATGGCCGCCAGTGCGATCGCCGCTCCGGTCCCCTGCCAGGCCAGGCGCAGCAGACGACGGCGGGTTTCCGGATCGGCGATGCGCTTCATCAGAAGCGCACGGTCGCAGTGGCCATCACCTGCCGCGGCGCACCGACCTGCATGGTCGCCAGGCTGCGGGTCGGATCAGCGGCGTAGGTGCCGTTGGTGTTGATGGTCGCCAGGTACTGCTTGTCGGCCAGGTTGGTCAGGTTCAGCGCCAGGGTCAGGTTCTGCGCCGGGCCGAGCTTGCCCATGTCATAGGCCACCGACGCATTGATCAGCCAGTAGCTCGGCACCGAGACGTCATTGGTGTAGGTCACGTAGCGCTTGCCGACGTGGTTGGCGGCCAGGCGCAGGTCCCACGGGCCCGGCGTCCACGCCAGGGTGCTGGCGAACATCCATTCCGGCGTGTCGACCGTCTTCTTGCCGCGGGTCGGCACCACGCCGTTGTTGACGTAGTCGTTGTCGTAGGTGCTGTCATTCCACGACAGCGCGTTGGACCAGCTCAGGTCGCGCATCGGCTTCAGCTGCAGGGTCGCCTCGGCACCGCGGCTGGTCACCGAACCCACGTTGGAATACAGCGCCGGGCAACCCAGGATGCCGACGCACTGGGCGATGGCCAGCAGGCGGTTGTCGAACTTGACGTCGTACACCGCGACCGAGGCTTCATAGCCCTGGCCGTAGCCGCGCCAGCCCAGTTCGATGGTGCGCGACTGTTCCGGCTTCAGGTCCTTCGCACTGGCATCGAATGCGGCCTGCGGTACGTTGAACGGGCTGCCCACGCCCAGTGCATAGGCCGCGATGTTCTTCGCATAGGAACCGAAGATCTCATTGCGCTCGTCCAGCTTGAAGTTGAAGCCGGCCTGCGGCAGCAGCCCCTTCTTCGCGGTCAGGCTGCTGTTGCTGGCATAGCTGCCCAGCGGCGTGCGCACGCTGGTGCGGGTGTTGGGCGACTTGGCGCCGATGTCGATGGTCAGGCGGTCATCGAACAGGCGGAAGCGGTCCTGCAGGTAGAACTGACGGGTGATGGTGGTGTAGCGCTGGTGCCACACGCGCTGGTCCGGATTGCGCAGGAAGAAGTCGTCGGTGATCGGCCCATCGATGTAGTAGAAGTTGCGCTGCACGCTGTGGCCGTTGTCTTCGTACCAGAGACCTGCTTCCAGCTCATGGCCCGCCACGTTCCAGGTGAATGCCGAGGTCACGCCGGTGCGGTCGATCGCATATTCGGTGGTGCGGATCGAGATCGGAATCTCGCGGCTGGTGCCCGGGTTGGACGGATTGGACGGGCTGAACCAGTGGCCCTGGCCGCGGTTGCTGTGGTTGTAGACATTGACCTTCAGGCGCATCGTCTCGTTTAGGCCGAAGTCACCGGCGATGCTGGAGACATCATCGTTGCGCAGGCCGTGACCCGAGTAGTACGCATCCCACGGGCTGTTGACGCCACCGCTGTACTGGCCTCGCGCAGCGGCCAGGGCACGGTTCCAGTCCGGCGCGTAGTTGTCCCAGTTCCAGCCCAGGCGATCAATCATCTCCAGCGACAGGTCCTGGTAATCGGCTTCAACCCGGCGCGAGGCGTTGAACAGCGCGGTGATGCGGCTGTCGACGCCGAAGTTGTAGGTCGCCTTGCCGTTGAACTGCTTGAGTTCGTGCGAGCCCTTGCCCTTCCACTTGTCGCTCTCCGAATACGCACCGGACAGGTAGGCGGCGAAGCCCTGGTGTTCGCCGGTCTCCAGGCGGGCATAGCTGCGGCGTGCGCTGTCACTGCCCAGGCTCTGCGCCAGCACTACACCGTATTCGGTGGAGGGATCGATCGAATAGAACTGGAACACGCCGCCCAGGTTGCTGGTCGACGGCGTGCCCAGCGCGCCGATGCCGGTGGAGACCTCGGCACCGCCCAGGTTCTCGCTGATCACCGCGCGGCTGATATGCAGGCCGTTGCTGTTGCCATAGCTCATGTTGCCCAGCGGGATGCCATCGAGCGTGTAGCCCAGGCGGTTCTGGTTGAAGCCGCGCAGGCTGATGCTGGTGGACCACTCGTAGGCACCGGTGGCATCGGCTGATTCGAAATGCACGCCCGGCTTGCTGGCCAGCAGCTTCAGCGGGTTGGCGCCGGGCGGCAGCACCTTCATGTCCTCGGCGGTCACGCGCTGGACCTGGCGCGCCTCGCCCCGGCCGATCACCGAGACCGAATCCAGGGTGGTGGCCGACTGCACGTCGACGGCGGGAGCGGTTTCAGCGGCGGCCAGCGCAGGCAGCGAAGCACAGACCAGCAGGGCCAGCAGATTGCGGCGAAGCGGAGCATGGCAAGACATGGGGATTCCTTGGGCGCGCTGGACGCCGAAGGGCGGCGTCAAAAGAGCAGCAGCGGCGGAATCGTAGAAGCGTTGCGTTACATGTCATTTACACGCCACGTACGGATTTTTGGCGATCCGGACGGAGAATATGAGGTTGCGTGCCCGAACGAAAAGAGCCGAGCGTGGGCTTGGCTCTACAGGGCGCGCCGGAATCATCCGCTATTCGAACGAACCGACCGAGTCGTGGGCCAGGTTGTCGAAACGGGTGTATTCGCCGAAGAACTTCAGCTTGCACGAGCCGGTGGGGCCACCACGGTGCTTGCCGATGATGATCTCGGCCAGGCCCTTGTCCGGCGAATTTTCCTTGTTGTAGTAATCGTCGCGGTAGATGAAGACGATCATGTCCGCATCCTGCTCGATTGCGCCCGATTCGCGAAGGTCGGCCATCACCGGGCGCTTGTCGGTACGTGTTTCCAGCGAGCGGTTGAGCTGGGACAGTGCGATGACCGGCACGTGCAGTTCCTTGGCCAGGCCCTTCAGCGAACGCGAGATCTCGGAGATTTCGGTCGCGCGGTTTTCGCTGTTGCCCGGCACGCTCATCAGCTGCAGGTAGTCGATCACGATCAGGCCCAGGTCGTGCTCGCGCTTGAGGCGGCGGCACTTGGAACGCAGGATCTCCGGCGACACGCCCGGCGTATCGTCGATGAAGATCTTGGTTTCCTTCAGCATCTTGATCGCACCGGTCACCCGGCTCCAGTCCTCGTCCTCCAGCTGGCCGGTACGCAGGCGCTGCGCGTTGATGCGGCCGTTGGAGGAGATCAGGCGCATCGCCAGCTGCGATGCGGACATTTCCATCGAGAACACCGCCACGCCCTTCTTCGACTTGATCGCCGCGTACTCGGCGATGTTCAGGGCGAAGGTGGTCTTGCCCATCGCAGGACGCGCGGCAAGGATGATCAGGTCGGTCGGCTGCAGGCCGGCGGTCATCGCATCGAAATCGGTGTAGCCGGTCGGCAGGCCGGTGATGTTGCCGCCATTCTCGAAGCGGTTGCGCAGCTCTTCGAACGCGTCCTTCAACGCACCGGGCATCGCCACGAAGTCGGTACGGCCACGCGCGCCCTGTTCGGCGATGGCGAACACGCTCTTTTCCGCAGCGGACAGCAGCTCGCTGCTGTCGCGGCCCTCGGGCTGGAAACCATCGTTGACGATGTCGGTGCCGACCTGGATCAGCTGCCGCAGCACCGCCTTGTCGCGCACGATCTCGGCATAGGCCACGATGTTGGCCGCCGACGGCGTGGTGCTGGCCAGTTCGATCAGATAGGCGCCATCGCCCACCAGCTCCATCTTGCCCTGCGATTCGAACCACTCGCCCAGGGTCACCGCATCGAACGGGCGCTCGCGCTCGGACAGCTCGCGGATCGCCCGGTAGATCATCTGGTGGTCGCGGCGGTAGAAGTCACCCTCGGTCAGCTGGTCGTTGACCCGGTCGTAGGCGTCCGGTGCCAGCATCAGGCCGCCCAGCACCGCCTGTTCGGCCTCCACCGAGTGCGGGGGCACGCGCAACTGGTCGATACGCGATTCATCGCGATCGCGATCGAAGCCATCGCCGCGCTCTCTGCGGTTGGAACGGAAGCCGGAACGGGCGGACATGCTGCGGTGTTTCCTGCAAAAGGGGCCAGACCAGTGTAGGCATGCGCCGACCCCGGCGGCCATGGACAAATCTGTGGATAAGCCGTGGAAGAACGGGGGATATCCGCCTGAGCCTGTCCAGACTGGCGCGGGGGCGTCGCATTGCCTGCGACGGGCGTCGTTGCGACGCCCGAGTGGATCATTATCGCAGATCAGTCAGCCCGGGTCGGAGTTCCTGCCTGCCCACTCAGCTCGAAGTGTGGTCAGAGCCCGTCGCTGCGCGCCGGGATCCGACCCCTGGCGTGGCTGGGGTCGGATCCCTCTGCGGCGCTGAGGGCTCCGACCCCGGAGGTCTCAATCGCCCTTGGCATGCACTGCGATCAGCGCCAGGAACCGGTCCACGTAGCCCTGCAGGAATTTCTGCGTGCCCTCATTGTGGATCGTGCCGTCGGCATCGATCAGGCCATCCTTGAAGTGGATGAACGCCTCGGGCTGGCCAAGCACGTGCATGTCCAGGAAGGCCAGGCTGTTGCGCAGGTGCTGCTGGGCCACCGCCGTGCCGATCTGGCCGATGGAGGCGCCGATCACCGCCGCTGGCTTGCCGGCGAAGGCACTGTCGCCGTAGGGGCGCGAGCCGATGTCGATCGCATTCTTCAGCACGCCCGGCACGGAACGGTTGTACTCGGGGGTAACGAACAGCACGGCGTCTGCGGCGCGTACCTGGTCTTTCAGGCGCGTGCCCTGCGCCGGGTAGCTGGCGTCGAAGTCCTGGTCATAGAGCGGCAGGTCGCCGATCTGCACGTACTGGAAGCGCGCCTTGTCGCCGGCCAGCTTCTCCAGCGCGTGGGCCAGCTTACGGTTGCACGACTCTTTGCGGAGGCTGCCGACGAAAACGGCAATGGTGGGGACGGACATCAGGACATACTCCTCACGGTGCGGGAGAGCCAGCCTAGCGGCCGCGCCCTTCCCCACCGGTGAAGATCAGCCGCGCTGGACGCCTGCGCGCACCTGCCGCCAATGGTCCTGCCAGGCCTGGAACATCAGCACGTTCCACAGGTGCGTGTGCCACTTGCGCTGGCCACCCAGGAACTGCTGCCACAGCGGCTGCACGGCCGCGGCCGACAACACCCCTTCACGTTCCAGCCGCGCCGGCTGCAGCAACTCGTCGGCCCAAGGCTTCAGATCACCTTTCAGCCAATCACTGACCGGCGCGCCGAAGCCACGCTTGGGCCGATGCACCATCGACTGCGGCACGTACCGCCCCAGCACGCGCTTGAGCAGCACCTTGCTGGTCGATTCACTGCGCTTGAAGCCCAGCGGCAACGACCACGCGAACTCGGCCACGCGCCAGTCCAGCAAGGGCGCGCGCGCCTCCAGGCTGACCGCCATCGAGGTGCGGTCGACCTTGCACAGCAGGTCGTCGGGCAGATAGCTGACGAAGTCGGCCAGCATCATCGCGTCGGCCGGCGTGCCGGCACCATGCAGCGGATCGGCCAGATCGTAGAAGCTGCCCGCCTCGCGTGCACCGATCACCGCCGCCGCCGGATCACGCCATCGCGAGATGCGGTTGCGATATACATCGCCGATACCACGTGCGCCGGTTTCGGCCAGCAACGCGGCCAACCCGCCGGTGCGCGATGCCTCGCCCTGCTGGTGCGCACGCGCGCCCATCCAGCGCCGCAGCGGCGCGGGCACCCGTCCCAGCATCTGCCAGTTGCGCAGCGCGCGTACATAGCGGGTGTAGCCGAAAAACAGTTCATCGCCACCATCACCGGACAACGCAACGGTCACACCCTGCCGGGCGAGGCGGGCGACCAGCGCGGTCGGCACCTGCGAGGCATCGGCAAAAGGTTCATCGAACATCGCTGGCAGCTGCGGCACCACTGCCAGCGCGTCAGCGCCGCTGACATACAGTTCGGTGTGATCGCAGCCCAGGTGGGTGGCCAGTTCCCTGGCCAACGGTGCCTCGTCGTGGTGGGAGCCGCTGAAGCCGATGCTGAAGCTGTGCACCGGCTGCCCGCTCTGCGCCTGCATCAGCGCTGCCACCAGTGACGAATCGGTGCCGCCGGACAGGAACACGCCCACCGGCACATCGGCCACCATGCGCAGCGCCACCGCATCGCGCAGCAGGCCATCCAGCTGCTCCTCGGCCTCCTCGATGCGGCCCTGGAACGGTGCGGCCAGTGCAGCCTGCATGCGCGCGCGCGCGTCCCAGTACGGACGCTGTGCCTGCTCTGGGCGATGTGCGCTGGCCCCTGCCGCCACCGCCGCCGCGTCCAGCCGCAGCACGCGGCCGGGCATCAGTTTGTAGCAGCGCTGGTGGATGCTGTGCGGTGCGGGGATGTAGTCCAGCCGCAGCAGCAGGGTCAGCGCATCGCGGTCGATATCGTTGTCGAAATCCGGGTGCTGCCACAGCGCCTTCAGCTCGGAACCGAACACCAGCGCATCACCGGCCCAGCCGTAGTACAGCGGCTTCTTGCCGACCCGGTCGCGGGCCAGCCACAGGCACTGTTCCTGGCGGTCCCACAGGGCGATGGCGAACATTCCGTTGGCGCGCTGCAGGGTGTCCTCGACGCCCCACTGCAGGATCGCGGCCAGCAGCACCTCGGTATCGGAATGGCCGCGGAAGGCATGGCCCAGCGGTTCCAGTTCGGCGCGCAGGGCGGCGAAGTTGTAGACCTCGCCGTTGTAGGCCATCACATAGCGGCCGTCGGCCGAGGCCATCGGCTGGTGGCCCAGCGGTGAAAGATCAAGGATGCTCAGGCGCCGGTGGGCCAGGGCGATGCCGGCGGCGGCATCGACCCAGGTACCGCCGTCATCCGGCCCGCGATGGTGCAGCGCCTGGCCCATGGCCAGCGCCTGCGCCTGCAGGACCTCGGCCGGCGTCTGTGCCGCCGGCAACAACATACCCGCCAATCCACACATGCATCAGGGTTCCTGCGCCAGGTCGAGGGCGGCGCCAATCACCGCATTGTCGCTTGGAAGCCCGAACATTGCTGCCCCCGCCAGCGGCGTATAGGTATCGGCACCGCAGACCCGGCGCACCGGCAGGTGGCCATGGCCGGCCTCGACCAGCGCGGTGATCACGCCCTCGCCGACGCCCCCGCTCTGCCGCCCCTCGTCCAGCACCAGCACCCGTTGCGCGGTGGCGGCCTGGGCGCCGATGAAGGCGGCATTCAACGGCACCAGCCAGCGCAGGTCGACCACCCGCACCTGCCAGCCCAGCTGCTGCTCGATTGCAGTCGCTGCGCGCAGCGCCATCGGCACCCCGTTGCCGTAGGTGAAGACCACCAGATCGCTGGCATCCGGCGCGTACACCCTGCCCTCGCCCAGCACCAATGCCTGCCCGGGTGCGGGGTAGTCGAACAACCACTGGCCATCGCCGGCCGCGTGCAGATCCTTGGTCATGTACAGGGCGATCGGTTCCAGGAACACCGCTACCCGGCCATCCACGCGGGCCAATGCCGCCAATGTACGCAGCATCATCACCGCATCATCGCCACGCGACGGGCAGCCCACCACCAGCCCCGGAATGTCACGCAGCGCCGTGATCGAATTGTCGTTGTGGAAATGGCCGCCGAACCCCTTCTGGTAGCCCAGCCCGGCCACCCGCACCAGCATCGGGTTGCGGAACTGGTCGTTGGAGAAGAACTGCAGCGAGCAGGCCTCGCCGCGCAGCTGGTCGATGGCGTTGTGCAGGTAGGCCAGGTACTGGATTTCCGGAATCGGCAACATGCCCATGTTGGCCAGACCCTGGGCCATGCCCAGGATCATGGTCTCGTCCAGCAGCGTGTTGAATACCCGGCGCGGGCCGAAACGCCGCAGCAGGTCGCGCGTCACCGTGTAGACGCCGCCCTTCTGCGCGACGTCCTCGCCAAACAGCAGCGCCTGCGGATACTTGCCCAGCAGTTCCTGCAGCCCGTGGTTGATCTGGATCGCCAGGTGCCGCGGCGGTTGCCGTTCGGGCAGCGCGTCGGCACCACCGTACAGCGCCTGCCGGGCCTCGATGGGTGCCACACGCTCGGCCTCGGCCTGTACCGCTGCCGGCGTATGGGGGGCCAACGGTGTAATCACCTCCTGCAGTGTCTGCAGCTTCGGACGCGTATCGGCATCAATGGCGGCGCCCATGCAGCGCGCGCGCAGGGTTTCATAGGCAGCCTCCACGCCTGCCGCATCCATCCAGCCCGATTCCAGTGCGATCTGCGCCGAGCGCAGCAGCGGGTCCTGCGCCTCGGCCGCGCACAGCTCGGCCAATGCGCGCCATTCCACTTCGAAGTCGGTACCGGCGTGGCCCATCAACCGCGTGGTGCGCAGGTGCAGGAAAGTGGGCCGACGCATGCGCCGGCAGTGTTCGACCGCCGCCTGCACCTGTGCGTGTCCGGCGGCCAGGTCCAGGCCATCGGCGAAGAAATAGTCCAGGCCCGGTTGCCGGCTGAAGCGCTCGGCGATCCAACCCTCGGGCGTCTTCACCGAAATGCCGAGGCCGTTGTCCTCGCACACGAACAGGATCGGCACCGGCAGCTTCTGATACGCCGACCACATCGCGGTATTGAACGCCGTCTGCGCGGTGGCATGGTTGGCCGAGGCATCGCCGAAGGAGCACATCACGATGCTGTCGGCGGGAATCGGCAGCGGCTGGCTCAGGCGCCTGCCACTTTCGATCGCCAGCGCGGTACCGAGCGCCTTGGGCAGGTGCGATGCGATGGTCGAGGTCTGCGGCAGCACCCACAGCGGCTTGCTGCCCCACACTTTGTGACGGCCGCCACTGGCCGGATCGTCGGCACTGGCGGCGAAAGACAGCGCGGCGTCGCGCACGGGGTCCATGCCTGGCACCAGCCGGGCCCGTTCGGCCATGAACGCGCCGGAACGATAATGCAGGAAGGCGGGATCAGTGTGGCGGCAGGCGCGCGCAAGCAGCGCGTTGCCCTCATGACCGGACGAGCCGATGGTGTAGAAGACCTTGTTCTGCACGCGCAGTACGCGCGCCATCAGGTCCAGCTGGCGGCTGAGCAGCTGCGATTCAAACAGTTCGCCGAACGCGGCGGCCGTCAGGGTGCTGCCCGGCAGGATCGGCGCATCCGGCGCCGGACGCGGTCGCGGCATGCCGCGCCAGGCGCGTACGGCCTCAAGGAAATTGACGTCACAGACTTCGGCACGGTTGAGGCCGCGCATGCGTGCGGGAATGGGATCTGGAACCACAGCGAACATCGAACACCCTCCGTGCCGTTGTTGCGAACCGTGGCGCCAGGCCTGCGCGACCCTTTGCAAGGGTCGAGCACGCCCGGCGCTGCAGGGGAATCAATCCGGTGCGTTGAACCGCGCGCGCACCTCGGCGGTCACCGCGGGCATGGGCACGAAGCGAGGCTGCGCGCGCACCCGCTGCAACCAGGCCCGCACCTGCGGGAATGCATCCAGCGCGATGCCACCGTCGGCAGCGACATCGGAATAGGCGAACAGGGCGATATCGGCGATACCGTAGTCATCGCCGGTGAACCACTGCGCCTGCCGCAGATGCTGCTCCATCACCGCCAGCGCGCCGGCAGCGCGCTCATGCAGTCGCGGCAGTTCAGCACGGCGTGGCGAGTCGGCCGGCGTCCAACCGCGGATGAAGCGTGCCACCGCCACGCAGGGCTCATGCGTGTACTGCTCGAAGAACATCCAGCTCAATGCCTGCGCACGCTGCCAACCGTCGGCCGGAAGATACGGCGTGCCCTCGGCCAGCCAGAACAGGATCGCATTGGATTCGGTCAGCACGCGGCCGTCGTCGCGCACGATCAACGGCACCTTGGCATTGGGGTTGAGAGCGAGAAATTCCGCGCTATGGGTCTGGCCGTGGGCACTGTCCACCTCCACCCAGCGGTAGCGGCTGCCCAGCTGTTCCAGCAGCAGGCGCACCTTGTGGCAGTTGCCCGAAACCGACATGCCATGCACCGTCAACGGAATGCGCTCTTCCACCATTGCTGCTCCAGGGAGGTCCCGGCCTGCAGCCGGCTGCCCGCAGTCTGGCAAGCAGCCAGGCGATTGCCAAGCGCGGGTGCAGCATGGCGGGCGATGCATCCTGTAGATGCCGAGCCGATGCTCGGCTGCTGCTCGACAAATGCAGCCGAGCATTGGCTCGGCTCTACAACGGCGAACGGCGCTGTTGCCACTGCTCGCGCGATTGCCCCCAGATTTCCAGCGGCTTGCCTTCATAGGGCGGTGGCAACTGCCCCATGCGCAGCAGCGTACTGCCGAGCTTGCGCGCAACCACTTTCGAGTTCTCGTTGTCTTCGGCGATGGTGTGGATCACCTCGTCCCAGCCCAGCGTATCGAACGCCCAATCGATGGCTGCGATCGCCGCCTCCGGTGCGTAGCCCTTGCCCCAGCTGGCACGGCGGATGCTCCAACCGACCTCGGTACCGGGCCAGTCCTGCGGCTGCCACGGTCCCATGCGACCGATCCATTCGCCGCTCGATTTCTCGATCACGCTGAACATCGAGAAGCCGAACAGCTGCCACGCCCCGGCCAGGCTGCAGAAGCCACGCCATGCCACCGAAGGTGACTGCACGCCGCCCAGCGTGCGCATCACCTCTTCATCGGCACAGAACGCCAGATAGGGTGCGTAGTCCTGCCGCTGTGGCGGGCGCAGGATCAGGCGTTCGGTTTCGATGCGCAGGTCGAAGATGCTCATAGGGCCATGGTAGATCCACGCCACCCGTGGATGCACCCCACCCATGCAAAAAAACAGGCCGGCAAACGCCGGCCTGTTCGATGCTGCGTCGTAGCTGGGGATTACTGGCGGTTGGCCGTCGAATCCGCAGCGGCGGCGGTCTGGGTGACCAGCTGCCCATCCACCACCGGCAGGCGATCGCTGGCCGGCTTGTTGTCCATGCGCACGGTCTTCTCGGTGCCGTCGTAGCGATAGGTCACGTTGTAGCCCTTGACCACATCGCTGGTACCCATGGCGATGCGGTTGCCCGGCTTGCTGCCCATGCGCATGGTGCCGGTGGTGCCGTCTTCATTGCGATAGGTGACGTTGTAGCCGGTGACACGGCTCGACTCGGAAGTCGCCGTTTCGGTGTGGCACTGGCGCTCGGTGCGGTTGACCACCCGGCCACCCACATGGCGCTTGTCGACCTGGTTGCCGATGAAGCCACCGGCCACGGCACCGGCGGCAGTTGCCGCCTTCTTGCCATTGCCGCCGCCCACCTGGTTGCCCAGCAGGCCACCGACCACGGCACCAACCACGGTGCCGCCGACGTTGCCATCACGCTCGGGCAGGCGCTCCTGCACCACCACGTCCTGACAGACCTCATGCGGGGTCTGGGTGGTGGACGTCTCGCGTACCGGATCGGTGCCGATCACGGTGGCATAGGCCTTCTGCTTCTCGGTGATCGGATCGACCTTCAGCACATCGGCGTATTCCAGGCCACGCGGCGCACTGGCATCCACTGCGTCGCCACGTGCGCCGTCGTCGGTGGCATTGCCATCGACCAGGCGCGATTCACTCGGGTTTCCGGCGCTGAGCTGCTCAGGCGACTTGTCGCCACTCTTCATGAAGGCGGCGGTTGCGATACCACCGACCAGCAGCGCGCCCGCTGCGACCAGGACAGTTGTAGTTGTGCTTTTCATGACCTGCTCCTTGCGGACCGTCCGCAACGTTCTCAGGCCAGATTGCAGCATGCGGTGCCTGAACGGAATCTCCACATTTCCTGCTCACCGCCGTAACCCATTCAGCATCGGGAAATGCTGGGCCCGTGGTAGCGTTTGCACATTCCCCCAGGAGGACCCTGTCATGGCCAACCCGATGCTGCTGCCGGTCCTGCAATGGGCGCGCCGGCTGCGCTACCCCGCCCTGTTCAAGCTGACCGCCGGTCTGTTCGCGCTGACCCTGCTCATTCCCGACCCGATTCCGTTCGTCGACGAACTGATGCTGGGCCTGGGCACCCTGCTGCTGGCCAACTGGAAGAGCCGCAGCGCAGCCACGCCACCGCCGCTGGAGCAGCGTTGAACCTGCTGGTCGACAGCCACTGCCATCTGGATGCCAGCGAATTCGACGGCGACCGCGAGGCGGTCATCTACCGCGCACGCGCTGCCGGCGTGCAGTGGCAGGTGGTGCCGGCCGTCACTGCGGCCAGCTGGCCAAAGCTGCGCGCGGTCTGCCAGCGGGCGACGGGGCTCTACCCCGCCTATGGCCTGCACCCGATGTTCCTGGACCAGCACCGGCCTGAACACCTGCCGCAACTGCGTGAATGGATCGACCGGGAGCGACCCTGCGCGATCGGCGAATGCGGACTGGATTTCTTCGTCGAGGGCCTGGACGCCGAGGCCCAGCAGGACTATTTCCTCGGCCAGCTGAAGCTGGCACGCGAGTTCGATCTGCCGGTGATCGTGCATGCCCGCCGTGCAGTGGATGCGGTGATCGCCGCGATCCGCCGCATCGGTGGCCTGCGCGGGGTGGTGCACAGCTTTTCCGGCAGCCCGGAACAGGCCGCACAGCTGCACAAACTGGGATTCCTGCTCGGCCTGGGCGGACCACTGACCTACGAGCGCGCGCAGCGCCTGCAGCGGCTTGTCCGCGAGATGCCACTGCAGCAGTTGCTGCTGGAGACCGATGCACCGGACCAGCCCGACGCAGGTATCCGTGGCCAGCGCAACGAGCCGGCGCGGCTGGCGGTCATCGCCCGCCACATCGCCGCGCTGCGCGGAATGGACATGGAAGACGTGGCGCGGGCCACCACGGACAACGCGCGGCGGCTGTTCAGCCTGCCGGCACCGTAACGGTAGTGCCGGCCGCTGGCCGGGCCCCCCCGGACCGTTTGAATCAGCGCAGATACCGGCCAGCGGCCGGCACTACCCGATCACACCCCGGCCTCTGCCTCAACCGCTTCGGCTTTCACCTTCTTCGGCTCCAGCAGCATTTCCAGCGCCTTGCCCACCGCGGCAAATGCGAACGCGCCGGTGATGTGCGTGGCTGCGCCCAGGCCGGCGCCGCAATCCAGCTTCAGGGCCGCATCCGCGCCCAGGTTCGGACGCAGGCCACAGACGCTGCCGTCGGCCTGCGGATACTTCACGTTCTCCAGCGAATATACCGCCGGCACGCCGAAATAGCGCTTGGCATTCTTCGGGAAGTTGAATTCGCTGCGCAGCTTCTTGCGGATCAGCGCCAGCATCGCGTCATGCTCGGTGCGCGAGACATCGCGGATGCGCACCAACGTCGGATCGGTACGGCCGCCGGCCGCGCCGACGGTCAGCAACGGTAGCTTGCGGCGGCGGCACCAGGCGATGGTTTCCACCTTCACCCGGAAGCTGTCACAGGCATCGATCACCAGGTCGAAACCGCGGTCCAGCAGTTCGGCCATGTTGGCCGGGGTCAGGAATGCCTGCACGGCGTCGACCTCGATCTGCGGATTGATCGCCCGGCAGCGCTCGGCCATCGCCTCGGCCTTGTTGCGCCCGTAATTGCCCTCCAGCGCCGGCAGCTGCCGGTTGGTGTTGGATACGCAGATGTCATCGGCATCGATCAGGGCCAGATGGCCAACCGCGGAGCGCGCCAGCGCCTCCACCACCCACGAGCCGACACCGCCCATGCCGACCACGGCGACACGGCTGCCCTGCAGGCGCTCGAGCGCGCCGACGCCATACAGCCGTTCGATGCCGGCGAAGCGTTGTTTGACCTGTTCGTTCATCGGGCTATTTTAGCCTGCAGATGCCCTGACGACTGCTCGCCGACACCGAACCCACCGTTGCACGCCCGGAGCGCCCGCCATGAGTGCCAGCCCACCCCGCCGCCCATCCGCCGCCTACCGCTATCTGTTCGTACTCGGCCTGGGCCTGCTGATCGGCCTGATTGCCACGGTGATGGTCGGCCGTGCCCTGCAGGCGCGCCGCGATCCATTCCCGGACAGCCTGATGCAGGTGATGCAGCGACAGGCGGATCTGCTGCAGCAGGCGCAGCAGCAGAACCGCTGCAGCCTGGCCGACAGCGTCCCGCGCCTGCAGGTGCTGCGCCTGCTGTCCAACGACCTGGACCTGGCCTTTCCCGGGCTGAAGGACAGCCGGCAGTTCCAGCAGCACGCCAGCCAGTACCGGGCCGATCTCAATGCGGCATTGGCCAGCCCTCCCACCGACTGCACCGCGTTGGCGCAGCAGCTGCAGGCACTGCAGAACGATTGCCAGGCTTGTCACCAGGATTTCCGCTGATTCATCTTCGAGAGGGCGAAGGCCAGTGTGGTTGGCGCCTTGTTCACGTTGGAAAGAGGAGGATTCGGTCACCCTGCTGCATGACGCAGTACCACCCAACGCACCCGCCTTCACGGCCAGGAGACGCCCCATGAAGATCCAGCTCATCGCCGCCAGTGTCATCGCAACCCTCGCCCTGGCCGGCTGTGCCACCTCGCCGGGCTATGGCGGTGGTGGTTACAACAACAGCGGCTACAACAACGGCGGCTACGGCAACAACTCCGGTTACAACCAGGGCCGCTGCGCCGACTGCGGCATCGTCACCCGCATCAATGCCGTGCAGTCTGGCCGTACCGCGCCTTCCGCCACCGGCGCGATCCTCGGCGGCATCGTCGGCGCGGTTGCCGGCCATGAGATCTCCGACCACACCGGCGGCAGCCGTGGCAACAAGAACATCGCCGCCGCCGCCGGCGCCGTGGGTGGCGCACTGGCGGGCAACCAGATCCAGAAGAACGTCACCAGCGATACCTATGACATCAGCGTGCGCATGGATGACGGCCGCACCATCGTGGTCAACCAGCGCGACCTCGGCGGCATCCGCGAAAACACCTATGTCCGCGTGGTCAACGGCAAGGTCATCCTGCGCTGAACCGCAGCGGGCCCCGGCCGATCAGAACCGGAGCAACAAAAAAGGCCCGCTTGCGCGGGCCTTTTTCATGCCGGCAAGCGGCAGGAATTACGCCGGCTGGACCTTGTCAGCCTGCAGGCCCTTCTGGCCCTGCACCACTTCAAAGCTCACAGCCTGGCCTTCCTTGAGGCTCTTGAAGCCCTGGGTCTCGATGGCGCGGAAGTGCACGAACACGTCCTCGCCATTCTGCCGGCTGATGAAGCCGAAGCCCTTGGCATCATTGAACCACTTCACGGTACCGTTCTCGCGATCAGCCATCTCACTAACTCCCTTTGACTCTCTACTTGTTGTTGGATACGCCTGTTGGGCGGCTGACAAGCAAGGGGGAAGCGAGGTGCATCGATGCAGCGGATCGGAACGATCTTGCTTCATCAGGCCACGATCCACGGTGACCTTGCCAAGCTCAGCGACTGCAACTTAACCCGACCAAAACGAAAAAGCAACTGGTAAAAACCTTTCACTGTCAACCCCAAAAAGCCAACCATACTGGACAGCATGGACCTCTCATTCATCTTGTATCTGCTAGCGGTCATTTTTGTCCTGATCGGCATCGCAGGCATCGTCCTGCCAGCCCTGCCGGGCATCCCGCTGGTGTTCGTCGGACTGGTGCTGGCTGCGTGGGCAGATGGCTTCGTCCATGTCGGCTGGCCCACCCTGCTGATCCTTGGCGTACTGACCGCGCTGTCGCTGCTGGTCGACGTGCTGGCGACCGTAGTCGGTGCCAAGCGCGTGGGCGCCAGCCGCAAAGCGCTCTGGGGCACGTTCATCGGCAGCATCGTCGGCCTGTTCTTCATGCCGATCGGCCTGTTCGCCGGGCCCCTGCTCGGCGCGCTGCTGGGCGAGTACTGGCATACCCGCGAGCTCGGCCGCTCGACCAAGGTCGGGCTGGCCACGTGGCTTGGCATCCTGCTTGGCCTGGCATTGAAGCTGGCGCTGGTGATCGCGATGCTGGGCCTGTTCGCCTTCGCCTGGTTCCTGTGAGGCAGGCGGCCTTCACGCAGCGCGCACGCATACGCCGGGCATAAACCCGTGGGGCTGGCCGTTACCGGATGCAGCCGCCACACTGTCCCTCTTTCCGCATTCATTCCGAAGGGCCTGCTGCAATGACCCTCTCTCCGTTGTTCACCCGCCTTGCACCGCTGGCGCTGGCCCTCGCAAGCGCGCCACTGGCCGCCCAGGAATTCGCGCCCAGTGCCGAGGCCTCGCCGGCCGCCTGCGCGGCCATCACCACCGATGCCGCACGCCTGGCCTGCTACGACCGCCAGTTCGGGCGCACGCCGCAGGCCACCGCCGAAGCTGATGCGGCCGCCGAAGCCGCCGCACAGGCACGCCGCGAGCAGCGCAACACCACGCGGGTAAGCCAAGGCGAGGAAAAACTGCGCGAACGCGTCGGCGATCTGTTCCGTTCCGAAGCCCCCGACAGCGCCCTTGCCAATGCCGGCCGCGGTTCGTTGCTGGACAGCCGCTGGGAACTGGCCGAGGACTCCAAGCTGGGCCCGTTCCAGCTGCGTGCGTACAAGCCCGTGTACCTGCTGCCGGCCTTCTGGACCAGCGACCGCAACACCATGCCGCACTCGCCGAACCCGGCCAACAGCGTGACCACCCCGCAGGTGCTGGACAGCGCCGAGCTGAAGTTCCAGATCAGCTTCAAGACCAAGATCGTCGAGAACCTGTTCGGCGACAACGGCGACATCTGGGCAGGCTACACCCAGAGTTCGCGCTGGCAGGCCTACAACGGCGAGGACTCGCGCCCGTTCCGCGAGACCAACTACGAGCCGGAAGTGATGATGGTGTTCCGCAACGGCTACTCGATCGGTGGCTGGCGTGGGCGGATGACCGGCATCAGCCTCAACCACCAGTCCAACGGCCGTGCCGATCCGCTGTCGCGCAGCTGGAACCGGGTGATGCTCAATGTCGGCCTGGACCGCGAGAACTGGGCACTGGTGCTGCGTCCCTGGTACCGCATTCCCGAGACCCGCAGCGACGACAACAACCCGGACATCGAGGACTACATGGGCCGCGGCGACGCGACCCTGACCTGGAACCACAAGGGTCACGAGGTCTCGTTGATGGCGCGTCATTCGCTGCGCACCGGTGACCGCTCGCACGGCGCCCTGCAGCTGGACTACGGCTTCCCGATCAGCAACCTGCTGCGCGGTCATGTGCAGATCTTCGACGGCTATGGCGAGAGCCTGATCGACTACAACCACAAGGCAACCTATGTCGGCGTGGGCGTGTCCCTGCTGGAGTGGTTCTGATGGAGGTGACGATCTGGCACAACCCCGCGTGCAGCAACTCGCGCGGGGCGCTCAAGCTGATCCGCGACGCGGGTGTCGAACCGGTGGTGATCGAGTATCTGGGCAGCCCGCCCGACGTGGCCACGCTGCGCCAGGTGCTGGCCGAATCCGGCCTGGCAGCGACCGAACTGGTGCGCAGCAAGGAACCCGAGTTCGCCGCACTGGGCCTGCAGGGAAGCGACGACGATGCCCTGCTGGCCGCGATGGCCACCCACCCACGGCTGATCAATCGCCCGGTGGTACGCAGCGCCAAGGGCACCCGCCTGTGCCGGCCACCGGAAACGGTGCTGGAAATCCTGTAACCCGCCCCGCTTTGGTAGAGCCGAGCATGGCTCGGCTCTACAGAACGGGTTACCGCCAGTCGGTGATGCCTTCGCGGCGATAGACCTCGGCGAACGCCGGGCGCGCCTTCAGGCGGTCCGCATACGCCTTCAACACCGGCCAGTGGTCGCTGGGCGTGGGCATGTTGCGCGACCAGCGCATCAACATCACCAGCATGAAATCGACAACGCTCGGCGCATCGCCAAGCAGGTAGGGGCCGCCGCTCTGCAGGTGCGTGGCAACGTGCTGCCACGCCGCTTCCAGCTGCTGCCGCGCCATCGCACGCACGCCGTCGATGCACTCGCCACCCGCCGCTTCATGCGCGTAGAACCAGGCGCGGTACGCCGGCTGCACGGTGTTGGCACACCAGAACATCCAACGATAGGCCTCACCGCGTGCGGGCGCGCCGACGGCAGGCAACAACCCTGCCTGCGGGTGACGATCTGCCAGATACAGCGCAATCGCGGCCGCCTCGGTCAGTACCTGGCCGTCGATCAACAGAGTCGGCACTCTGCCTGCCGGATTGAGCGCCAGATAGTCAGCTGATTTGTGCTCGCGCGTGTCGAAATCGAGCAGCACCAGTTCGTGCTCGATGCCCAGCTCGATCAGCAGCCAGTGCACCACCAGCGAGGCGGTGCTGGTGGAACCATACAAGGTGGTGCGCATATGACCGGTCCTGTGCGGGGAACGGATGATTATGCGCGCTGTCGCCGGCGTGGTCAGCCGCAGCTGCTCATGCAGGTATCACGACGCTCACCGCAGCCCATCATCGGCGCCCGCAGCGTGCAGTCGTGCGCCTTCAATTCGCAGGAACGACGCAGTTCCGGATGCTCGATGTCCTTGCAGCGTTTGTCCGGCGTCGGCGCCACCTGCTGCTCGCAGCTGGACTGGCGGCTGCCGATCCCCGCGCCTTCGGCCATGCAGCTGCGGTAGCTGGCCTGGCATTGCATCTGGCACTGGGCACCGGCGCTGAAGCCACCCCCACCGTCATACGACGAGGACGATGTACTGCATCCGGCAAGAGCCAGCAGAGTGACAAACGGAAGACTGCGCAACAGGTTCACAGGACACTCCTTGTTCAATAGACCGGAAGACTGCCGGAAGAACGGATTTCGCTCACCGATCCGCCGCAGTCGAGTACACACTGGGCCCGGGTCGCATCGCAGGCGCGCGTGTTGGCTGCGGTCGCGCAGTATGCGCCGGCGCCACGTGCGCCCTCGCAGCGATGCCGCATCTTCTCGTCAGCGATATCGCTGCACGTATCGATCACGCGCGCTTTGTCCGCCTGACAGCTCTGCTGCGCCGTTTCGGCCATCGAACGCGCCTGACCCGCACATTGCAGATGCCGCTGTGCACACCCCGCCGCACACACGCGGCCGGCCTCACTGGTGGGTTGCGCCACGTAATACTGCGGCGTGCAGCCTGCCATCAACGCAATGGCGACTGCAGCGAAAACGATCCGTATTGCTTGACGCACAAGCGGCTTCCCTTCCATGGCAACGCGCTCACCCTAGCAAAGCCGCGCGAGTGCAAACGTTAAACGACGAACGGCGCCACCAGGGCGCCGTTCTACAATCGGACAGGCATGGACGACGCCGCGCCGATCACTCCACCACGACAGGAATCTTGCCGATGCGGGCCTGCCATTCGCGCGGGCCGGTCTTGTGCACCGATTCGCCGGTGGAATCGACAGCCACGGTCACCGGCATGTCTTCCACGGTGAACTCGTAGATCGCTTCCATGCCCAGATCGGCGAAGCCGACGACCTTGGCCGCCTTGATCGCCTTGGACACCAGGTAGGCCGAACCACCGACGGCCATCAGGTAGGCCGACTTGTGCTTCTTGATCGCTTCGATCGCGGCCGGGCCGCGCTCGGCCTTGCCGACCATGCCCAGCAGGCCGGTTTCGCTCAGCACCTGTTCGGTGAACTTGTCCATGCGGGTGGCGGTGGTCGGACCGGCCGGGCCCACCACTTCATCGCGCACCGGATCGACCGGACCGACGTAGTAGATGAAGCGACCCTTGAGATCGACCGGCAGCTGCTCGCCCTTGTTGAGCATGTCGACCATGCGCTTGTGCGCGGCGTCGCGGCCGGTCAGCAGCTTGCCGTTGAGCAGCAGGGTCTGGCCCGGCTTCCAGCTGGCCACGTCTTCCGGCGTGATCGTGTCCAGGTCCACGCGGGTGCCCTTGGAGGCGTCGTACGTCAGCTTCGGCCAGTCTTCCAGCGACGGCGGGTCCAGCATCACCGGGCCGCTGCCGTCCAGGGTGAAGTGCGCGTGGCGGGTGGCGGCGCAGTTCGGGATCATCGCCACCGGCAGGTTGGCCGCGTGGGTCGGGTAGTCGTTGATCTTGATGTCGAGCACCGTGGTCAGGCCACCCAGGCCCTGCGCACCAATGCCCAGCGCGTTGACCTTCTCGTACAGCTCCAGGCGCAGCTCTTCAATGCGGTTGGACGCACCGCGGGCCTGCAGTTCGGTGATGTCGATCGGCTCCATCAGCGCTTCCTTGGCCAGCAGCATCGCCTTTTCGGCGGTGCCACCGATGCCGATGCCGAGCATGCCCGGCGGGCACCAGCCTGCGCCCATGGTCGGCACGGTCTTCAGCACCCAGTCGACGATCGAGTCGGACGGGTTGAGCATGGCGAACTTGGTCTTGGCTTCCGAACCACCGCCCTTGGCGGCGACGATCACTTCGACGGTGTTGCCCGGCACCACCTTGACGTTGACCACACCCGGGGTGTTGTCCTTGGTGTTGATGCGCTTGCCGGCCGGATCGGCCAGCACCGAGGCGCGCAGCTTGTTGTCCGGGTACAGGTAGGCGCGACGGATGCCCTCGTTGGCCATGTCTTCCACGCCCATGGTGGCGTCATCCCAGCGCACGTCCATGCCGATTTCCAGGAACACGGTGACGATGCCGGTGTCCTGGCAGATCGGCCGGTGGCCTTCGGCGCACATCCGCGAGTTGATCAGGATCTGCGCGATCGCCTCCTTCGCTGCCGGCGACTCCTCGCGCTCGTAGGCGGCGGCAAGGTTCTTGATGTAGTCGACCGGGTGGTAGTACGAGATGTACTGCAGCGCGTCGGCGACGGACTGGATGAGGTCTTCCTGCTTGATCGATGTCACGGATTGCTCGCTTGCTGAAGGCTGGCGGGGGTAATCCGCCCATTTTACCCCCTCCCTCGGCCGCGGGGTGGCAGCGCTGGCCGCAGGCCGGCAAGATCTGAGCCCTGCCCTCTGTCACGCCCGCGCCTGCCCCGGCGTCCTTGCCCACATGAACGCCGAAACCGCCTTCCATACCCACCGCCCGCGCCTGATGGCGCTGGCCTACCGCCTGCTGGGCAGCCGCACCGACGCCGAAGACGTGGTGCAGGACGCCTGGCTGCGCTGGTCCGGCGCCGATACGGCGGCCATCGTCGACCCGGAAGCCTGGCTGGTCACCACCACCACCCGCCTGGGCCTGGACCGGCTGCGCGCGGCCAAGCGTGAGCGCGCGCACTACGTGGGCCCGTGGCTGGCCGAACCGTTGGCGATCACCCTCGAACCTGATCCGGCGCCCGGCCCGGCCCAGCGGCACGCGCTGGCCGATGATGTATCGGTGGCCTTTCTGACCCTGCTTGAACAGCTCGGCCCGGAGGAGCGCGCCGCCTTCCTGCTGAAGGAAGCCTTCGACCACGACTACCGCGAGATTGCCGATCTGATCGGCCACAGCGAGGCCAACTGCCGGCAGCTGGTGCACCGTGCCCGGCAGCGCCTGCAGGCGGGGCGGCCACGCTTCAACGCCGACGCCAGCCAGCACCGGCAACTGCTGGCGCGTTTCATGGACGCCTCCCAGCGCGGCGACAGCGAGGCGATCCAGGCGCTGCTGCATGCCAACGCGCTGCTGGTCTCCGATGGCGGTGGCGTGGTTACTGCGGCGGTGCGTCCGCTGCTGGGCGCCGAGCGCATCGGCCGTCTGTTCTGGGCCATCGCCCGCCGCGGCGCAGCGCATCCGGCGCAGCTCGGCTACGTCAACGGCGAACCGGCGATCCTGCGTTTCCATGGCGACCGCCTGCATTCGGTGACCACCATCGAAGTGGTCGATGGCCGCATCGCCAATGTGTACAGCGTGCTCAATCCGGAAAAGCTGCCTGCGGTTGTCACGCGCGCCGACACTCCGGCGTCCTTGTAACGAAAGGCGGCCATCCTGGTCGCCGTGGAGCTGAAGATGTCCAACCCTGCCTCTCCCCGCGTTCCTTACACCCGCCTCGCCGCCGAAGCGTTCAAGGGCCTGCTGGCCACCAGCAAGGCGGTGCACGACAGTTCGGTCGATCCGACCCTGATGGAACTGGTGTTCCTGCGCGTCTCGCAGCTCAACGGCTGCGGCTACTGCATGGACATGCATGCCACCACGCTGCGCAAGGGCGGCATCGAGCCGCGCAAGCTGGATACGTTGCCGGCCTGGCACGAAAGCCGCTTCTTCGACGAACGCGAACGCGCGGCGCTGGGCTGGGCCGAGGCGCTGACCCGGTTGACCGATGGTGCGCCGTCGCAGGCGGCGTTCGATGCGCTGGCGCCGCACTTCGATGAGAAGGGCATCAGCGACCTGAGCATGGGCATTGCGGTGATCAATGCCTGGAACCGGCTGGGCGCTGGGCTGCTGCCGCCGTTGCCGTAAGGGGGTTGCCGTCCGGGTCAGGTTCCTGCAGCTGTCGGTAGGTGTCGACCTTGGTCGACACAGTAGATCCACGCCATGCGTGGATGTGGATGGGGCGGCCCCCTTCGCACTGCGAAGGGCTCTGACCCGATGTGACTCGCTGGGGTCGGATCCCTTTGCGCAGCAAAGGGATCCGACCCCGCGCTGCCACACGGCTGCACTGACCCCATCTGCACGCATCAGGCGCGCACAATGGCGGCATGCCTGCTTCCCCCATTGCCGGCGCTGCCGGCGCCAAGAAACCCAGCCTGCGTCAACGCTTCAAGGCGATGCGCAACCTGCCGCCGTTCCTGCGCCAGGTGTGGCAGACCAGCCGCGCCCTGACCATCGCCAGCCTTGGCCTGCGCCTGATCCGTGCGCTGCTGCCGGTGGCGATGCTGTACGTCGGCAAGCTGATCATCGATACCGCGCTGCACCTCAGCCAGCACGATGCCGGCTTCCCACCGCTGGGAGAGGCCCTGTCCAGTGGGCTGCTCAATCCGCTGCTCGGCCTGCTGGCGCTGGAACTGGGCCTGGCGATCGCCTCGGACCTGCTCGGTCGGCTGGTCAGCTACGCCGATGCGCTGTTGTCGGAGCTGTTCGCCAACGCCACCAGCGTGCGCCTGATGGAACATGCGGCGACCCTGGACCTGGAGGACTTCGAGGACCCGGACCTGCAGGACAAGCTGGACCGTGCGCGGCGCCAGACCATGGGCCGGATGAACCTGATGAGCCAGCTGTTCGGCCAGGTGCAGGATGCGATCACCGTCGCCAGCCTGGCCGTCGGCCTGCTGGTCTACGCGCCGTGGCTGATCCTGCTGCTGGCGCTGGCGCTGGTGCCGGCCTTCATCGGCGAATCGCACTTCAATGCCGCCGGTTACAGCCTCAATTTCCTGTGGACGCCGGAACGCCGCCAGCTGGACTACCTGCGCCAGCTCGGCGCCAGCGTGGAAACGGCCAAGGAAGTAAAGATCTTCAACCTGCACCGGTTCCTGGTCGACCGTTACCGCAGCTTGTCGGCGGCGCTGTTCCTGGCCAACCGCGCGCTCGCCCGGCGGCGTGCGTTCTGGGGGACGCTGCTGGCCGCGCTGGGCACGCTGGGCTATTACACCGCGTATGCCTATATCGCCTGGCGCACGGTGCGCGGCGATTTTTCGATCGGTGACCTGACCTTCCTCGCCGGCAGCTTCCTGCGCCTGCGCCAGTTGCTGGAAGGCCTGCTGATCGGCTTCTCGCAGGTGGCCAGCCAGGCGTTGTATCTGGACGATCTTTATTCGTTCTTCCAGATCGAACCGGAAATCCACTCGCGCAAGGACGCGGTGCGCGTGCCGCAGCCGATCCGCGAAGGCTTCGTGTTCGAAGACGTGGGCTTCCGTTATCCCGATGCCGAGCAATGGGCCGTGCGTCACCTCGATTTCCAGCTGCACGCGGGCGAAGTGCTGGCACTGGTCGGTGAGAACGGTGCGGGCAAGACCACCCTGGTCAAGCTGCTGGCACGCCTGTACGAACCGGACGAAGGTCGCATCCTGCTGGATGGCCGCGACCTGCGCGACTACGACCTGGACGACCTGCGCGCCAACCTCGGCGTGATCTTCCAGGACTTCGTGCGTTACAACCTCAGTGCCGGCGAGAACATCGGTGTCGGCCAGGTCGAAGCGATGGACGACCGTGCGCGGATCACCGATGCCGCCCGCCGCGGCATGGCCGAGGAAGTGATCGCTGCCCTGCCCGGCGGCTACGACCAGCAGATCGGCCGCCGCTTCAAGCAGGGCGTGGACCTGTCCGGGGGCCAGTGGCAGAAAATCGCCATCGCTCGCGCGTGGATGCGCGATGCACAGGTGATGATCCTGGATGAGCCCACCGCGGCGCTGGATGCCCGCGCCGAGTTCGAGGTGTTCCAGCGGTTCAGGGAGTTGGCGGATAATCGCACCGCAGTGCTGATTTCCCACCGCTTCTCCTCCGTGCGCATGGCCGACCGCATCCTGGTACTGGCCGATGGCCGGATCGAGGCCAGCGGCACCCACCAGGAGCTGATGGCACAGGGCGGCCGCTATGCCGAGCTGTTCGAACTGCAGGCGGCAGGTTACCGCTGAGAACGCCTCTCGTTCCGCCTAATGAGAACCTGTCTCATTTGAGATAGAATTGTCCCGACGACTTCCGATAGATACGCCCATGTCCTCCGCTTTCGGCGCCGAAACGGTGCTTGAGGTCCGCCACTGGACCGACGCCTACTTCAGCTTCACCCTCACCCGTGACAGCGGTTTCCGCTTCGAGAACGGCCAGTTCGTGATGATCGGCCTGGAGACCGATGCGCGGCCGCTGCTGCGCGCGTACTCCATCGCCAGCGCGAACTGGGAAGAACAGCTGGAGTTCTTCAGCATCAAGGTGCAGGACGGCCCGCTGACCTCGCGCCTGCAGCACATCAAGCCCGGCGACAAGGTCCTGGTCGGCAAGAAGCCCACCGGCACCCTGCTGATCAGCGACCTGCACCCCGGCAAGCACCTGTATCTGCTGGGCACCGGCACCGGCCTGGCGCCGTGGCTGTCGGTGATCAAGGACCCGGAGACCTACGAGCGCTTCGACAAGGTGATCCTGTGCCACGGCGTGCGCTACGAAAAGGACCTGGCCTATCGCGATTATTTCGAGAAGGAACTGCGCGAGCATGAGTTCCTCGGCGAAATGGTCGGCGACAAGCTGCTGTATTACCCGGCGGTGACCCGCGAACCGTTCCCGAACCAGGGCCGCCTGACCTCGCTGATGGAAAGCGGCGAGATGCAGCGCACCCTCGGCCTGCCCGAGCTGAGCCCGGAAAACGACCGCGCGATGATCTGCGGCAGCCCGCAGATGCTGGCCGACCTGCGCACCGTGCTGGACAGCCGCGGCTTCCAGACCTCGCCGCGCATCGGTACGCCCGGCCACTACGTGTTCGAGCGCGCGTTCGTCGAGAAATAAGCCGGGCTGTTGTAGAGCCGAGCCCACGCTCGGCTGCTCTGCCGGCCGACCATGGCTTGCACGCACGCTGCGCGCGCAAGCCGAGCCTGGGCTCGGCTCTACAGAGAGCGGCTACAGCAGCGCTTCGATGCCGCCGCGCAGCTGCTCCGGCTTGGTGGTCGGTGCATAGCGATCCACCACCTGCCCCTTGCGATCAACCAGGAACTTGCTGAAGTTCCACTTGATGCGGGCGATGCCCAGCAATCCGCGCTTTTCGTGCGACAGCCATGCCCACAGCGGGTCGGCCCCCTCGCCGTTGACCTCGATCTTCTGCGACAGCGGGAAGCTGACCGGATAATCGATCGAACAGAACTGGCGGATCTGCGCGGCATCGCCCGGCTCCTGCGCGCCGAACTGGTTGCAGGGAAAGCCGATCACCACCAGGCCGCGATCACGATAGTCCTGCCACAGCTGTTCCAGCCCGGTGTACTGCGGGGTGAAGCCACAGCGGCTGGCCACGTTGACCAGCAGCAGCGGACGGCCCTGGTACTGCGCCAGCGCCTGCGGCTGGCCGTCGAGGTCGCGGAAGCTGAAATCGTAGGCGGTGGTCATGGCAACGGGCCTGGGGGGCGGTGTTCTCCATGGTACCCGGGCAGCCATCCATGGGGGGCGCTACTGCGGGGCGGCGTTGCCAACATGCCTTTTGACACAAGTGCGGGCGCGCCGGGCCGGGTTACCCTCGGGCCCTTGTTTGCCTTACCGGAGTATCGACCTTGACCACCCGCCTTGCCCTTGCCGTGGCCATGACCCTCGGCCTTGCCCTGCCCGCCTATTCGGCCAGCGCCGCCACCCCGGCCGCTGCCAACGCCCAGCAGGCCAATCCGTTCTTCGCCGACAGCCCGCTGCCGCTGCATTTCCCGCAGTTCGACAAGATCAAGGACAGCGATTTCGCCCCGGCCTTCGACGCCGGCATGGCGCAGCAGCTGAAGGAAGTGGAGGCGATCGCCAACACCAAGGCCAAGCCGACCTTCGACAACACCATCATCGCCCTGGAAAAGAGCGGTGACACCCTGGATCGCGCGACCACCGTGTTCTTCAGCCTGGTCGGCGCCGATACCAACGACACCCGCAAGAAGCTGCAGGCCGACTATTCGGCGAAGTTCGCCGCGCACAGCGACGCAATCGCGCTGAACGGCAAGCTGTTCGCGCGCATCCAGGCGCTGTATGACAGCCGCACCACCCTGGGCCTGGACGCTGAAGGCGTGCGCCTGGTCGAGAAGTACTACGACAACTACGTGCGCGCCGGCGCCAAGCTGTCCGAGGCCGACAAGACCAAGCTGAAGGAAATGAACGCCGAGCTGGCCAACCTGGGCACCAAGTTCAGCCAGAATGTGCAGTCGGAAGTGAACGCTTCGGCGATCACCGTCAACGACGTCAAGGAACTGGACGGCCTGTCCAAGGAACAGATCGCCGCCGCCGCCGAAGCCGCCAAGGCCCGTGGCCTGGACGGCAAGTATGTGATCACCCTGCTCAACACCACCGGCCAGCCGCCGCTGACCAACCTTGCCAACCGCGCCCTGCGCCAGAAGATCTACGAAGCCTCCACCACCCGCGGCAGCCGCGGCGGTGAGTTCGACAACACCGCGCTGGTCGCGCGCATCATGCAGCTGCGTGCCGACAAGGCCAAGCTGATGGGCTTCCCGAACTTCGCCGCCTACAACCTGACCAACCAGACCGCCAAGACCCCCGAAGCGGTCAATGCGATGCTGGGCAAGCTGGCCCCGGCCGCGGTGGCCAACGCCAAGCGCGAAGCCGCCGACCTGCAGGCGATGATCGACCAGGAACAGAAGGCGGCGGGCAAGCCGACCTTCAAGCTGGAGCCGTGGGACTGGGCGTTCTACAGCGAGAAGGTGCGCCAGGCCAAGTACAACTTCGACGAATCGCAGCTGAAGCCGTACTTCGAGATCAAGAACGTGCTGGAAAACGGCGTGTTCTTCGCCGCCAACCAGGAATTCGGCCTGACCTTCAAGCAGCGCACCGACCTGCCGGTCTACCACGACGACGTCACCGTCTATGACGTGTTCGATGCCGACGGCAGCCAGCTGGCGATCTTCATCTTCGACCCGTACGCACGTGCGTCCAAGCGCGGTGGTGCATGGATGAACTCGTACGTCTCGCAGTCCAAGCTGACCGGCTTCAAGCCAGTGGTGGCCAACCACCTGAACATCCCCAAGCCGCCGGCCGGCCAGCCGACCCTGCTGACCTGGGATGAAGTGAGCACCACCTTCCACGAGTTCGGCCACGCCCTGCACGGCATGTTCTCGAACGTGAAGTATCCGTACTTCTCGGGCACCGCGGTGCCGCGCGACTTCGTCGAGTTCCCCTCGCAGGTCAACGAAATGTGGGCCGACAACCCGGCCATCCTGAAGAACTACGCCAAGCACTACCAGAACGGTTCGGTGATGCCGCAGGCACTGCTGGACAAGGTGCTGGCCGCGGCCAAGTTCAACCAGGGCTTTGCCACCACCGAGTACCTGGGCGCCGCCATGCTCGACCAGCGCTGGCACCAGATCGGCCCGGACCAGGTGCCGGCCGCCAAGGACGTGATGGCCTTCGAGCGCGCCGCGCTGGAGAAGGACGGCATCTACTACGCGCCGGTTCCGCCGCGCTACAAGACCCCGTACTTCAGCCACATCATGGGCGGCTACTCGGCCGGCTACTACGCCTACATCTGGTCGGAAGTGCTGGACGCCAACACCCAGAAGTGGTTCCGCGACAACGGCGGCCTGAGCCGCAAGAATGGCGACCATTTCCGCGCGACCTTGCTGTCCAAGGGTGGCAGCGTGGATGCGATGCAGCTGTTCCGCGATTTCGCCGGCCACGAGCCGCAGATCGAACCGCTGCTGGAAAAGCGTGGCCTGACCGGCACCGGCAACTGATCGCCGGCACCACAGCGTGAAATGAAAACCGCCCGGGAGACCGGGCGGTTTTTTTTGCGTCATCCACGCATGGCGTGGATCTACCGCAGGGTTGCGTGATCCCAGTAGATCCACGCCATGCGTGGATGTTCCCGGCGATCACCGCGGTGCCACGTATCCCCCCGGCACGCCCTGCGGCGACAGCACCAGCTGCCACAACTGCGCATGCCGGCTGCGGAACGTCGCCATCGATCCGGCCAGGTAGAACCGCCACAGGCGACGGAACCTCTCGTCATAGCGCTGGGCATCCAGTGTCGGCCACGCCGCTTCCACATTGCGTCGCCACGCCTGCAGCGTCAGGTCATAGTCGGTACCGAAGTTGTGCCAGTCCTCCAGTACGAAGCGCCCTTCAAATGCGCGGCTGATCTGCGCCGCCGACGGCAGCATCGAGTTGGGAAAGATGTAGCGCGCGATCCACGGATCGGTGCGATGGCGCGAGACGTTGCTGCCAATGGTGTGCAACAGCAGCAACCCGCGCGGCGACAGGCAGCGCCGCGCCACGTCGAAGAAACTGCGGTAGTTCTTGTCGCCGACGTGCTCGAACATGCCGATCGAGAAGATCGCATCAAACGGCTCGTCCAGTTCGCGATAGTCCTGCAGCCGGATCTCGATCGGCAGGCCCGCGCACAACTCACGCGCGTAGTCAGCCTGCTCCTGCGAAATGGTGACGCCCACGCCACTGACGCCATAACGCTCTGCAGCGAACTTCAGCGCCTCGCCCCAACCGCAGCCGATATCCAGCACGCGTTGCCCGGGGCGCAGCCCGAGCTTGCGGCACACCAGATCGAGCTTGGCTTCCTGCGCCGCATCCAGATCGTTGGCGTTGCGCCAATACCCGCAGCTGTAGACCAAGCGCTGGCCAAGCATCGCCTGGTACAGATCATTGCCGAGGTCATAGTGGCGACGGCCGACTTCATAGCTGCGCTGCCCGGCCTGCAGGTTGAACAGGCGTGCCTTCAAGGCGTCGGCCACCTCGCGCCAGCCGTGCACCCGCTCGTCCAGGTGTGCCTGCATCAGGTGGAACAGGAATTCATCGAGGACGTTGGCATCCCACCAGCCGTCCATGTAGCTCTCGCCCAGGCCGAGTGAGCCGTGCGCCATGACCCGCGCGAAGAAGCGCGGGTCATGCACCTGGATATCCTGCGGCCGGGTTCCATCGATCTGGACCCCGGCCTCGTGGAGCAGGCCGGTGACCCGCTCCTGCAACCCTGTATCCACGACACCTCCTCGTCTGCGGTTACCCGCGCGCGAACAGCTCCACGTAGTCCTTGGCCACGTGCGGCAACACCACCGAGGCCGGTACATCGGCGGTCTGGGTGCCATCCGAGTATGGACCCACCTGGTAGGGCGGGAACACGAAGCGCAGCGCGGTGATCTGACCCTTGTCGTCGGTCAGCGGCTGGAACTGGCTGAAATTGTCGGCCTGCGGACCGGTGCCGTCAGCGATCATCCGCGAGGCATTGCGCAGCGATTCCTGCAGCTGCGACGGGTCCATGTCCTCGCCGCTGAGGCGGGTGGCCACGCGCTCGCGCAGCTGGTCGGCGACGAAATCGCTGATCGCTTTCCAACCCTTGGCGTCGGTCACCAGCTTGTCGGCGCTCAGCATCTGCTGCTGCGCCGGCAGCCACACGAAACGTGCCACCAGCGGTTCGCCGTGGGCGCCACCGGTGTAGCGGCTGCCGTCGGCACTGACTACCACCAGCTGCGGCGTCTCAAGCAGCTTCTCGAAGCTCAGCGACAGCTCATAGGGCATGGTCGGCTTGTCGTTGCCCAGCCCGTCCAGCGCCTGCTGCAGATCGCTGCGGGCGGAGGTGGCATAGGCCTGCAGCGCGCGCGCCAGGCCCGGATAACGATCGATGCCCGCCGGGTAACTGATGCCGACCACTTCACGCTCGTTGTTCTCGATCACATCGCGCAGATCCAACGGCGCTTCCGCTGCGGGGGCCTCGGCGGTGCCAGTGGCTTCGGCCGCAGGTGCGGCGTCGGTGGCCGGTGCCGCCTCGTTCTCGCGCTGGCAACCGGCCAGCAACAGCACGCCCATAGCGCCGGCCAGCACGCTGGCGTGCAGTGGCCGGTTGTTTCCAATCTTCATCGGGATCCCCTGTTCATGTTCATACATCATCGCCTGCCCTGGCTGAAGCGTGGCCCGCTGGAATCAGCCCACAAGCAGATCGTGATACTCCTCGTGCCGCTGCAGGAAGGCCTCGGCATAGGCACATGCCGGCACCACCTTGTACTTCTGCTCACGGGCGAAACGCAGTGCGACCCGGGTCAGCTCACCGGCAATGCCACGGCCAGCGATCGGCTCGGGCACTTCGGTATGGGTGATGACCATCCGCCTGCGCTTGATCTGGTAATCCAACAGTGCCACCTGCCCGCGGACGCGGGCCGTAAACCGGTGGTTGACCTGATCGTGTTCGACCTCGTAAGCCAGACCGGGGGGCGTGACCGAAGCCATGGGACTGTCTCCTGCGGCGACTGCGTGGATGGTGCGCACGCGGGCGCCATGATCGCGTGAAGCCTGAACAGGGACAAGTCTGCGCCCGCTGCGTCAGATGTTGCCCTCAAGCTGCAGTCCAGCCGGCCGCTAACCCCTCTGCAGGGGTGCGCCAGCTTGGCATGCCCCTTGCGACAGTCGACCAAGCGATCTGCCGTGGAGGCCCGCGATGCACCCCAGCGATTCCCATTCCGATACCGATCACGCCCTGCTGGAGGGCCTGCTGCAACTGGCCGTGGAGGGACAGACCGAAGACCAGGCGTTCCAGAGCATCGGCGAGGAAGTGTTCTCCCGCCTGCTCGATACCTACGGTCAGGAAACCCGGGCCTGACCCCGAGCGGGGCCGCAGCCCCGGGGGTCGGATCCAGCGGATCCGACCCCAACCACCCTCAACCGCCGCCGAGGCGGAAGGTCGGGTTGGAGAGCTCGCGCAGGAAGTGACTGAAGATGCTCGGCTGCATGGCCAGCATGAAGATCACGCCGAACGCCGCACCGGCCAGGTGCGCGCTGTGGTTGATGCGATCACCACCGCGCTTGTCCATCCAGATGCTGTAGCCGACGTAGAACGCGGCATAGACGATCGCCGGCGCCGGGATGAAGAACACCAGGATGATCGACCACGGCTTGATCAGGATGAAGGCGAACAGCACCGCCGACACCGCCCCGGACGCACCGAGGCTGAGGTAGTTCGGGTTCTTCTGGTTCTTCAGGTAGCTGGGCAGGATCGAGACCAGCAGCGCACCGACGTAGAACGCCGGATAGACCAGGTAGCTGCCGGTCAGCTGCACCATCACGCTCTCGATGAATCCCCCGAAGAAGAACAGGGTGATCATGTTGAAGATCAGGTGCGACCAGTCGGCGTGGATGAAGCCGTAGGTGATCAGGCGGTCGTACTGGCGGTGGCGATCCACGGCCGGCGGCCACAGGATCAGGCGGTCGGCCAGCTTGCGGTTGTTGAACGCCATCCACGACAGGATAGCGGTGATGGCGATCAACAGCAGATTGACGGGGGTCATGTCAGGCTCAGGCGGTGCGGTAGTTGTCGACCATACGATAGCGTTTCGCATACCAACCGAAGGCCAACGCCGCGACGAAAGCAAAACCGGCGAAGAAGAACATCAGGAATGCCGCCTCGCTCAGGCCCGTACTGGCGATCTTGTGGGTGACCGTGTCATTGCGCACGGCGGCATTGGACAGCAGCACCCACAGGTTGCCGATGGTGGTGGTCAGGTTCCAGAAGCTCATCACCACGCCCTTCATGGCCTGCGGTGCCTGGCTGTAGGCAAACTCCAGGCCGGTGGCCGAGACCAGCACTTCACCGAAGGTCAGCAGCGCGTACGGCAGCATCTGCCAGAAGATCGACATCGCGTTGCCACCGTCCATCACCACCTGGATGCCGCCGACCACGATCCAGGCCAGGCCGCTGAAGGCGATGCCGGCGGTCATCCGGCGCAGCGCGGTCGGCTCGAAGCCGAAACGGCGCAGGGCCGGGTACAGCACCAGGTTGTTGAACGGAATCAGGATCATCACCAGCAGCGGATTCAGCGCCTGCATCTGCGAGGCGGTGAACCAGCTCGGCATCTGCATCTGCTGGCCCTGCAGCACCCAGGTCGAGGCCTTCTGGTCGAACAGCGAGAAGAACGGGGTGGTCAGCGCGAAGATCACCAGCACCCGCAGCACCGAGCGCACGCCCTCCACGGCTTCGGCCGGGTGCTGGCCGCGGGCGCGGTCCAGCTGCAGCCAGGTACCACCACCGATGCCCGCCAGGATCGACACCAGCGCCAGGCACAGGCAGATCACGATGCCGAGCGAGCCGACCAGGCCGAACGAGGCGACCGCCAGCACCAGCCCGACCACGGCCATGACCAGGCCCGGACGGCCTTGGCCGGCAACGCGCGCGGTCAGCGCGGTGCGCACCACGTTGGCGAACGAATGCGGGTCCTTCGGCGGCAGCGGCACCAGCACGTAGCGCTTGCGGCCCAGCCAGAACACGAAGGTGGCGATGAACATCAGGATGCCCGGAATGCCGAAGGCCCACTGCGGGCCCCAGTTCTTCAGCACCAGCGGGATCAGCAGCGAGGCGAACAGCGAGCCGAAGTTGATGATCCAGTAGAACGCGTCGAAGACGATCTTGGCCAGGTGCTTGTTGCTCTGGTCGAACTGGTCACCCATGAACGAGGCCACCAGCGGCTTGATGCCACCGGCGCCGAGTGCGATCAGGCCCAGGCCGAGGAAGAAGCCCTCACGGCTGCCTTCGAACAACGCCAGGCACAGGTGGCCCATGCAGTAGACCAGGCTGAACCACAGGATGGTGTGGTACTTGCCGAAGAACTTGTCGGCCAGCCAGCCGCCGAGCAGCGGGAAGAAATACACGCCGATCATGAAGCTGTGCATGATGTCCTTGGCTTCACCGGCACGGCCTTCGGCAGTGATTTCCTGCAGCAGCAGCGAGGTGATCAGGAACTGAACCAGGATGTTGCGCATCCCGTAGAAACTGAACCGCTCGCAGGCCTCATTGCCGATGATGTACGGGA
The DNA here is from genome assembly GCF_002750935.1 of Stenotrophomonas sp. LMG 10879. NCBI lineage: Bacteria > Pseudomonadati > Pseudomonadota > Gammaproteobacteria > Lysobacterales > Lysobacteraceae > Stenotrophomonas > Stenotrophomonas sp. LMG 10879. The sequence continues at coordinate 44,535 of NZ_PEJT01000013.1, forward strand.
TCTGGCGCGGCATCTTTCCCTGGCCGGCGATGGGGGCGACTGCGTCGTGGCTCATCCTGTAAGGCATTCCTGCAAAACGAAAGGCGCAAGAGTACCGGAACCTGTGCGTGCGAAGCACGCTGCAGGGCTGCATGACAGCCACGCCAAAGCATGGCAGGCGCATGCAGCCCTGCCGGAAGTCACGGAACCTGCACGGCAAAAGCGTAAACTTATCGTTATGCGCCCCCTGCCCTTTGCCCGCATCCTGCCCAGCTGCCTTGCCCTGATGCTGGCCGTGCCTGCGCTGGCCCGGCCGCAGGCGCCGCCGGCCGCAGGCCTGGGCACAGAGGTGCGGCAGTTGACCGTCGCCGCGCTGGAACTGCCCAGCCGTGACGAAGGCCAATGGAAGCAGCGCCGCGAACAGGTGCTGCAGCTGCTGACCGATCTGCAGCCGGATGTGATTTCGGTGCAGCAGGTACTGCAGCAGCAAGGGCGCAACCCGGCCTGCTGGTTGGCCAGCCGGCTGCGCTACAGCTGTGATTTCGTCACCGCCGACCCGCCGAGCCAGCCGGTCCGGCACGGCAACGCGATGCTCAGCCGGCTGCCGGTCAGCGAGGACGGGGTCACCCTGCTGCATCCACCGGGCACCTTCAGTGCCGCCGGCATGATGCGCCTGCGCCTGGGCGACAACGACGTCAACGTCTACGTCGCGCGCCTGCGGCCTGAACCCGACGAAGCCAATGCCAGGCAACACCAGACCAGCGACCTGATGACCTGGATCGGCGCCACGGCCGAGGGCATGCCGAGCCTGATCGCCGGAGATTTCTCCGCCAGTACCGTCGAGCTGGTGCGCAGCACGCCCGGCTTCCAGCCGGCCCGGCGCAATCCTGGCGCACCGGCGGCCAGCGGCGGGGGTGCCAGTGGCCATGGGCTGGATGTCCTGTTCCAGGTCAAGCACTTCGGCGGCATCCGCCAACAGGCGATCCTGCTGCCCGCCGATGGCGACCTGCCCGGCCTGCGCCTGGGCGTGATGGCGACGCTGCGGCTGCAGGACGTACCCGCCGCCACCGAATGAACGCGCCGCTGCGCTCGCCGGACACGGCCCGGCGCTACCCCCGTTTCCGGTAGCGCCGGGCCATGCCCGGCGGGTGCGGTCACAGACAAACAAAAAGGCCGGGGTCTCCCCCGGCCTTTCTGCTTTCACGCAGGCACTGCGATCAGGCGATCGCTTCCTGGTAACGACGCTCGACTTCGTTCCAGTCGATGACGTTGAAGAACGCGCCGATGTATTCCGGACGGCGGTTCTGATACTTCAGGTAGTACGCGTGTTCCCACACGTCCAGGCCGAGGATGGGGGTGTTGCCTTCCATCAGCGGGCTGTCCTGGTTGCCGCTGCTTTCGACCACGACCTTCTTGTCCGGGGTCACGCTCAGCCACGCCCAGCCACTGCCGAAACGGGTCAGCGCGGCCTTGGTGAAGGCATCCTTGAACTTGTCGAAACCGCCCAGGTCCTTGTCGATCGCCTTGGCCACATCACCGACCGGATTGCCGCCGGCATTCGGGGCCATCACGGTCCAGAACAGCGAGTGGTTGGCGTGGCCGCCACCGTTGTTGCGCACCGGGCCCTGCAGGTTCTCCGGCAGCGACTTCAGCTTCTTCACCAGTTCTTCAACCGGCAGGTCGGCGTACTCGGTGCCTTCCAGCGCAGCGTTGACGTTGTTGATGTAGGTCTGGTGATGCTTGGTGTGATGGATTTCCATCGTCGCCGCATCGATATGCGGTTCCAGCGCGTCGTAGGCGTAGGGCAGCTTGGGCAGGGTGTAGGCCATGATGCATCTCCTGATAGCGAGGGCACCCGACGGCATCGTCGGGCGGTGCGCGGTGAATGATGGGGACAGACCGCAAGATTACCAAGGGGGATGTAAAGGAAATTGCGTCCTGCAGGTGAGCATGCCGGCAATTGTTACCCGGCGGTGACGCAGCGCGCGCCCTCATGCAGGGTGCAGCGCGCAGGCGCTACAGTGGGCGCACCACCCTCGCCCGCTCCTGCCCCATGCGCAACCCCCGGCTGTTGATCACCGCCATCGCCCTGCTGCTGCTCGGCCTGGTCGTCAATCATTTCATGCAGCGGCCGCCGCCGCCGCAGTTCGCGCCCGACCTGCAGAGCACGCCGGCCGCCAGTGCACCGACGGTGCGCAGCAGCGGCAGTGACAGTGACGGCCTGCCCGCGTTCCTGCCGGCCGAAGCCCGCCAGACCATCGCGTTGATCCAGCGCGGCGGCCCGTTCCCGCATCGCCAGGACGGCAGCACCTTCGGCAACCGCGAACAGCAACTGCCACAGCGTCCGCGCGGCTACTACCGCGAGTACACCGTCGACACGCCCGGCGCAGGCAACCGCGGTGCGCGTCGCATCGTCACCGGTGGCAACCCGCCCGATGCCTGGTACTACACCGATGACCACTACGCGTCGTTCCGCAGCTTCACCGTCCCGGCCTCTGGAGAGCGCCCATGAGCCACGATGATTTCGGCCTCGGCCTGCATGACATCAACAATGCCGGCGTCTACGCGATCGACACCTCGGATATCAGCGCACTGTCTGCGGCGATGCGTGATGCCGACCTGAAGGTGATCCGGATCGACCTGGATGGGGTGAGCGACAAGCGCACCCTGCTGGCACGGCTGGCCGCCCAGCTTGATTTCCCTGCCGGCTTCGGCGGCAACTGGGATGCACTGGCCGACAACCTGCGCGACCTGCAATGGTTGCCGGCCAATGGCTATGCGCTGTTCCTGGCCGATGTCGATGCCCTGCGCGCCGGTGCAGGCAAGGAGTTCGACACGCTGCTGGACATCCTTGATGAAGCCAGCCGTGACTGGGTGGGCCGCGACGTCCCGTTCTGGGTATTCCTCTCGCAGAGCGCGTGACCCGGTATAGGCCGACCTCGGTCGGCGTGCACGTGAAGCGCATGGATCATCCACGCATGGCGTGGATCTACTGTGCATCCGCGCCGGGTAGATCCACGCCATGCGTGGATGCGGCACCCTACCGGCTGCCGTTATCTTCCTGCAGCTCTTTCTTGAACGGGATATCCGGCGGCGGACGCGCCACCGCCGGCTGGTCCTGCATGTTCGGATCGGTGAGGCCGCAGCCGCCACCGGCCTGCAGGATCGAGATCACGCAGGAAATCTTCGTGCTGGTGCCCGGCAACGGAATCTCCATCGCCTTGACGCCTTTTCGCACCCATTCGGCCAGCAGCGATTCCTGCGGCACCCAGTATTTGTCGAACGAGGTGGGCGTGTAGTCGTACGGCGGCCGCTTCAGCCATTTGCCGGACTCGGCGATGCGTTCCTTGCTCCAGCCGTCGTTGGCTCCACCAGGTGCGCCACGCTCGGCCTTGCCGGCGCCGTCCTGGCCGGCCACGCGCACGCTGCCGTCAGCGTTGAACAGACCTTCCCCCTTACCGGCGCTGGCCTGCGCGGCCCCCTGATTGGCACCATCGCGATTGCGGCTGGAAACGCCCCAGTCGTCCCCGCGTGCAGGTGTCGCCCAGTTGCCCGGGGTCGGCGCCGGGCGTGCGCCCGCCTGCGCGGGGGCAGTACTGGTCGCCGCAGGACGCGCCGCGCTGGCGCTGTTCTGGGCTGCGCTGCCTGCGGGTGCCGGCGTAGGCGTGGTCGCACTGCCGGCCGAGGTCGACGCTGCCGGTAGCGGAGCGGCTGCAACCTCCCGTTCGCGCACCTGCACCTCGCGCCCGGCGGGCGCACGCACGGTGGGTTCGCGCCCTGCGACGGCGGCCATGCGCACCTGCGGATCGGTCATGGCCTGCACTTCGCGTTCGCGCACCTGCACCTCACGCTGCGGCACGCGCACCTGGATGTCGGTGGTGCGCATCGGCTGCGGCGCCACCGGCGCTTCAACCGTGCTGATTTCTCGCTCCTGCACCTGCACGTCACGCACGCGCGGCGCCTGCACCGCCACGTCAGGCGTGCGCACTGGCGTTGGCGTCGGCGCAGCCTGCACCGGCTGCACGCTGCGCTCGCGCACGGTCGGGACGGTATCGCGCGGGACGATGCTGACCTCGGTCCGCGGCGGCGCCATCGGCGGCACCACGAAATCGGTGGTCGCCTGCGCCACTTCGGTGGCCTGCACCGGTGAGGGCGGTGGTGCGGCCACCGGCGCCGGCTCAACCTCGGGCGGCGGCGGCACGCTGGCAGTCGGTGCCGTGGCAGCGGCAGCGGAAGACGGCGCAGGCGACGCCGGTTGCGGGCGAGGTGCAGTTGCGCCCCCCGCTTCCTGGCCTGCGGCTACGGCACCGGCTGCTGCAGCAGCAGCCGCCTCGGCTCCGGCCTGGTCGCCGCCGCCTTCCTGTGCAGCACGGCCGACGAACTCAATCTGTACGCGCTCACCCTCGCTGCCCTGCTCGTCCGGCGAAGACGTGCGGATCACCGCCACCCACAGCAGCAACAGGAAGAACAACAGATGCAGCAGCGCGCTGAGCAGCGCCGAGGTCCAGCGCATCCAACGCTGGTCGCGCGGCGCCGGATCCCAGTCCTGCCAGAACAGGCGGCGCAGGGACGCCCAAAGTCCCAATGCCGGCAATCGTCCCGGAGGCCCGGGCAGCGGCCGCGGCAGCAGCACCGCGATCACTTCGCGCGCGTGCAACGGACGTGGCAGCGGCGTCAGCGCCCGCAGCCAGATCGCCCAGCCGTACGGCAGGCCGGTGTTCTTCTCGAGGATGGGCGGTCGCTGCTGGCGCGCCAGCAGCAGGTCGATGAGTTGCTCGGCTCTGGGCAGAGGCACGCGTTGGCGATCAGGCGGCGTTGCCGCGCGGAATATACGGGGCGTGGCCGCTGTCGTGATCGGTGGCGTCACGCACCGCGGTCACGCCGGGCACACGGCCCATCAGGGTCTTCTCGATGCCTTGCTTGAGGGTGACGTCGGCCATGCCGCAGCCCTGGCAGCCACCACCGAAGCGCAGCAGCACCACGCCGTCGGCCGAGACTTCCTGCACGGCCACCTTGCCGCCGTGCGAGGCGAGCTGCGGATTGACTTCGTTTTCCACCACCCAATGCACGCGCTCCACCAGCGAGGCGGCATCGCCGGGCGCTTCGCCCTTGATCCGCGGCGCCTTGATGGTCAGCTGCTGGGTGCCAGCCGTACCAGGCACGATGTCGATCTCGGCGCCGTCGAGCCAGCCGACGCTGGTGGCGTCGACATAGAGAGTGAAGCCATCGCAGTCCACCGCCCACTCGTCACCAAGCAGGTCGGTCGGCTCGGCGAACTCCAGCCGGGCGTCGGCACGCGGGGTTCCGGGATCGACCGCACTCAGGCGCACGCCCATGCCGGGCACGCCCTCGCGTTCGATCAGCTTGCGGAAATGGGTCTGGGCAGTGTCGGAGATCTGGATCATCAGGCTATTCTAGCCAAGTAAGCGTCAGCCGCTCATTCGTTTTATACACCGGCCGGCGCATTGTTCAGTCAACACGAGGTGGAGGAACCCATGGCCGACCTGATTCCGCTGGCACAGGCCCGTTGCGTGCCGCGCAAGGGCAGCGACCACAAGCTGGGCGAGGCCCGCCTGGCCGAACTGCTGCCGCAGGTCCCCGGCTGGGAGCTGGCCGAGGCCGGCCAGGCGCTGGTGCGCACGTTCCGCTTCAAGGATTACTACGCCACCATGGCCTTCGTGAACGCGCTGGCCTGGATCGCCCACGGCGAGGACCATCACCCGGACCTCGGCGTCCACTACGACCGTGCCGTCGTCCGCTACTCCACCCACGACGTGGGCGGCCTGAGCGAGAACGACTTCATCTGCGCAGCGAAGACTTCGGCCCTGACGGAGCAACTGAAATGAACGTGCGATTGCTGAGCCTGTCCCTGTTTGCCGTGACCAGCCTGGCCGGCTGCGGCAGCTCCGAGCCGCCGGCAGCGCCGGCTGCGGCCCCCACCGAAGTGGCGGCGGTGAAGACCCCGCCGCCGCAGTACCCTCTGGAACTGGCCTGTACCGGCGTGGGCGGCACCAGCACCTTCAAGGTGGTGATCGGCACCGACGGCAAACCCAGCGAGGTCACCCTGCTGACCGGCGCGGGCAACCCGCAGCTGGACGATCTGGCCAAGACCGCCGTGCAGGGCTGGCAGTTCAAGGCCGCCACCCGCAATGGCGAGGCCGTGCCGGCCACGATCCAAGTGCCGGTCAGCTTCAACCCGCCGCAGCCCAAGCCGGACCAGTGCTTCGCCATCGAAGAAAGCCTGCGCCGCGGCGGCTGATCGCCTGCCGCTGACGAGGCCAGCCGACGCCCGCCTCGCCTTTGCCGCCCCGGCCCGCGCCGGGGCGATTGCTTGATGACAAGGAACGCGTCGGTACATGCTGCAGATTCCCCCCGAAAACATCTGGATCGCCCTGGCGGTCACCCTCGCTGCTGGCCTTGCCACCGCCATCGGCAGCCTGCTGGTGCTGTTCTCGCGCCGCCCCAACCCGCGCCTGCTTGCGTTCGGCCTGGCCTTTGCCGGCGGCGCGATGGTGTATGTCTCGCTGTCGGAGATCCTCAACAAATCCATCGCCTCGTTCGCGCTGGCCTATGGTGAGCGCACCGGCTTCACCTACGGCACCCTCGCCTTCCTGCTGGGTGTGGTGGTGATCGTGCTGATCGACCACTTCATTCCCAACCCGCATGACAGCCTGGACAAGCAGGACCCGGCCTTCCGCGAGAACAGCCGCGACTACCTGAAACGGGTCGCCCTGCTGACCTCGGTGGCGATCACCGCGCACAACTTCCCGGAGGGGCTGGCGACGTTCTTTGCGACACTGGAGAGCCCGTCAGTGGGCATGCCGCTGGCCTTCGCCATTGCCATCCACAACATTCCCGAGGGCATCGCCATTGCGGTGCCGGTGTACTTCGCCACGCAGAACAAGTTCTACGCCTTCGCCGCCAGCCTGCTGTCAGGCCTGGCCGAGCCGGTCGGCGCGGCGATCGGCTATGTACTGCTGTCCGGCTCGCTGTCCCACGCCACGTTCGGCTGGGTGTTCGGCCTGATTGCCGGTGTGATGGTGTTCCTGGCGCTGGACGAGCTGCTGCCGGCGGCCAAGCGCTACGCCAAGGGGCACGAGACGGTGTACGGGCTGGTGGCGGGCATGGGCACACTGGCGATCAGCCTGGTGCTGTTCAAGTGGTGAAGGGTATCCGGCCAACGGGCTGAGCCCCCTCGCGGCTGACGGAGCGAGATTCTGCGGCTGGGCCGGGCGAGGTGGGTTTGCGGGGGACGCCGCAAACCCACCTCGCCCGGCCTCGGACAGGCTACGTGCGTGCCAGCCGCGCAATGAAAGAATGAAAAGCGAAGCCCGCGCTACGCGCGTGAGTCGAGGCTCGCTCGACTCTACAAAGGCTGCGAGCAGCCATGGGTCTACGCTGCGGCTGTCGGGTCCGCCTTGTAGCGAGCCGAGCACCGCAGGTCCGGCGAGGGCAAAGAGGCGCGGGTGTCTGAGCGCAGCGAGTTCCGCGCCGCCCCTCGGCGGAGCGAGGAGCACAGGGTACCGGCGCGCGGCGCCGGCTCGCGGATGGCGGCGTGTTTCTTTGGTTACTTTCTTGATGGCACACATCCATGTGCGCCACCCTGCGGGCCGGCTGCGCCGTTCCGCGTTGCTCCTGCAGCGCGGTGCACGAGCAAAGAAAGTGACAAGCCCACTCATCGCAGGGGAACGACGGTACCGACCAAGCCCCCGGCGCCGCCGAACTGCCGTCAGCGGAGTCTGTCCAACGCCTCGACCAGCTCATCTGCCAGCGGCGCGCTCAGCACATACGGGCTCTTGCCGTCGTCCAGCGCGAACTCCAGCGACGCGGCATGCAGGAACAGGCGCTTCAGCCCGATCTGCTCACGAAGCCGCTTGTTGACTGCCGGATCGCCGTATTTGTCGTCGCCGGCCACCGGATGCCCCAGATGCTGGGCATGCACGCGGATCTGGTGGGTGCGGCCGGTTTCGATGCGCACTTCGCAGTAGGAATGACCGCCCTTGCGCTCCAGCACCCGGAAGTGGCTGATCGACTCCTTGCCGATCGCGTTGACCTGCACGTGGCGCTCGCCACCCTGGCGCAGGCCGACGTGCAGCGGCGCGTCGACCGTCATCACGCCGTCGGGCATGCGGCCGGCCAGCAGGGTCAGATAGCGCTTGCGGATGCCAGAGCCGTGGTCTTCACGCAGCAGCGCCTGCAGCTCGCTCAGCGCCGAACGCTTCTTGGCGACGATCAGCAGGCCAGAGGTGTCACGGTCCAGCCGGTGGACCAGCTCCAGGGTCTGCCCGGGGCGCAGGGCACGCAGGGTCTCGATGGCGCCGAAGGTGATGCCGCTGCCGCCATGACTGGCGACGCCAGTCGGCTTGTTCAGCGCCAGTAGGCGGGCGTCTTCGAAGACGATGGCCTGCTCCAGCCGACGCATGAACGCCTCCGGCGGCCCGGCTTTGTCTCCTTCTTCGGTGAGACGAACGGGCGGTATCCGCACTTCGTCGCCGGCCTCCAGCTTGCGCTCGGCCTTGGCGCGGCCGCCATTGACGCGCACCTGGCCGCTGCGGACCAGCTTGTAGACCAGGCTGCGCGGGGCACCCTTGAGCTGGCCGAGCAGGAAATTGTCCAGGCGCTGGCCGGCGCGGTCGGCCGGAACGGTGATCATGCGCACGGAAGGCTTGTCGCCGGCCGGCTTGGTGGGGTCTTGTGCAGTCATCAGCCTGTTTATTCTGTTACACTCGGGGGGCGAGATAAGGGATTGATTTCGTTGGAAGTTACTCAGGGCCAGAAGCCCAGCTTCCGACGAATCCGGCACAGTGCGCGACCACCGCCCGCGGGGCGGCCATGTTAGCGGCTCACCGGCGTTCCCGGCCATCGCCGATTGCCTGACACGCAGTCGCGCTGAACATGTCCCGTGCGGCGCTCCAGCCTGGCTGACAGCTGCCTCCGGCCCTGCAACACCCAAAACCAGAAAATTGAAGCGCTCCCGCGGCCTGCCGTGGTGTCGTAGCGCTGGAAACCCAAGCCGCCCTCCCCGCGCTTGCGCGAATGGGCGGCGAGCCGTGTCCAGAGGCGAAACTCCATGGCGTTCCGCGCGGTAGCCGCTTGCGAGGAACGCAACAATGAAGCGAATGCTGATCAACGCCACACAGGCTGAAGAGCTGCGTGTTGCCATCGTGGATGGCCAGTCGTTGTATGACATCGACATCGAGCAGCCGTCCAAGGAACAGAAGAAGTCCAACATCTACAAGGGCCGGATCTTCCGCATCGAGCCCTCGCTGGAAGCGGCCTTCGTTGAATACGGTGGCGGCCGCCATGGCTTCCTGCCGCTGAAGGAAATCTCCCGCGATTACTTCCAGGCCGGTGTCGACCACAACAAGGCCGGCATCCGCGAGCTGCTGCGGGAAGGCCAGGAAATCGTCGTCCAGGTCGACAAGGAAGAACGTGGCAACAAGGGCGCTGCCCTGACCACGTTCATCTCCCTGGCCGGCCGCTACATGGTGCTGATGCCGAATTCGCCCAGCGCCGGCGGTGTCTCCCGTCGCATCGAGGGTGAAGACCGGGCTGCCCTGAAGGACGCCCTGGACAAGCTGAACATTCCCGACGAAATGGGCGTCATCATCCGTACCGCCGGCGTCGGCCGCGATGCGGAAGAGCTGCAGTGGGATCTGGATTACCTGCTGAACGTCTGGCGCGCCATCGCCGAAGCCGCCCTGAGCAAGCCGGCCCCGTTCCTGATCTACCAGGAATCGCGCCTGATCGTCCGCGCCCTGCGTGACTACCTGCGCGCCGACATCGGCGAGATCCTGGTGGACACCGAGGAGATGTACGAGCACGCCAAGGAGTTCATGCAGCAGGTGATGCCGCAGACCCTGCGCAAGCTCAAGCATTACAAGGACGACATCCCGCTGTTCAACCGCTTCCAGATCGAATCGCAGATCGAAGGCGCCTACGAGCGCAACGTGCGCCTGCCGTCGGGCGGCTCGATCGTGGTCGACCAGACCGAAGCGCTGACGGCCGTCGACGTCAACTCCTCGCGCGCCACCAAGGGCAGCGACATCGAGGACACCGCGTTCCAGACCAACCTGGAAGCGGCCGAGGAAGTGGCCCGCCAGCTGCGCCTGCGTGACCTCGGCGGCCTGGTGGTGATCGACTTCATCGACATGGCCTCCAACAAGCACCAGCGCGAGGTCGAGAACCGCCTGGCGAACGCGCTGAAGTACGACCGTGCACGCGTGCAGGTCGGCCGCATCTCGCGCTTCGGCCTGCTGGAAATGAGCCGCCAGCGCCTGCGCCCGAGCCTGGGCGAGTCCAGCCAGATCGTCTGCCCGCGTTGCGACGGCCATGGCCGCATGCGCAGCGTCGAGTCGCTGTCGCTGTCGATCATCCGCGTCGCTGAAGAGCATGCGATGAAGGAGAACACCGGGCAGGTGCTGGTACAGGCCCCGGTGGAGATCGCCAATTACCTGCTGAACGAGAAGCGCGGCGCGCTGGGCGAAATCGAGAAGCGCCACGAGGCGCCGATCGTGATCGTCGCCGACGAGCAGCTGCACACCCCGCATTACACCGTCACCCGCCTGCGCGACAACGAACTGGGCGAGGAAAGCGGCAAGCCGAGCTACCAGCGTGGCACCCCGCGCAAGCTGCCGGTGCACGCGCTGACCAAGGGCCAGCTGAACATCCCGCCGCCGACGGTGACCCAGGTCAAGCACAACTCGCCCGCCCCGGTGCGCGAGGAAGTGGAGCCGGTCGCTGCCCCGGCACCGGCACCGGTGGCCGCAGCGGCCCCGGCTGCTGCCGCCAGCGGTGGCGTGGTGGGTTGGCTGAAGCGCATCTTTGGCGGCGAGCCCGCTCCTGCCCCGGCCCCGGCTCCGGCCGCGCGCCAGCCGCAGGATGGCGGCCGCCGTGACCGCAACAAGGATCGCAACAAGGACCGCAAGGACCGCCGCGAAGACAGCCGCGGCAACGGCGGCAATGGCAATGCGCAGCAGCAGAAGGACGGCGGCAACCGCAAGGACCGCGGTGAGCAGCGCAAGGATGGCCGCCAGGGCGGCAACGGCGGCAACCCCGCCAATGGCAATGGCAATGGCCAGCAGCAGCCGCAGCAGCAGGGCAAGCAGAAGGATGCCCAGCCGCAGCAGCAGAACAAGCCGCGCAACGAACAGGGCCAGGGCCAGCAGCAGCCGAAGCTGAAGCAGCCGAAGCAGCCGCGTCCGCAGGACGCTGACAAGCCGGCCGAGAAGCCGCAGCGTGCCGCTGCCGAAGCCCCGGCTGATGTGGTGACCGCAGCTGCTGCCGTGGCCACCACGACTGCAGTTGCCGCCACGGCCGTCGCGCAGGAAGAGAAGGCACTGGCACCCGCCGTTGCCACTGAAAACGTGGTCGGCACTGTCGCCGCGGTGGATACCGTCGCGTCGACCGATGCCGAGGTCGTGGTTGCGACCGGAGCTGTCGAAGACGCAACGACCGATGCAGCAGGCGATCAGACCGGCGAAGGCGCAACCCGCCGTCGTCGCGGCCGTCGCGGTGGTCGTCGTCGTCGTCGTGGTGGTGCCGAGAACGCCGCAGGCGGCGACGCGCTGGGTGATGATCTGGACGACGGCGATGATGCCGAGGGCGACGACAACGACGGCGATTCCGCCGAGCAGGCTGCACAGGCTTCGGTGAACACCCCGGTTGCCGCCGTGCAGCCGTCGCGTTCGCAGCCGGAATTCGATTTCGATGACGAAGTCGAGCCGGCCGCCGTTGATGCCGGCAAGCCGGCACGTGCACCGGTTGCGGTAGCCGCCGCGGTTGCCCCGGTCGCTGCCGTGAGCAGCGCCGTGGTCGAAGCAGCCGCTCCGGTCGCCGCCGCGGTGCAGACCCCGGCTCCGCTGGAAGCCGTCGCCAAGGTCGAACCGACCCCGTCGCCGGTGCAGACCAGCATGCTGGATGCCATCGATGCAGCGACGCCGGTACAGCCGGCGCCCGAAGCAGCGGCGGTGAGCGAGGTGAAGCCGCCGGTGGTCGAGGCTGCCGCTGCGATCGAAGCAGCTCCGGTCGCTGAACCGACTGCGGTAATCGAAGCCGCACCGGTGGCGGAGCCGAAGCCGGTGGTGGCTGACGTTGCGCCGGTGGTTGAAGCCGCTCCGGTGGTCGAACCGAAGGCCGAGGTTGAAGTCGCCCCGGTCGTCGAGCAGCCGGCAACCCCGGTGGCTGTCGAAGCCGCACCGGTGGAAACCGCTGCACCGGTCGCCGATCCGGTCGTGCCGGCGGCGGTCGACCCGATCGCTGATGGCCACGCCGACGCTGCCGCACAGGCCGCCGACGCGCAGGCCTCGGAAGAAGACGAGGACGCTGGCAAGCGCACGCCGCCTGCCGCCTGATCCATCGTTTATCGGCAACAACGAAACGGCGGGGATCGATGATCCCCGCCGTTTCCGTTTGTGACGTATCAAATACCGTAGCGAACGCCGGACGCGTCAGCGCGCCACGCCGATATCAGGGTTTCGGCGCGAACTGCAGCCGGGTCCACACCCCGTAGTGATCCGAGGCCCAACGGCCGCCGTCATCCGGCTGGTCGAACAGGATCTTCGCTTCGCGCGCGACCATCTGGTCCTGCTGGAAGAAGATGTGGTCGATCCGCGACGGTGCCTGGTAGTAGTGTCGGTTGAGCGTACTGACACCGGCCAGGTCGGTGTTGACGTGCACGCTGCCGTAGCTGTCGCCGTAGTGGCTGCGCAGCTCGCTCAGATCGCTGGCATCGACCAGTGCATTGAAGTCGCCGGCAATCACCACCGGCGCACCCGCAGCGCTGCCGGCAATGAAACGCAGCAGGTCCTCGACCTGGCTGCGGCGGACGCGCTGGCCGGCGTCGTCACTGCGCTCGTTGAGATGGGTGGCATAGACATTGACCGGCTGACCGTCCACGTCGATGCGCAGATGGGCCACGGTGCGGTAGTCATCCAGTGGCAGCAGCAGGTGCTCGCCACGGGCCAGGATCGGGCGCCGGGTCAGCAGCGCATTGCCGTAGCGCTTGGGCGCTCCCACCGGATCGGTGGACACGAATACGTAGCGGTAACCGAGCTGGCTGGCCAGCCACTGCGCCTGGTTGCGCACGTTGCGCTTCTGGATCACTTCCTGCAACGCGATGGCATCGGGCTGCAGGCGCTTGAGCTCAGCCACGATCGTGCGGCGACGGCTGGGCCAGTCCTCGCGGTCGTGGTGCAGGTTGAACGTCACCATGCTCATTCCGGGCTCGCCGACCGCTGTGGCCGCATCGGCGGTGCTGGCCGGCACGGCGGCTGCCGCCAATCCGGGCAGGGCCAGCGCGATCGCCAGCCCCAGCACGCAGAGACGGCGGCCGATCCCGATCGGTTGACGCATGGTTACTGCCCTTTGCGTTCGGCGCGGCGCACTGCGCTGGGCACATCGATCTCGACCCGTGCCGGCAACTGGTGCACATGCAGCTCGTTGTTGATCCATTCCACCGTCTCGCCATTGACCGTCGCCTGGCCGGGTTCGCCTGCATACGGCCATGGCAGCACCACGCCGCCGGCCGGCGGCACCAGGCCCGGCTGCACTTCCAGCACCAGCTGCTTGTCGCTGCGCTGCAGGCGATAGTTGAGCTGGCCCTGCGGCGTGCGCAGGCCCTGCACGGCGATGCCCTCGCCCTGCAGCCACGCCACCGGGATACCGGCAGCGAGCACCAGCGCCTCATCCGCATCGCGGTTGTAGGCGAACATGTCCAGCGCCGAACGGACAAAGTCCGATGCCACCCAGGCATGCGGCAGGTCACCCACGAAGAACGGCTTGCGCGGCGTACGCGAGACCACCTCGGCCCACTGGTTCCAGGCCTGCGGCGCGCGATCCTTGAAGAAGAATTCGGTGGCCTGCCAGGCACGATCACGCCAGCCCAGGCGCACGAACGCGGCGACGTTGCGCCATTCGTACGGCGTGTAGTCCTTCCATTCGCGCTTGCCATCGCGGCGCGCGACGAATTCGTTCCAGTAGCGCTGGAAGGTTGCGTCCAGCGCCTCCTGCGGCAACCGCCCCTGCTCGCCGCCCGGTGCCAACGCAATCGTGGTGGAGGTGGCGTCGAAGTCACCCAGCTCGGCCGAACCCGGCAGGTAGTCGATGCGATGCTGCTGCATGGCCGCCAGCAGCGAGGCTTGCAGGTCATCACGGAACTGATCGCGCGATTCGCTGATCTGCATCGCCTCGACCTTGCCCAGCTGCGCCGCCAGCTGCGCGGCGTCCTTGTAACCACGCAGCGCCCAGAAGTTGTCCCAGTACGAATGCATCGGCTTGGCCGAATAGCCCTCGTGGCTGATCGAGGCCGGCATCATCCCGTAGAAGGCAGGATTGCGCGCACGGTTCTCCTCGGTGCGCTCGCTGCCCCGCAGTTGTTCCATGTAGCTGTAGGCGCCCAGCACATGCGGCCACATCTGCTCGAGGAAGGCGCTGTCGCCGGTGTAACGGCCGTATTCGGCGATGTTGTAGATCAATTCGCCGTGACTGTCGTTTTCCGGCACAGGGTCACTGCCACGCGCATCGACGCAGCACGGCACCTTGCCGTTTTCAAACTGATAGGGCGCGTACCACGTCACGTAGTCGCGCACGGCATCGCTGCGGCCCATCCGCAGCAGGCCTTCGGAGATCATCGCGCCATCGCGGATCCAGCTGCGCGCGTACGAGCGCGTACCCGGCTGCAGGCGCGGGCCGACACGCGAGATCAGCATGTGCGCCACCGCGGTGCGCAGGGTTTCCACCAGCGGTTGGCCGGCAGCCGGCACCTGCATGGTCACAGCACCCAGCTTGTCGCGCCACATTGCCGCAACCTGCTGCTGTGCCTTGGCCACGTCCAGCGCCTGCGGCGCCCAGCTGCCGGTCTGCGGCAGCACGATCGCCACCTCGCGGCTCTGCCCGGGTTCGAGCTTGATCGTGTACAGGAGCGCGCCGGACGCCATGCCGGTCGGATCCTTCACGGCGGTGGTGGCGGGCAGCTTGCCGCTGGCCAGGTGCATCGCATCCAGCTTGCCGTCGAAACTGCTGGCAAAGCGCGCATCCGGCACCTGCAGGGGATACAGCCGCGGTTCGCCATTGATGCGCACCAGCTGCTCGCCCACGTCCAGGCTGTCGATGCGGCTGAAGCCGCCCACCGTGTTGAGGAACTGGGTGGGCGGATTGACCTGCCACGGGCGGATCGCCAGTGCCAGGGTGTATTCGTGCGCGACCTTGTCCGGGTTGCTCAACCGGTAGCGCCCGATCAGCTGCGCGCGTTCGGGCGTGCCCTGCACGAAGCTGGTCACCGACAGGCCGGCCTTCTCGTGCACCCAGTCGACCGTGGCGATCGGCAGGTAGCGATCCTGCAGCGACTGGGTGATGGCAACGTCGGCCCAATCCAGCAGCTTGCCGTCGAGGCGGATGAACGGCTCGATGCTGAAGCTGCCCTTGGCCGGCTCCAGTGCGCCGTCCTCACTGATCAACGCCTGTTCCTGGCCACCGTCCAGGCCCAACAGGGTCCAGTACGGCTGCTCGCCGACGTAGGCGCGCGGCAATGTGCCACGCGGCAGGTCGGCCGCCACCGAGGACAGGAAGGCATTGGGAGTGGCAGCAAACGCCAGCGGCTTCAGGGTGATGTCACGGATGCCGTAGCGCCAGTTCGGTCCGCCCTGCAGGTCGAAACGGACGTAGCGCGCATCGGTGTCGGGCAGTGCCAACCAGTCGCGGCCTCCGGCACCAGCGGTCACTTCGCGCACGGTACGCCAGTCACGACCGTCCTCGGAGGTGCGCACGGTATAGCGGTTCGCTTCCAGGTCCGGCAGCCAGTCGATCACCGCACCGCCGATCTCGCGGCTCTTGTGCAGGTCCAGGCTGATGGTCTGCTGCTTGACCCCGCCACTGATCCAGAAGGTATCGGACTTGCCGTCGATCATCCGGTCCTGCAGCGCGGTTGCGGTATCGGCGATCACCGAGGGCCGCAGCGCCGAATCATCCTGCGCGGGCAGGCCCTGCAGGGTCAGCTTGTCGAAGCACACCGTGCCACGGCCGCCGACCTTGCTGTAGATCGTGAATTCCATCGACGCGCTGCGCGCCATGTCCTTCTCTGGCGATGGCCCCCAGGCCTTGTCGATCTGTCGGCGGCGGTACTCCACCGGCGTCCACGCCTTCGGGAAAGCGTAGCCGGGGCGGTTGACCCACCACACGTTGTCGCCGCTGGCGTCGATCAGCTTGAACTGCAGGTCGTTGGCCGGCGAATCACCGCGCAGCTGGAAACCGAAACGGTAGTTGGCCGGGTACTCGATGTTCAGTGGGCGACGGATGCCGACGTAGCCGGAGACCTCATGGAAGTCATAATCCAGGCACAGCGCGCGGCCACCGCCGGCGCCACTGACCGGCCGCAGCGAGCCGCTGACCTGGTCGGACAACACCAGCTTCCATGCGCTGATGTCGTCGAAATCATCCAGCACCTTCGGCGCGGGCAGCGCCGGTGGTGCGGCGATCGCCAGGGAAGACCACAACAGGCCCAGTCCAACGGCGATCGCACGCTTCATCCCTTCACGCTCCCCAGCAACAATCCTTGGATGTAGTACCGCTGCAGCACCAGGAACAGCGCCAGCACCGGGACCACGGTGACCACCGCGCCGGCCATCATCATTTCCACGTCCATGATGTGTTCGCGCGAGAGGGTGGCCAGCGCCACCGGCAAAGTGTAGTGCTCCTGGTCGGTCAACACGATCAGCGGCCACATGAAATCGTTCCAGGCGCCCATGAAGGTGAAGATCGCCAGCGTCACCAGCACCGGCTTCAACATCGGCAGCACGATCTGGAAGAAGATCCGCAGCTCCCCTGCCCCGTCGATGCGTGCGGCTTCCAGCAGCTCATCGGGAATCGAGCGGGCGTACTGGCGCACCAGGAAGATGCCGAACACGCTGGCCAGCGCCGGCACGATCACGCCGCCGAAGCTGTTGACCAGGCCCAGCTGCTTCATCAGCAGGAACAGCGGCAGCATCGCCACCTGCGCCGGGATCACCAGCGCCGCCATCAGCACCTGGAACAGGCGCTCACGGCCGGCGAAGTTGAGCTTGGCGAAGGCGTAACCGGCCATCGTGTTGAGCAGCAGCGAACCGAGGGTGATCGCCAGCGACACCAGCAGGCTGTTGGCGAAGTTGCCGCCCATGCCGGTACGCGCGAACAGCTCCGTGTAGTTGTGCGTGGTGATGCTGGACGGCAACAGCGGCGGCGGGAAATGCGTCGCCTCGCCCTGCGGCATGAACGAGACCGACAGCATCCACAGCAACGGTGCCAGGCTGACCAGGGCCAGCACCAGCAGCGCGCCGTTGATCATCCACGGGTGCCAGCGTGACTGGCCGATTTCACGACTCATACCAACTGCCTCTTGCGGCCAAAGCGCAGCATCACGGTGGTCACCGCCAGGATGATCAGGAACAGCAGGAACGCCACAGCCGAGGCGCGTCCCAGGTTCCACCACTTGAAGCCTTCCTCGAACATGAAATACAGCACGCTGACGGTGCTCTGCAGTGGATCGCCGCGGGTCATCACGTAAGGTTCTGCAAACAGCTGGAAGTAACCGGACACGGTGATCACCCCGACCACCAGCAGCACCGGGCCGAGCATCGGCAGGGTGATGTGCAGGAACTGCTTCCAGCGCGAGGCGCCGTCGATGCGCGCGGCCTCGTACAGGTCATGCGGGATCGCCTGCAGGCCGGCCAGGAAGATCACCATGTTGTAGCCGAAGTTCTTCCAGACCGCGAACAGCATGATGGTCGGCATCGCCCAGTTGGGATCGCCCAGCCAGTCGATCGGACTGACGCCCAGGTGGCCGAGGCCGTAATTCACCAGGCCGTAGCTGGTGTGGAACAGGTAGCGCCAGATCACCGCCACTGCCACCAGCGTGGTCACCACCGGCGCGAACAGCGCGGTGCGGAACAGCGCCTTGAAGCGCGCCGCCGGGGCATTGAGCAGCATCGCCGCGCCCAGCGACACACCGATCGACAGCGGCACGCCGATCACCACGAAATACGTGGTGTTCCACAGCGACTTCCAGAACATCGGCGTCTGCAGCAGGTCGATGTAGTTGCCGAGGCCCACGAAGCGCAGGTTGCTGCTGTCGGCCAGCGCGTACAGGTCGAAGTCGGTCACGCTCAGCGCCAGCGCCGAGGCCACCGGCAGGCCGAAGAACACACCAAGCACGATCAGCGAGGGGCCGGCGAAGATCCAGCCGGCAAGGGAAGAACGTTTCATTGCGGGCTCCCGGCCGCGACTGCACTGGTCGAACCCGAGGGGGGTGCGCTGCGCTGCAGGCGTTGTTGTTCATGCATCCAGCGACGCTTGGCCAGCACCTTGTCCACGCGCTGGTCCAGTTCGGCCACGGCCTTGTCCTGCGGCAGGCCACCGCGCACCACCTGTTCGGTGACGATGCGCATTTCCTGCACGATACGCTCCCATTCGAGCACCTTCGGGGTCGGCTTGACCCGCTCCAGCTGGTCGCGGAACGCGGCGGCAAGCGGATCGTTGGCCAGCGACGGCGCGTTCCAGGTGCTGCGGCGCGGCGGCAGGTCGCCGATGATCGCGTGGAAGCGCGCCTGGATTGCCGGCCGCGACAGGAACTCGATCAGCTTCCAGGAGGCTTCCTTCTGCTGCGACTTGCGGAAGATCACCAGGCTGGTGCCACCGGCGATGCCCGCGCCCGGACCCTCAGGGCCAGGCAATGCGGCGGTGCCCCACTTTCCTTCCAGTTCCTTCGGCTGCAGCTTCTTGAACTCGCGGATGTTCCAGGGGCCGGAGATGTAGAACACGTTGAAGCCGCGGAAGAATTCATCCCAGACGTTGGAGATCTGCGTCTCGGACATCTTCGGCGCCCAGCCCTGCTCGAACATGTTGGCGTAGAAACCGAGCGTGCGACGGAAGCCAGGGCTGGAGAAATTGCCACGGGTGTCGTCATCACGCAGCAGCGGGTCCGGCTGCTGCAGCGCCAGCGACAGCTGCTGCTCGAACTCGTTGATCGGCATCAGCACCGCATAGCGGTTCGGGCCCTGCATGCGCTTGATCGCGGCCATCTGCTCGTTCCATTCCGCCCAGGTGCGCGGCGGGTGGTCGAAGCCGGCCTTGGCCAACAGGTCCTTGCGGTAGTAGATCAGGCGGGTATCGACGTACCACGGCACGCCGACCAGCTCGTCGTGGATCACGTTGGTATCCCAGATGCCCTGGAAATAGTCCTTCGGATCGACCACGGTCGAGCGCCGCACGAACGGCTGCAGCGGCGTCAGCGCGTTGAGTTCGGCGAATTCGGGCACCCAGGTGTTGCCGAGCTGGCACACGTCGGGCAGGCCATCGGCAGCGAACGCGGTCAGCAGCTTTTCGTGCGCGGCCGTCCACGGGATGTTCTGCACATCGACCTTGATGCCGGGGTTCTCCGCTTCGAATTCGTGGATCAGCTCGCTGACCACTTCGGCCTCGCGCCCCATCGCCCAGAAGCGCACGGTGGTGGTGCCCTGCTCCTGGCGGGCACAGCCGGCGATGGCCAGCGCGGCCAGTGCAGGCAATGCCCAGCGTCGCAGGCGGTGTTTCCAGTCGTGCACCTTGTTACTTCCCCTGGCCGGTGTTGCGGTTGGCATTGTTTTTCTGTTCCTGCGCGGCGGCCGCACGTGATTCAGCGATACCGACCGCACGTGCTGCTGCGGCCTTCTCATCCTTCTGCAGCTCCAGCGGCTGGAAGGAACCTTCCGGCGCCAGCCAGCCACCACTGAAGCCCGCCCGTTCCAGGCCCTTGCGGATGTACGGGTTCTTCTTCATCACATCCCAGACGAAGTCGTTGCGGTAGTTGGCGATCATGGTCAGGATCGGGCCCTGGTCGATGGCGATGTAGTCGCTGGCGACCCAGCCGCGATCGGGCACCACGCGCCCGGTCTTGATCGGGATGTCGTAGTTGAAACTGGGATTGAACGAATCCAGGAAGCCGTAGCTGGAGTAGATGTAGTCGCCGTAGCGCTTGTGCATCTCCAGCGTGGCCGGGATCACTTCCTCAGGCGCGAACACGACCGAGGAGATCGCCGCGGTTGGCGCGATCGTGCCGTCATCGAAATTCTCGCGCAGGCCTGCGCCGCGTGATGAGTAATGGCGGAACTGGCGCTGCTCGCCGCGGTATTCCTGGGTGGTGTTCTGCGGACCGTCACTGGCGGTCAGGCCCCACACGTTCTCGCCGTACTCCTTCCAGTTCATCGGATTGGCGATGGCGTACTCTCGCTGGGCCAGCGCGGCCGAACGGCTGTTGAGGAAGTAGGTGCTGCCACGCTCGCGCATGTAGGCATCCTGGATGTCGCGGAAATCGATCCAGACGTGGCTGTACTGGTGGCCGAACAGCGGGCCGAAGGACAGGTATTCCTGGCCCTGGTAGACACCCCAGTCGTTGTCGTAGGTCCGCGTCCACACCGTCCACGCATCCGGGCTGACCGGATGGCTGGGCGAACCCAGGGCGAGGATGTAGACCATCATCGCCTCGTTGTAGCCCATCCAGTCATGGTCGATGAAGCCGTTCTCGGGGAACCAGCCCATCGAGATCAGCGGCGCACGCTGCTGCAGCCACGGCCAGTCGACCTGCTTGTACAGGGTGTCGGCGATCTGCCGGATTTCCTTCTCGCGCGGATCGTCGCCGTCGTAGTACGACTGGGCGAACAGCACGCCCATCATCAGCAGCGCGGTGTCCACCGAGGACAGTTCCACCCAGCTGTCGTAGCGGCGCCCTTCCTGCATGTCCAGGAAGTGGTAGTAGAAGCCCTTGTAGCCGGCCTTGCCGGTGCGCTGCGGGCCCATCGGCACATCACGGAAGAACTTCAGGGTGGTCAAGGTGCGGTCGATCGCCTGGTTGCGGCTGATCCAGCCGTTCTCGATGCCGATCGGATAGGCGGTCAGGGCGAAGCCGACCGAGGCGATGCTGGCAAACGGCCGCGACGGATAGCGGTCCGGAGTCAGGCCGTTGATCTCGTTGGTGGTATCCCAGAAGAACTGGAAGGTGCGGCGCTCGATGTCATCAAACAGCGGCGGCAGCTCAGGCTTCATCGGCCGCGGCGGTGCGTCCGCCTCGATCAGGATCACCGGCGGACGCGGCTTGGCAGGCTCCTGCTGGGCCGGTTTGCAGGCGGCGATGGCCAGGGTCATCGCAGCGGCGGTCATCAGGTGGCGTGCCTGCATGGCGCGGTTCCTCCGGTGGGCTGATCGATGAAAGAGCATAACGTCCAATGACCTGAAATCGTTTACAAAGTGCGGTCTTAAAAAACCACGGAAACGTGGTCGATGACACCGCGGTCATTGCCCACGCCATTGCCCCCTGCCTGGCAATGGCGTGGGCAATGGACCGGCCCGGAGGCCGGCCATTGCCGTTGAAACCGGAGCCATCAGCGAACCGAGGGCTCCGTACTGCATCAACTTCCCGCAATCAGAAGCGGAAGCCCACTTCGGCCTTGACCTGACGCGGCGTACCGATGATGTCGCCGGTCTCGTTGTAGCTGGCCTGCAGCTTGCCGTTGCTCTTGACGTAGTTGTAGGTGGAGAAGTTGTCGAAGTTGAACACGTTGATGATGTCGATACGCGCGTACAGCTCCGTATCGCCCGGCATCTTGAACGTCTTCGTCGCCTGCAGGTCGACCGAACGGTAGCCGAAGATCTTGCCGCCCAGCAGGAACTTGCCATTGGCGTTGGGCACAGCCGCCTGCGGAGTCGGCAAGTTGTAGCCACTGGCCTGCGGCACCGGGTACCAGTCATTGACGGCGGTCGGGGTGGCCAGGGTGATCTTGCCACCGAAGGTGATGCCCCAGAAGCCCGCGTACGAACCGGTGACCACCAAGCGGTGACGCGGCGCGCCGTTGGAACGGATGGTCGGGTAATCCTCGATCAGGCCGCGGTCGAAGGCGTACTTCTCGTTGATGTCGCGGTTGTGGCGCGCGGTCGTCCAGGTGTAGGCGATCGAGGTACCCCAGCCGCTTTCCTGGGTGAACGGCTTCTGCGCCGACAGCAGGATCTGGGTCGCACGGGTCTTGATGCCCTGCTGGCCGATGATCAGGCTGCCGAAGCCCGGCACGTTGCAGCTCCATGCCTGGCTCAGGCCAGGCTCGGTGCCACCGCACAGGCGCGGGTCATCGAAGAACTGGCCGGTCGGGTAACGGTTGCCCAGGGTGAAGGCGAAGCCGTCGTAGCTCAGGGTACGAGCGATGGTGGCGTCGGTCAGCCAGTCACCGATCTGGTTGCTCATGCCCAGGCTGAACTGATCCGAGTACGGAGCCTTCAGCTTGTTGTTCAGCAGATCCACTTCCAGGCCAGCATTGCTGGTCGCACCGACCAGGCTCTGCAGGTTGCCGATGCCGTTGAGCAGGTTCGGGTTCCAGTCATAGCAGGCGGCCTGGCCGTTGATGCAGGTGCCGGTGGCCGGGTTACGGAAGTAGATGGTCGGCTGCGGCAGGGCCAGCTTGGTGGTTTCCAGCTGCAGGTTGTCGAACAGGTCGCGGTCGTAGGAACGGCCGGCACCACCGTGGATCACGTGCTGCTCGTCGGCGTTGATGTCATACGAGAAGCCCAGGCGCGGCTGCCAGGCATCCTTGAATGCCTTGCGGTTGTGGCCGTTGCTGATGTAGTCGCTGATGTCCAGGCCGCCCAGCGCCAGCGAATCGGCGTAGGTCTGGCCGGCGGGGCCGCGCGGATCCTGCGAATAGATCGCGTCGACCACGGCCTGCGGGGTGACGAAGTCCAGGTAGGACGGGGTCTTTTCGTAGTCCCAGCGCAGGCCGATGTTCAGCTGCAGGTGGTCGTTGACCTGCCAGTCGTCCTGGATGAACACGCCGTACTGCTTGGACTTCGAACGCACTTCACCGGACACGCCATCCACGCCGGTCACCGGCTTGACGAACTGCGCCTTGTACGGAATGGAATCGGGGAAGTCCGGATCGCCCAGGCTGTAGGTGAAGGTCGGGTTGATCTGCGCCGCATCGGAGGCGTACAGGTCGATCGCCTTGTACTTCACGCCCATCTTGATGGTGTGGTCGCCCGCCCACTGGATGCCATCCAGTGTCAGGTTGTCTTCGATCGACCAGCCCTTCTGGCCCTTCACCTGCGAATCCAGTGCCGATGCGCCACCGATCTTCACCACGGTGCGGTCTTCGGTGCCGTCCGGTGCGGTGTAGGTGATGCCGTTGGCCAGGGTCAGCGGCGTCGGGTTGTTGAACGAATCTTCATGGGTGACCATCATTTCGTTGTAGTAACGCTCGCCGCTGTGGTTCCAGCGCAGGGCGTAACGACGGTCGGTGTTGACCACTTCACGGCCGGCTTCCGGCGAGGTCTGGCCACTGAACTGCGACTGGGTTTCATCGCGGTCCTGGAAGGTCAGTTCGATGCGATCGTTGTCGGTCGGCTCGAAGTCGATCTTGCCGAAGATCAGATCCTGCTGGAACGGCTGGCTGGCCGGGCCCAGGCCGGCGGCGCCTGCCGGCGGCAGCAGGCCGGCAGCACCGGTGACCGCGCCGTCCGGCGCGATGGTGACCGGCAGGTCGAAGCGCTTGGCTTCATAGGTCACGAAGAAGTGGGCCTTGTCCTGGATGATCGGGCCGCCCAGGGCGAAACCGTATTCCTTCTCGGCCGAGACCATCTTGTCCTTGCCGCCCTGGCGCTCGGCCGGGGTCTTGGCGCGCATGTCCTCATCGGTGTAGCGGTAGAACGCCTCACCCTTGAATTCATTGGTACCGGACTTGGTGGCAGCGGTCACTGCGGCGCTCGACACCTGACCGTACTCGGCCTTGTAATTGCCGCTGATGACCTTGTATTCGCCGATGGCCAGCTGCGGGAACGGGTTGCCGGCGCTGCCGGACTGGCCGGCCACGCCGCCGCCCTTGACGTAGCTCTTCTGGCCCACGCCGTCGATGTAGACGTTGGTACCGTCGGAATTGGTGGCACCGCCGCGCAGCGAGGTGTTGCCCTTGGCATCACGGGTGAAGATCAGGCCCGGCACCGCGTCGGCGAACTCCAGGAAGTTGCGCGACACCTGCGGGGTGGTCTGGATCTGCTGCAGGCTGACGGTCTTGCCGACTTCGGAGGTGCGCACTTCCTGCAGCAGGGTCGGCGCGACGACGTTGACGGTGTCCAGGTTGGTGGCGGCGGTCGTACCGGTGCCACCGGCGGCGGCGCCAGCGAAGTTGAGCGTCGAGGTCGAGGCGACGGTGACGGTGACCTTCTGGGTCTGGCCGTTGGCCACCACGTCATAGGTGCCCGGGTCCAGGCCCATCAGCGAATAGCTGCCGTCGGCGCGCACGGTGCCGCGACGCACGGTACCGGTGGCGATGTTGGTGGCGGTGACTTCGGCACCGGCCTGCGCGCCGGACACCTGGCCACGCAGGCTGGCGTTGGCCGACTGCGCCATGACGTTCGGGGCGGCGGCCAGCATCAGGCAGCTGACCAGGGCGGTGCTCAGCAGCCGGCGCGCCGGCGTGCGGATCGTGGAATGCATCATCAACTCAATCTCCGGGTGGCGGTGACCGCTTGCGCGGCACCTGCGATCAATCAAAAAAGAAGGAACGCCTCTGGCTTCAATGGCCGGATGGCGGAGTGGTGGAATCGCGAACAATCAGGCGCGGGACCAGGGTCTGTTTGTCCCCTGTCCCATCCGTGGAGGTGCCGTCCATCAACTGCAACAAACGCGACATCGCCCGATCGCCCAGCTCGGCGATGCTGACCTGCATGGTGGTCAGCGACGGGTGGACGAAACGCGCAAGCGGAATGTCATCGAAACCGGCCAGGGCGACATCGGAGGGCACATGGACACCTGCCTGCGCGAAGGCATACAGGCAACCCAGGGCCATCATATCGTTGGCGGCGAATACGGCATCGGGCAGCGTGCCGGCTGCCAGCAACTCCTGACCGGCGCGATGGCCGGAAGCTTCGTCGAAATCACCGGGCAACTCGATCCCCTCGGCGCCACCGCCAAAAGCCGCCAGCGCATCACGGAAGCCGCGCAGGCGCTCACGCGCGTCGAAGTTGAGGTCCGGGCCAGAAATGAATGCAATGCGCCGATGACCGACGTCGAGCAGGTGGCGGGTCATCGCCATCGCCCCTGCATGGTCATCGATGCTCAACACCGGATGGTCCTGCCCAGGCAGGTAGGTGTTGATGAGTACCGTCGGCAATGCCTGCGGCAGGTTGTCGGTCAGGAACCCCGGGCTCTCCGCATAGGGCGAGAGCACCAGCAGACCGTCGACCCGGCCGCGCATGGCGCGCAGGGCTGCGCCCTGCTGCTCCTGGTCGCCGTGATAGCTCGACACCAGCAGGTGCTGGCGCCGGCTGCGGGCGACGTTGTCGATGCCGCGCATCAGTTCGGAGAAGAATTCGCCGTACAGGTCTGGAAGCACCACGCCCACCGTATTGGTGCGGCGGCTGCTCAGGCTGCGGGCAGCGGCGTGCGGGGTGTAACGCAGCCGTGCGGCCACCTCCAGCACAAGCTGGCGGACCGGTTCGGCGACATTTTCATGCCCGTTGAGCGCGCGCGAAACCGTGGCCACAGAGACCTTGGCTTCACGGGCGACGTCTTTGATTGTTATGGCTGCTTTGTTCACGAAGCCGCCCTCCACGGCTTGGATCCACCAGCAATGGCGCGGAATGTAAGCGTTTCCATCTGCGCTTGTAAACAGTCCGTTAGGCGAATGTCCCTAAACGGACACAGGAATCTGTCCTTGGCAGGCCCCTCGACGGACCTGCCAGGACAGCTCGGGACAGGGTTTCAGCCCTGCTCTGACGGGGTATGTGCGCGAATGGACAACGCGTGGATGTCGGTTTCCATCAGCGTGCCCAGCGCTGCGTAGACCGCGCGATGACGGGCCAGCGGGGCCAGTCCCGCGAAGCGCTCGCTGACCACGTGCACGTTGAAATGGCCGCGACCATCGCGCGCTCCAGCGTGGCCTGCATGGCGATGGCTGTCGTCTTCGATCTCAAGCACGCTGGGGGCCAGCGCTTGCTGCAGCGCATCACGAATCTGCTCGATGCGTTTCGCGTTCACGGCAGCACCTTGCGGAACGGACGCACCTGCACCCGCACGTAGACGCCTGCGGCGACGTAGGGGTCGGCATCGGCCCAGGCCTGGGCCTGCGGCAGCGAGTCGAAGCTGGCAATCACCACCGAGCCACTGAACCCTGCCGGGCCCGGGTCTTCGCTGTCGATCGCCGGACACGGCCCCGCCAGAAGCAGGCGGCCTTCATCGCGCAGTGCGGTCAACCGCGCCAGGTGCTCGGGCCGCGCCTGCAGCCGCTGGGCCAGTACATCCTGGCCGTCGTAACCTTCAATCACATACCACACCGGCATTTCCTCGCTCGCGTTGCTGGTGAAGCGATTCTAGCCAATCCCGCCCCCTGCCCGGCCTCGGCTGGACACTGGCGCGGCAAAGGCTTACCCTAGCAACCATTGCACGTGGCTGGATGCAGCAGCCCGTCGGTTTTTGCGGCCAACGCAGCCCCCGACGACCGACCCGCTGCTTCGAACCGGTCCACACGACCGGGCCCCGTAGACGACCTCCCGTAGTCCTGTCGCTGCCGTGTCCTGCGGAGCGTCCTGTTGTTTGATGTGTGGAACCGCGCCGAGACAGGCGTGCCTGGTGTCCTGGCGGTCCGTGGCAGTTGCCCGGTGTGCCAGCTGCCGCGACTGGTCCGTTGCAATCCTGATCTCCATTAGATGACTTCCGAACTCGCGCTCGACGCGAACACGCCAACCCGGCCGCCCGCCCCCCAGCAGCAGGAAATGCCGCTGGCCGTGGTGCATGGGCAACCGGTCCTGCAGATTCCGCAGGACCTGTACATCCCGCCGGATGCGCTGGAAGTCATCCTGGACGCCTTTGAAGGACCGCTGGACCTGCTGCTGTACCTGATCCGCCGGCAGAACCTGGACGTGCTGGACATCCCCGTGGCCGAGATCACCCGGCAGTACGTGGAATACATCACCGTGATGCGCGAGCTGCGCTTCGAGCTTGCCGCCGAGTACCTGGTGATGGCGGCGATCCTGGCGGAAGTGAAGTCGCGCATGCTGCTGCCCCGCCCCCCCAGCGTGGAGGGCGAGGAAGCCGATCCGCGTGCGGAGCTGGTGCGACGGCTGCAGGAGTACGAACGCTTCAAGCAGGCTGCCGAGGATATCGACGCCCTGCCCCGGCAGGACCGCGATACCACCGTGGCGCATGCCTTCATGCCCGAGCGCGCCGCAGTGAAGCTGCCACCGCCGGTGGACCTGAAGGAAATGCTGATGGCGCTGCACGACGTGCTCAAGCGCGCCGAGCTGTTCACCGGCCACGCGATCAAGCGCGAGGCACTGAGTGTCCGGCAGCGCATGGGCGAAGTGCTGGGACGGCTTGAAGACGGCAGGTTCTATCGTTTTGAAAACCTGTTCACCGCCGAAGAAGGCAAGCTGGGCGTGCTGGTCACGTTCCTGGCGGTGCTGGAACTGGCCAAGGAGCAGCTGCTGGACCTCGTGCAGGAAGAACCGCTGGCGCCGATCTACGTGAAGTCCCTGGCCGCCGGCAACACCAATGCCCCGCTGCAGTTCAGCAGCGAATTCGACGACAACGACGCCGCCAATGAAAACGAGTGAGCGCTGACTGCCGATGGATCAAACGCTGATCAACCGCATTGTCGAAGGTGCGTTGCTGGCCTCCAGCCAGCCGCTCACCCTGGCCCAGCTGAAGGACCTGTTCCCGGAAGATGAGCCGGCACCGCCGGGCAGCATCGAACGTGCGCTGGAACGGCTGCGCGAGAGCTGCCAGGACCGTGGCGTGGAACTGGTGGAGGTGGCCTCCGGCTTCCGCTACCAGGTGACCGCTGAAGTACATGGCTGGATCAGCCGGCTGTGGACCGAACGCAAGACCCGCTATACCCGCGCCACCCTGGAAACGCTGGCACTGATCGCCTACCGGCAACCGATCACCCGTGGCGAGATCGAGCAGGTGCGCGGCGTGGCGGTCAGCAGTAACATCATCCAGGCGCTGGAAGAGCGCGAGTGGATCCGCGTGGTCGGCCACCGCGACGTACCCGGCAAGCCGGCCCTGTTCGGCACCACCAAGGGCTTCCTGGACTACTTCGGGCTGAAACGCCTGGACGAACTGCCGCCCCTTTCCGAGCTGAAGGACCTGGGCGACCTGGAACCGCAGCTGGCGCTGGATCGCGACGCACCGCCGGTCGCCAGTGCCGACGGCCCGGACGTGAGCGCCGACCCGGACGCCGCTGCAAATGACGACACCGGCATGACCGCCGGCGACACCCCCGATTCTGCCGACGCATTCCCTGCGGCGGCCGACGATGAGCAAGCACCTTCGCCCTCCGATGATGGGCACCCCGATTCCGCGCCGGGCGAGCGCGCGGTGACAGTGAACGAACGCGAAGACAACGCCGTCGCGAAGACGACCGTGGCTGTTGACCAAGCCGATTCCGAACCAGAGGCCGACCTCGAAACCGTCGGCCGGAGCAAAACTGATGAGTGACACCCCCCGCAAGCCCTCGTTGAACAAGCTTTCGCTCAAGCGCGAAGCCACGTCCGAACAGTTCAAGCTGGAAGAACGCCTGCACAAGGTCCTGGCCCAGGCCGGCCTCGGCTCGCGTCGTGCGCTGGAACAGCGCATCGCCGAAGGCCTGGTCAAGGTCAACGGTGAAGTCGCGCAGACCGGCATGTCGGTCAAGAGCGGCGACAAGATCGAGCTCGACGGTCGCGGCTTCGTCGCCACCGCGCTGGCCGAGCCCTCGCGCGTGCTGGTCTACAACAAGCCGGAAGGCGAAGTGACCACCCGCGAAGACCCCGAAGGTCGCCCGACCGTGTTCGAATCCCTGCCGGCGCTGAAGGGTGCCCGCTGGATCGCCGTCGGCCGCCTGGACATCAACACCACCGGCCTGCTGCTGGCGACCACCGACGGTGAGCTGGCCAACGCCATGATGCACCCCTCGTTCGAGGTCGAGCGCGAGTACGTGGTGCGCGTGCGTGCCCCGGAAGGCGAGGACAAGGTGCCTGACGCCGTCGTCGACCGCCTCACCCGTGGTGTCGCACTGGAAGATGGCCCGGCCAAGTTCGATGAGATCGAACGCATCGGCGGTACCGATTCGCACGACTGGTTCCGCGTCGTGGTGAAGGAAGGCCGCAACCGCGAAGTGCGCCGCCTGTGGGAATCGCAGGGCTGCCAGGTCAGCCGCCTCAAGCGCACCCGCTACGGCAAGGTCAGCCTGCCGCGCGAACTGGCCCGCGGCCAGTCCGTCGAACTGCCGGGCAGCCAGGTCGAAGCGCTGCGCGCCGAACTGAAGCTGGAAGAAGGCGCGCCGTCGGCCCTGACCCTGCAGCCGGTGATCGGCCAGCGTCGTGCCGCCAAGACCACCGTGCGCGTGCGCGAAGGTGGCCGCGGCAACGCCTACGTCAACGGTCACAACACCGCCGATGAAGGCCGCGAACTGCGTCGTTTCGACAACGTGCGCGAAGATCGCGGCCGCGGTCGCGGCGGCAAGGGTGGCGGTGGTTTCAAGGGCGGCCTGACGGTCAGCGGTGAAGCCGCAGCCAAGCAGTCGCAGCGCCCGTTCAAGCAGCGCGCGCCGAAGAACGACCGTTCGCTGCCGGAAGGCAATCCGGCCGCATTCCGTACCTGGTACGTGCCGGACGGCGTCAGCACCGGCCCGAGCGGCCACCGCAATGCCGGTCCAGGTGCACGTGGCCCGGGTGCCCGTGGTCCGGGCGCAGGTGCAGGTGCCGGCGGCCAGGGCCGTCCGTACGGCAAGCCGAAGGGTCCGGGCGCAGGCGCCGGTGGCGGCCAGGGTCGTGGCGGCTACGGCGGTGAAGGTCGCGGCGGCTACGGTGGCGAAGGACGCGGTGGCGCCGGCGGCCAGGGTCGTCCGGCCGGTGCGGGCAACCGCTCGCAGGGCCAGGGCAACAAGCACCCGTACGGCCATCCGGGCAATGCCCCGAGCTTCCCGTCCGACCACGCCAATCCGGGCTTCAGTCCGTACGGCACCTCGCGTCCGGCCGGCAACGGTCGTCCG
This sequence comes from Stenotrophomonas sp. LMG 10879, assembly GCF_002750935.1. NCBI lineage: Bacteria > Pseudomonadati > Pseudomonadota > Gammaproteobacteria > Lysobacterales > Lysobacteraceae > Stenotrophomonas > Stenotrophomonas sp. LMG 10879. Next base: position 74,528 of record NZ_PEJT01000013.1, read on the forward strand.
GGCGGCAATGCGAATGCACGTCCGGGCGGTAACCGTGGCCCGGGTGGTCCGGGTGGCAACCGCGGTCCGGGTGGTCCCGGTGGCAACCGTGGTCCGGGTGGCCCGGGTGGCAACCGCGGCCCGGGTGGCCCCGGCGGCAACCGTGGCCCGGGTGGCCCGCGTCGCAGCGGCCCGCGCGGCGGCTGATCCAACCCAACCAGGATGGAACGATCGATGACACGGATGTTGTCTCTGGGCGCCCGCATGGGCGCCCTGCTGGTGGCTCTTCTGCTGGTCGGCGGCTGCGAACGCGCTGCCGACCGACTCAAGCAGGAAATCGCCGCCACGCAGAATCCCTGGCCGAAATCTTCGGCCCTGCATGATCCGGCCGACCGCATGCTGCGTCGGCTGATCGTCGATGAGCGCTATCTCACCCGCATCAAGCAGGCCGGCAGCAAGGACAAGGCTGCTGTCGCTGGTGCACAGCTTGCACTGGATGGAATCGGCCGCCTGCCCCGCCCCATGCTGGAGCGCCGTGCGCAGTTGCTGGCCGCAATGCTGCGCGGAATGCCGGTGGAGAAATGCGCAATGATCGCCCGCGCCACCACGGCGTCGGACATCGCGCAGGTGGGCAGGACCTTGTTCGACGAACTGGAGAAGCGACCGTCGCAGGACATCGATTTCTGGTTCGAGATGAGCTATGAGGCCAGCCTCGCCGAGCTCGAACAGCGACCCGCAACCCCTGCCAGTGAACAGCAGATTGCCGAGGCGACCGAGGCCTTGCTCGCCTCGATGGCCGACGAAAGCACACGCGAACGTGCCTTGGCGATACTGCCGCGGATGGAAACTGCACCGGCTGCCGACGTCTGCTGGGCATCACTGATGCTGCTCGATGCCGCATCCTCCACCGTGCCCGAACCGCATCGCGGCACCTTGGCCTGGCTGATGGCCCAGCAGTAGGCGCAGCAACGGACACCTCACTCTGCGGGGCTGCCTCTGGCCGCACGCTGGAAGGCCGCGGGCGTGGTCGCAGCCATGCTGCGGAAAAAGGCGATGAAAGGACTCTCCGCCGAGAACCCCAGCTCCAACGCCACATGCGCGACGCGATGGCCGAGCAGCAGCAATTCCATGGCCCGCATCAGCCGCCATTGCTGGCGCCACGCTTGGTAGCCCATCCCGGTATCACGCTGCATCAGGCGGCTGATCGTGCGCTCGCTCAGGCCGCTGCGCGCGGCCAGCTCACCCAGCTCGGGGGGCAGCTGTTCGGCCACCGGCAAGGAGCGGGCGATGCGCGGATCGCGTGGCAATGGCAGCTCCATCGGCTCTGCCGGTGCGGCGGCAATCTCCAGCACGCATAGGGCCAGTTGATGCCGCGCTCGCGACGCTTGCCAGTCATGGGCGAACGGCGCCTGCGCGATCGGCTCCAGCAGCGCCTGCAGCAGCGGACCGACACCAATGATTGCTGGCTGCTGCGGCAACTGCGCCGACAACGCGGCATCGAAGTACAGCGATCGATAGTCCACCGCCTGCCGCATCTGCGCGCGGTGCAGCAGGCCACCGGGAATCCACGCCGCGCGCGATGGCGGCAGCAGGCTGATGCGATCGCCGAACGTCAGCCGCGTGCAACCGGCGCGGGTGTACAGCAGCTGCGAACGTGCGTGCTGGTGCCATCCCGAGTCGTGCTCGGCCAGGGTTGCAGCGATACCGATCACCGGTGCGCTCCAGGCATCGGCATCGAAGAGAGCGTCGGGCTGCAGCCACGCCATGTCCGATTTCATCCATTTACTGTCCTGATCCCTAGAGTGCGTCATCGCCGGGGCCACGACAATGCGCGCCCCTGTTTCCGGAGCGCGCTGATGTCGCCTCGCCTGCTGCTGCTCACCATTGCCCTGCTGATGTTTCCGCAGCTGGCGCAGACCCTGTACAGCCCGGCGCTCGCCGCTCTGGCGCAACGCTTTGCGCTGCCGGCGAGCGCCGCCAGCCAGGCGATGAGCCTGTACCTGCTGGGCTTCGCGCTGGGCGTCCTGCTGTGGGGACGATTGGCCGACCGCGTGGGTCGGCGCCCCGCCCTGCTGGGTGGCCTGGTCGTTTTCGTTGTGGCCGCGTTGGGCGGATTGACCGCACGCACGTTCGGCCAGGTGCTGGCGGCACAGATGCTGGCCGCGTCGGGAGCCGCCGCCACCTCGGTCGTGACCCAGACCGTGCTGCGCGACCACCTGCAAGGACCTGCGCTGGCGCAGGCGTTTTCCTGGATCGGAATGGCATTGGCGCTGAGCCCGGCGATCGGGCTGGCCCTGGGCGCGTTGCTGGTTGCCGCCGATGGCTACGCCGGCGTGCAGGCGGGTCTGCTGCTGATCGCGGCATTGCTGATGCTCGGCTGCGTGACCGGGCTGCGTGAAAGCCGACCCGCGCAGATCGCAGCCGTACCGCTGCGGCCGCTGCTGCGGCAACTGCTGGGCGACCGTTGGATCTGGTCGCAGGCGTTGCTGGTCATGGCCTTCAACGTGGCCATGTACAGCTGGTACGCGCTGGGGCCATTCGTGTTTGCACGCCTGCATTGGCCGGTCGGCTGGTTCGGCGCCAGCGGTGCGGTGCTGGCGCTGGGCTCGGCATTGGGCGCCTGGGGCAATGGGCGCCTGCTGCGTGCCGGCGTCCCTGCATTGACGCGCATCCGAATCGCGGCATCGCTGGTACTGGCCGGTGGTGTCCTGGCCGCGCTGCTGCGCGGGCAACCGGTCATGGTGATGGCGATGCTGCCGGTCGTAGCGGGATTCGGCCTGGCCATCCCCAATGTGCTCGGGCAGGCACTACGCGGCTATGCACACTGCCTGGGCAGTGCCGGCGCCCTGTTCGGCCTGCTCTACTACCTGCTGATCGGCGCGGCGATGGCCGTTGTCGGCGCACTGCAGATGCTGGCGCCATCCATCATCGCCTGCGCGTTGCTGGCGCTATGGTTGCTGCGGCGGCGACGCGGGATGGCCTAGGAATTGCTGCAAATGCGCTGCGCTGTGCGCCACTGCCGGAAACCGCGCGGCAGCGCTGGCTATCGTGCGGACTCCCCCCGACGAGGTAGATGCCCATGATCACCATCACCGCGGAACAGGCACGCGAAAACGCCAACGCAGCGACTCGACCGGTCGAGCAGTACTACAGCGATCTCGACAAATCGATCCAGGTGGGCTCGGAAAACGGACGCCGTTACATCGTGTTCGGCTTCAACAAGGCGCTGGCCAGCGAGCGCCTCGTCGACGGTGTCGTCGAGCAGTTGCTGAACAACCGCTTCGGTGTCGAACGGCTGCCCAGCGACGCCGAGCAGCATTACATCCGCATCAGCTGGGAAGGCGTCGGGCCATCCCCGATCAACGCCGGCTGATGGTGAACGCCGCGCCGTCGACGCCCAGGTCCCAGCCCTTGCCGGTGCCGGACAGGGCCAGCGAAATATCGCCCTTGGTCATCACCTGCGCGTTGCTGGACTTCACCGCACCGGCGTGCGCGCCTACCGAGGCATAGGTGCCCAGCAGCTCGCCGACGCTGCTGGCGCCGGTGAAGCTGCCACGGCCATCGGTGATCTTCGACTTGCCGACGGTCAGGCCGCCGCCCTTCAGCTGGATCCGCACCGGCATGCTGGCGCCGTTGGTGCAGTGGATGGTGCCGTTGCCCGAGGCGGTCTTGTAGATCAGCGACCAGCCCGACAGGTTGTAGCGCAGCTGGCAATCGAGGTTGCCGCCGGCCTGAGCGGTCGGGGCCAGCGACGCGGCGGCCAGCGCCAGCAGCAGGGCAAAGGGCTTGGTATTCATCGGCAACACGTCCACATCGGTCGGAATGTGGGCGAATCTAGCAGCGCGCGCGTGCACGTTGGATGCAGGCGCGCGCGGTGAGGCGGCAGGCGTTCAGCCGCCGTATCAGGCCTGCACATCCAGATGGAAGGCGTCGGCATCGAGCATCGCCGGGAAGCGTGCACGGTGCGAAGCCAGCGCTTCGGCCGAGATGGTGGTAGTCACCACCTGCTCGCGCTCGCGGATCTCTACCTGCGGCTGGCCGAGGAAGTCGATGACCGCACTATCGCCGGCGTAGTGCAGCTGGTTGCCGTCCACGCCCACGCGGTTTACTGCGGCGACGAAGCACAGGTTCTCGATCGCCCGCGCGCGCAGCAGGGTCTTCCACGCATAGGCGCGCGCCGACGGCCAGTTGGCGACGAAGATCTGCAGGTCGAAGTCCAGTTGTTCAACACGCTCAACGTTGTAGCGGTTGCGGCAGAACACCGGGAAACGCAGGTCGTAGCAGACCTGCGGATTGATCCGCCAGCCCTTCCATTCCACGCACAGGCGGTCGCGGCCGGCGGCATAGCGCTCGTGCTCGCCGCCGTAACGGAACAGGTGGCGCTTGTCGTAGTATTGCAGGCCACCGTCAGGGGTGGCGAACAGCAGGCGGTTGTAGACGCCCTCGCCATCGCGCAGCTGCACACTGCCGATCACCGCCGCGTTCACGGCCTTGGCCTGTTCGCGCACCCAGGCCACGGTCGGGCCGTCCATGCCTTCGGCCTGGGCGATGGCCTCGTTGGAAAAGCCACTGGTGAAGGTTTCCGGCAGGATCACCAGATCGGTGGTCCCGGCCAGCGGTGCCAGCAGCGCACCGTAATACTGGCGGTTGCCCGCCGGGTCGTGCCAACGGGTGTCGCCCTGGACGAGGGAAATGCGCAGGTCCTGCATGCTGTCTTCTCCGCTCACAGCAGGCGCAGGCGTTCGATCGCCGCGTCCAGGGTGGCCTCGTTCTTGGCGAAGCACAGGCGCACCAACCGCTGGCCGGCCGGCGCGGTTTCGTAGAACGGCGACAGCGGGATGGCGGTGACGCCCTTCTCGATGGTCAGCCACTTCACGAACTCGTGGTCCGGCAGGTCGCTGATGGCCGAATAGTCGACCAGCTGGAAGTAGCCGCCCGGCACCGGCAGCGCCTTCAGGCGGGTGCCAGCCAGCTGCTCGCGGAAGCGGTCGCGCTTGGCTTCATAGAACGCGCCCAGTTCCAGGTGATGCTGCGGTTCGTCGCGGATCATCGCGGCAAAACCGTACTGCGCCGGGCCGAAACTGGTGAAGGTGTTGTACTGGTGCACCTTGCGGAATTCAGCGGTCATCGCCGGCGGCGCCACCGCGTAGCCGATCTTCCAGCCGGTGCAGTGGTAGGTCTTGCCGAAGCTGGAGATGACGAAGGTGCGCTCGCGCAGCTCCGGGTAGCGCAGTGCCGATTCATGACGGCGGCCGTCGTAGATGATGTGCTCGTACACCTCATCGGAGATCAGGTAGATCTGCGTGCCGCGCAGCACGTCGGCCAAGGCCTGCATGTCCGCTTCGTCCAGCATCGCGCCGGACGGGTTGTGCGGGGTGTTGACCATCAGCAGGCGGGTGCGCGGGGTGATCGCCGCACGCACGCGGTCCCAGTCCACCGCGAAGGTCTGCGGGTCGAGCGGCACATGCACCGCCGTGGCACCGGCCAGCTCGATGGCCGGTTCGTAGCAGTCGTAGGCCGGGTCGAGCACGATCACTTCCTCACCGGCACGCACCACGGCGTGGATGGCGTTGAAGATCGCCTCGGTGGCGCCGCTGGTGACGGTGATCTCGGTGTCCGGATCGATCTGCGCGCCGTACAGGTCCAGCGACTTCTGCGCGATGGCCTGGCGCAGCGGTGCCACGCCGGTCATCGGCGGGTATTGGTTCAGGCCGGCGGCCATCGCCTTGCTGGTTTCGTCGATCAGGCGCTGCGGCGCAGAGAAATCCGGGAAGCCCTGGCCGAGGTTGACCGCGCCATGTTCGGCGGCGAGCTGGGACATCACGGTGAAGATCGTGGTACCGACCTTGGGCAGCTTGGTGTTCGGTTGCATCGGCCTGGGCTGTGGGGAAACAAGGGCTGGAAGTGTACGAAATCCCGACCCGGCCTGCGGCGCCGACGGTAGCGCCGGGTCATGCCCGGCGGCTCTTTGCACATGCCGCACCGATGGCAAGCCGCGCCGCGTGCTCGCCGGGCATGGCCCGGCGCTACCGGGTCACATTCACCGCTACAATTGCCGCCGCACTCCCGCATGAAGACCCCTGCGCCTTGAACACCCCTGCATTGCTGGCCGCCAGCGGCCTGAGCTTCTCCCGCAATGACGAGCCGGTGTTCGGCCCGCTGGACTTCCACGTGGATGCCGGCGAGGCGCTGCTGGTGCAGGGCGGCAATGGTGCCGGCAAGACCACCCTGCTGCGCGTGCTGTCGGGCCTGGCACGCCCGGGCGCGGGCCAGGTGCTGATCGACGGCAAGCCGGCCAGCAACGCCGAGCGCGCGCGCTATGTCGCCTACCTCAGCCACCTGCCTGCCCTGAAGCCGGACCTGGACACGCTGGAGAACCTGCATTTCCTGTGTGGCCTGCATGGCCGCCGCGCACGGCAGATGCCGGGCAATGCGCTGGCCATCGTTGGTCTGGCCGGCTACGAGGACACCCTGGTGCGGCACCTGTCGGCCGGACAGAAACGGCGGCTGGCGCTGGCCCGCATCTGGCTGTCGCCGGCCCCGCTGTGGCTGCTCGACGAACCCTATGCCAACCTCGACCTGGAAGGCATCAACCTGGTCAACCGGATGATTTCCGCACACCTGCGCAGCGGCGGCGCCGCCCTGGTCACCACCCATGGCGCCTATGCCGCGCCGCCGGTACGCACCCGCCAGCTCGATCTGGGCGGTGAAGCATGATCGCGCCGGGCACTGAACCGGGCCTGTGGCAGACCGCCCGTGCCCTGGTGGCGCGCGACCTGCGCCTGCTCTGGCGCCGCCGCGGCGATGCGCTGCAGCCGGTGCTGTTCGCCCTGCTGGTGGTGGTGCTGTTCGCCCTCGCCCAGGGCCGCGACCCGCAGCCGCTGGCCGCCACCGCCGGTGCGGTGCTGTGGTTGGCGGTGCTGCTGGCCGGGCAGCTGGCACTGGATTCGCTGTTCCGCTCCGATGCTGAAGACGGTTCGCTCGAACAATGGCTGCTGGCGCCGGTGCCGCTGGCCTGGCTGGTGCTGGTGCGGGTGCTGCTGCACTGGGCGACCACCGCCCTGCCGTTGATCCTGCTGAGCCCGCTGCTGGCGGAAATGCTGCATCTGCCGCATGACCAGCTGCCGATGCTGCTGGCATCGTTGCTGCTGGGAACACCGTTGTTGAGCCTGATCGGTGGCGTGGTCGCTGCACTGACCGTGGGCATCCGGCGCTCTGGTATTCTCGTGGCGTTGCTGTCGTTGCCGTTGTACGTACCGGTGCTTGTCTTCGGTGCCGGCAGCCTGGCGGCAGCCAGCCGCGGACAGGATCCGGTCGGTGCGCTGCTGATGCTGGGCGCCGGGCTGGTGATCGCCCTGGTGCTGGCACCGCTGGCCACCGCTGCTGCGATCCGTATTTCTCTGAGTTGACCGAGCTGAGAGCCAATCCACCCCTGCTGGATAGCCGCCACGCATGAATCCGATCGTCCGCTGGTTCCATCAACTCGGTTCGCCCCCGACCTTCGATCGTTTCGCCTCACGCTGGTCCCGCGTGTTCTACGCTGCGGCGGTTCCTGTGCTGCTGATCGGCCTGTGGCAGGGCCTGTTCGTGGCACCGCCGGAACAGAACCAGCACGATGCCTTCCGCATCATCTACATCCATGTCCCCAGCGCCTGGATGAGCCTGTTCGTGTTTGCGCTGATGGCTGCCTACGCCGCCATCGCGCTGATCTGGCGCATCAAGATCTGCGAGATCCTGGCGATGGCCTGTGCGCCGATGGGCGCTGGCTTCACCCTGATCACCCTGCTGACCGGCAGCATCTGGGGCAAGGGCACCTGGGGCACCTGGTGGGACTGGGACCCGCGCATGACCAGCGAGCTGATCCTGCTGTTCCTGTACCTGGGCGTGATCGGCCTGTACCACGCCATCGAAGACCGCCGCAGCGCCGCACGCGCGGCCGGCCTGCTGGCCATCGTCGGTGTGGGACTGCTGCCGATCATCCGCTACTCGGTGGACTGGTGGGGGGCGCTGCACCAGCGCCAGTCGATCAACGTGTTCGGCGAGAACGCGGTGCGGCCGGAACTGATCGCCCCGCTGTGGTGGATGGTGGTGGCCACCAAACTGTGGTTCGTCGGCTCGCTGCTGGCCAAGGCGCGTGCCGACAACATCGCGCGCGAGGCCGGCAAGGCCTGGATCGGCGAGCGCTTCGGCACCGCGGATGGGGAGGCACGGCAATGACCCACCTGCCCTACCTCATCGCCGCCTTCGCGGTGTTCCTGCTGGTGCTGGGCGCCGATGCGCTGGGCTCGTGGCTGCGCCTGCGCAGCGCCCGACAGCTGGCGCAACGCCGCCAACAGCGGCTGCAGGCGCGTGGCAACGCGGCGGCACAGGCGCCGCTGGCCACCGAGCTCAGCCGATGACGCCGGTACAGCGACGCCGCATGATCTGGGTGCTCCTGCTGCTGCTGGCCTCAGCGCTGGCGACCACCCTGGTCGCCTTCGCCCTGCAGCGCAACATCGCCTACCTGTACACGCCTTCGGAAGTACTGCGCGGGGACGTCGATGCGCAGTCGCGCTTCCGTCTGGGCGGCATGGTGGTGAAGGGTTCCTTCGATCGGCCCAGCGGCTCACTGCAGGCCCACTTCGTGGTCACCGACGGCGATGCGACGCTGCCGGTCAGTACCGACCGCATCCTGCCGGACATGTTCCGCGAGGGCACCGCGGTGGTCGCCAGTGGCCGCCTGCAGGACGGCATCTTCGTCGCCGACGAGGTACTGGCCAAGCACGATGAGAACTACGTGCCCAAGGAAGTGGCCGACAAGATGGGCGATGCGCATCGCAAGCACGATGTGCCGGTCACGGCGCCCGAGGTGCGCTGAGTGCTTCCCGAATTCGGTCAGATCCTCCTGCTCTGCGCGTTGCTGGCCTCGCTGCTGCAGGCCGTGTTGCCGCTGGTGGGTGCGCAGCGCAGCAATGAGGCATGGATGGCCGTTGCCCGTCCGGCTGCATTTGCCCAGCTTCTGCTGCTGGCCGGCGCCTTCGCCGTACTGACGGCGGCCTTCGTGCAGCAGGACTTCTCGGTACGTTACGTCGCCGAAAACTCCAATTCGCTGCTGCCGCTGATCTACCGCTATTCGGCGGTGTGGGGGGCGCACGAAGGCTCGCTGCTGATGTGGGCGCTGGTGCTGGCGCTGTGGACCGGCGCGGTGGCGCTGTTCTCGCGGCATCTGCCGGCACCGGTACAGGCGCGCGTGCTGGCGGTGATGGGCGTGGTCAGTGTCGGCTTCCTCGCTTTCCTGATCTTCACCTCCAATCCGTTCCTGCGCTTGAACCCGGTGCCGCTGGAAGGCCGTGATCTCAACCCGCTGCTGCAGGACCCGGGGCTGATCATCCATCCGCCGATGCTGTACCTGGGCTACGTGGGCTTCGCGGTGCCGTTCGCCTTCGCCGTGGCGGCGCTGCTGGAAGGCCGCGTCGATGCGCGCTGGCAACGCTGGACGCGGCCCTGGACCAACGTCGCCTGGGGCTTCCTCACGCTGGGCATTGCACTGGGCAGCTGGTGGGCGTACTACGAACTGGGCTGGGGCGGCTGGTGGTTCTGGGACCCGGTCGAGAACGCCAGCTTCATGCCGTGGCTGGTTGGCGCGGCGCTGATCCATTCACAGGCGGTGACCGAAAAGCGCGGCACCTTCGGCAGCTGGACGCTGCTGCTGGCCATCGCGGCATTCGCGCTGTCGCTGCTGGGCACCTTCCTGGTCCGCTCCGGCGTGCTGACCAGCGTGCATTCGTTCGCCGCCGATCCCTCGCGCGGGTTGTTCATCCTGATCTTCCTGTCGGTGCTGGTGGGTGGCAGCCTGCTGCTGTATGCGCTGCGTGCGCCGCGGCTGGCCGTGGATGCCGGCGATCCGCGCCGTGGCTTCACCGCAACCTCGCGCGAAACCCTGCTGCTGGCCAACAACCTGCTGCTGGCCAGCGCCTGCGCGATGGTCCTGCTCGGCACGCTCTACCCGCTGCTGGCCGATGCGCTGTCGCTGGGCAAGATCTCGGTGGGGCCGCCGTACTTCGGCAGCCTGTTCCTGCTGTTGATGGCACCGTTGGTGATGCTGCTGCCGTTCGGTCCGCTGGTGAAGTGGCAGCGCGACCAACCCTCGCGCGCACTGGCAGTGCTGTTGCCATGGGCGGGCTTGGCCTTGCTGCTCGGCGCCTGGGCCTGGTGGCAGGCGCCGCAGAATGGCTGGAAGGCCGGTATCGGCGTCGCGGCCGCAGCCTGGGTCGGCCTGGGCACCGCCCGTTTCGTCTGGCAGCGCCTGCGTGGCAATGGCCGCTTCACTGCCGAGATGCTTGGCATGATCGTCGCCCATGCCGGTGTCGCGGTGTTCCTGGCCGGCGCGCTGCTGGTGGAAGCCTTGAACGTGCAGCGCGAAGTCGCGCTGTCACCGGGCCAGCAGGTGGTGGTCGCCGGCCACGAAGTCCGCTTCGAGGGCGTGGACCACCGCGAAGGCCCCAATTTCATCGCTGACCGCGGCCATCTGCGGGTGCTGCGCGAGGGTCGCGAACTGGCCCTGCTGCATCCGGAGAAGCGCCAGTACGCCAGCGGCGGCCAGGTGATGACCGAAGCCGGCATCGATGCACGCCTCAGCGGTGATGTCTACGTGGCATTGGGCGAGCCGCTGGGCAACAATGCATGGGCGGTACGGGTGCACATCAAGCCCTTCGTGCGCTGGATCTGGCTGGGCGCGCTGTTGATGGCCCTGGGCGGATTCATCACCGCCGCCGATCGCCGCTTTCGTCGTCCGTAGGAGTTCCCCATGTCCGAGTCGCCCGCCCCACGCCCTTCCCGCCCGCTGCCGCCGGTAGCCATCGTGATTGGCGTCCTGTTCTTCTTCGGCCTGCTTGGCCTGATGATCTACGGGGTGATGAAATCGGGCGATCCGCAGCGCGATGTGCTGCCTTCGGCACTGATCGACAAGCCGGCGCCGGCGTTCGCGCTGCCGGTGCTGCATGACCCGCAGATGATCGTGCGTAGCGAAGAGCTGCGTGGTGCGCCCTACCTGCTCAACGTCTGGGGCAGCTGGTGCGCGGCCTGCCGCGAAGAACATCCGGTGCTGACCCGCTTCGCCGAGAGCAAGCGCGTGCGCGTGATCGGCTACAACTGGAAGGATGAACCCACCGACGCGCTGCACTGGCTGGAACAGCTGGGCAACCCGTTCATGGTCGTACTGAGCGACATCGAAGGTCGCACCGCCATCGACTGGGGTGTTACCGCAGCACCGGAGACCTTCCTGGTCGATGGCAGTGGCATCGTGCGCTGGAAGTACAGCGGTGCAATGACCCAGCAGGTGGTCGACGAGAAATTGATTCCGGCGCTGGAAAAGCTTGAAAAGGCCCAGGGCGATGCCGGCAACACCCTGCACGCCTCGCCGTAAGCGCATGCGCTGGCTGCTGCCGCTGCTGCTGGCGATGACCCTGGCGCTGCCGATCGCCGGCCTTGCCCAGCAACCGGTGCATGATGCGCGGCCGCTGGTGTTCCGCGATGCGGCCGAGGAAGCGCGCTTCCACGACCTGGCCGCGCAGTTGCGCTGCGTGCAGTGCCAGAACCAGTCATTGGCCGATTCCAATGCGCAGATCGCCCAGGATCTGCGCCGTGAAGTGCTGCAGTTGATGCAGCAGGGCCTCGACGATGCGGCGATAAAGCAGTTCCTGGTCGCCCGCTATGGCGAGTTCGTGCTCTATCAACCGCCACTGCAACCGGGCACCTGGCTGCTGTGGGGCGGTCCGCTGCTGGTACTGGGTGGCGGCGCGCTGGTGGTGATGGGCATCGTCCGTCGTCGCAGCCGGCAGATGGATGCATCTGCTGCAGTGAACCCAACCGAGGGAGAGGACTGGTGACGTACGGGTTGCCGATGGTCGCCGCAGTGGCCGCTGCGCTGTTGGCGGCCGTGGTGCTGTGGCCGCTGCGCCAGCAAGGCCGGCGCAGCTTCGTGCTGGGGGTGGTGGCACTGGGCGTGGCTGGTGCCTGCCTGTACCTGCTGGTTGGCAATCCCCGCGCCGCACAGGTGCAGCCTGCGCCGTCGGTCGCGACCCTGCGTGACGGCGTAGAAGCACTGCAGCAGGCGTTGCAGCGTGACCCGCAACGCGCCGATGGCTGGGCGCTGCTGGGACGTTCGCAGGCCGAGCTCGGCAATGCCGCCGCTGCGGCCGATGCCTTCAACCGCGCCGCAGCCCTGGCGCCGGACGAACCGGGCGTGCTGGTCGAGGCCGCGCAGGCACGCGCGCAGGCCGATCCGGGCAAGCAGTTCGATGACACCGCGCTGGCATGGCTGCAGCGTGCACGTACCCTGTCGCCCGATGCCGAACGCGCAAGCTGGCTGCTTGGCATCGCGCTGCGCCAGCGTGGCCGCAACGCCGAGGCCGCCGATCTCTGGAGCACGCTGCTGCCTCGCCTGGAGCCGGGCGCGGCGCAGGCGCTGCAGGCGCAGATCGCCATCGCCCGTGACGCGGCCGGCCAGCCGGCGGACGCACCGGCAACTGCACCGGCGCTGCTGCAGGTGCGGGTGCACCTGCCCGCATCGTTGAAAGCAAGTGATTGGCCGGCCAGCACCCAGGTCTTCGTGCTGGCGCGCGCGGTGGGTGGCCCGCCGATGCCGGTGGCTGCACGCAAGCTGCCCTTGGCCAGCTTCCCTGCAACGGTCGGCCTCGGCGACGGCGACAGCCCGATGCCGACTGCAGCGTTGTCGGCGCATCGCGAAGTGGAAGTACTGGCGCGCATTTCGCGCAGCGGCAGCGCCAACCGCAGCGAAGACGACCTGCAGACCGCGCCGGTCAAGGTCAGCCTGCCGCATGACGGCGTGGTCGAGTTGCGGTTCCCGTAACGTACCCGCGCCGCTGCGCTCGCCGGGCATGGCCCGGCGCTACCCACGCGCACCACCGGTAGCGCCGGGCCATGCCCGGCGGATCCACGCTCTGCCCGCCCATGGAAACCTGCGTGTCGCCAGCTGCACATGCCGCCCCGCTAGAATGCCCGCATGACCGAATTCATTCCGCCCGGCACCCGCTTCCATGCCCTGCCCTCACCCTTTCCGTGCAAACGCGGCGGCGCCCTGCATGGCGCGCGCGTGGCCTACGAGACCTGGGGCGCGCTCGACGCAGACGCCAGCAACGCGATCCTGATCGTCACCGGCCTGTCGCCTGACGCGCATGCGGCCGCCAACGAAGCCAATCCCGCACCGGGCTGGTGGGAGGCCATGATCGGGCCCGGCAAGCCGATCGATACAGACCGCTGGTTCGTGGTCTGCGTGAACTCGCTGGGCAGCTGCAAGGGCTCCACCGGCCCTGCGTCGATCAATCCGGCCAACGGCGAGCTGTATCGGCTGGATTTCCCGGAACTGTCGATCGAAGACGGCGCACGCGCGGCGATCGACGTGGTGCGCGCACTGGGCATCGAACAGCTCGCCTGCGTGATCGGCAATTCAATGGGCGGGATGACGGCGCTGGCGGTGTTGCTGCTGCACCCGGGCATCGCCCGCAGCCATATCAACATTTCCGGCAGCGCACAGGCGTTGCCCTTCTCGATCGCCATCCGTTCGCTGCAGCGCGAAGCGATCCGCCTGGATCCGCGCTGGAACGGTGGCCACTACGACAATGAGGCGTACCCGGAATCGGGCATGCGCATGGCACGCAAGCTGGGCGTGATCACCTACCGCTCGGCGCTGGAATGGGATGGTCGCTTCGGTCGCGTGCGGCTGGATTCCGACCAGACCGACGATGATCCGTTCGGTCTGGAATTCCAGGTCGAAAGCTATCTGGAAGGGCATGCACGCCGGTTCGTGCGTTTCTTCGATCCGAACTGCTATCTGTACCTGAGCCGCTCGATGGACTGGTTCGACCTGGCCGAATATGGCGATGGCGATGTGCTGGCCGGACTGGCCAGCATCCGCGTCGGCAAGGCACTGGCGATCGGCGCCAACACCGACATCCTGTTCCCGGTACAGCAGCAGCAACAGGTCGCCGATGGCCTGCGTGCCGGCGGCGCGGATGCGCGTTTCATCGGCCTGGAGTCACCGCAGGGCCATGACGCGTTCCTGGTCGACTTCGAACGTTTCGGCCCGGCCGTGCGCGGCTTCCTCGACGAACTGTAATGGTGTGGCGGCGCAATCTGGCGCTGGCCGCGTTCGGTGCGTTGATCGGCTTGACCGCAACCGGCGTGTTTCCACTGTGGCTGGGGGCCTGGTGCGCGCTGGCCAGCGCGGTGTCGTTCGCTCTGTATGGGCGCGACAAGCGCGCAGCGCAGCGAAAACAGCAGCGGACGCCGGAACGCACGCTGCAGCTGCTGGCTTTTGCCGGCGGCTGGCCTGGTGCCCTGCTCGGCCAGGCGCTGTTCCGCCACAAGCATCGCAAGATGCCGTTCCAGTGGGTGTTCTGGCTGTGCGTGCTGGCCAACGTGGCCTCGATCGCGGTGATGCTGCGCGAATATTCGCGGTAGCTGCCCTGTCGATCCACGCCACGCGTGCATATGCCGACCAAGGTCGGCATCTACCGAAGCGGTTCGCGGACCAATACCCCATCGCGCAACCGGTACTGCACATCCACCACACCCGCCGGCAGGTCATCGTGGGTGATCATCAACAGACTGCGTCCGTCCAGCAGGGCTGGCAGGTCCTGCAGCAGTGCGCGCGCGGTATCCACGTCCAGCCCCTCGGTGGGCTCGTCCACCAGCAGGATCGGCGCATTGCGCAGCAGCGCGCGCGCCAGCGCCAGGCGACGCGCCTGGCCGGCCGACATCGTCGCGCCGTTCTCGCCCACCCAGGCCTGCAGGCCGCCGTTGCGCTCGGCCCATTCGGCCAGCCGTACCCGCTGCAGCACCGCCCACAACGCCTCGTCGCTGGCCTCGGGATCACCCAGTCGCAGGTTCTCGGCCACGCTGCCGGCAAATACCGGCGCGTTCTGCGGCAGCCACGCCAGGTGCTGGTGCCAGTCGGCCTGGGCGACATCGCGCAGGTCCTGGCCACCGTAGGTCAGCCGTCCCTGCTGCGGATCCCACAGGCGCAGCAGCAGGCTCGACAACGTGGTCTTGCCGCTGCCGCTGTCGCCACGGATGGCGATGCGCTCGCCCGGCGCCAGCGTCAGCTGCAGGCCACACAGGACCGGCCGTGCGGCGCCCGGCCACTGGAAGTGCACATCGTCCCAGTGCACGGTCGCGGCCGGCGCCAGCGGCTGCGGCGATGCCGGCTCCTGCACCGAAGGCGGTTGCTCGACGATGGCCTGCAGGCGCGCGGCGGCAATGCGGCCCGATTGCAGCGACTGCCAGGCCAGGCCCATGCCCGCCCACAGCTCGATCATCGCTACCGTCAGGAACACCAGCCCGGCGGCCATTTCCGGTGCGATGCGCTGTTGTTCGGCCGCATGCAGCGCCAGTGCCAGCATCGCCACCAGGCCGAGCCCGGCCAGCACGCCATGCAGCGTTGAGGCAGCGATCAGCCGCAGGCGTCGACGACGATCGCGCGAGGCCACCTGCTTGGCCGCCACCCGCACCTTCAACTGCCAGGCATTGCCAGCATTCAGCGCGGCCAGATCAGCCGCCCCTTCCAGTCCCTCGAATGCCGCCGTGCGCAACGCCGCACGATGGGCAGCGCGGTCGGCCTCTTCGCTGTCATGGCCACGTACGCCCAGCCACGGCACGCCAATGCCGATCAGCAGCGCCAGTACCGCCAGCAGCAGCGCTGCCGATGGCAGGATCAACGCCGCCGAGCCCACGCCCACCAGCGTCAACGCAGCCAGCGCCAGCAACGGGCCGATGGCACGCACCAGCAGGCCATCGATCTCGCCGATGTCGCCCAGCAGCCGCGCCAGCAGATCACCGGTGCGGGTCGCACCGAGCCGTGCCGGCGCCAGCGGCAGCGCGCGGCGGAAGAA
The DNA here is from genome assembly GCF_002750935.1 of Stenotrophomonas sp. LMG 10879. Lineage (NCBI taxonomy): Bacteria > Pseudomonadati > Pseudomonadota > Gammaproteobacteria > Lysobacterales > Lysobacteraceae > Stenotrophomonas > Stenotrophomonas sp. LMG 10879. The sequence goes on from NZ_PEJT01000013.1 coordinate 90,397, forward strand.
CCACACGCGCAGGTCGCGGGCGATGCGCAGGGTGGCGTCATGCCCCACCAGTTTTTCGAAATAGCGCGATGCGATGCGCGCCATGGTCAGCCCGCGGATGCCGGCCGACGGGGTGAAGAAATTGAAGCCCTGGCCAAGTCCCGCCGCACCGGCCAGCGCTGCAGCAGTGAGGAAGCCGCCCGACAGACCCAGCAGTGCGGTGCCGGCCAGCATCGTGGTCCACAGCAGCAGCACCGCCAGCAGCAGGCGCGGGCGATGGCGCAGGAACACCGTGCGCAGCGAATCGGCAGACCGGCTCATGCGCGTACCGCCTGCGCCGGCTCAACCAGGCGCCCTTCGGGCAACAGCAGGCAGCGGTCGGCCCAGGCGATCACCGCCGGGCTGTGGGTGGCCACCACCACGCTGCGTCCGCGCGCATACGCGGCCAGGCTGCGCAGCAGCGCCGCTTCGGTTTCGGCGTCGAGGAAGGCAGTAGGCTCATCCAGCAGCAGCACCTGCGGATCGCGCAGCAGCAGACGGGCCAGGCCGATGCGACGTGCCTCGCCACCGGACAGGCCGAAGCCGCGCTCGCCGATCAGCGTATCCAGCCCCTGCGGCAGGCGCTGCGCGAACTGCAGCACCTGTGCGGCTTCGGCAACGGCGCGCAGACGCGCGTCACTGGCACCGGGATCGGCCAGGCGCAGGTTCTCGGCGATGCTGCCGTGGAACAGATACGGACGCTGGCTGGCATAGGCCACCTGCAGCCCCGGCCGCAGCTGCACCCGGCCCGCACGCGGCGGCAGCCAACCGGCCAGCGCTTCCAGCAACGTGCTCTTGCCGCTGCCACTGGGACCGACAAGGGCCAGGCGCTGCCCCGGTTCCAGCTGCAGGTCCAGGTTCTGCAGCACGTCGTGCGCAGCGCCCAACGGACGCAGTACCAGACCGTGCGCCTGCAGCGGCGGCAAGGCGGCTTCGGCCGGCTCCGGTGCCAGCGGCGTACTGCCGTCGCTGCTGGGCGCCTCGTCTTCCGGCAGCGCCTGCAGCAGGCGCTCCACCTCGGCGGCAGCGGCCAGTGCATTGGCGCGATCGTGATAGTGTGCGGCCAGGCGCCGCAACGGCGCGTAGAACTCCGGCGCCAGCAGCAGGCAGAACAAGCCCGCCCCCAGCGTCGGCACGGTCGCATGCAGCGACATCAGGCCCAGATAGCTCAGGCCCAGATACAACGCCACCATCGCCACGCTGACCGAGGCAAAGAATTCCAGCACGGTGGACGACAGGAAGGCGATGCGCAGCACCTTCATGGTGCGCACGCGAACGCCCTCGGCCGCAGCCTCGATGCCGGCCAGTTCGGCCTCCCCACGGCCATACAGGCGCAGCAGGCCCAGGCCCTTGATGCGATCGGCGAAGTGTCCGCTCATCCGCGCCAGTTCGCCCAGCTGCGCGCGTCCGGCCGCTTCAGCGCCCCAGCCCACCAGCATCATGAAAAACGGCACCAGCGGTGCGGTGAACAGCAGGATCAGTGCGACCACCCAGTCGACCCAGGCCACAGCAGCCAGGATCAACAAGGGCACCACCACCACTTCGGTGCGTACCGGCAGGAAACCGCTGTAGTAGTTCTCGATCGCATCGCCGTGATGCAGCATCAGCTCGCCCAGCTCGCCGGTGCGGCGCTGCCGCAGCCACAACGGGCCGTGCCCGAGCAGGCGCGCGAAGACACGCTCGCGCAGGGACAGGCGTGCGGCATCGGCAACGTCACCGGCCGCCGCCTGGGTGACACTGCCCAGCAGGGTCCGCACCACCAGGATCACCGCCAGCGCGGCCAGCACCGGCAGGCCCTGGGCCAACGGCGCGCGCTCGACCAGCACCTGCTGCACCAGCCAGGCGATGGCGGCGGCCTGGCCGATCAACAGCGCACCTGACAGGCTGATGCACAGCGACGCCAGCCGCTGCCGTCCCTTCGCGGCGCGGGCCAGATCGGCCAGCCACGCGGTGCGGACACGCCGCAGGCGGGTCGATTCGTCATCCCGATCAGGGGCGTCAGCGGTCGGTTCGGCAGCGCTCAAGGCTCTTCACAGGCAGCAGGGGATGGACGGCATTGTAGGCGCAGGCAACCGCCTTCCCCTGCGGCCGGCGGTCGCAGTCTTCATCGGGTTGGCATACGATCCCCCTGAACACCTGTTCATACATTGATCTGGATCAAGGCTGTTTGAAGTAGTCGGTCACATCATTCACCCCGTAGACCACCCTTCCCGCCACCTGCAACGGCACTATCCAACGAGGTAGCCAGGCCATGATTGATCAGACAGTCGTAGAACTGTCGCGGCTGCAATTCGCTCTGACCGCGATGTACCACTTCCTATTCGTACCGCTCACGCTTGGCCTGTCCTTCATGGTGGCCATCATGGAAAGCGTGTACGTCATGACCCGCAAGCAGGTCTGGCGGCAGATGACCCTGTTCTGGGGCACCCTGTTCGGCATCAACTTCGCCATCGGCGTGGCCACCGGCCTGGTGATGGAGTTCCAGTTCGGCATGAACTGGTCGTACTACAGCCATTACGTGGGTGACATCTTCGGTGCGCCGCTGGCGATCGAAGGCCTGATGGCGTTCTTCCTCGAAGCGACCTTCATCGGTCTGTTCTTCTTCGGCTGGAAGCGCCTGAGCCCGGTCAAGCACCTCACCGTGACGTGGTTGATGGCGCTGGGCACCAACCTGTCGGCGGTGTGGATCCTGATCGCCAACGGCTGGATGCAGAACCCGACCGGTGCGGTGTTCAACCCCGAAACCATGCGCATGGAAGTGGTCGACTTCGCCGCGGTGCTGCTGAACCCGGTGGCGCAGGCCAAGTTCGTGCACACCGTCAGTGCCGGCTACGTGACCGGTGCGATCTTCGTGATGTCGATCAGCGCCCTGTACCTGCTGCGCAACAAGCACAGGGACATGGCCCGCCGTTCGTTCGCGGTGGCCGCAGCCTTCGGCCTGCTGTCCTCGCTGTCGGTGGTCGTGCTGGGTGACGAGAGCGGCTATGCCGCCAGCGAACACCAGAAGATGAAGCTGGCGGCGATCGAAGCGATGTGGGAGACCGAGCGTGCGCCGGCGGACTTCACCGCCTTCGGCATCCCCAACCAGGACACCCACACCAACGACTACGCGATCAAGATCCCGTACCTGATGGGCCTGATCGCCACCCGTTCGCTGGACCAGCCGATTCCGGGCATCCTCGAACTGGTCGACCGTGCAGAGCACCGCATCCGTGGTGGCCAGATCGCCTACGGCGCGCTGGAACGGGTGAAGAAGGACAAGAACGACCTCGAAGCACGGGAGATGTTCGATCGCCATTGGCAGGATCTCGGCCATGGCCTGCTGCTGAAGCGTTACCGCGAAGACATCCTCAACGCGACGCCGGAGGAAATCTCCAAGGCCGCGATGGATACCGTGCCGCGCGTGGCGCCGCTGTTCTGGACCTTCCGCATCATGGCCGGGCTGGGCTTCTACCTGATCGCCTTCTTCGCGCTGGCCTTCTACTACTCGTGCCGCAACAACTTCCAGGACAAGCGCTGGTTCCTGAAGCTGGCCGTGTGGAGCCTGCCAGCGCCGTGGATCGCGATCGAATGCGGCTGGTTCGTGGCCGAGTACGGTCGCCAGCCGTGGGCGGTGGACGGCGTGCTGCCGACCTTCTATGCGGCATCGGGCCTGGCACTGCATGAAATCCTGACCACGCTGGCGGTGTTCACCAGCCTGTATACGGTGCTGCTGATCATCGAAATCAAGCTGATGCTGAAGGCGGTCCGCAAGGGTCCGGACGACATCCTGCCGACGCTGCAGGCCGACATCCGCCCTGTTTCCCCCAATGCCGTTGCCCCCGGCCAGGCCTGAGGCAGGAGAATCCAGATGGAATTCATTGCACTTGATTACACCACGCTCCGCGTGATCTGGTGGCTGCTGCTCGGCATCCTGCTGGTCGGCTGGGCCGTCATGGATGGTTTCGACCTGGGCGTCGGCACCCTGCTGCCGTTCGTGGCAAAGACCGATGAAGAACGCCGGCTGGTGATCAACACCGTCGGCCCGGTGTGGGAAGGCAACCAGGTCTGGTTGGTGCTGGGTGGCGGCGCGATCTTCGCCGCATGGCCGCCGCTGTATGCGGTCAGCTTCTCCGGCTTCTACCTGGCGGTGTTTGCGATGCTGTTCGGGTTGATCCTGCGCCCGGTCGGCTTCAAGTACCGCAGCAAGCTGCCGTCCAAGCGCTGGCGCGACAACTGGGACCGCGTGCTGTTCGTCGGTGGCCTGCTGCCGGGCCTGATTGCCGGCGTCGCGGTGGGCAACGTGCTGCTGGGTGTGCCGTTCCATTTCGATGACACGCTGCGCGTGACCTACACCGGTTCGTTCTTCGGCCTGCTGACGCCGTTCGCGCTCATCGCCGGCCTGATCAGCGTGGCCATGCTGGTATCGCACGGTGCGGCCATGCTGGTGCTCAAGACCGACGGCCCGGTGGCCGAACGTGCGGCGCGCTACGGCAGCATCGCCGCCATCATCAGCTTCGTGTTGTTCGCCGCTGCCGGCGCCTGGGTGGCCTTCGGCCTGCCGGGCTATCAGATCACCGCGCAGGTGGTGACCGACGGGCCGACCAATCCGCTGTTGAAGACCGCCGAACTGGGCACCGCCGCCGGTGGCTGGCTGCGCAACTACAGCAGCATGCCGGCAACGCTGGTGTTCCCGGTGCTGGGTCTGCTGGGTGCACTTGCCAGTGCGGTGCTGCTGCGTGCGCGTCGTGGCGGCCTGGCCTTCATCGCCTCGGGCGCGTCCATTGCCGGCATCATCCTCACCGTCGGCTTTGCGATCTTCCCGTTCCTGCTGCCGTCCTCCAGCCAGCCCACCTCCAGCCTGACGGTCTGGGACAGCTCGTCCAGCCACCTCACGCTGTGGATCATGCTACTGGCCACGGCCATCTTCCTGCCGATCATCCTCGCCTACACCACCTGGGTGTACCGCGTGCTGAAGGGCAAGACGACGGTCGAGGACATGGACGACAACCCCAACGCGTACTGATTGCCCGTGTGCCGGCCCAGGGTCGGCACACCCCTCGCACACAGGAGATTGACCATGTGGTATTTCGCTTGGATTCTCGGCGCTGGCCTGGCTTCGGTCGTGGCCATCCTCAACGGGATGTGGTTCGAAGCACGCGAAAGCGCGCGCGCCGACAAGGAAGTGCGTTGAAACTGTAAAAAGGGGTTGCCGGAACGGCCTTCACACCGTATTCTTGGCGGCTCCTTCGGGGTGTAGCTCAGTCTGGTAGAGCGCTACGTTCGGGACGTAGAGGTCGCAGGTTCGAATCCTGTCTCCCCGACCACTTCGGTGGTCGCATTGAAGCCTGGTGAAGTCTTCCAGGCTTTTTTGTTCCCGCAGGAGTCGCTGTCACGGCAGCGAAGCAGAACGGCCTTCCCCCTTGCCGCCATCGGGGGAAATGGCTAGAATAGGCGGCTCCCTTCGGGGTGTAGCTCAGTCTGGTAGAGCGCTACGTTCGGGACGTAGAGGTCGCAGGTTCGAATCCTGTCTCCCCGACCACTTCAGTGGTCACCAAGAAGCCTGGAAGACATCAGTGTCCTCCGGGTTTTTTTGTGCCTGAAATCCGGGACAACCGGCTACGCCGCCATCAACACATGCCGCCGGGGACCTGACCCGGCCCGGCCACGTACAATGGCCGCCACTCCCCCACCTGCCACACCGGCCCCGTCCGGTGCGGGCGCTGCACGCCACCTGCGCGGCGTGCGCCACCTGCAAGGAACACCGCATGACGTCCCCCACCTCCTCTTCGCCATCGTTGCTGCATGGTCGCCTGCTGGCGTTCGCCGCAATCCTGCTGGCCGCGGTCAACCTGCGTACTGCCGTCACCTCGATCACCCCGCTGCTGGACGTGCTGGGCCAGCAGTTCGGCTTCGGCACCACCATGACCGGCGTGCTGGGCATGCTGCCGACCGCCTCGTTCGCGCTGTTCGGCGTCGCCACCCCGGCGCTGGCACGACGCCTGGGCCTTGAGCGCACCACCCTGCTGGCCATGCTGATGGCCGCCACCGGCCTGCTGCTGCGCTCCAGCGCCGGCAATGTCGGCACCCTGCTGCTGGGCTCGGTGATCGCACTGGCCGGCATGGGCATCGGCAACGTGGTGGTGCCGCCGCTGGTGAAGCGCTACTTCGCCAACAAGGTCGGCACCATGAGCACGCTGTACATCAGCGTGTTGCAGCTGGGCACGATGATGCCGGCGCTGCTGGCGGTGCCGGTGGCCAACGCCGCGGGCTGGCGGGTGTCGCTGGGCATGTGGGCGCTGCTGGCGCTGGCGGCGACCCTGCCATGGCTGTTGCTAGCCCGCCGTGCACCGAAACCGGTGCTGGACAGCAGCGACCCCACCGTGCAGCCGCACGGCAAGGTCTGGCGCACGTCATTGGGCTGGAGCATGACGCTGATGTTCGGCATGACTTCGCTGATGACCTATTCGATGTTCACCTGGCTGCCGCGCATCGTGGTCGAAGCCGGTGCCACGCCCGCCTTCGGTGGGGTGATGGTGGCGGTGTTTTCGGCCCTGGGCCTGCTGCCATCGCTGGTGATCCCGTCGCTGGCCGTGCGCCTGCAGAATCCGTTCCCGCTGGTGCTGATCGGCTTTTCGGCCTTCGTCATCGCCTTCGCCGGCCTGCTGTTCGCGCCGATGAAGGCGCCGTTGCTGTGGGCCTGCCTGCTGGGCGTCGGGCCGTCCACGTTCCCGCTGGCGCTGACCCTGATCAATCTGCGCACGCGCACCCCGACGGGCTCGGCGGCCTTGTCCGGCTTCATGCAGGGCGTGGGCTACAGCTTCAGCTGCCTGGGCCCGTTCCTGGTCGGCTGGCTGCACACCGTCAGCGAGGGCTGGACCCTGCCCTTCGCCTTCCTGTTCAGCTGCGCGGTGCTGATGCTGTGCGCCTCGTGGGTGGCCTGCAAGCCGCGCAAGCTGGAAGACCTGTGGTGACCGGACCGGCGGGCTTACGTCCGCCGCCGTGAAGCCGGACCCACACACCCCGCTACCATCCTCTACACACCGCCACCGCAGCGGGTGACATAGCGTGTCCAAAGCTGACCCGTTTTGTGTCGGGAACCGCCCTGCAAGCGAGCCGCACACCTGGGGGACGGCGCCACCTTGCCACTGACCTGAACCGGGCTGGCCGTTCCTTCAAGGTCCCGCCGTCTACCAGATGCGGACCGGAACTGGTCGCAGCGACAGAACGTCAGCTATAGTTGGCATGTGATGTGCGTCACACTTTTCAGCACATCGTTCAGCAATGGATGCTTAGGGGGTCTCATGGTTGTTCACCGTCCGCTGGCGCTGTGCGTCGGCCTGGCCTGCGCCACTCTGGCGTGCTGGGCCCACGCGGCCTCGCCGCCCACCGCGACCACGCGCGCCGACCGGCTCGCCGAAATCGGCCACTACCGTGACCAGGCGCGCTGGGTCGATGCCCTGGCGGCGATCGAGCGGGCGCAGCTGCGCGAGCCCAATGACGACCTGCTGTACAAGCTGCAGGTTCTGACCCTGGGCGACATCGGCAATGCCCATCGCGCCTGGCGGCTTTACCAGGCCCGGCCCAACCTGTTCGACCAGGACCAGAAAGCGCGGCTGGAGGCCAACTATGTGGCCAAGCTGGTCAACTGGAGCCTGGCCTACGGCGAAACCGAAGACACCCGGCTGGACGAGGCCGAGGCTTCGCTGGCGGAAATGGAGCAGTACGTCGAGCGCGATGGCACCGCGCAGGCGCAGGCGCCGCTGCGGATCCGCATGGACCGGCTGATCCTGCTCAACCGCCTGGCCCGCCACGCGCAGGTGCGTGACGAGGCGCGGGCGCTGCAGCGCGAGGGCCATGCCCTGCCCGATTACGTGTTGCCGGCGGTCGGCGACTCGCTGATGTCCACCCAGAATCCGGAGGAAGCCATCCCATTGCTGGAGGCCGCCGCGAAGAACGATCCCTCGCGCTTCCAGTCGCGCTCGGAGCTGGCCTATGCCTATCTTGAAACCGAGCAGGCGGAGAAGGCGGTGGGCTACCTGCAGGCCTGGCAGAAGGATGAACCGGCATGGCGCTGGGGCGGCGGCAAGACCCCCTTCCAGAACTGGGCGCGCTACGAAGCCGACCTGAACCTGGCAATGGTGCGCGCCTACAGCGGCGATCTGCCCACGGCCCAGCGCGAGCTGGAAGCGCTGGTCGACGTCGGCCCGGGCAATGGCAGCCTGCAGACCTCGCTGGGCAGCGTCTACCAGATGCGCGGCTGGCCACGGCGCGCCCTGGAACGCCACCAGATGGCCTACACCCTGGACCCACGTGACATCGCGCCACGCCTGGGCATGTATGAATCCTACGTGCAGCTGCAACGCGACGACCTGGCGCGACCGCTGCATGACGACCTGCTGGCCCGCTATCCAAGTCAGCCGTCGGTGCAGCGCATGGACCGCGATTGGCGCGCCCATCGCGGCTGGCAGCTGTTGGCCAAGGTCGAGGGCGGCCGCAGTTCCGGCGGTGGCGGCACCTCGCCGCTGGGCAACGACGACCTGCACTACGGCATGGAAGTCGCCTCGCCGGTGCTCAACGACCGCTGGCGGCTGTTCGCCTTCGCCGACCGCCGTTCGGTCACCTTCCAGGACCAGGATATCGATCCGCTGTGGATCGGTGCCGGCGTGCGCTACCGCTTCGACCGCCTCGACGCCGAGGCCGCGGTGATGCGCCCCAACGACAGCATCGGCGACACCGGCCTGCGTGGCAGCGTCGGCTGGCAGTTCAACGATCGCTGGCACGCGGGTGTAACCGCTGCCCGCAATGACCCGGAAGCGTCGATGCAGGCGCGCGTGGCCGGCATCACCGCCGACAGCGTCGCCGTTGCCGTGGATTACACGCGCAACGAGCGCACCCACTGGAGCATCGGTGGCAGCCAGTTCCGCTACGACGATGGCAACCGCCGCGATACGCTGAACAGTGCGATCGAACAACGGCTGTTGACCCGCCCGCGCCTGTTGATCGATGGCCTGGGCAGTGTCTATACCAGCCGTGGCAGCCGCGACGATGCGCCGTACTTCAACCCTTCGCGGGACCGGTCGGTGGAAGTGGGCCTGCGCATCGACCAGCAGTTGTGGCGCCATTACGAGCGCCACTTCCGCCATCGCCTGACGGTGTCCGTTGGCAACTACTGGCAGGAAGGCTTTGGCAGTTCAATCATTCCGACCGTGGCCTACCGCCACGAATGGCAGTTCGATCAGGGGCGGATCCTCGAGTACGGCGTGAGTTGGTCGCGGCCGGTCTACGACGGCCAACGTGAACGACATATCGGCTTCGATGCCGCGCTGCGCTGGGGAGAATGAGATGGAACGGATGCTTCGCAACCTGACGACCGTACTGCTGCTGGCGCTGCTGTGCCTGGCCCTGCCCGCCGCAGCCCAGCGCGCAAGCTCGGCCGCGGAACTGGACGCGGCCGACAACGGCCTGCTGGTCCTCAGCTACCACGACGTGCGCGATGATGTGCTGGAGAAATCCGATGCCGACGCCTACGCGGTCAGCACGCAGAACTTCGCCGCACACCTGGACTGGCTGTCCGCCCATGGCTATCACCCGGTGTCGCTGTCGCAGCTGATCAAGGCCTCGCGTGGAGAAGCAAAGCTGCCGCCGCGGCCGGTGCTGCTGACCTTCGACGACGGCCTGCGCAGCGTGTACAGCCGTGTCTATCCGCTGCTGCGCGCGTACAACTATCCGGCGCTGGTGGCGGTGATCACCGACTACGTGGACATGGCACCGGGCCGCACCATCGACTACGGCTACCGTCCGTTCGGCCATGACGACTTCCTGACCTGGGACCAGCTGCGCGAGATGCAGGCCAGCGGCCTGATCGAACTGGCCAGCCACACCGACAACCTGCACCACGGCGTGCAGTCCAATCCGCAGGGCAACCAGACCCCGGCGGTGATCACCCGCATCTACGACCCCAAGGCGCAGCGCTATGAAAGCGCGCAGGAGTACGAGAAGCGCCTGCGCGATGATCTGGGCCGCAGCGTGCAGCGCATCGAGAAGGAACTGGGCGTACGCCCGAAAGCGATCGTCTGGCCGTATGCCGCCTACAACCAGTTGAGCAATGACATCGCCGAGCAGCTGGGCATGCCGGTTTCCTTCGACCTGGAAGGACGCAGCACGCCGGTGACTGCCGACCTGCACGGCCTGGCACGCCTGCTGGTGACCAGCAATCCGAACGTCACCTCGCTGGCCTTCGAGCTGCGTCGCAACGTCAACCTGGACGGTACCCGTGCACTGCAGATCGATATGGACTCGGTCTACGACAGCGACCCTGCACAGCAGGCACGCAACCTGGATGCCCTGATCGAGCGCGTGAAGCGGATCGGCCCGACCCACGTCTACCTGCAGGCCTTCGCCGACCCGGACGGCAACAACACCGCCGATGCGCTGTACTTCCCGAACCGGCACCTGCCGATGCGCGCGGACCTGTTCAACCGCGTCGCCTGGCAGCTGAAAACCCGCGCCGGGGTGAAGGTCTACGCGTGGCTGCCGGTGCTGGGCTATGAACTGCCCGACGCTGCGCAGCGTGCGGCGCTGGGCATCCAGAGCCCGGAACGCGATGGCATGTACCGCCTGGATTTCACCAAGCCGCAGGCACGGCAGATCATCAAGGACATCTACGAAGACCTGGCGATCAATTCGTACTTCGAAGGCCTGCTGTTCCACGATGACGGCTACGTACGCGACACCGAACTGGCGCAGCTGCCACAGGAAGGCAGCGACGGTGGCCGCACCCAGGCGCTGATCGATTTCACTTTGGAACTGCGTGACAGCGCACAACGCTGGCGCCCGAAGCTGGGCACCGTACGCAACCTGTACGCGCAGCCGGTGCTGGAGCCGCAGAGTGCGGCATGGTTTGCCCAGCGCCTGGACCTGTTCAACAAGGCCTATGACCGCACCGCGCTGATGGCGATGCCGTGGATGGAAGGCAGCCGCCGTCCCCAGCGCTGGATGGACCGCCTGGTGGTGGCAGTGCGCGAGCACGATCCGGACCTGAAGCACACGATGTTCGAGCTGCAGACCGTGGACTGGCGCACGCAGACGCCGATCAGCGGCGAACAGCTGCGCGCGCAGATCCGCCGCCTGCAAGCGCAGGGCGTGCGCCATTTCGCGTGGTACCCGGACGATTTCATTGCCGACAAGCCGTCGACCCAGGATGCACGCGCGGCGATGTCCGCGCGCAACTTCCCGTATCCGGAGAAGTGACGTGGACATGAACCCGTGGCTCAACGCCATGTTCCAGTTCGCCTTCTTCTACCCCATGGTGATGGCGTTCTTCTGGATGTCGGGTGGCCTGTACTACTTCTTCCGCCGTGAGCGGAAGTCGCGGCCGCGCAACGATCCACCGCCCATGGCGGAGTATCCGTTCGCCAGCCTGTTGATTCCCTGCCACAACGAATCGGCCAACCTGGACGACACCCTCGGCGCGGCATTGGCCCAGCGCTATCCGGACTTCGAAGTGATCGCCATCAACGATGGCAGCAGCGACGACACCGGTACCCGCCTGGATGCGCTGGCGGCCCTGCACCCACGCCTGCGCGTGGTCCATCTGGACCGCAACCTGGGCAAGGCCAACGCGCTGCGCATGGGCGCCCTGGCTGCGCGATCGGAATACCTGGTGTGCATCGACGGCGATGCCATGCTGGAAGAATTCGCCATGCACTGGATGGTCTGGCACCTGACCAGCGGCCCACGCGTGGGTGCGGTGACCGGCAATCCACGCATCCGCAACCGCTCCACCCTGCTCGGCCGCCTGCAGGTGGCGGAGTTCTCCTCGATCATCGGCATGATCAAGCGCGCCCAACGTGTCTACGGCCGCATCTTCACCGTGTCCGGGGTCATCGCCGCGTTCCGTCGCACGGCACTGCACCGCATCGGCTACTGGGCCGATGACATGGTCACCGAGGACATCGACATCAGCTGGCGCCTGCAGCTGGATCATTGGGACATCCGTTACGAGCCCAACGCACTGTGCTTCATCCTGATGCCGGAAACCCTGAAGGGACTGTGGCGGCAGCGCCTGCGCTGGGCGCAGGGCGGTGTGGAAGTGCTGCTGCGCCACGGCTCCTCGTTGTTCAGCTGGCGCAAGCGGCGCATGTGGGGCGTGCTGCTGGAATACATCCTCAGCGTGCTGTGGGCCTACACCATGCTCGCGATCATCCTGCTGTGGGCACTGGGCAAGTTCATCCCGGTGCCGCCGCAGTTGTACATCGACACGTTGCTGCCGCAATGGCATGGCGTGATCCTGGCGTTGGTCTGCCTGCTGCAGTTCGCCAGCAGCCTGATCATCGACAGGCGTTACGAAACGCATATCGGCCGCAACTATTTCTGGGTCATCTGGTACCCGATGGCGTACTGGTTGATCAGCCTGTTCACCACGCTGGTGGCACTGCCGAAGACGCTGCTCAGGCGGCGTGGCAAGCGTGCCACCTGGGTCAGCCCAGACAGAGGTATCCGATGAACGCACATCGCCAGACGGCGGCCAGCCGGCCGTCCAACCGCTTCGACTCGCGCCTGATCCAGAAACCGCGCAAGCAGCCCCGCCTGCAGCGCACCGCCTGGGGGTTTGTGACCCTGGCGTTCTGGGGGTTCTACTTCTATCTGTGGGCGCCACTGGTCACCCTGGTGTCCTGGCTGCTGGGTGGACACCTGGCGTGGTTGCAACTGTACGAGCGCAAGCAGCATCTCGACCCGTTCGTGATCATCGCCCTGCCGGTGATCCTGGCCGGCTGTGCGTTGCTGCTGATCGCCTGGGCCGAGTACAACCGCTACCGCTTCGCCGGCAAGGAGCGTCGCCACCCGCGGGTGGACGCCAGCCGCTCGGAGATCGCCCATTCGCTTGGCGCCAGCGACCAGCTTGCCGAACAGATGTTCAATGCGAAGGCCATCACCCTGCACATGGATGAGCATGCGCGGCCGCTGGGCATGACCACGCAGCTGTTGCGGTGACGGGGTTCGGCCGGGCTGCGCCCGGCACCTGCAGAGGCAACGGCCGAAGCAACAGCAACAGCTGGCATTCCGTGGGGTGGCGGGGCGGTGTCGGATTGCGGGGACGCCGCAAGTACGTCCTTGTAGGCTTGGCCGCGGCATCCATGCCGCGGACACCCCGCAATCCGACACCGCCCCACCTCTGACAGATTTCCGCAATCTGGTAGATCCACGCCATGCGTGGATGAATCTCCATCGGAATCGAATATTTCGAATTCGGACTGAAAAGCATCCACGCATGGCGTGGATCTACGTGTCGACCAAGGTCGACACCTACCAAGAGCAGGCCATGCCATTCCGGCAGACCGCGGGAAATTGTCGAAGGCGGGGTGGGTCCGGTTGCGGGGGTGTAAGCGCCATGGATGGCGCGCCCAAGCCTACAGGGACGTACTTGCGGCGTCCCCCGCAACCGGACCCACCCCGCCATCCCACAGGAACCCAGCTGTTGCCGTCGCTTCGGCCCTTGCTTCGGCCGTTGCAGTTGCTTCTGCAGGTGCCGGGCGCAGCCCGGCCATGAACCTAGCTACGAACCTGGCCTTCGCCGCGCACCACGAAACGTTCGACCGTGAGTGCTTCCAGTCCCATCGGGCCATAGGCATGCAGGCGCGTGGTGGAGATGCCGATTTCGCTGCCGAGACCAAGCTGGCCGCCATCGGAAAAGCGCGACGACGCGTTGACCATCACCACCGCCGAGCGCAACGCGTTGACGAAACGTTCGGCACTGGCCGCGTCTTCGGTGGCAATCACTTCGGTATGGTCGGAGGTGTAGGTGCGGATGTGCGCGATCGCTGCGTCAAGATCATCGACCACGCGGACCGCCAGTACCAGATCAAGGAACTCGGCGGCATAGTCGTCCTCGCTGGCTACGATGCTTCCCGGCAGCAACGGCTGCGCGCGCGTGTCGGCACGCAGCTGCACGCCGCGTTCGGCCAGCGCCTGCGCAGCACGCGGCAGGAAGTCCGCAGCAATGTCCTGGTGCACCAGCAGGGTTTCCAGTGAATTGCACGCGGACGGGCGACTGCACTTGCCATCCACCAGCAGATCGAGCGCCTTGACAGGGTCGGCGCTGGCATCGACGAACAGATGACACACACCCTTGTAGTGCTTGATCACCGGTACCCGCGCGTGTTCTGCAACGAAGCGGATCAGGCCCTCGCCACCGCGCGGGATCGCCAGGTCGATCAGTTCATGCAGCTGCAGCAGTTCCAGCATGGCTTCGCGGCGCAGGTCGGTCAGCACCGTCACGGCAGCAGGGGGCACGCCGTTGGCCTTCAATGCTGCGGCCAACGCCTGGGCGATGGCAGTGTTGGAATGGATCGCCTCCGAGCCTCCACGCAGAATCACGCCGTTGCCCGCTTTCAGGCACAGCGCGGCGGCTTCGGCGGTCACGTTCGGGCGTGCTTCGTAGATCATCGCGATCACCCCCAGCGGCACGCGCACCTTCTGTACGCGGATGCCGTTCGGTCGCACGTCGTCGCGGGTCACCTGCCCGACCGGGTCCGGCAGGCTCGCCACCTCACGCACGGCATCGGCCATCGCCAGCAGGCGCGCCGGGTCCAGCGCCAGGCGGTCGAGCATCGCACTGCCCACGCCCTTGTCGCGGGCGGCAGCGAGGTCGCGCGCGTTGCCTGCAAGAATCTGCCCGGCATTGACCTCCAGTGACTGCGCCATCGCCTGCAGCAGCGCCCTGCGGGCACCGCTGTCGAGGCCCGCGACCACCTGGGCTGCGTCACGGCAGGCGCGGGCCTGCGATTCGATCTCACTCATCGGGACATCCTGCAATGGGTTCATGGCAGCACCAGATCGTCGCGATGGACGACGGTACCGCCGTAGTTGTAGCCGAGCACGGTCTGGATGTCGCGCGTGTGGCGGCCGGCAATGCGGCGCACGTCATCGGCGGCGTACTGGCTGACACCACGGGCCACGCAGACCCGGCCGGCTTCGGTGTTCCAGCACACCTGCACCATGTCACCACGGCGGAACGCGCCGTCGGCACCGGTGATGCCACCGGGCAGCAGTGAGGCGCCCTTCTCGCGCATCGCCTGCGCTGCACCGGCGTCGATCAGGATCGCGCCTTCGGCCAGCGGCGCGTGCCGCAGCCAGTGCTTGCGGGCGGCCTCGCGGCTGCGCGCCGCGTGGATGCGGGTACCGAACAGGCGATCCTGCGCCAGCGCGCGCACCACCTCGCCGCTGCGACCGTTGAACAGGTAGGTTTCGATGCCGACACGGCCGGCCTTGGCCGCGGCCTCCAGCTTGGTGCGCATGCCACCGGTACCGGCGACTGAACCGGCACCGCCAGCCATCGCCAGCACGGCATCATTCAACTCCGGCACCTCGTGCAACGGCCGTGCATCGGCATGCGTGCGCGGGTCGGCACTGTACAGACCATCGATGTCGGTGGCGATGAACAGTGCATCGGCATCGACCAGCGCCGCCACGGTCGCAGCCAGGTTGTCGTTGTCACCGAGCTTGAGCTCGTCCACCGACACGGTGTCGTTCTCGTTGACCACCGGCAGCGCACCCAGCCGCAACAGCTCGTTGAGGGTGGCCCGTGCATTGAGGTAGCGACGGCGGTTGCGCAGATCGTCATGGGTCAGCAGCACCTGCGCCACCGGGCGCTCGAAGAAGCGCTGCCACAGACCGATCAGCTGCGCCTGGCCCAGTGCCGCCAACGCCTGTCGCGCAGCCATCGCTGCACCGGGTTCATCGGCCCTGGGCAGGATCGCGCGGCCGGCAGCGACCGCGCCGGAGGAGACGATCACCACTTCGCGCCCAGCAAGCACGTTGGCCGAGACGAACTGGGCCAGGCCCAGCGCATGACGCGGCGACAGGCCACCGCCATCGGCCGCGAGCAGGCTGCTGCCGACCTTGAGCACGGCACGCCGCCACGACGGCAGCGCTTGTTCGGGGAACGGCGATGCAACGGTGGCGGCGTGGACAGTCATCAGGAGCGCCTCAGCGGGTATTCCATTCGTGGACACTCAGCGCCGATGCCTGCATCGTCACCAGCGGATCGGTGGCGACGATGGCCTGTGCCTGCGCCAGGCTGTCGACGTTGCACAGCACATAGGCGCCGCCACTGCCATCGGCAAAGCCGCCGGTCAGCTGCAGCTTGCCCTCGGCCTGCAGCGCATCAAGAAAGTCGCGGTGCGGTTGCACCACGGCGTCGGTGAAGCCGGGCTGGCGCATCGCCAGCACCAGGTAGACGGTGCCGGCCATCAGGACAGCGCCTGCCAGCGCGCGCGCAGTTCATCCAGGCGCAGGTCCGACGCCGAACCCGGCGATACCCGCGCCGCCAGGCTGCCTTCCGGCGTACGCCCCTGCCCTGCGCTGTCGGCGCCGGCAGCAGCGGCCTTGTAGGCCTCGCGGAACGGCACGCCGGCGACCGCGGCTTCCACCGCTACGTCGGTGGCGTACATGCCCGAATCGATCGCCGCACGCAGCTTGTCATCGCGCCATTCCAGGTTGGCCAGCAGCGCCGGCAGCAGCTCCAGCGCGGCCAGGCCACGACCGAAGCCGTGGAAGATCGCGCCCTTGGACGACTGCAGATCGCGGTGGTAACCCGACGGCAGCGACAGCAGCTGCTCGATCTCGGTACGTGCAGCGGCGACGCTGGCATGGGTCGCCCGCATCAGCTCGATCACGTCCGGATTGCGCTTGTTGGGCATGATCGAACTGCCGGTGGTGTACTGCGCCGGCAGCGCCACGAAACCGAATTCGGCGCTGGTGAACAGCGACAGGTCCCAGGCGATGCGGCGCAGGTCCAGGGTCGCGCCACCCAGCGCTTCCAGTGCGGCCAGTTCGAACTTGCCACGCGACAGCTGCGCGTAGATCGGCGAGATCTGCATGCGCGCAAAGCCGAGCGCGCGGGTGGTGTGCTCGCGGTCCAGCGGCAGGTTCACGCCGTAACCGGCGGCGGTGCCGAGCGGATTGGCATCAACCAGTGCATGGGTATCGCGGGCACGCACAGCGTTGTCGATGAAAGCCTCGGCCCACCCAGCCCACCACATGCCGGCCGACGACACCACGGCACGCTGGATGTGGGTGTAACCGGGAATCGGCAGATGCTGCTCGGCCTGCGCACGGTCGAGCGCCACCTTGGCCACTTCGGCACTCACCTGCGCGACGCGCTGCAGCTTCTCCTTCAACCACAACCGGGTCGCGACCAGGATCTGGTCGTTGCGGCTACGGCCGGTATGGATCTTGCGGCCTGCATCACCCAGGCGCTCGGTCAACCGTGCCTCGATGGCCGAATGGCCATCTTCATACTGCGTATCCAGCACGAAGCGGCCTTCGCGGAAGTCCTGCGCCAGCACCTCCAGTTCGCGCAGCAGGCCAGCGAGTTCATCGGCGCTGAGGATGCCGATGTGCTGCAGGCCCTGCGCGTGCGCGGCGCTGGCGGCGATGTCATGCAGGAAGAATTCGCGGTCGAGGATCACGTCGTCGCCGGCGAGGAAGGTCTGGATCTGGGCATCGACAGCGACGCCGGGCTTCTGCCAAAGAAGGTCTGCCATGGGGGCTCCTGTACGGTTTCAGTGCGGGATCGACGTCAGTTCGTCGATGCCCAGCGCGAGATTGAGGTTCTGCATGGCCTGGGTGGCCGCGCCCTTGAGCAGGTTGTCCAGGGTCGCCACCACCACCACCCGCTTGCCGCCCGGGGCCAGCGTGAAGCCGCCGACCTGGGCGCCATGGCGGCCCGCGATGCGGCTCACCCACGGCGCCTCGTCCACGACCTCGATGAGTGCTTCACCGGCATAGGCCTGCTGGAAGCGCTCGACGATCTGCTCGCGGGTCTGCACCCGGTTCAACCACAGGTTGGCGGTGAGGGTGATGCCACGGAAATGCGGCGCAACGTGCGGCATGAACTCGACGGCCACGCCGAGCTGCACGGACACCTCACGTTCGTGCACGTGGTTGGTCAGCGCGTACGGCATCAGGTTGTCGGCCAGCAGCTCGACATTGTTCTTGTCCGACGGCGAGGTGCCGGCACCGGAGTAGCCAGACACGCCGAAGCACTGTGGCGGTCCGGCCAGCAGTTCCCGCAGCGGATGGATCGCCAGCTGCATCGCGGTGGCGTAGCAGCCGGGATTGCTGATGTGCTTCTGCCCGCGGTAACGGCTGCGGGTAAGCTCGGGCAAGCCGTAGTACCAGGTAGTGTCGAAACGGTAGTCGGCCGACAGGTCGACGATCACCGTGTCCGGCTTCGCCGTTTCCAGCGCCGCCACGAACGGAGCGGCCAGGCCGTTGGGCAGGGCCAGGATCACCGCATCCACGCCCTTGGCGGCCACGGCATCGGCGTCGAGATTTTCGAACTGCAGTTCACCCTGCCACTGCGGGTAGTGGTCGGACACGCGCTGCCCGGCCAGTTCGCGCGACGACACGAAGCCCAGTTGCAGGTTCGGATGTGCGGCCACCAGCCGGATCAGCTCGGCGCCGGTATGGCCGCGGGCGCCGACGATGCCGACGGTGAACGAGGAGGAAGTGCTCATGCGTACGTGCTCATGCGTGCGAGTCGAGGCGGTGCTGCAGGTGGCGTTTCACGCCCTGCCATTCCGCGTCGATGATGGAGAAGATGACGGTGTCGCGTGGCGTGCCGTCGGGATGACGACGGTGATTGCGCAGCACGCCATCCTGCTTGGCGCCCAGGCGTGCGATCGCGGTACGCGAGGTGAAGTTGAACCAGCTGGTTTCAAACACCACGCTCAGGCATTCCAAGCGCTCGAAGGCATGGCCGAGCAGCATCAGCTTGGTTTCGGTGTTGACCCCGGTGCGCTGCACCGACTCGCCGTACCAGGTGTAGCCGATGCTGAGCCGCGGCACGTCTGCCTGCAGGTCGTAGTAGCGGGTGGTGCCGACGATCTGGTCATTGGCATCGAACACCACGAACGGCAGCACCTTGCCTTCGGCCTGCGCCTGCAGCGCGGCCTGCACGTAGCCGGTCATGGTCTTCGCATCGGGCACCTGGGTGTACCAGAGCTTCGACAACGCGCCGTCACCCAACGCACCGCGCAGGCCATCGATATGGCTCATCTGCAGCGGTTCCAGCCGCGCATGCGTGCCGGTCAGCGTGGGTACCCGGGTCCAGTCGGCGTGGTTCATCGCGCTCAGCCCTCCAGGCTCGGTGCGCGCACGGCGCAGTGGTCGACATAGGTCCTGATCCGGTCGATGCCATCGGCACCGTACCAGAACACCTTCCAATGGCCCTGCTTGTAGCAGCCATCGGATTCGGCATAGTAGAAATGGTTGATCGGATTGCCGTTGCGCGAGCGCCAGAACAGCTGCGGGGTTTCCTCGCGCATCACGTTCCAGACGGCGCGGCCAAGGCCTTCGCCCTGCGCGTCGTCGAGCACGGCGAACTTGTCCAGGTACACGCCCTCGGCCTCATCGGTGAGGATCACCGCCGTGCGGTAGTTCTCGCTGACATAGGCGCGCAGCAGCGTGGTCTTCTGGAAATAGTCCGCCACCAGAGTACGACCGAAACTGGATTCGATCAGGCCCTTCAGGCGCGGCAGGTCCAGCTCGCTCCAGGCGGTTGCACGCAGCACCTTCTCGCCCTTGCGCACCAGCGTGCCCGAGCCCTTGTGGGTGAACAGTTCCTTGGCCAGGTCGGCGGGCCGGGTGATCGACACCGACGATTCCAGCGGCAGGCGATCCAGCAGCGATTTGATCTGTTCGATCTTCACCTTCATGCCACCGTGGATCCACGGTTGTGCGATCAGGTGGTCGTACTCGGTGGACAGGTTGATCGAATCGATCACGCTGCCCTCTTCGTCCAGCAGGCCGCCGGTGCCGGTCAGGAAGATGATCTTGTACGGCTGCAGTTCCTGCACAAGTTCGTTGGCGGCGAAGTCGGCATTGACGTTGAGGATCTGCCCGCCGGCGGTCTCACCAAGACTGGTGATGACCGGGATCGAGCCGGCACGCAGGCTGGCTTCGATCGGTGCCAGGTTGACCTTCTTCACCTCGCCGACCAGGCCGTAGGTATCCAGGGCCAGGTACTCCGCCTCGAACACGCCACCAGTGATGGACGTGGCGCGCGCGCCGTTCTGCTGCAGGGCTTCGACCAGGCGCAGGTTGGATTGCTGGAACACCCGGCGCACGATCGCCAGCGCTTCCGGCGAGGTCACCCGCAGGCCGTTGACCGTCTGCTTTTCAATGCCGGCGGCCGCCAGTTCCGCATCCAGCTGCGGGCCGGCGCCATGCAGCACGATCGGGGTCAGGCCGACCTCCTGCAGGAACGACAGCGAGGAGGTCAGCGCGTCGAGATCGTCGCGCAGCACCGCGCCGCCGACCTTGACCACGGCGAAGCGCTTGGCGTCCAGCTGCGAGAAGCGCTTGAGGTACTGGCTGATCTCCTTCGCGCTGGCCATGCTCGAGAGCAGGCGCACGATGGTCTGGCGGGTCTGGCGGTGGGGCTGGAGGGCAGGAGACATTTCGGTTTCGTCACAGGCGGCGGTCGCCGCGTTGCAGTTCCGCCGCGCAGAAGCGCAGCGGCGTTGTAGGTCGATCAGGCGCCGGCGGCGATGATCCGGTGTACGGCGTCGGCGTAGCGCTGCAGCTGCTCCAGCGTCACGAACTCGTCGGCGGTATGGGCCTGGGCGATGTCGCCCGGGCCGAACACCAGCGTGGTGTAGCCAGCGGCCGAGAACAGCGACGCCTCGGTCCAGAAGTCCACCGCGTTGCCGATCGGCAGGTCCAGCGCATCGGCCACGTCGCGCGCCAGCAGGCGGCGGTTCTCGGCTTCGGCGATGTCACCGGCCGGCAGGCTCGGGCCACGGAAGGTTTCAGTGAACACCGCCGCTTCCGGTTCGGCGAAACCGGCAAAGGTCGCCAGCAGCGCATCGATATCCATCGACGGCAGCGGCCGGAAGCCAAAGCGCACTTCCGCCGCCGGCGCGATCATGTTGGCCTTGATGCCACCTTCCACGCGCCCGATGTTGAAGCGCAGGCCGGTCAGTCCACCAAAGCGTGCCGAAGCCAGCGATTCGACGTGGTCCAGCGCGCGGTTGCCCCAGCGCATCGCCTGGTGCAGCGCGCTGGCGGCGGCATCCTGCTTGCCCGACGCATGGCCGGCACGGCCGGCGAACTGCATCAGCACCGAGCTGATGCCACGGTGCGCGAGCACCGCTTCGCTCATGGTCGGCTCGGCCACCAGCACCGCTTCGTACTTGATGCCCCGGGCCAGGAACGCCGCGATGCAGCGCGGATCGTTGGCTTCTTCATCGCTGGAGAACAGGAACGCGGCATCGCCATCACTGGCGTTGGCCGCCGCCACCAGCGCCGCGGCCGCGCCCTTGATGTCACACACGCCGAGGCCGACCACGCGGTCGTCCAGGCGGCGCATCACGTGCGGGTCGGCACTCCAGTGCGGCGAGTCCGGCACGGTGTCCAGATGCACGTTGAACAGGTACTTCGGCGTACCGCGCACGGCATACAGGCTGACCGCGCCGGCGCCGTGGTCGATCACCTCGACATTGAACCCGGGCAGGTTGTCGCGCAGGTAATCGAAGATGCCACCGGTGGTGATCGCACGCGGCGGGTTGCGGGTGTCGAAGGACACCAGCGCCTGCAGGTGATCGAGCGTCTGTTCAAGCATGAATCAACAATCCTGTGGATTTCCGCCGGGCATGGCCCGGCGCTACCGGAACGCGTCTGGAGGAGAGCCCCCTTCTTGTTGAAGGGGGCGCGCCAACGGCGCGGGGTTAAGGAGGAATGCGCGGGCAGGTCGATCGCGGCTCAGCCGCGGTTGACCTGCGCATACAACGTCGAGCTCATGCCGAACAGCTTGATGAAGCCTTCGGCCTCCTCTACGCCCCAGTCCGCCGACTGCGCATACGTGGCGCCCTTGGTGTTGAGCAGGTGCGGCGACTTCACCGCAACGGCGTCGACGCGACCACCACGGGTTTCCAGCACCACTTCGCCGTTGACCTTGGCCTGCGAGGACTTCAGGAAGGCTTCGATGTCGGTCTTCAGCGGGTCGTGGTAGAAGCCTTCGTACACCAGCTCCACCCACTTGCGCGCCACGTCCGGCTTGAAGCGGTTCTGCTGCTTGGTCAGCACCGCATCTTCCAGCGCGCGGTGCGCGGCCAGCAGCGAGACCAGGCCCGGCGCCTCGAACACGATGCGACCCTTGAGGCCGATCACGGTGTCGCCGGTGTACACGCCACGGCCGACGCCGTACGGAGCGAACAGCTTGTTGAGCTGGGCCAGGATCTGCTCGCCCGGCAGTGCCTTGCCGTTGAGCTCGACGGCTTCGCCTTCGACAAACTTCAGGGTGACGGTCAGCGGTGCTTCCGGCCATTCGATGCGCGGTGCGCACCAGCCACGGGCGCCCTCGCCCGGTGCTTCCCAACGGTCGATCTCGCCGCCGGACATGGTCAGGCCCAGCAGGTTCTCGTTGATGGTGTAGGCCTGCTGCTTGGCGCGCACGCCGAAGCCACGCTCTTCCAGGTACTTCTGCTCGTAGGCGCGGGTCTGGGTGTGTTCCTTCTGGATCTCGCGGATCGGCGCGATGATCTGGTAGTCACCCAGCGCCTTCACTGCCAGGTCGAAACGCACCTGGTCGTTGCCCATGCCGGTGCAGCCGTGGGCGATGATGTTGGTGCCCAGTTCGGCGGCGCGCTTGAGCGCGGCATCGACGATCAGGTAACGGTCCGACACCAGCAGCGGGTACTGGCCCTGGTAGCCCTCGCCGGCCCACACGAACGGCTTGACGAAGCCGGACCAGATGGCCGGACCGCCATCGACGGTCTGGTGGCTGGTGACACCCAGCTCGGCGGCACGCTTCTCGATGAAATCGCGCTCTTCGTCATCCACGCCGCCGGTATCGGCGAACACGGTATGCACGTTGTAGCCGCGCTCCTGCAGGTACGGCACGCAGAAGCTGGTATCAAGGCCGCCGGAGAAAGCGAGAACGACGTCTTTGTTGCTCATGGGGGTATGTCCTGGTAGCGCCGGGCCATGCCCGGCGGAAATGTTCGAATCGAAAAGAATCAGCGGCCGGCAACAGCGGCCATGATCGCCTTCTGCACATGCAGGCGATTCTCGGCCTCGTTGATGGCGATGCACTGCGGCGAATCCATCACGCCGTCAGTCGCCTTCACGTTGCGGCGCAGCGGCAGGCAGTGGCTGAACACACCGTTGTTGGTCAGCGCCATCTTCCGTTCGTCGACGATGAAGTGCTTGAACTGGTCGCGGATCGGCTTCTCCGGTTCCCAGTTGCCGAAGAACGGCAGCGCGCCCCAGCTCTTGGCATAGACCACGTCGGCACCGGCATAGGCGCTGTCGATGTCATGGCTGATCTTCAGCGAACCGCCGCTCTCGGCCACGTTCTGCTCGGCCCAGCCCATGTAGCGCTCGTCGAGGATGTAGTCGGCGGTCGGGCACAGCAGCGTCACGTCCATGCCCATGCGGGTGGCGATGGTCAGCGCCGAGTTGGCCACCGCGGTGTTCAGCGGCTTGGGGTGGTAGGTCCAGGTCAGCACGTACTTCTTGCCGCGCAGGTCCTGAGTACCGAAATGCTCCTGCAGGGCCATCACGTGCGCCAGTTCCTGGCACGGATGGGTGATGGTCTCCATGTTGATCACCGGCACCGGCGAGTATCTGGCGAAACTCTCGAGCACGACGTCCTGGCGGTCGTAGGCCCAGTCGACGAACTTGGGGAACGCGCGCACGGCGATGATGTCGCAGTAACGGCCGAGCACCTTGGCCACTTCAGCGATGTGCTCTTCGGTATCGCCGTCCATCACCGTGCCGAGGTTGAACTCGATCGGCCATGCATCCTTGCCCGGCTGCAGCACCACTGCGTGGGCACCGAGCTGGAACGCGCCCAGCTCGAAACTGGTGCGGGTGCGCATGGACGGATTGAAGAACACCAGCGCGATCGACTTGCCCTTGAGCTGGTCGCCGAGCTTGTTGCGCTTGAACAGCGCAGCCTGGGTCAGCAGCGCGTCAAGTTCGCTGCGGCTCCAGTCCTGGGTGTTCAGGAAGTGCTTGGGGGACATCATCATTCCTTGCATGAGCGGCGCCGGTGGTCGACGCGGTGGAAGGTGGAAGGGAAAACCGGGAACCAGGGTGGTACGAAAAGGTTGCAGATGAAGCTTTCAGAACGCGGAAACGAAAAAACCCAGCCGGCGGGCTGGGTTTTTTTCGGACGAACAGCAGAAAGCTCCGGATTACCCAGCGAGAATGTGGGGTTCCGGTCGACGGGCACGCGACGTCATGCCAGTGGCCTGGCGGGCGGCGCTGCTGTCGTGCTGGAAGTCGGTGAGCTTCATTGGTCGGCAATCTTTACATGCGGCCGGGGCCGGCGCAAGAGGCCGGCGTCGCAGAATCAGGGGGTGCCGGCGGCAGCCTGCTCCGGGCCCACCCAGGGGGTGATCGAAACCCGGATCTTCAGCCGGTTGCCAGGGTCTTCCGGCAGCCGTGAACGGTACTTGGTGCCCTTGTAGACGTAGTCCACGTCATAGGCGATGGGACGGCGGAACTCGCGCCCGACAGGGACGATACGACAGTCCCGGGTCAGCATCGGGCCCGTGTTGGCCGGCGCCGGCGCGGGGGTTTCCGCCGGAAGCTCCTCCAGCACCTCCTCATCGCTGCGCTTGAACATCGAGCGCACCGAATCCCACAGGCGGCCGATGCGGCCCTTGTCCTCGACCGGCTCCTCGCCAGTGACATTGACCGGGGCCAGGGTGCGGGTCGAGACCGGCTCGCAGTGCTCCTCGGTGCGGGTCGCGCGCAGGGTCTGGAACACCGGCTCCACGTTGAGCACCTGGGCGTAGTCGAACTTCACGTTCTCCACGATCACCACCCGGTTGCGGGGCTCGGCTTCCTGGGCCAGGACCACGGCGGGCAGCGCCGACAGGCAGGCCAGGGTCAGCAACGCGGTGGTTTTCATTGGCGAAAGGAGCAGGGACACGGCAATAGTGTAGGCAGTGGTGACCGCAAGGGGCTGAACATTACCCGTCCGCGCCGTTCCTGCCCACCCCACCCGGGCCGCCGCTGACGTCCACCGGTGGCAACGGCCCCCCAAAGGGCCCCGACACGTTCTAAAATCACAGGCTTGTCCCCCAGTCACAGACCCATGACCCTGCGCCTGCACAACAACCTGACTCGCCAGCTCGAACCGTTCACCCCGCTCGACCCGGCCTGTCCGACCCTGTATGTGTGCGGCCCGACGGTCTACAACTACGTGCACATCGGCAACGCCCGCGGGCCGGTGGTGTTCGGGGTGCTGGCCGACCTGCTGCGGCGGCGCTTCGGTGGCCTGCGCTACGCCCGCAACATCACCGACGTGGACGACAAGATCAACACCGCCGCGCGCGAGCAGGGCGTGCCGATCAGCACCATCACCGACCGCTTCGCCGCCGCCTACCGTGAAGACATGGCCGCGCTGGGCGTGGCACCGCCGGACATCGAGCCGGAAGTGACCGCGCACATTCCGCAGATCATCACCATGATCGAGCAGCTGGTCAGCAGCGGGCATGCCTACGCCGCCGAAGGCCATGTGCTGTTCGCGGTGGCCAGCTTCGACGGCTACGGCAAGCTCTCGCGCCGCGACCCGGACGAGATGCTGGCCGGTGCCCGTGTCGACGTGGCCCCGTACAAGCGCGACCCGGGCGATTTCGTGCTGTGGAAGCCGTCCAGCGACGACCTGCCCGGCTGGGAATCGCCCTGGGGCCGCGGCCGTCCGGGCTGGCACATCGAGTGCTCGGCAATGGCCGCCGCCCACCTGGGCGAGACCATCGACATCCATGCCGGCGGTGTCGACCTGCAGTTCCCGCATCACGAGAACGAGTTGGCGCAGAGCGAATGCGCCCACGGCGGCAGGATCTTCGCCCGCTTCTGGCTGCACAACGGCATGCTCAACTTCGGCGGCGCCAAGATGAGCAAGTCGCTCGGCAACATCGAGCGCGTGCATGACCTGGTGCGCCAGCATCCGCCGGAGGCACTGCGCCTGGCCCTGCTGTCGGCCCACTACCGGCAGCCGCTGGACTGGTCCGATGGCCTGATCGAGCAATCGGTGCGCACGCTGGATCGCCTGTACGGCACCCTGCGCGAGCTGGCATCGGTCGAGGCCAGCGCAATGATCCCGGCCACCGTCGAGGCGACCCTGGACGACGATCTCAACACCCCGCAGGCGCTGGCCGAAGTGGCCCGTATCGCCGGTGAAGCACGCCGCGCCACCGATCCGGCCGAACGCGCACGCTTGAAGGGCGAACTGCTGGGCGCCGGCCTCGCGCTCGGCCTGCTGCAGGCCGATCCGGCGCAGTGGTTCGGCAACGCCGCTGGCGACAGCGACGACGACGCGCGCATCCAGGGCCTGATCGACGAACGTGCGGCAGCCAAGCAGGCGCGCGACTTCGCCCGTTCCGACGCCATCCGCGACCAGCTGGCCGCCGAAGGCATCGTGCTGGAAGACACCCCGCAGGGCGTGCGCTGGTCGCGCAAGCGCGGCTGACCTGCCCTGCCCCGTGGCCGGCCCGCCGGCCACGCTCCCACTGTAGAGACTGTTGTGATCGACTCCCCATTCCCGCTTGAACCCACTGCCGCCGAGGCACAGACGGCCATCGCCGAGGAATTCGGTTTCTTCGGCGATTGGTCCGAGCGCTACCAGTACCTGATCGACCTCGGCCGCAAGCTGCCCGCCTTCCCGGAAGCATGGAAGACCGAAGAGCACCGCCTGCTCGGTTGCCAGTCGATGGTCTGGATCGTGCCGGAAGGCAATGCGCAGTCGCTGCGTTTCCACGCCATCAGTGATTCGGCCATCGTCTCCGGCCTGATCTTCCTGGCGCTGCGCGTGTACTCCGGGCGCACCGCGCAGGAGATCCTGGCCACCGAACCCAGCTATATCCAGGATATCGGCCTGTCCCGCCACCTGTCGCCGACCCGCAGCAACGGCGTGGCGGCGATGCTGGCCTTCATCCGTGAGACCGCGCAGGCCCAGCTGCAGCGCGATCCATCGTGAGCGAACCTGCCACGGCCGAAGACACCGCGCTGGGCCTGCTGTCCCGGCCCGGTTTCGCCCGGCTGCTGGCGTACCGCATCTTCGCGATGCTGTCCTACCAGGTAGTCGCGGTCACCGTCGGTTGGCACATCTACGAAGTCACCCGCAATCCGTTCTCGCTGGGCCTGATCGGCCTGGCCGAGGTGCTGCCTTTCTTCTGCGTGGCGCCGTTCGCCGGTTATCTGGTGGATCATCTGCCGCGCCGCAAGCTGGGCATGGTCGCCTGTTCCGGACTGATCGCCACCGCGCTGGTGCTGACCAGCGTGGCCAAGGGCTGGCTGCCGGTTGAAGGCGTGTGGCCGATCTATGCAGCCATCGCCCTGACCGGCATGGTCCGCGCCTTCCTGTCACCGATCTACAACGCCCTGTTCGCCCGCGTGCTGCCACGTGAACATTTCGCCCGTGGCGCCGGCCTCGGCGCCGTGGTGTTCCAGAGCGGCATGATCGCCGGCCCGGCACTGGGTGGCGTGCTGGTCGGCGTCGGTGGCAAGGGCTTGTCCTACGCGGTCGCCACGGCCTTCGCGCTGGTCGCGATGGGCTGCCTGGCCACGCTGAAAGTGGAAGAACCGGTGCATGCCGGCCCTGCCGCCCCGATCTTCAAGAGCATCGCCGAAGGCGCGCGCTTCGTGGTTGGCAACCGGATCATGGTCGGTGCCATGGCGCTGGACATGTTCTCGGTACTGCTGGGCGGCGTAGTGGCGATGCTGCCGGCGTTCCTGCACGAGATCCTGCACCACGGCCCGGAGGGCCTGGGCATCCTGCGCGCGGCCCCGGCACTGGGTTCGGTGTGCGTCGGCCTGTGGCTGGCGCGCCACCCCCTGCACCGCAACGCCGGTCGCGTGCTGCTGTTCGCGGTGGCCGGCTTCGGCCTGTGCGTGATCGGCTTCGGCCTGTCCCAGCACTTCTGGCTGTCGGCGTTGATCCTGCTGTTCTACGGCGCCTTCGACGGCGTGTCGGTGGTGATCCGCTCCACCATCCTGCAGCTGGCCACGCCGGAAGAGATGCGCGGCCGGGTGTCGTCGATCAACGGCATCTTCATCAGCTCGTCCAACGAACTGGGCGCGTTCTATGCCGGCACGATGGCCAAGGTGCTGGGGCTGGTACCGGCAGTGGTACTGGGCGGGTTCGCGGTGCTGAGCGTGGCCGGGATCACCGCGTGGAAGAACCCGACGCTGCGGAAATTGAATCTGCGCGATCTGCAGTAGCGTCGGCTCGTCGTTTCCGCGACAGCGGGTTTACGTGCGCCGACGCACTGGTAGCGCCGGGCCATGCCCGGCGGCCCTTTTCCGCGACCGCGGCGGGGTGTCACTTTCTTTGCGCGCGCACCGTGCTGCAGGAGCAGCGCGGAACGGCATAGCCGGCCCGCAGGGTGGCGCACATGGATGTGCGCCATCAAGAAAGTAACCAAAGAAACGCGCCGCCATCCGCGAGCCGGCGCTGCGCACCGGTGCCCTGCGCTCCTCGGTGAATCAGGGGACGGCGCCGAACTCGCTGCGCTCAAACAGCGGCGCCTCTTCGCCCCTGATTCCCCTGCGGTGCTCGGCTCGCTACAAGGCGGACCCAACAGCCGCGAGCGCACGCATGACCGCTCCTGGTAGAGCCAAGCCATGCTTGGCTGCTCTTGCTCTTGCTCTTGCTCTTGCTCTTGCTCTTGCTCTTCCCTGCCC
The DNA here is from genome assembly GCF_002750935.1 of Stenotrophomonas sp. LMG 10879. Classification (NCBI taxonomy): domain Bacteria; kingdom Pseudomonadati; phylum Pseudomonadota; class Gammaproteobacteria; order Lysobacterales; family Lysobacteraceae; genus Stenotrophomonas; species Stenotrophomonas sp. LMG 10879. The sequence goes on from NZ_PEJT01000013.1 coordinate 119,101, forward strand.
CACGGCTTCGACCTGAGCCGAGCGTGGGCTCGGCTCTACAGCGGCCGCACTCGGGAACCCTCTGGAGCGGGTGGGTCACCCGGGCCAGGACCGTTCGCGCCATGGATGGCGCGACCGAGCCCCCAGGATGGGTTTACGGCGTGTCCTGGCCCGGGTGACCCGCCGGCTCGCTCACGGAACAACCAAGGCGCTGCTCTACACAGCCAACTCGATCCCAACAAAAAACCCGGCCGAAGCCGGGCTTTTCGCATGACATCACAACGAACCGGAATCAGTCGCCCTGCTGCTTCTGCAGGTGCTCCCAACGCTCCTGGGCGTCGATGGTGCGCTCGGCGGTCAGGCGCGCTTCGAGGCGCTCCAGGCCGATTTCTTCACCGGTGTCCACGCAGTACCCGTAATCGCCCGCTTCCAGGCGCTTGAGGGTGCTGTCGATCTTGCCGATCAGCTTGCGGTAACGGTCACGGGTGCGCAGTTCCAGCGAGTTCTCGGTCTCGCGGGTCGCGCGCTCGGCTTCATCGCCGATGTCACGCACTTCCTCACGCAGGTTCTCGATGGTCTGCTTGGACTCTTCCACCAGATCGGCGCGCCAGTTCTGCAGGCGCTGGCGGAAGTACTCCTGCTGCAGCGGGCTCATGTACTCCTCGTCCGAGGCCGGCTTGTAGCCTGCCGGCAGGATCGGGCGGCCAGTGGCCTCGTCGGTCTTGTATTCGACGACCTTGTACTTGCTGCGCGGCGCAGGTGCCGACGAACGGGCGGCGACGGCCACAGCGACCTTGCCCACGGGGCGGGTCACGGTCTTCGGAGCGGAATCGGATTTCACGGCGGTTTTAGCAGGCGATTTCGAAACGGGCACGGGATTCTTGGATTGCGGGGCGGTCGATGCTGCAGAAGCGGCGGCCGGGGCCGGCTTGGAGGCCGGTTTGGCTGCTGCCACTGCCGCGGTCTTGGCCGGGACAGACTTGGCCGGGGCCGGCTTCGCAGCTGGCTTCGGTGCGGACTTCACTACAGGGGCCGGCGTCGGCTTGGCAGCCGGCGCGGCGACATTCTTGGCAGCCTTGGCGGCAGGTGCCGGCTTGGCAGGCGCCACCTTCTTGGCTGCCGGCTTCGCAGCAGGCGCGGCGGCAACCTTCTTCACCACCGCCTTCGGCGCCGGCTTGGCTGCTGCCTTCTTCGGCGCCGGCTTGGCAGCGGCCTTCTTCACCGGCGCAGCCTTGCTGGCAACCTTCTTCACCGCCGGTGCCTTCTTGCTGGCAACGACAGGTTTGGCCTTGACCGGCGCAGCGGGTTTCTTCGCCACTGCCGGCTTGCCGGACTTGGCCGGCGCTTTCTTTGCGGTGGCCTTCCTGGCCGCCGGTTGTGAGGATGCCGCCTTGGTCACCGGCTTGCTGGCCGGCTTCTTGGCAACGGGCTTGGCCGCCAACTTCTTCACAACAGGCTTGGCGGTTTTCTTGGCGGCCTTGACGGCCTTCTTTGCAGTTTTTTTAGCAGCCACGAAACGCTCTTCCTTGGATTCCCCGGGGCCCGGGAAAGCGGGCCTTTATAGCCTACCCGACCCGCAGCAGCAACCTTGGGGGCCCGCTCCATTCAGTCCAGGAGTCAACGGGTCCAAGGTGCGGTCCGACGAACACGGACCGCCTTGCGCGGTACGGAACCTGTCCGGCACCTGGAGGGGTGCCGATAGCGGTCGCAGGCCATCTACGACATGCGACCAACGGCCCATCCTGCACAAATGCGGCCTTCATGCCAACTGGCTTAAGATGACTGAGTGATCTCGCGCCTGCTCATCGCCCTGCTGCGCTTCTACAAGCGCTTCATCAGCCCGCTGCTGGGGCCTCGCTGCCGTTTCGTGCCGAGCTGCTCTGAATACGCCATGGACGCCATCTCCCGGCACGGCCCGCTGCGCGGCAGCTGGCTGGCGGCGCGACGGCTGGGCCGCTGCCATCCGTTCCATCCCGGCGGCTTCGATCCAGTGCCCGAATCTCCCAACGCCCCTTCTTGCCGTTGCACAGGAAAACACTGACATGTCCTCCACGCTCATCACCAACGCCCGCCTGGTCAACGAAGGCCGCACCTTCGAAGGCGACCTGCGCATCGAGAACGACCGCATCGCGCAGATCGGCAAGGGGTTGACCCCGCGTGATGGCGAACAGGTGGTGGATGCGGCCGGGCGCTGGCTGCTGCCCGGGATGATCGACGACCAGGTGCATTTCCGCGAACCGGGCCTGACCCACAAGGGTGACATCGCCAGCGAGTCGGCTGCGGCCGTGGCCGGCGGCCTGACCAGCTTCATGGACATGCCCAACACCAACCCGCCGACACTCGACTCGACCATTCTTGAAGCCAAGTACGAGCTGGCGCGCGGCCGTGCCTGGGCCAACTACGGGTTCTACCACGGGGCCAGCAACGACAACCTGGAGGCCATCCGCGCGCTCGACCCGAAGAAGGCGCCGGGCGTGAAGGTGTTCATGGGTGCATCCACCGGCAACATGCTGGTCGACAACCCGGAAACCCTGGATGCGATCTTCCGCGAGTGCCCGACCCCGATCATCACGCACTGCGAAGACACGCCGATGATCGATGCCAACCTGAAGGCCTTCCAGGAAAAGTACGGCGACGCACTGACCCCGGAGATGCACCCGGACATCCGATCGCGTGAAGCCTGCATCAAGTCGACGCGGCTGGCCATGTCGCTGGCGCGCAAGCACGGCACCCGCCTGCACGTGCTGCACATTTCCACCGCCGACGAACTGGCGCTGTTCGAGAAGGGCCCGCTGATCCGCGCCGACGGCAGCCGCAAGCAGATCACCGCCGAGACCTGCGTGCACTTCCTGCACTTCGCCCGCCCGGACTACGCCACCAAGGGCAACCTGATCAAGTGCAACCCGGCGATCAAGGACGTGGCCGATCGCGAGGCGATCACCGCCGCGTTGGCTGACGACGTACTGGATGTCCTGGCCACCGACCACGCCCCGCATACCTGGGAAGAGAAGCAGAAGCCCTATGCGCAGGCGCCGTCCGGCCTGCCGCTGGTGCAGTACGCGCTGGTCGCCGCGCTGGAACGCGTGCACGAAGGCAAACTGACCCGCGAGCAGGTGGTGCAGAAATTCGCCCATGCTCCCGCCCAGTTGTTCGACGTGGAAGAGCGTGGCTTCCTGCGCGAAGGCTACTTCGCCGACCTGGTGCTGGTGGAAGACGTGCCGTTCACGGTCAAGCGCGAGGACGTGCTGTCCAAGTGCGGCTGGTCGCCGTTCGAAGGCACCACGTTCCAATCGCGCATCGCCTCCACCTGGGTCAACGGCCAGCTGGTGTGGGACGGTAGCAAGCTGGTGGGTCAGCCCGCCGGCCAGCGCATGACCTACGACCGCTGATGCGTTCGGCACTCATGTTCGGGGCGCTGCTGCTGGCGGCGCCCCTGTTCCCCGCACCGTCGGCACAGGCGCAGGACGGCATCGGCGACCTGATCGACAGCCGCGTGGTGTTCCCGGCCAGCGCGTCGCAGGGCGCGCTGGTGATCGGCAAGGTTCCCGCAGGCAGCAGCGTGCGCTACGCAGGCCGCGACCTGCGCGTGAGCAGCTACGGCAGCGTGGTGTTCGGCATCGGTCGCGATGAGAAGGGACCGCTGCAGGTGCAGATCCGCCGGCCGGATGGCAGCAGCGAGACGGCCGCCATCACGGTGACGCCGCGCGACTGGCCGACCGAGCGGGTCAACGGCGTACCGCCTAAGACGGTCAATCCGCCGCCGGCCATCGCCGAGCGGATCAAGCGCGAGCAGGCGCAGGTCACCGCGGCGCGCGCGCGGGACGACAACCGCACCGATTTCACCCAGACCTTCATCTGGCCGGTGCAGGGTCGCATCAGCGGCCGCTTCGGCAATGCGCGTGTGTACAACGGCCAGCCCGGTGCCGGTCACTCCGGCATGGACATCGCGGTGCCGACCGGTACCCCGGTGAAAGCACCGGCTGCGGGTATCGTCACCTTCGCAGGCCCGGATCTGTATCTGACCGGCGGTACCTTGCTGCTCGACCATGGCTTCGGCGTCAGCTCGAACTTCCTGCACCTGTCGCGCATCGACGTGAAGGTCGGTGATCGCGTCGAACAGGGCCAGGTGATCGCCGCCGTCGGCGCCACCGGTCGCGCTACCGGCCCGCATCTGCACTGGGGCATGAACTGGTTCGATACCCGCATCGACCCGCTGCTGGTGTTGGAACGGAAGTAACGCCCATCGCCCGTTACGGTGGTGGGCCGCTGCCGTAGAGCCGAGCCCACGCTCGGCTGCAGTTGGCCATGAATAGCCGAGCATAGGCTCGGCGCTACAGACAGCATGCAATCAACCATGCGCGGTGGCGCCGGGCCATGCCCGGCGAGCGCAGCGGCCAATCGTTCAGGCGCGCGCGGCCCACCATACACGCAGCAACGTGCGCACTGGCGTCGCTTCAATCGGCTTGCCGGCGGCCTGCGCCGCCAGGCGGGCACGCGCCAGGCTCGACCACACGCGGCGCGCGCGCGGACCGGGCACACGGGCGCCCCACCCTTTCAGCAGCTGCTGCGCCCAACGCTGTGCGGCATTGCCGGCGTCCTCGTCCAGCAGGCTGCGCGGCACGCCGGCCACGCCAGCGTCCTGCAGGCGCTGGGCCAGGGTCTGCAGCAGCACTGCACGGCCGGCGCCCTTGCGCGGCGTGTCGGCAAACACCACCGCTTCGACCGCAGCCACTGCTTCGGCATAGTTGCCCAGTGCGCGCTCGGCAGCGGCAGCGTCCAGCGCGACAATGCGCGCCTCGACCAGATCCGGCAGCGCCTCGGCCAGCTGCGCCCACGGTGCCCGCACCGGCTCCAGCACGCGTCCCAGCGGATGCCGCGAACGCTGCGCGGCCCAGCTGCGCAGTTCCTCGCCCCACCAGGCCAGCTTGGCGTCGGCCGGCAGCGGGTCGCCAGTGGTGTTGAGCATGTCGTCGAATTCCTGCAGCAGCGCGAACCACGCCAGCGCCACAGGGCGCTGCGGTTCGGCCACGAACGGCTCAGCCACCGACCATTCCGGCCAGCGGCTGCGCCACTTGTCGAGGAAACTGTCCAGCGCGGTACTGCTCACTACGTTGTTCCTTACGGCTGGGCCGGGGTCGCCGGCCGGGTCGGCCAGAGGCTGGCCAGTTGCAGGAGTTCGGCGTTCTCGACCAGCACATCGGCCTGCCAGGCCAACGGGTCATCGCTGTGCAGGCGGTAGCCCCACAGTGCCGCCACCGACGGCATGCCGGCGGCACGCGCGGCGATGATGTCGCGCTCATCGTCGCCGACATACACGCAGTCTTCCGCTGCGATGCCGATCAGCTGCGCGGCGTGCAGCAGCGGCAACGGATGCGGCTTGCGCTCGGCCAGGGTGTCACCACCAACCAGCACCGCGCAACGCTGCTGCCAGCCGTACTGCGGCACGATCAGCCGCGCCAGGTACTCGGGCTTGTTGGTGACGATGCCCCACACCGTACCGGCCGCGTCCAGCGCATCGAGCATGCCGGCGACGCCACCGAACAACACGGCGTGCTGGCCGATCGAGGCTTCGTAGCGCTGCAGGAATTCCGGAATCAGCGCATCGCGCGCGGCCGCTTCCAGTTCTGGAAACGCGGCCGACACCATCGCCCGCGAGCCCTTCGACACCACCGGACGCAACTGCGCCGGATCGATCGGTGCGCGGCCACGCTCGGCCAGCATCACGTCAAGCGTGGCGACGAAATCCGCTGCGCTGTCCAGCAGGGTGCCGTCCAGGTCGAACAGCACCGCACGCGGAAATGCTGCGGCGGTCACGGCGCCTTGACCGCGTGGGCCAGGTAATTGATGTCGGTACGGCTGCTCAGGCGGGCGCGGTTGCGCCACGGCTCGTAGGCCATGCCGCTGACATCGGCCAGCTGCAGATCGGCCTCGCGCAGCCAGCGCGCCAGCTCGGCCGGCTTGATGAATTCCTGGTAGTGGTGGGTGCCCTTGGGCAGCAGCCGCGCCACGTACTCGGCACCGACGATGGCCACGGCAAAGGCCGCAGCGGTGCGGTTGATGGTGGACAGGAACAGATGGCCGCCCGGCTTCAGCAGACGGTTGCAGGCCTCGATGATCGCGCCCGGATCGGGCACGTGCTCGAGCATTTCCATGCAGGTCACCACGTCGAAGCTGCCCGGCTGTTCGGCGGCAAGGTCTTCGGCGGCCTGCACCCGGTAGTCGACGCTGACACCACTTTCCAGTGCGTGCAGGCGCGCGACCTTGACCAGCTCCGGCGCCAGGTCGATGGCGGTCACCTCGGCACCGGCCTGGGCCAGCGCTTCACTCAGCAGCCCGCCACCACAACCGATGTCGAGCACGCGCGCACCACGCAGCGGCGCGCGGTCGGCAACGTACTGCAGGCGCACCGGATTCAGTGCGTGCAGCGGCTTCTGCGGGCCATCGGCGTCCCACCAGCGGTTGGCCAGCGCGGCGAACTTGTCCAGCTCGGCCTGATCGAAATTGGAAGAAGCGTGGGGGGCAGTCATGACGGTTGTCCTTGCGGCGCCTGTACTCAGGCGCGGATATGACGGATGCGCTCGCGCCACTGGCGCGCGTTGGCGATGATGCCCGGCAGGTCCATGCCGACCAGCTCACGCTGCACCAGCTTGGGCTTGCCGGCGATCCAGACGTCGCTGACCTGCTGGCGGCCGGTGGCGTACACCAGCTGCGACAGCACATTGTGCAGCGGCTGGGTCTCCAGCGCGGACAGGTCGACGCAGACCAGGTCGGCCTGTTTGCCGACCTCGATCGAGCCGATGCGCTCGCCGAAGCCCAGCGCGCGGGCGCCACCCAGCGTGGACGCGCGCAACGTGGTCGCCGCGTCCAGCGCGGTGGCGTCGTCGGCCACGGCCTTGGCCAGGATCGCCGCGGTGCGGTTCTCGCTGAACATGTCCAGGTCGTTGTTGCTGGCGCAGCCGTCGGTGCCGATGGCCAGGTTCACGCCGGCGCGCTGCAGGGCGCAGGCCGGGCAGAAACCGGAGGCCAGTTTCAGGTTCGATTCCGGGCAATGCACCACGCTGACGCCGCGCTCGGCGCACAGGTGGATCTCGGCCTCGGTCAGCTGGGTCATGTGCACCGCGATCAGGCGGTCGTTGACCAGGCCGAGGCGATCCAGCCGCGCCAGCGGACGCTGGCCGTGCAGCTTGATCGAATCGGTGATTTCCTGCGCGGTTTCATGGGTATGCAGGTGCACCTGCATGTCGAGCTGGTCGGACAGCATCCGCACCCGCTCGAAATTGGAATCGTTGACGGTGTACGGCGCATGCGGCGCGAACGCGGTGCCGATCAGCGGGTCGGTGCGCCACTGGTCATGCAGTTCACCGGCCTTGGCGAAGTACTCGTCGTCGGTCTTGGCCCAGGCGGTGGGGAAATCGATGATCACCGCGCCGACCAGCGCGCGGAAGCCGTGCTTCTTGTAGACGGCGGCCTGGACGTCACCGAAGAAATAGTTCTCGTTGGCGCAGGTGGTGCCGCCACGCAGCATCTCGGCGATGGCCAGGGTGGTGCCGTCGGCCACGAACTCGGGGCCGATCACCGCCGCTTCCACCGGCCAGATGTGCTGCTGCAGCCAGGTCATCAGCGGCAGGTCGTCGGCGACGCCGCGCAGCAGGGTCATCGGGTTGTGCGTATGTGCGTTGACCAGGCCCGGCATCAGCGCCGCTTCGGGGCGGCTGACCACCTGGGTGGCGCGGAAGCGCGCACGCGCTTCGGCACGCGGCAGGATGGCCACGATCTCACTGCCACGCACGGCGACGGCATGGTCTTCCAGCACCACCGCATGCGGCTCGATCGGAACGACATAACCGGCTTCGATCAGCAGATCGCAGGCTTCGGGGAGGTGCGGGCTATCGCTCATGCGGGCTCACTGGCTATGGGGGAAGGACCGTACGTAGCCTTGGCTCCGACCTGGCGACTGATCACCGGTCAAACGGCTACCGCTGGGCTTCTGGAAGGCAAGCCCCTGAGTCAGGGGCGGCCGCGAAGCGGCGGGGTGTGGGTGCTGGTGAGCGGGGGCCCACGATCCGCATGGCGGATCGTGGGAGCGCCAGCGCGAATGCGCCGGCGCGTACCCGGATTACTTCACGCGTGAGGAGTACTCGCCCGAACGGGTGTCGACCTTGATGATTTCATCCTGGTTGACGAACAGCGGCACGCGCACCACGGCACCGGTTTCCAGGGTGGCCGGCTTGCCGCCGCCGCCCGAGGTGTCGCCACGGACGCCCGGGTCGGTCTCGGTGATCTTCAGTTCGACGAAGTTCGGCGGCTGCACGAAGATCGGGGAGCCATTGAACAGGGTGACGATGCAGGACTCTTCGCCCTTCAGCCACTTCTCGGCGCCGCCCATGCCGGCCTTGTCGGCCTGCACCTGCTCGAAGGTTTCCGGGTCCATGAAGTGCCAGTACTCGCCGTCGCTGTACATGTAGTCCATGTTGGTATCGACCACATCGGCCACTTCCACGTCGTCGGTCGCCTTCATGGTCATTTCGACCGTGCGGCCCGACTTGATGAAGCGATAGCGCACGCGGGTGAAGGCCTGGCCCTTGCCCGGCTTGATGAACTCGGTCTCGGAGATGACGGCCGGTTCATTGTTGACCAGGATCTTCATCCCGTTCTTGACATCGTTCATGCCCGCAGTGGCCATGCTCAAGCTCCTCAAATGGCGAAACCGCCGCGCGTGCGGCGAGCCGGATAGAATGGAAAGCCCACCGGAACCCCGGCGGGCAACTGTTTATGTGTCCATGATAACCGCAGGCCCCCTCTCCATGCAGCTTTCCGCCTTCCCCCGGACCCAGTCGCCAGCGGCGCCCGCGCGCTGGCAGCAGCTGTGGCGGCAGGCCCTGCGCGACCCGCAGGCGCTGCTGGCCCGGCTGGATCTGGATGCCACGGCACTGGGTGTATCGGAGGCGGCCATCGCCCAGTTCGCGCTGCGCGTGCCGGAGGGTTTCGTCGCGCGCATGCGCCGTGGCGATGCCCACGATCCGCTGCTGCGGCAGGTGCTGCCGATCGATGCCGAGATGCGCCCGGCCCCCGGGTTCAGCTTCGATGCGGTGGGCGACGGTGCAGCAAAGAAGGCCACCGGGGTCATCCAGAAGTACCGCGGTCGCGCCCTGCTGGTGGCCACCGGCAGCTGCGCGATCAACTGCCGCTACTGTTTCCGCCGGCATTTCGACTATGGCGCCGAAAATGCCGCCAAGGGGGGATGGCAGGAGGCAGTGCAGGCCATCGCTGCAGACCCGGACATCGATGAGGTGATCCTGTCCGGCGGCGACCCGCTGTCACTGGCCACCCACAAGCTGGCCGAGCTGACCGATGCGCTGCGCGGCATCGCGCATATCCGCCGGCTGCGCATCCATACGCGCCTGCCGATCGTGCTGCCCGAGCGGGTCGATGACGAGCTGCTGGCCTGGCTGGGCAGCCTGCCATGGCCACTGGCGATCGTGGTCCACGCCAACCACGCCAATGAATTCGATGCCAGCGTCGATACCGCGATGGCCCGCCTGCGCGGCATCGGCGCGCAGCTGCTGAACCAGGCCGTGCTGCTGCGCGGAGTCAACGACAGCGTGCAGGCGCTGCAGGACCTGAGCGAGCGCAGCTTCGCCGCCGGCGTGCTGCCCTATTACCTGCACCAGCTGGATCGGGTCGAGGGCGTGGCCCATTTCGAAGTGGACGACGTCCAGGCCAAGGCCCTGATTGCCGGCCTTACTGCGCGGCTGTCCGGCTATCTGGTGCCGAAGCTGGTCCGCGAGCTGCCCGGCGACCCGAGCAAGCGCCCGGTCTGACAGTAGATCCACGCCATGCGTGGATGCTTCTGCCAGGAACGCCCATCCACGCATGGCGTGGATCTACTGTCACGCGCCCGATTCGATCATCCGCACCACCTCGGTGGCAGTGACCGGGTGGCTCAAGCGATAGCCCTGACCGAGGTCGCAACCACGCTGGGCCAGCAGCTCGAACTGCGCCTCCTGCTCGATACCCTCGGCCACCACCGTGATGCCCAGGGCATGGGCCATGGCGATGATCGCCGTGGTCAGGGCCAGATCGTCCGGGTCGCGCTGCATGTCGGCGACGAAGCTCTTGTCGATCTTGACCCCGTCCACCGGCACCTGCCGCAGGTGGCTGAGACCGGAGAAGCCGGTACCGAAGTCGTCCAGCCACACCTTCACCCCCGCCCGGTGCAGGCGATCCAGCAGCTGTGCGGCCAGCATCTCATCGCCGATCACCGCCGTCTCGGTCAGCTCCAGGTGCAGGCGCGAGGCCGGTAGACCCGACTCCTGCAGGCACTGCGCGACCAACGCCGGCAGCTCACCGCCGCGCAACTGCCGTGGCGACACATTGACCGAAACGAACAGCTCGTCACCGGCCACGCCCCGCGGCCACTGCACGGCTTCCATGCAGGCGGCACGCAGCACCTTCGGGCCGATGATCTCGATCAGGCCACTCTGCTCGGCCACCTCGATGAACACCGATGGCGGGATCGTGCCCAGCGTCGGGTGCTGCCAGCGCAGCAGCACTTCCACGCCGACCATGCGACGGTCGCGCATGCGGAAGATCGGCTGGTAGGCCAACCGCAGCTCGCCGCGCTCCCAGGCACCGCGCAGCTCCTGTTCCATGTGCACGCGGCGCTCGACCGCGTGATCCATGGCCCGGCTGTAATAGCGATAGCAGTTCTTGCCGGCCATCTTCGCCTGGTACATGGCGATGTCGCCGTTCTTCAGCAGCGTCGTGGCATCGGCGGCATCGTCGGGGAACAGGGTCACGCCGATCGAAGTGCCCAGGAACAGCTCCCTGCCCTGCACCACCAGCGGCTTGCCCAGCTCGCGCACCAGCACTTCGGCCAGCAACCGCGCATTGGCCGCGACATCGCCATCGCCAACCAGGATCACGAATTCATCGCCGCCGAACCGCGCCAGCACCGCGTCGTCGCCGCCCGCCTCGGTCACGGCACGGCCGATGCGCTGGGCAAACTGCAGCAACGCCTCGTCGCCGGCCTCATGGCCCAGCGTGTCATTGACCCGCTTGAAATCATCGATATCGGCGAACAGCAGGCCCAGCCGGTGATTGGACGCACGTGCGGCCATCAACCGGTGGTCCAGCGCCTCGCGGAATGCCAGCCGGTTGGTGAGCCCGGTCAACGCGTCGGTGTAGGCCATGCGCCGCACTTCGCGGTCATGGCGGGCAATCGCATCACGCATGCGGGCAAAGCCACGCACCAGTTCACCCACCTCGTCGTCGCGGGTGTTTTCGCGCAGCGGCGCCTGGTAGTCACCCGCCTCGATGCGCCGGGCGGCCGCGGCCAGCTCGCGGATCGGCGCCACCAGCGTGCGCTGCACGTACAGGATCACCACCACGCCGATCACCACCAGCAGGCCCAGCATCAGCAGCAGCCAGCCCAGATGCCGGCTTCCCATCTGCTGCAGCCGCTCACCGAGGGTCGCATTGGCTGCCTGCTCACGCTGCAGCACTTCGTCCAGGGCCATGCCGACGCGGACACCACCGATGCGCTGCTTGCCCATCCTGATCGGCATCGCGTTGTCGAGCACCGTGGGCGACTGCTGCACCACCAGCGACTGCGCGGCGATCGCCCCGGCGGCCAGCGGATCGGCCATCGGCCGTCCGGCATCGGGCACCCCGGCCGAGCCGTCGTGGACCAACCGTCCACGGTCGTCGAACACCAGTACATAGCGCACCACCGGCTGCCGCGAAATGCTGCGCACCAACGCCCCGACCTGGTCCAGATCGTTCTTGTGAAGCGGACCGGCAAGCGCATCGGACAGCTCGCGCACCATGGCCTCGCCACGACTGCGCACGCTGCGGTCGAACAGTTCGTGGATGACGCCGTTGCTGAGCGACCTCACCTCGCCCTGCATCGCCGCCTGCCGCCCCAGCAGCACGGCCAGGATCGCCACCACCACCAGCATCGCCCCGCCCATCGCCAGCAGGAATCGGGCCTGCATCCCGGAGCCGAGCAACTTCATTCCACTTCCATCCGCACGCGCGTCGACCTTTGTTTCAATTCATCCAACCACGGCTGCGCATGCGCAACGACGCGGCGGAAACCGGAAGCCCCCAACACCCTCTGCAACGCACTCTGCACCCGTCGACGACAGACGACACGCGGCTGCACGCCGGACGCACGGCCGGACACCGTCGGCGCCGGCCCGGCCACCTGCCGGCCCACACGGCCCACACGGCCCACACGGCCAGGCGCATGATCCTGCGTCATCGCGAGTTGCCCCACTTCGCTGCCCAACGCCCCAACTGTAGAACCGGCGCAGCATGCGCCGTCCCGGCCAGCAGGGCCAAGGCCAGGCTCAGCAGTTCCCCCTGCATTGCCCTACGCAGACCCGACACAAGCATCATCCCCCCGGGGTATCCGGACAGACTACCCGAAAAAATGAGACCGTCGTCAGCTGTCCTTGCTGTTCTTCTGCGCCAAGCGCGCCATGCGCTGGGTATCGGCCAGGATGCCGCGCAGCAGACGCACTTCCTGCTCGCTGGGCTCGCTGCGCAGGAACAGGCGGCGCAGCTTGCGCATCGCCGAATCAGGCGCGCGGCCTTTGTGGAAATCGATCTCGTCCAGGGTCTCGCCCAACTGGGCGAAGAAGCTCTCCATCTGATCGTGGCTGGCCGTCTGCTCGCGACTGTCCGGCCCGGTCGCGGCCACCGGCTGTGCACCCAGCAGCTGCATGCGCACTTCATAGGCCAGCACCTGCACCGCAGCGGCCAGGTTGAGCGAGCTGAACTCCGGGTCGGACGGGATGTGCACTGCGGCGTGGCACAGCTGCAGCTCCTCGTTGGTCAGGCCGGTGCGCTCACGGCCGAACACCAGCGCCACCTCGGCGCCTTCGCTGGCCTTGGCCACGGCGCGGGCGGCGGCATCTGCCGGCAGGAACTCCTCCAGCTGGACCCGGCGCGCCCGTGCGGTGCAGCCCAGCACGAACCGGCAGTCGGCAACGGCTTCGGCCAGGGTGGCCACCACCGGTGCGTCGCCGAGCACGTCTTCGGCGCCGGCCGAGCGCCGGAAGGCCTCTTCATCAAGCGGCTTCTCCGGCGCCACCAGGACCAGGCGGGCCAGGCCCATGGTCTTCAGGGCACGGGCGGCGGCCCCCATGTTGCCGGGGTGTTGGGTCCCGACCAGGACGAATCGGAGGCGGGTAGCGGCAGGAAACTGGGACATGAACAGGGAAAATGTCGAGCTGGACGAAGACCAATGGTAAACTGTGCGGCCGGCCACTGCGCCGGACCCGCTCTTTTCCCCCGCCAGCCCTTCTCTTCTGCCCTTCCGGGAGCCCATGCCATGCAGAAACCCGCCGTAACCGTCATGGTCAAGGCCGCCCGCCTCGCCGGCAACGTCCTCTTGCGCAACATCAACAAGCTCGAGGCACTGAATGTAGTCCAGAAGGGCCGCATGGACTACGCCAGCGAAGTCGATGCGGACGCGGAAAAGGTGATCGTCAAGGAACTCAAGCGCGCTTACCCCGAGTACGGCATCTTCGGTGAAGAAGGTGGCGTGCAGAGCGAGCGTCGCCACATGTGGGTCATCGACCCGCTGGACGGCACCAGCAACTACCTGCGCGGCGTGCCGCACTACTGCGTGTCGATCGCCCTGGTCGAGAACGGCGAGCCGACCGACGCGGTGATCTTCGATCCGCTGCGCAATGAACTGTTCACCGCCAGCCGTGGTGCCGGCGCCGTGCTCAACGACCGTCGTATCCGCGTGGCCGACCGCAAGGATCTGGAAGGCACCATGATCCACACCGGTTTCGCCCCGCGCGAGCGCGCACGCGCCAGTGCACAGCTGAAGTCGGTGGACGCCCTGCTGGTGCACGCCGAGGACATCCGCCGCTCGGGTTCGGCCGCGCTGGACCTGGCCTATGTGGCCTGTGGCCGCGCCGACGCCTACTTCGAGGCCGGCGTGAAGGCCTGGGACATCGCCGCCGGCGTGCTGCTGGTGCGCGAGGCCGGTGGCAAGGTTTGCGACTTCAAGGGCGCGACCCCGGCCCGCATGGACAACCGCGGCCCGGACACCCAGCAGATCGTGGCCGGCAACCTGAAGGTGGCCGAGTCGCTGCAGAAGGTGCTGGTGAACACGGGCTACGCCGCCGAGTTCGACGCGAAGTTCTGATTTTCTGCGTAAAGCGGTTCATGGAGACGGCACCAGCGAAGGTGCCGTTTTCGTTTGTGCGGTGATCGTGCTTGTCACTTTCTTTGCTCGTGCACCGCGCTGCAGGAGCAGCGCGGAACGGCGCAGCCGGCCCGCAGGGTGGCGCACAGGGATGTGCGCCATCAAGAAAGTAACCAAAGAAACGCTCCGCCGGCCGCGAGCCGTCGTGCTTCGCACGTCGGTTTCCTGCGCTCCTCGATCCGTCGAGGGACGGTGCGGGAACTCGCTGCGCTCAGACACCCGCGCCTCTGCGCCCTCGCCGGACCTGCGGTGCTCGGCTCGCTACAAGGCGGACTGGAAGATCAAGATCAACGGCAAGAGCATCCACGCATGGCGTGGATCTACTGGGTGCAGCTGTGGCCTTTGACGTTGGGTCCGCCTTGTAGCGAGCCGAGCATCGCAGGGGAATCAGGGGCGCAGAGGCGCCGGTGTCTGAGCGCAGCGAGTTCGGCGCCGTCCCCTGATTCCCCGAGAAGCGCAGGGCACCGATGCGCAGCATCGGCTCGCGGACTGGCGGCGTGTTTCTTTGGTTACTTTCTTTGCACGAGCAAAGAAAGTGACACCCCTCCGCGGTCGCGGAAACGAGCCGCCGGGCGAGCCCGGCGCCAGCAATGCATCCCCGCAAACAAAAACGCCCAGCGCGAGGCCAGGCGTTCCTGCATCTCCATCGGAGGCCGGAGCTTACGCCGCGGTCGACGCCCGCAGCGCGGCGATGCGCTCTTCCAGCGGCGGATGGCTCATGAAAAGCTTCTTCGCGGTCGAACCGGCAATACCGAAGGCCGCGATCTGCGTCGGCAACGTGCTCTGGCCGTGGTTGAGCTGCAGGCGCTCCAGCGCGGCGATCATCTTCTGGCGACCGGCCAGCGAAGCACCGCCGGCGTCGGCGCGGAACTCGCGGTGGCGCGAGAACCACATCGAGATCATGGTGGCGAACAGGCCGAACACCATCTCCAGCACGAACACGATGATGTAGTAGGCAAAGCCACGGCCGCCGCCTTCGCGGTTGCCGGACAATGCGCTGTCGATCACGCCGCCGACGACGCGGGCCAGCACGATCACGAAGGTGTTCAGCACGCCCTGCAGCAGTGCCATGGTGATCATGTCACCGTTGGCGACGTGGGCGATCTCGTGGCCGAGCACGGCTTCGGCTTCGTCCTCGCTCATGTTGTGCAGCAGGCCGGTGGACACCGCCACCAGCGCGTTGTTGCGGTTCGCACCGGTGGCGAACGCGTTGATCTCCGGGCCGTCATACACCGCCACTTCCGGCATGCCGATACCGGCCGCCTTGGCCTGGCGCTCGACGGTGGCCAGCAGCCAGCGCTCGGTCTGGTTGCGCGGCTCGGTGATCACCACCGCACCGGTGGAGCGCTTGGCCATCCACTTGGACAGCAGCAGCGAGATGAGGGAGCCACCGAAACCGAAGATCGCGGCCATGACCAGCAGGCCACTCATCTGGTTCGAATTGACCCCCAGCAGCGACATCACGATGCTGGCGAGGATCAGGACCGCGAGATTGGTCGCCAGGAACAGGGCAATGCGGGTAAACATGGGAAATTCCGGCTTGGAAGGGGTTGATATCCGTCAATTTGCGGTGCGGTCAGCTTGAATTCAAGCGCCAACCTGACCGACGATTCAGCCTGCATGACCTCCAACCTTCCCTGCGGCCGTTTCGCGCCCTCACCCACCGGCCTGCTGCATCCCGGCTCCCTGCTTGCCGCCTTCGGCAGCTGGCTGCTCGCGCGCCACCATGGCGGCCTGTGGCGGTTGCGCATCGAGGACGTCGACCCACCCCGCACGGTGGCCGGCGCGGCACAGGCGCAACTGCAGGCCCTGGCCGCGTTCGGCCTGGCCCACGACGGGCCGGTGATCTGGCAAAGCGCGCGCGGCGACGCTTATCAGACTGCGCTGGACCGCCTGCTGGCCGATGGCCACGCCTTTGTCTGCCACTGCAGCCGCAGCGATCTGGCCGCCAATGGCGGCATCCATCACCACTGCGTTGCGCGTCAGCCACGAGCGGACCCGGCCGTCCGCTTCCGGGTACCTGCGGGCAGCGTGGTGCATTTCGAGGATGGCCTGCGCGGCCGGCAGCAACAGGATGTCCATGCCGAGGTGGGCGACTTCGTATTGCGCCGCGCCGACGGCTGCTGGGCCTACCAGCTGGCAGTGGTGGTCGACGATGCCGCGCAGGGCGTGGATGAGGTCGTGCGCGGCGCCGACCTGCTCGATTCCACCGCCCGCCAGATCCTGCTGCAGCGGGCGCTGGGCCTGCCGACGCCACGCTACTGGCACCTGCCGCTGCTGCTGGATGCTCCGGGCCACAAACTGTCCAAGTCACTGGCCGCGCTGCCGGTGGAGGCCCGCGCGCCGGTGCCGGTGCTGCGCCGGTTGTGGGAACTGCTGGGCCAGCCGGGCACCGCACTGGTAGGCATCGACGACCGCGATGCGCTGTTGGCCACCGCCCAGCGCAGCTTCGACCCCGGCCTGCTGCCACGCGCGGACATCCTGCTGCCGGCGGGCGCACTTTCCGCGCCGATGTTGCAGAATCCCCCTTCCCCCACCTGATATCCGGACAGCTTTCCATGACATCTCGCGTCGCACTGGTCACCGGCGGAACCGGCGGCATCGGCACCGCCATCTGCCAACGCCTGGCCGACCAGGGCCACCGCGTCGCCACCAACTACCGTGACGAAGCCAAGGCCCGCGCCTGGCAGCAGGCGATGACCGAACGCGGCTACCAGGTGTCGATCTTCCCGGGCGATGTCTCCGACTCCGCCAGCGCCGAAGCCCTGATCCGCGCGGTCGAGGCCGAACTGGGCCCGGTCGAGATCCTGGTCAACAACGCCGGCATCACCCGCGACACCACCTTCCACCGCATGCGCGCGGAGCAGTGGCACGATGTGATCAACACCAACCTCAATTCGGTGTTCAACGTCACCCGCCCGGTCATCGAAGGCATGCGTCGACGCGGCTGGGGCCGGGTCATCCAGATCAGCTCGATCAACGGCCTGAAGGGCCAGTACGGGCAGGCCAACTACGCCGCCGCCAAGGCCGGCATGCATGGCTTCACCATCTCGCTGGCGCGCGAGAACGCAGGCTTCGGCATCACCGTGAACACCATCTCGCCCGGCTATGTGGCCACCGACATGGTGATGGCGGTGCCCGAGGAAGTGCGCGCCAAGATCATCGCCGACATCCCCACCGGGCGCCTGGGCAAGCCGGAAGAAATCGCCTATGGCGTGTCCTTCCTGGTGGCCGAAGAGGCCTCGTGGATCACCGGCAGCAACCTGGACATCAACGGCGGCCACCACATGGGCTGGTAGACGGCGCCAGGGCCTGAGGGCCCGGCGCTGCACCCTGCCGTTGGTCATGCTGCGCAGCACGCAAAGCCTTGTTGCGCAACATTCCGGGCACGGAAAGCCAAGCCTGGCGGGGGCTGGGGCGGTTGCAACCGCTGCTGCACTGCGCCATGCTGCGCGTCTACTGTGACGAGTACCGCTTCATGGCTGCGACCCGCATCATCAAGAAGTATCCGAACCGCCGTCTGTACGACACCGAGATCTCCAGCTACATCACCATCGAGGACGTGCGTCAGCTGATCCTCGACGGCGAAGACTTCGAAGTCCGCGACGCCAAGAGCGGCGACGACCTGACCCGATCGGTCCTGCTGCAGATCATCGCCGACCAGGAGCAGGACGGTGAACCGATGCTCTCCACCCAGCTGTTGAGCCAGCTGATCCGCTTCTACGGCGATTCCCTGCAGGGCTTCATGGGCAACTACCTGGAGCGCAGCATGCAGGTCTTCCTCGACCAGCAGCAGCAGTTCCGTCAGCAGATGGGCAACCTGCTGGGGCAGACGCCGTGGGCGATGATGAACCAGCTGACCGAGCGCAACCTGGAGCTGTGGCAGGAATTCCAGCGCAACATGGGCAGTGGTTTCGGTGGTCCGCGTCCGGGTGGCACCGGAACGGGCACCGGCACCGGCACGGCCGGCAAGCCGAGCGAGCCGACCAGTGGCGCAGGGACCGGCGGCAAGACCCGCCGCTGAGGCGACCCGCCCCGGCTGATACGAAAACGGCGCGCCATGGGCGCGCCGTTTTGTTTTGAATGCCCCACGCGTGGCGTGGATCTACTTCCTGCAGCCCTTGCAGACACGCTCGACCTTGTAGCCCTTCGCGCGCAGCTTCTCCACCACGCCATCGTTGCCCAGCAGGTGCAGGCCGCCCACCACCACCAGCGTGCCGCCCTGCCCGGCCTGCAGGTAAGGCTGCAGCTTGGGCAACCATGCATCGTTGCGGTCGGTATTGATGCGCTGGTAGAGCTGCGGGTACCTCTGGCGCATCTCCACGCCCATCCGGTTCCACAACAGGCGATCATCGCCGCGGCGCCAGGCCTCATGCAGCATCTGCGCCTGGGCATCGCCCTTGCCTGCTTCGTCCAGCGCCTCGGACAGCATCTGCCGCTGCTCCTGCACGCTCATGCCATCGAGCAGGTTGATCTGGCTGGACATGTCTTCCAGGCCTGCAGTCTTCTTGCCAGCCTTCTGCGCCCGCTGCATGAAGTGACGGTCCAGCCCCAGCTCCGGGTCCAGGCCCAGCTTCTGCATCTGGCCCACGGTGATGGTCAGGCCGACGAACCACGCCTTCATGCCCTGCAGCTGCGCCAGTGGCAGTTTGTTCTGCGTCGCATAGGCCTGCAGCTTCTGCCAGGTCGGCGCATCCAGGTCACGCTTGAGTTCGCTGCCATCCTTGCGGGTAGCCACCTGCACCATCTGGCTGGCCATCTGCGGCGACTGCAGTTCCTCCGGCGTCACTTCGAACAGCACGCGCTGCGAGGCTTCGAATGCCTGCTCGACGTCGCTCGACAGCGGATAGTCCTGTGGCTTCAACAGATGGAAAGAACCCAGCAGGTACAGGCGCGCATCTCCCTGCCCGGTGACCTTCCACAGCAGCGGCACCGGCGGCTTGCCCGCCGTGGCTTCGGCCGGCGCATCGCGCGCGATGGCCAACGGGCCAGCGGCGCAGGCAACGAGAAAAACGGCACTACGCAACAACAGTTTCATCAACATGTTCAGCCCTCTCCTTCAGGCAGGTGATACGCCTTCTCGCCCGCTTCCACGCGCAGGTCCAAGCGGTTTTCCGGCGGCGCCAGCGGGCAGGTTGCATAGGCGGTGAACGCGCACGGCGGGTTGTGGGCGTGGTTGAAGTCGATCATCACGTGACCATCGGCGGTGGGCGCACCGGTATCCAGATAGCGGCCAGCAGGATAGCTGCCGTGGCCACTGGTGCGGTCGGCGAAGATCAGGAACAGCGGCTGCCCCGGCTCGCCGATCGCTTCCAGCCGCCAGCTGCGGCCGTCGCGATCGAATTCCACCGCACCGGCGTTGGGCATCTCGGTGGTCAGGCCGGTGATGTCCACGATCGGCAGGGTCTTGCCTGGCGGATGCGCGATGAAACGCGCCTGCACCTGCCATTGCGGACCACCGGGCCAGTACTGCAGGCCTGCGAAATCGCGGCGTGCCGGTGCATCGGCGTGCTTGACCCGCAGCGCATCGCGCGCGCCACGACGGATCAGGCTGAGCTGGCCCTTGCCGCCATCGAAGGCCAGCAGGGTCGGCTGCGGATCCTTGTCGGTATCCATGCGCACGCGCCCGCGCACCGGCTGTCCGTCGAGGGTGACATCGGTACCGGATTCCGGCGTGAACCACCACTGGTCGCCTTCACGCCGCAACAGCCCCAGCTTGGCCGGCCCCACCGCCAGGCGGATGCCGCTGGTGGCACCACTGCCGACGAAGTGCGACCGGTTCTGCAACCAGTGCAGGCCGACCAGCGCGGTCCAGCCATCGGGCCGGGTCAGGTCCTGGTAACGCAGCACCCGCCATTGCTGTTGCTGCGCGGCGAAGGCCGGATCCTCAACCGCGGCCGGTGCCGGCGTCGGCGCCGGGCTGCAGGCCGCCAGCAACAGGGCCGCCAGCAGGCCGCCCGTTCTCCAAAGTCGCATCGGTGCTCCCCTCAACGTCCGCGCAGGAACCAGCGGTCGATCTCCGCCAGCGAAAAACGGGCCCAGGTCGGCCGGCCGTGGTTGCACTGGCCGGACCGTTCGGTGATTTCCATGTCGCGCAGCAGCGCGTTCATTTCCGGCACGGTCAGGCGCCGGTTGGCACGCACGGCACCATGGCAGGCCATGGTCGACAGCAGCTCGTCGCGCGCCGTGGCGATGCGACGGCTCTGGCCGTGCTCGCGCAGGTCGGTCAGCACATCGCGCAGCAGGCCTTCGGGCTCGGCATGGGCCAGCAGCGCCGGGATGCTGCGCACGTGCAGTGCGCCTGGTCCGGCGCGGGTGATCTCGAACCCGAGGGCGGCCAGCGTATCGGCCTCCGCTTCCGCAGTGTCTGCCTCGCGCTCGCCCACCGCCAGGGTGATCGGCACCAGCAAGGGCTGCGACTGCAGGCCGATGCCATCGTGCGCATTCTTCAACCGCTCGTAGCCGATGCGTTCGTGCGCCGCATGCATGTCGACCACGATCAGGCCTTCGGCATTCTCGGCCAGGATGTAGATGCCATGCAGCTGGGCAACGGCGTAGCCCAGCGGCGGCACCCCGGCGTCGGCACTGGTGACCGGCAGTCCGTTCTCCATCGGCATCGGCGGCAGTGCCGCACCGCGCTCGGCACCGGCTGGCGAGGCATACAGCGCAGCATAGGCCGCGGGTGCATCGGCCACCTGCAGGCCCAGCGGCTGCTGCGGGCGCCAACCGGAAAAGCCGCCACCACCGCCCTGCCCCGCACCGGGTGCCGGACCGCGCACGTAGCCGAAGCTGGAGGCCGTCGCGCCCGGCATCGCAGTCGCGCTGCCGCCTTCGGCCGGATGCACCGCGCCGGCACCGATCTCCTGCGCGCTCATGCCTGCACGCGTGTCGGCCAGCGCGTCCTTCAAGGTGCGGTAGACGAAGTCATGCACCAGCCGCGAGTCACGGAAGCGCACCTCATGCTTGGCCGGATGCACGTTCACATCGACGCGCGTCGGGTCCAGTTCCAGGAACAGCACATAGGCTGGCTGCCGACCGTGATACAGCACGTCGCCGTAGGCCATCTTCACCGCGTGCGCGACACTGCGGTCACGCACCGAACGGCCGTTGACGTACAGGTACTGCTGATCGGTGCTGGCACGCGAATAATGCGGCTGCGCGATCCAGCCATGCAGGCGCAGGCCGGCACTGCTGTGGTCCACGCGCACGGCCTGGCTGGCGAAGTCTTCGCCCAGGGTCTCGGCCAGGCGCACGTCCGAATACAGGTCGCCCGGCTTGTAGCGACGCGAGGCCTTGCCGTTGTGCGAGACACGCAGCTCGACATCGGGACGGGCCAGCGCCAGCGAGCGCAACCACTCTTCGATATGCCCCAGCTCGGTGCGCTCGGCGCGCAGGAACTTGCGCCGCGCCGGCACGTTGTAGAACAACTCGCGCACTTCCACCGTGGTGCCCGGCGCATGCGCGCGCGGGGTCACCTCGCCGATCTTGCCGCCTTCGATCTGCAGTGCCGAACCGTGCTCATCATGGGCACGGCGCGAGGACAGGGTGAAACGACTGACCGAGGCGATCGACGGCAGCGCTTCGCCACGGAACCCCAGCGTCGCCACCGCTTCCAGCTCGTCCAGGTTGGCGATCTTGCTGGTGGCGTGCCGCGAGACGGCCAGCGGCAACTGTTCTGCGGCAATGCCGCTGCCGTTGTCGCGGATGCGGATCAGGCGCACACCGCCTTCTTCCAGTTCGATGTCGACGCGGCTGGCGCCGGCATCGATCGCGTTCTCAACCAGCTCCTTGACCACCGATGCGGGCCGTTCGACCACCTCACCGGCGGCAATCTGGTTGATCAGGATTTCCGGCAACGGCCGGATCGGACGCGGATCGGGCGCGTTCATGGGCAGGTGGGGCAGGCAGACGTCATGCCACGATGATAGCGGAGCGGCGACAGGTAGGGTCGAGATCCACCGTGTGCAGCGCCAGCCAGGCAGGGCTTGGCTCCAGCAGAATCAGGCGATCCAGCGGCTTACTTGCTGCCGCCGGCCACGGTGCTTGCGGCGTCGATCTCGGCCTGCGCGCGCGCGGCGTACAGCGTCCCCGGCGGCGGCTGCCGGCTGAAGAACGTGTGCACGCCATCGAGTACCGCACCGGCGACCTTGCGCTGGTAGGCCGGGTCGATCAGGCGGCGCTCTTCATCCGGGTTGGAGATGAACGCGGTTTCCACCAGCATCGCCGGCATGTCCGAGGTGCGCAGCACGGCGAAGTTGGCGCGCTCGATGTTCGGCTTGTGGTTGTTGCCGATCCGCTTCAGGCCGCCCAGCACGTGGCCGGCAGCATCCTCGGAGGATTTCATGTACCCGCTCTGCGCCAGGTCCAGCAGGACGTTGGCCAACGTGCCTTCGGTCTGCTGCAGGCGCACGCCACCGACCAGATCGGCGGCGTTTTCCTTGTCCGCCAGCCAGCGCGCACGCTGCGAAGACGCGCCCTTGGTCGACAGCACGTATACCGACGAACCGGTGGCCGAGCGGTTCTCGGCGGCATCGGCGTGGATCGAAATGAAGATGTCGGCCTTGTTCGCACGCGCCTTCTGCGCACGCATCGGCAGCGGAATGAACACATCGCTGTCGCGGGTCAGGAACGCTTTCAGGCCGGGCGTGGCATTGACCTGACGGGCCAGTTCACGCGCCACCGCCAGGGTGACGTCCTTCTCGCGCTTGCCGGTCGGGCCGATGGCACCGGGGTCCTGGCCGCCATGGCCCGGGTCGATCGCCACCACCAGGTGACGCATGCCCGGCTGCATGCGGATACGCGAGGCATCGCTGGGCATGGTCGGACGTGGCGACTCGGTCGGCGCAACAGGGGCCGGCACCGGCTTCGGCTGGGTGGTCACCACCGCAGTGGTGGCCTGGCCGGCCAGGATCGCTGCCGGCGATGACATCGGCGTGCTGCTGGCGGTGGTACCTGCTGCCGCCATCTGCACCGGGGTGGTGCTCGGCGCCGGCGTCGGCGCGGCGGGTGCCGCAGCGCTGGCACTGGCCTGCTGCTGGACCTGCGCGGTCAACAGCGCGGTGGCGCGCGCGGCATCACCACGGGACTGTGCGGTCTGTGCTGGGGTCGGGCTCGGGGTCGAAGCCGGGCTCACCGAAGATGCTGCAGGCGGCTGCGTCGGCGCAGGGGTCACCGCGGGTCGGCTGGCGGCCACGGCCGGACCATCGCCCGGCCACTCGATCACCAGCTTGGATTCATTGCCTTCGCGCTGCATCTGCGGGCGGAAGGGCGCGACCGTCTCGGCCAGGTCGAATACGACACGGAAGGTGCCCGGTACCGGCTGCCCGGTGCGCACCGCCGTGACCACGCCCTGCGGCGAAGGCATCTTCAGGTTGCGCACCGCGCTGGAATCGGGGAAATCGACCACCAGCCGGTTCGGACCGGCCAACGACAGGGTCTTGTAGCCGCCACTGCCGACCAGCGCGATTTCCGCACGGGTTCCGGTAGAACCGGTATTCAGCAGGACCTGACGGACCTCACCGGCCCACGCACTGACGCTCGCCAGACCAAGTCCGACGGCGGCACAGATGGCAATGAGTCGATTCCCCGGGCGCATGACTCAGGATTCAATCACCGCACTGAACGGAATGCAACACCTTTTTCCTTAATAATCCGTAACCTGCCGGTGTTTGTTCTCGTCAGCCGACAGAAAGGGCCTGCAAGTCGCCACCTTCGGGAAGCCGCAACAGCCATTCACGTCCCGCGTCGCTGACGCCAGTGAGACGCACGCGACGCCCCTGCCCTTCAATTTCCAGTGCCACGACCAGATCGGTGGGCGGCAGTGCACCGGCACCACGCTCGGGCCACTCGACCAGCCACAGCACCGCGCTGCCCTCGTCCAGCCCAAGGAAATCCAGCTCGCCGGCCTGGCCGATGCGATACAGGTCCAGGTGCCAGGCTTCGCCGCCACTGGACAACGGATAGCGCTCGACCAGCGTGTAAGTGGGGCTGCGGATCGCGCCCTGCACGCCGAGCGCCCGCAGCAGCGCGCGTGCCGTGGTCGATTTGCCGGCGCCAAGATCGCCGCGCAGTTCGACCAGCGCCTGCGGCGGACGGGTGGCTGCCAGCCATTGCCCCAGCAGTTCGGTGGCGTCGCTGTCAGCAAGGAAGAATTCGGTCATCGGGAACAGTCCGGGTTGGCCAGCCGCCGCAGGGGCGCCAGCAGATCAGTGGGAAGCAGGCCGCGGGCACCGTCGGCTGCGGCGACATCACCGGCCAGGGCATGCAGCAGCGCACCGCCGGCCGCCGCATCGAACGCAGGCAGACCCTGCGCGCGCAGGCTGGCGATGATGCCGGTCAACAGGTCCCCCATGCCACCCACCGCCATTCCCGGGTTGCCGGCCGCAATCAATCGAGGGGTGTGGCCGGGCGCGGCGACGATGCTGCCAGCCCCTTTCAGCACCACCACCGCGTGATAGCGCTCGGCCAGCGCCTGCGCGCTGCCGTAGCGATCGGCCTGGATTGCCGCCGTGGTGGTTTCCAGCAAGCGCGCAGCTTCGCCGGGGTGCGGGGTCAGGATCGCATCGGTCAACGCGTGCGCATCCTGCGCCAGCAGGTTCAGCGCATCGGCGTCGATCACCAGCGGCAGGCCCGACTGCAGCACACGCACATACAGCGCGCGCGACCATTCGTCCTGGCCCAGGCCCGGGCCGATCGCCACCACCTTGGCTTTTGCCAGCAAGGCGGGCAGCGCAGCGCCATCTTCCAGCGCATGCGTCATCGCTTCGGGCAACCTGGCCAGCAGTGGGCCGACATGGTCGCCACGCGTGCCGATGCTCAACAGGCCTGCGCCAGCACGCAGCGCGGCTTCGGCAGCCATCGCGATGGCACCGCCGCTGCCATGGTTGCCGCCCACGCACAGCACATGGCCGGAATCCCCCTTGTGGCTGTTGGCACGGCGCGGCGGCAGCAGATCGGGCAGGCGCGGCTGCGTCCAGCACTCTGCAGCGGCAACGACACCCTGCCAGGCCTCGTCGGGCAGCGTCAGCGGGGCCAGCTGCCTGCGCCCGACGTATTCCAGCGCGTCGCCGGTGTACAGGCCACGATGGGCGACGATGAACTGCAAGGTCAGGGTCGCGCGCACGGCTACGCCCGGCACGCAGCCGCGGTCGGCATCGACGCCGCTGGGCACATCCAGCGCCAACACCGGCGCCCGCTGCGCGTTCAGCGCCTCGATCAAGGCCTGTGCTGCACCGCTCGGTGCGCGGGCGAAGCCGAGGCCGAACAGGGCATCGCCCCATACATCGGCCTGGACCAGTTCGCCGTTGAACTCGGCAACGGCTCCCCCGGCGGACTTGAAATCCGCTGCCGCACGCTGCGCCAATGCGGTGGAAGGCGGACTGCCCGGCAGCGCGACCACCTCAACCTGCAGCCCCGCCTGCAGCGCATGACGGGCCAGCACGTAACCATCGCCGCCATTGTTGCCGCTGCCAACGACCACGCCGAGCCGGCGCGCCTGTGGCCAGTGTTGCAGCAGGCATTGCCAGGCCGCCTGCCCCGCCTGCGCCATGAGGCCCCAGCCAGCCTCGCCCGCCAGCGCGGAGGCCTGGGCATCGAGTGTGCGTGCGGCACGGGAATCGAACAGATCGGCAAGGTTGGCCATGCAGGGATTTTAAACTGGTGCACATGTCCCCCGCCCCTGCCCCCCTCGATCCGGCCCTGGCCGTACAGCGCATCCGCGACCTCGCGCGTGCGCATGGCTTCCAGCGCTGCGGTATCGCCGGCATCGAACTGGGCGAGGATGAGGCGCACCTGGCCGACTGGCTGGGCCAGGGCCTGTACGGCACGATGGACTGGATGGCCCGCCACGGCACCCTGCGCGCGCGCCCGGCAGAGCTGCTGCCCGGCACCGTGCGGGTGATCTCGGTGGGCATGGACTACAGCCACAAGGATGACACCGAAGCCTGGGCCACGTTGGCCGATCCGGGCCGCGCCTATGTGGCGCGCTACGCACTCGGCCGCGACTATCACAAGCTGATGCGCAACCGCCTGCAGAAGCTGGCCACGCAGATCAACGATGAGGTGGCGCCACTGGGCTACCGCGTGTTCGTCGACTCTGCGCCGGTGCTGGAGCGCGCACTGGCACGCAACGCGGGGCTGGGCTGGATCGGCAAGCACACCTGCCTGATCGACCGCCACGGCGGCTCATGGTTCTTCATCGGCGAGATCTACATCGACCTGCCGTTGCCGATTGATACCCCGGCCAGCGCCCACTGCGGCACCTGCACGCGTTGCATCGACGTCTGCCCGACCCAGGCCATCACCGGCCCGCAGCGGCTGGATGCACGCCGCTGCATTTCCTACCTGACCATCGAGCATGACGGCGCGATCCCCGTGGAGATGCGACCACTGATCGGCAACCGCATCTATGGCTGCGACGACTGCCAGCTGGTCTGCCCCTGGAACAAGTTCGCCAAACGTACCGACGAGGCCGACTTCCGCGCGCGCAACAACCTGGATACCGCGCGCCTGGACCAGTTGTTCGCGTGGGACGAAGCTGAATTCCTGCGCCGTACCGAAGGCAGCCCGATCCGCCGCAGCGGCCACGAGCGCTGGCTGCGCAACATCGCCGTGGCACTGGGCAATGCGCCGACCACGGCAGAGGCGCTGTCGGCACTGCAGACGCGCGCCGAGGATGCTTACCCCGTGGTCCGCGAACACGTGCAGTGGGCACTGGGCCAGCACGGCCTGCGCTGACGTGCGATCCTGAGGCCCCTGCTCCATCTGCCCCACGCCGTAACCATGCAGCCACGCAACAACGACGTCTTCACCCCCAGCCAGCTCAATACCCTCGCCCGCGACCTGCTGGAAGGCAGCTTTCCTGCGATCTGGGTCGAAGCCGAACTGGGCAGCGTGGCGCGCCCGGCGTCCGGCCATCTGTACTTCACCCTGAAGGATGCGCGTGCACAGTTGCGCGCTGCGATGTTCAGGATGAAGGCGCAGTACCTGAAGTTCGTGCCGCGCGAGGGCATGCGCGTACTGGTGCGTGGCAAGGTGACCCTGTACGACGCCCGTGGCGAGTACCAGATGGTGCTGGACCACATGGAGGAAGCCGGCGAAGGCGCGCTGCGCCGCGCGTTCGAGGAACTGAAGGCGCGGCTGGAGGCCGAGGGACTGTTCGACCCGGCCCGCAAGCGGCCAATGCCGGCCCATGTGCAGCGTCTGGCGGTGATCACCTCGCCCACCGGTGCCGCCGTGCGCGATGTGCTGAGCGTGCTCGGCCGCCGCTTCCCGTTGCTGGAAGTGGATCTGCTGCCGACCCTGGTGCAGGGCGCGACCGCTGCCGCGCAGATCACCCGCCTGCTGCAGGCCGCCGATGCCAGCGGCCGCTACGACGTGATCCTGCTGACCCGCGGTGGTGGCTCACTGGAAGACCTGTGGGCGTTCAACGATGAAGCCCTGGCCCGTGCAATCGCCGCCAGCGGCACGCCGGTGGTCTCGGCGGTGGGTCACGAAACCGACTTCAGTCTCAGCGATTTTGCCGCTGACCTGCGCGCGCCGACGCCGTCGGTGGCCGCAGAACTGCTGGTACCCGATCAGCGCGACCTGGCCCTGCGCCTGCGCCGCAATGCGGCACGCATGGTGCAGCTGCAACGCCACGCCATGCAGCAGGCCATGCAGCGCGCTGATCGCGCCCTGCTGCGTTTGAATGCACAGAGCCCGCAGGCGCGGTTGGATCTGCTGCGCCGGCGCCAGCTGGACCTTGGGCGTCGACTGCATGCGGCACACAACCAGCAGCAGGAGCGTCGCGCGGCCCGCCTGCGCCACGCTGCCGCAGTGTTGCGTGGTCACCATCCGCAACGGCAGATGGAGGCACTGCGACGTCGCCTTGCCGCGCTGGGCGGGCGCCCGCAAGCGGCGCTGCAGCGCCTGCTGCAACGTGATGCACTGCGCCTGCGTGGCCTTGCACGTTCGCTGGAAGCGGTCAGTCCGTTGGCCACCGTCGCGCGTGGCTACAGCATCGTGACCCGTGCAGACGATGGCGCGCTGGTGCGCCGGATCGAGCAGGTGCAACCGGGTGATGCACTGCAGGCCCGCGTCGGCGACGGCGTGATCGACGTCCAGGTGACGGCGGTCAAGTAAGGGGTGTTCGGCAGGGCTGCGCCCTGCACCTGCAGAGGCTTCAAGCAACGGCAACGTCAAATGCAACAGCCGGCTCTGGGCTATCTGTAGGTTTGGTGGAGCGGTGTCGGATTGCGGGGACGCCGTAAACCCGTCCGTGAAGTGACCCCCGAGAGTTGGACGGTGGGGTCAAACGGCCGCTTGGGCCTGTTCCCGGTACTGTACCGGGCTCAGGCCCTTCAATTTCAATCTGATGCGCTCTTGGTTGTAGTACTTGATGTACTCCACGAGCCCAGCCTCCAGACTCTCGATGCTG